>NZ_OY781981.1:1388333-2082500 GCF_963677565.1 uncultured Draconibacterium sp. | reverse complement strand
ATGCTTTCGCTCAGCCGCTTACTGTGTATCGCAAACAGCGAGTGATCATCGTTTACGGCGTGGACTACCAGGGTATCTAATCCTGTTCGCTCCCCACGCTTTCGTGCCTCAGCGTCAATCGTAGCTTAGTAAGCTGCCTTCGCAATTGGCGTTCTGTGTCATATCTATGCATTTCACCGCTACACAACACATTCCGCCTACCTCAACTACATTCAAGAACTTCAGTATCAATGGCAATTTTACCGTTAAGCGGCAAGATTTCACCACTGACTTAAAGTTCCGCCTGCGCACCCTTTAAACCCAATAAATCCGGATAACGCTTGGACCCTCCGTATTACCGCGGCTGCTGGCACGGAGTTAGCCGGTCCTTATTCATTTGCTACCGTCAAATACCTACACGTAGGTAACATTCTTGGCAAACAAAAGCAGTTTACAACCCATAGGGCCGTCATCCTGCACGCGGGATGGCTGGTTCAGGCTTGCGCCCATTGACCAATATTCCTCACTGCTGCCTCCCGTAGGAGTCTGGTCCGTGTCTCAGTACCAGTGTGGGGGATAATCCTCTCAGAACCCCTAAAGATCGTCGGCTTGGTGAGCTGTTACCTCACCAACTACCTAATCTTACGCATGCCCATCTTGTACCGCCGAAACTTTAATCACAATAACATGCGAAATTGTGATACTATGAGATATTAATCCACGTTTCCATGGGCTATCCCTCTGTACAAGGAAGGTTGCATACGCGTTACGCACCCGTGCGCCGGTCGCCATCTGTAGCAAGCTACAATGCTGCCCCTCGACTTGCATGTGTTAGGCCTCCCGCTAGCGTTCATCCTGAGCCAGGATCAAACTCTCCGTTGTAAATATAAAAAGTTTAATATCTTTCGCTACAGGTTTACTTGTCTCTCAGAAATCAACAAAGTTGTTTTAAAAATAACCTTGCTTTTTTGTGCTTCAAAATTTTAAAGAACTCGCGTAAAAAAACCAGCACCTCAATCTTACCTCTTAATGCCGGTCATCTACTTTCTTGTATTTTTACTCTGACCGTTTCCTCTTCTAAATCTCTCTCACCAGCCAGAACTCGTTTCCCTTTTAACGGGGCGACAAAGGTAATTACTTTTTCAAAACTCCCAAAACTTTTTTGAAGTTTTTTCCGAAAATTTATTGCTGAATTTTCGTGGTCCTGATGTGATCTTCCGTGCCGTTCCACCAGCCTTTCAATCACTCTGCTCTTACCATCAACTTGTCATTTGAACGTCGCTTTGTTTGTAAAGCGGGTGCAAAAGTAATCAAGGTTTTTAATAATGCAAGCACTTTGGTGAAAATAATTGAAAGTATTTCTGGGGCAAAATCGCAAGTCGCTGATTATCTGAACAGAGTGGATTAATAAATTTTTAGCGATGCTGATTTAAAAAGACAGTACACCCGCTGGCCTTTCTCAAGGCACATACTTTTTTGCGAAGCTTCGGTGACTTCTACGATGATGTTTTCACCTACATCAACCACGCAAAAGGCAAGACCGTCTTTTACAAATACTTCTTTCATCGTACCTTCTACCTGGTTGCGGAGTGAGATATTTTGTACCGGTTCTTTGGATAAGGCTATGCTTTCCGGTTTGATTAGGACTTTTAGGGACTGGTTTACCTCCACATCTTTTCCTATGGTTTGAGTTAGCGCCTGTATTTGCAAGTCACTTTTATTGCTTTTCAACAAAACCATGTTCTTCGATTCGAGGTGGGCAAATACCGACAGGTGCATTACATTGTACCACCCCGACTCGTGCATCAACTCCAGATTCTCGGGTTGATCCAACAAATCGGTGAACTTTCCGTGCCCCAGCAATTGCCCATTTTTAAGCAATAGTAAATTATCGGTCAGACTCAAAAGATCAGGAAGATCGTGGCTTACTATTAATATAGGGAGCGAAAATTTCTGATGCACCCGGTTTAAATAAGGAATGATCTCGCGACGCAGGTTTACATCGAGTGCCGAAAACGGCTCGTCCATCAGCAATATTTTCGAACCGCTGATAATGGCACGCCCAATTGCAGCACGTTGTTTTTCTCCTCCGGAACATTGTTCAGGCTTCTTATTTAATAAATGTGCGATCTGCAACGTTTCGATTACCTCATTAAAAAGCTCCTGATCCGGATTCTTTTCTCCATATAATAAGTTCTTCTTAAAAGCATAGTGCGGAAAAAGTCGTTCGTCCTGAAAAACGTAGCCCACTTTTCGTTTCCTGATCTTAACATTTATCTTATTATTAGTATCAAGAAGTGTGTCTCCGTTTAAATGAATATATCCTGAATCGGGTGTAACAATCCCGGCAATGGAATTCAGTAGGCTGGTTTTTCCATGGCCCGACGGGCCAAAAATACCGGTAATCCCGTTTGGAATGTTGGCTTTTACGTCGAGTGTAAAATCCTTGCGTTGTAATTTTATATGGAAACTTAATGCCGCGCTCATGCCGTTTTACTTTTAATTACACGACGGTTTAGGAATTCTGCAGCAATCATTGCCAGCAGGGACAATATTACAGACACTACTACTAATCGCATTGTTGAAGCCTCCTGCCCCGGAACCTGCATTTCAGAAAAAATCGCTAGTGGAAGTGTCTGTGTTTTCCCTTCGATGTTTCCGGCAAAGGAAATGGTTGCACCAAATTCCCCCAGGCTTCTTGCAAACGACAAAATGAATCCACTGATTACACCGGGCAATGCCAACGGAAGTGTAATGGTAAAAAATACACGGAGATTGGAAGCTCCCAAAGTACGTGCAGCTTCTTCCAGTTTCTGATCGACCAGTTCTATAGATAAACGAATGGATCGCGTAACCAACGGAAACGAAACAAAAATGGCAGCGATTACAGCGGCATAAAATGAAAAGGCGATTTGGATTCCGAATGTTTCGTAAAAGAACTTACCGATAAATCCGCGGTTGCCGAAAACCAACAACAATAAGTAACCGGTTGTAATTGGCGGCAGAACCAGTGGTAAATGCAAAATTCCTTCGACCACCGATTTACCAAAAAACTTTTTACGGGCCAAAAACCAGCCCACTGCAATGGCCAGCGGCAAGGTTATTACAGCACAAATTAGCGCAACACTTAACGATAATTGTATTGCTGACCACTCGCTCGCTGTATATTTAAACAATTCACTCAATCTTAAATCCGTGTTTTATCCAGATGTCTTTTGCTTCTTTCGAGGTCAGAAAATTATAAAAAAGCCTGGTTTGTTCGTTGTTTTTGTGCTTTAAAATGGATGCATAAAAACCAATTGGCGGATGCAGCTCATAGGGAATGATGGAAACAATCCTTACTTTTTGCGATTTCAACGCATCGGTTTTGTATACAATTCCCATTTCCACTTCGCCCAATTCGACAACCATTAAGGCCGACCGTACATCTTTTGCAGGCAATATCCGATCGGTTAAAGCATCAGCATAACCACCGCTCTCAATGGCTTTCCATGCATAGTCGCCTGCCGGCACATGTTTTGGATCGCCAATTGATAACCGACCTTTAAACTGCTCCGGGAAATCATTTAAAAATGTGATTGAGTCTGTTTCGCTATCCGAAGGGACAATCACTGCCATTGACGTACCGACAACTTTCTCTTTTGATTCAGGAACAACCAAATCCAGATTAATAAGGTAGTCCACCCACTTTTCGTTGGCAGAAATATAAACTGCAGGTTGAGCGCCCTGTTCAATTTGCCGGGCCAGTGTTCCCGAAGAAGCAAAATTCAACTTGATGTCAATATCATTTTCTGCGTTATAGATTTCGGCCAGTTCAGTAACTACATTTGTTAATCCTGCTCCGCTAAAAACCAATAGCTCCGTTTGCGGTTGGTTTTTGTTGGTACAGGCAAAAGTCATTACAAAAACTATAATGTAAAATATTAGTTTCTTCATAATTAATAATTTTAGCCAATGCCGAAATTTTATTCTACTCCTCCAATAGGAAAGTAAATAATTATTACGCAAAAATAAACTGAAATCCCGAAAGATTCATAACAGCATTTCAGGTAATCGAAAGTCGAATTCTGAGATTTCGTGGCTAAACCGGTTGTCCTTTTAATAGTATTCCTTCGCAAAAACTTTTCAAATCCCCCATGAAACCAAGCATACGAGCTAATTCTTCATGTGTTGGTTCTTTTTGTTCCTGCACTTCCAACGAACAGTAATTCATAAAACGATTCATAAACCGGGCTTCCTGATGAAACGGTTCGGGTATTTCGATATTCTTACCCACCTGACGGAGCATATAAGAGATCCCTTCGTGCTCTGGCATTTCGCCACTACTTATACACAAGGCTGTCAGGTAATTTTCGATAGCCATACTCAATACATTATATATTACCAGGCTTCCCAATTTCTCTTTATTGAAAGAACCAACTGCTGCTTTTGCATAGCTGTCGGCCTCATCCATGTACTTTGTCCAGTTTGCCATAATTTCAAATTTTAGTTATCCAACCTTGTTCTATTAATATATTGTAGATGTATTTTGTCAATTAATTTAAATGTTCGATGAAATCAGACTTTTAACCTCGTTATAATGCAGGTCGCGCTTTAACTCGGTCGACATCTTTTTGATTTTCGCTACAAGAATAGCCAGTTCGTCTTTGGGCAGAAAGATGTTTCGCTTTTGCAGCATCTCGTCCACTGCGCCCATTCCCGAGTGTTTTCCGATAACAAGCTCCATTTGTCGGCCAATTTCGTTTGGATTAAAAGGTTGATATGACAGTGGATTCTCTTTTAAGCTTCGGCAGTGAATTCCGGATTCGTGCGAAAAAACCAAGTCTCCCGACACAGGTTTCGCCAATGCCAACTTTCGCTCCGATGCCTTTTCTACCATTTTCGAAAGCTGAACCATTTTTTCACCTTCGAACTTAAAATCAAAACCACAGGAATATTTCAGCGCAAAAGCCACTTCTTCCAAACAGGCATTTCCGGCTCGTTCGCCCAATCCGTTTACTGTTAAGCTTACACTTTGTGCGCCCGACTGTAATGCAACAACGTGGTTGGCAGTTGCCATGCCCAAATCGTTGTGCCCGTGAAATTCAAAATCCACATCAGCAAAATCGCTGCTTAAGCGGGTAAACAGGTTTTGCGTAGAAAGTGGATTCAGAATTCCTACCGTATCAGCAATGCGTACACGTTTGGCTCCATATAAAGTAGTTAGGTAGATGTATTCTTTCAGGAAATCGTAATCGGCACGCGAAGCATCCTGCGCACCGACGGCCACAAATTCGAAATGCTTCGTGGCAAAATTCATAATTTCGGGAAGGTTTTTTCGCACCCAGTCGCGCGACTTCCCAAGTGTTTCAAGTTGTATGTCGGAAACCGGGAACGAAAGGTTAACTCTACTAGCTCCTGTAGCAAGGGCAGCCTCCAAATCATTGAAAGTTGCCCTGCACCAGCAGGTTGAAGCGAAGGAAAATCCCTTGTTGATCAAACAGTGAATGTCGCTCTGCTCTTTTTCGCCCATGGCCGGAGTACCGATCTCTAATTCAGGCACACCAATTTCATCAAGCTTCTGAGCAATTTCAAGTTTCTCTTTCAATGAAAATACTACCCCCGGCGCTTGTTCTCCGTCACGCAACGTAGTATCGATCAAATATGGGAACTTCTCATCCTTCATAATATATAATTATTATTGGTTTTCAATCCGATAAAAGTACCCCCGGCAAAAAACCGGGAATACGATATAAGTTGAAGTTTGATTAGTTCTGGCTAGAGGGGAAAAACAATTGAGTTCAGCAGTTTAACTTTACTCGCTTATGAGATAATCCTCAACGGCCTCCCCCTCTTCCAGTGCATCTAAAATTTCGTCGATTTTCTCTTCATTAATTCCTCCGTACCAATAGTTATTCGGGTGAACAACCATTACCGGCCCCTGCGAGCAAACGTTTAAACAAGCGGTGGAAGAGACCGCGACGTCCATGCCGCGGTCGTTACATTCTTCCATTATATATTGAATTAAATCGGATGAACCGTTTTTGTTACAATAACCTTGTGCATCCCCTGCAACCCGGTATGAGTTGCATACTAAAATGTGAAATTCTGGTTTTTTCATCTCGTTCTATATTTTAAGTTGATACTATTTCTATTCTTTGTCATTTCGAAGGAAGTATGACTGAGAAATCTGCTCCTTTGAAATCCTGGTAACAGATTTCTCCTCCTTCGTCGTCGAAATGACAGCTATTTATTATTTACATTTTCCGCTACAGCCCGGAATCTTGTCGATGTTGCAAGAACATGGTTGAACTTTAATTCCTTTGGCTTTTAATGCTGCCTCTGGTTTTTCACCAATTTGAAGTGTATAAACCTTCTCGCAGTCTTTTATTCGTTCGTAAACCACTGACAGCCGGTCTCCTGAAAACTTATGATCCTTGTCGGGCATTTCCTCCGCATTTGATTTGCAATAGGAATCTACCATTCTGGTTTCAATAAGTTTTACTTCGTTGGCTTTTACATCGTAGATCGAAAAACTACGTGCTTTTCCAAAATGCTGGTCAACCTTTACTCCACTGGTTGTTGTTACTGCTATTCTCATTTTTTAACCTCTCCCCAGCCCTCTCCAAAGGAGAGGGAGTCTGGTCTATTAAATTTATAATTGAATGCATCCTTTATTCCATGTCCTAATTCCTCCCCTTTGCGGAGGTTAGGAGGGGTCGCGTTAACCGCAACCGGTTCCTTTTCCCGAACATTCTGATCCGCATTTGAAAACATCGGTTTTTTTCAGTGTCCGGAGTTCTTTGCCTTTGTAAACGGCATCCAATCCCTCATCAATCAAACCGGTCATTTCAACGATCTTGATTCCTGCACGGCCAATAATCGACGATGGTGATGGTCCGATTCCGCCAACCAGCAAGGCCCTACAATCATCAATTACATCAGCCAGTACTGCCCAACGACTATTTCCTGCTCCCGGTTTTGGCGTTGAACGTTGCTCCACCAAACGGTAGCCATTTGGCGTTTCTCTGAAAATATAGAGTTGTGTTGCCTCTCCCAGGTGCTGGTTTACCAACAGTCCCTCGTGACTGGCAACTGCCACATATGGTTTTGTTTTGTCAACATTCACCGACAGGTTCGAAACTTCCGACAAAATTTGTTTTGCTTCTGCATCGTCTTGTCCCAGCAAACCAACAGCATCTGCACGGCAACGTGCACAGTGTGTCATCGGTGGTAAATATTCTTTTATACCGTTTTGTAATTCTTTCATGCGTTTTGGAGAAGGTTCTTCAAAATCCTCGAAAGGAGTTCCTTCAACCGGGTAGAGCGGAATGGTATTCATAATATCCACTTCCATCTCTTTCATCTTTTTGGCAATATCAATGATCACATTATCATTGATTCCAGGCACTACAATTGAGTTAATTTTAACGGTAATACCTGCACGTTTTAACGCACGAATTGCTTCCATTTGGTTTCTGAGCAGAATTTCAGCTGCCTGTTCTCCAAAATATCCGCGTTTCTCGAAACGCACCCATTTATAAAGTTGCGACAATGTTTTTGTCTCTGTTCCATTCAACGTAATGGTAACGTGGCTTACTTCCAACTCCTTCAATTCATCAACATACGGCAATACATTCAGCCCGTTTGACGAAAGACAAAGGATCATTTCCGGAAATTCTTTACGAATCAACCGAAGCGTTGTCATCGTTTGAATTGGATTGGCGAACGGATCGCCGGGGCCGGCAATACCCACAACCGACAAATGCGGCATTTTTTCTTTTAACCTGATGGTGTAGGCCAATGCCTGCTCAGGTGATAGTACTTCGCTGGTAACACCAGGGCGGCTTTCGTTTACGCAATCGTAATCGCGCTTACAATAATTACAATGAATATTACATTGCGGTGCCACCGGGAGATGCACGCGGGCATATTTGCCTTTTGCATGCTTATTGAAACAGGGATGTGTTTTAATGTCAATCATAACCTTCTGCTTTTTAGCTGCGAGTTCTCGCAATTGTTATTACATATATTTATAGCCTACCGGCGAATTACTTTGTTTGTGTTCAATTAGTGCATTCACTACTTTATCGAATAGTTCCTGCGTACCTGAATAACCAAGATGTTTTATGCGTTGTCCGCCCACACGGTCGTGAACCGGGAAACCTACGCGAACGATCGGGATATTAAGCTCGCGGGCGATATAGTAGCCTTTGCTGTGTCCGATCAGAATATCAGGCTTATTTTCAAGGCTCCACTCGCGGATACTTTCAAAATCGTATCCTTCGCGAACCACCACTTTATCTTTATTTTCAGGACAATATTTTTTTATCTCTGCTTCCAGCATGCCGCTTTCGCCGCCTGTGGCAACGAGCGCCAGCTCAATTCCAATTTCATCGAGGAAAGCTGCCATGGCAACTACAAAATCCTCTTCGCCATAAACCACTGCTTTTTTGCCGAATGTGTATTTATGTGCATCAACATAAGCGTCTACCAGGCGACCACGTTGTTTGGTATATTTTTCAGGAATATCGTTGCCCGAAAGATTTTTCAGCTCCTCTAAAAAGGCATCGGTTTGCGTAATACCAATTGGCATTGGCATATTTATTAATGGCACGTCCATTTCGTTTTTCAGGAATTGTGCCCCGGTGCGCGACAATTGTTTGCTTTTTACGCGACCAGATAATTTCCCTCTATTTAGAATAGTACCGAATTCGATACTGGCTTGGGCAGAACCACTTTTTACAACATCCTCTTTTGAAGTTCCGCCTTCGGGAATACGGTGATAAGTATCCCAAACGGGGTTATCAAGGCTTTCAGAATAATCGGGCATCATAATGTCTTCCAACGAAAAGTCGGCCATAATTTCTTTCAGCAAGCGCAAATCTTCGGTTGAAACAAAACCGGGGAAGAGATTTACATGCTCTTGTGAAAGACCTTTTTTTGCGTAATGTTTTACTACGCCGGAAACGGCTTCGTGAAACCCGTCGATGTGCGTTCCCTGGTAACTAGGTGTTGAAGCTATTACAAAATCGGTGTCGATTTCAGGATGTTTCTCCAGAAAATGGTGCAGAAAAAGGCTAACATCGTCGCCAATGGTTTCGCTCAAACAGGTTGAAGCGATACCTATAATTTCCGGTTTATATTGATTGATAATATTAAGGACTGCCAGTTTAAAGTTTTCATCGCCACCAAAAATGGTTGCATCTTCTGTAAAGTTCGACGAGGCAATGTCGATGGGCTCTTTGTAGTGTGAAATAAGGTAGCGGCGAATATAAGTGGCGCAACCCTGCGAGCCGTGAATTAGCGGAACACAGCCTTTAAAACCTTTGTAGGCAACGCTGGCTCCCAGTGGCGAACAAAGTTTACAGGCATTTTGTGTTGCCTTGTAATTTTCTTTTGCTTTTAGTACTGAATTGAGTTCAAACATCCGATTTGTTTTAATTGGAACTCCTCACAGCAAAGCTGTTGAGGAATCCGATTCCGTTAAGGACTTTTTTATAGTCTTGTTCGCTTATCCCGAGGCAAAGCCTTCGGGAACGCTCACCGGAATTCAATATTTTTTCCGATTCTTTAAAGGGTACCCCCTTTCTAAAAACACAATCACGGTTTGTAACTAACCGATTTTGTGCTGTATCATTTCACGAATTTCCACACCGGGCTCGTCACCGAGGCGTAAACTTCTTTCGCAAAATTCATCATGCCGACATAGCCGGCCAGTGCTTCTTTCCTTTCGTGGTTGTGATCGCAAAAACCAAGACCCAGTTTATGGGCAATCGGGCGTTCTTTCACGCCACCGATAAACAGGTTAGCTCCGGTTAGCTTCACAAATTCAGAAAGTTCGTTTGGATTGGAATCATCAACAATGATGGTTCCCTCATCACACAAGTCTTTTAGTAGTTTATAATCTTCTGCATTTCCGGTTTGCGAGCCAACAACAACAGTTTGCATACCCAGCAAGCGCAATGCTTTTACCAGCGAAATGGCCTTAAAAGCACCACCCACATAAATAGCGGCTTTTTTTCCTTCCAGCTTTTGGCGGTAAGGTTGTAGCGCCGGTAACAGTTTTGAGATTTCGTTGGTAACCAGTTCACGGGCTTTGATCATCATTTCATCGTCGTCGAAGAATTTGGCCACTTCGTACAAAGCTTCCGACATATCTTCGATTCCGAAATACGAAACCTTCATAAAAGGAATGTCGTATTTTTCCTTCATTTCTTTAGCCAGGTGCATGATAGAACCCGAACACTGAACCACGTTTAACGAAGCGTGATGTGCGCGACGGATCTGCTCAACACGACCGTCGCCGGTCATGCAGGAAATAATTTCAACACCCAGTTTTTTGTAATATTCGGCCAGAATCCACAACTCTCCGGCAAGGTTAAAGTCGCCTAAAATGTTGATTGAATATTTGGGAGCTTTATAATCGTTGTTTGTTCCAACCAATTTCGAAAGTGCTCCGCAGGCAATTTTATAACCGTCTTTTTTGGTTCCGTTAAAACCTTCCGACATTACCGGAATAACGTCGATACCTTTTTCTTTGGTAACCTGGCGGCAAACGGCTTCTACATCGTCGCCGATAACTCCGATAATACAGGTTGAAAATACAAAGGCTGCTTTTGGTTTATGTTTGTCGATTAAATCAATAAGGGCATGGTATAATTTCTTTTCGCCGCCAAAAACCACATCTCTTTCTTTCAAATCGGTGGTAAAACTCAGTCGGTGCAATTGTGGTCCCGATGAAAGCGAACCACGAATATCCCAGGTGTAGGAAGCACAACCAACCGGGCCGTGAATAACGTGCAGTGCATCGGCAATTGGATAAAGCACAACACGTGATCCGCAAAAAACGCAGGCGCGTTGCGAAACGGATCCGGCTAAACTTTTTTTACCGCAGGAAATTTCTGCAGCGTCGTTTCCTTTTGTAAGGATTTGGCTTTCGCGATCTTTTAGATAGTTGCTCATAATTCAAAATGTTAAAAGATGGACGAAGTTGCCTGCAAGCAGGGCTTATCCTAATTACAATTCTGATTTATTATCTCTGATTCTCCTTTTGTAGTTCCAATTATTTCGGGTGAAGTTCAGCTGAGAGCGACTCAGCTGAACTCACCTCGAAATCATATTGAATTATATTGCAACTACATTGTAAGTTCGAATGATTCTTCAGGAGACGTAGCATCGATTTTATCCATAATCGCTCCGAGCATGCGCTCAAGAATACGGATACCACCGAGATAACCTACAGTTGGGAAGTAGCTGTGACCGATACGATCAATGATCGGGAAACCTGAACGAACGAATGGAATACCTTCGTCGCGGGCAATATATTTACCATAGGTGTTACCGATCAGTAAGTCAACAGGCTCTTCTTTTATCCACTGGTGCATCAGGTACATATCGGCAGAAGCTCCGTTGCGAACTTTTGCTTCAGGAACTTTTGCTTCCAGAATTTCCATTGCACGTGCTGAGAATTTTTTGCCCGGTGTTCCAGAAACCACGTAAACAGGTTTCATGTCCAGGTCAACCAAAAACTCGATCATTGGCAATAAAGTATCAGGATCTCCCCAAAGAGCAACACGTTTTCCGTAGAAATACTGGTGCATATCGGTGATCACGTCAACCAGTTTACCGCGCTCTTCGGCAATGCTTTCCGGAATAGAAACTTTTCCGGCAGCTGAAAGCGCCTGAATAAAGCGGTCGGTTGCTTTTAAACCAATTGGCACGTCAGTCATGCTAAAAGGAACCTTGCATTTGTTGTCGAGCATAATGGCTGCGCTTTTTGTAGCCCACTCGCCCATTGCAACGGTTGCCATACTGTCGCCCATGCTAACAATCTCTTCGCGGGTGGTTCCACCTTTCGGGTACATTTTGTATGTTCCGTCCATTGGCGTATCCAAAACGTCTGAAGTATCAGGCAGAAGTACTGTTTTCAGTTTCATTAAATCCGCAATACGTTTCAGCTCGCGCATATCCGATGGTTCAACCCATCCCGACAACATATTTACCTGGCGTAATTTTTCGTCCGTTTTGAATGAAAAGTATTTTACAAATGCTTCCAACATGTTGGCGTAACCAGTAACGTGCGAACCAACGTAACTTGGTGTTGAAGCCTGAACAACAAATTTTCCTTCAGGAATTTTTCCGTCGTCCTGTGCTTTTTTTACAATCTGTCCAAGGTCGTCACCAATTGTTTCTGATAAACAAGTTGAGTGAACGGCAATGATATCCGGATCGTAAATTCCAAAAATATTATCGATTGCCTGCAGCAGGTTTGCCTGCCCACCGAACACTGAAGAACCTTCGGTGAACGAACTTGTTGCAGCCATTACAGGCTCTTTATAGTGTCTGGTTAAAGTACTTCGGTGGTATGAGCAACAGCCTTGCGAACCGTGACTGTGTGGCAAACAACCGTGCACTCCAAGAGCAGCGTACATGGCACCAATAGGCTGGCAGGTTTTTGCCGGGTTAACCGTTAGTGCTTTTCTTTCTTTTACTTCGCTTGTTGTATGTCGTAATAACATGATAATTTCCTCCTATTATTTATGCGTCAACGGTTACACTTCCAACAATCTCCGGCTCGTTCTTCCAAGGTGCATCAACCAGTTTCCAGATATCGGTAGCCAGCATACGTTCCATTTCTTTGTAGAAATTTATAGCACCACCAAAGGCAGCATAAGGACCACCGTAGTCGTAAGAGTGAAGCTGTTTTAATGGCACTCCGTATTTTTGTACCACATATTTTTCTTTAATACCTGCACAGAAAAGGTCAGGCTTGTAGAACTCGATCAGCTTTTCAGTTTCCCAGTGGTTTACATCGTCGATTACCAACGAGTTTTTCTTCATATCAGGCATCATACCTTTGTAGTCTTTAAACTCGTAACCACTTTCTTCCAACTTGGCTTTTTTCTCTACCAAATCGTCGCGGAAATTTTCTTCGTCTTTGCTAACCACAAGGTCTTCGATGTTACGTGTGTCGGCGTCGATTTTAATGTTCGGAATTACTTCACGTCCTTCGTAATCGTCGCGGTGAGCGAACTCGTAACCTGCAGAAACTACACGAACACCCAGTTCATTAAACAGATCCTGGTAGTGGTGGGCGCGTGAACCACCAACGAACATCATTGCCAGTTTGCCTTCAACTTTTGGTTTAACAGCTTCGGCAACAGCTTTAACTTTCAACTGCTCGCGGGCAATAACCTCTTCAATTTTTGCAGACAATTCCTTATCGCCAAAGTAATCAGCAATTTTGCGTAACGATTTTGCAGTAGAATCAGCTCCGATAAAGTTTACTTTAACCCATGGAATACCGTATTTCTCTTCCATCATTTCGGCAATGTAGTTGATAGAACGGTGACACATAACCATGTTCAGATCGGCAGTGTGCGAGTAGGCAAAACTCTCAACTGTTGAGTTACCACTGTATGTTGAAAGCAGTGTTATTCCGCATTCTTCGAAGATTCTTTCAATCTCGAAAGCATCACCACCAATATTGTATTCACCCATCAGGTTCACCTGGAATTTACCGGTACGTTCGCGATCGGTATTACCTACAACGTGTTTGAAAATTCCGTTGTTGGCAATGTGGTGACCGGCCGACTGTGATACTCCACGGTAACCTTCGCAGCTAAATCCGAAAATGTTAATTCCCAGCTCTTCTTTCATTTCGCGGGCAACAGCGTGAACGTCGTCACCGATCAAACCAACCGGACAAGTTGAGAAGATACCAATTGACTTTGGGTTGAAAGCTTCGAAAGCTTCGCGGATTGCGTCTTTCAATTTTGCTTCGCCACCAAATACAATGTTCTCGTCCTGCATATCGGTTGAAAAGGCGTAAGTCATAAAGTTGGGCTCACCTTCAGCCGGTCTGGTTTGGTTACGTCGGGTTAACCAGGCGTAAAAACTACAACCAATCGGGCCGTGTACCAGGTTAATGATGTCGCTTGTTGGTCCTAAAACCACACCCTTACATCCTGCATAAGTACACCCGCGCTGAGTGATAATACCCGGAATCGTTCTAATGTTAGCACCAATCTCCTGGCTCTGGGCAGGATCATTGATCACCATTCCCTTCGACCTTTTCTTGGCCACTTTTCGCGGATATTTTGCCAGAATCTCTTCCTTCAGTTGCGAAGGATCGGGCAATCCGTTTGTATAATCTATTTTATTAGGCATAATTTGTCTTTTTAATTAAAGGATTGTTGTACCAGTTTCACCTGTGCGAACCCTGAATGTATCATCCAACGGAAGGACAAAGATTTTTCCGTCGCCGGGAGCAGGAGTCTGATTAACTTCGATAATCGTATCAACCGTTAACTGCACATTGTGGTCGGAAACCGCAATGTTTAGTACACGCTGTGGTCTCAGTCTTGGTTCTTTTCCGAGATGGGTAAGTGCTTCAGGCATGTCTTGTTTTGCACCTTCCATCACTTGTGCATCCCAGGCTCCTTTTCCGCGTCCAAAAACTTTTCCGGTTGCGGTCATCGAGGTGATGCCAGCGGCAGTAAGAGCCCGTTTTGTTGCATTCATTTTATCGATCCTGATGATCGCCAATACCATCTTCATAGTCGTCTGATTTTAAGGTTACAATTCTTTTGTTCCACGACTGATGGTGTAAGCCTCATCTACTGCGGTAACAAATATTTTTCCGTCTCCAAATGCACCTTTCGGCTCAGAACGTGCAGCTTCCATAATGGTACTAATTGCGAAGTCTTTGTCCTCGTCTTTAATTACCATGATCAACATTTCTTTTGGAAGTTCATCGTAGGTAACATCACCGATTTTAATACCACGCTGCTTACCACGACCCACTACGGGGATCTTTGTAACGGCAATGTAACCGGCCTCGAACAAGGCTTTAAGTACTTTACTTGATTTTTCGGGGCGTATAATAGCTCTTATCATTAACATAACTACTAAATCTTTAATGGGTTAATACTCAATTAGCTGGCAATACCGAAATCGATCAACAATTTCTCTAACTCTTCAATTTCCAGTGGCTCAGGAATTACGAACAATTCGTTCTCGTCGATAGCTTTTGCTAATGCACGGTACTCGTCGGCCTGTGGATGATCTGATTTGAAATCGATAACTGTCTTACGGTTAATCTCAGCTTGTTGAACCATATTATCGCGAGGTACGAAGTGGATCATTTGAGTACCCAAACGTTTTGCCAACTCCTCGATCATTTGCGACTCGTTGTCTACTTTACGTGAGTTACAGATCAATCCGCCTAAACGAACACCACCTGCCTGAGCATACTTTTTAATACCTTTACAGATGTTGTTGGCAGCATACATAGCCATCATCTCTCCCGATACTACAATGTAGATCTCTTCAGCTTTTCCTTCGCGAATTGGCATAGCGAAACCACCACAAACAACGTCACCAAGTACATCGTAGAAAGTGTAGTCCAATTCGAATTTTTCATCCCATGCACCTAACTGCTCCAGCATGTTAATAGAAGTAATGATACCACGACCGGCACATCCTACACCTGGTTCAGGACCACCTGATTCAACACAACGAACACCGCCGTATCCTACTTTTACAATGTCTTCCAACTCTACATCTTCACCTTCTTCGCGAAGTGTATCCAACACTGTTTTCTGAGCCAAACCACCCAACAATAATCGGGTTGAGTCAGCTTTAGGGTCGCAACCCACTACTTTTACATTTTTACCTGCTTCAACTAAACCTGCTACAGTATTTTGGGTTGTGGTTGATTTACCAATTCCACCCTTTCCATAAATTGCAATCTTTCTCATGATTTTTGTATTTTAAGTTTAAATCGTTTGATTTCTTATGTGCCATAGTTGTGCCAAAAAACATGTTCGACAACATATTTCTCTCTGTCAAACCTCAAATAACTTGCTGATATACTGTTGCTAAAAAATTTTCAAACTTTTATTTTTCGAGAGTTGATCATCGGGACAATCCTACATAATTGTAGGACGATACTGTTTACTGCACATTAAGGTGGAAAATTTTAAGAAGCCCATGTTTAAAGGGCATTCAGGGTGTTAACATTGAGATAACCTACATTTAGGTAGGAAAAACCAAAAAGAAACTCAACTACTGCCTTTTTCCTTTGTTATGAAGTTAAAACGCTACCTGTTCAAATTCAGTTAACAATAGAAACAGCACACAATCACCAGTTTGACAAACACTTAGAAGGCTAATTAAAAAATTTAATAAATATTTAGGGCAAACTAGTTGACTTTTGCAACTAATTTGTCATAGTTTTGCAACACAGAAACAGAATAAGTTATGAGAACACAAGAGCCATTGACCTATCTACTTGGGCAAACGATGAAATTAGTGCGCTTCAAGTTAATGGCAAAGTTTAAGGAAAACAATTTAGATCTTACTCTGGAACAATTCGTTGTGCTGCATTATATCAACGAAAATTCAGAATCTACACAACAAGATCTGGCAAATCACTTTCTGCGCGACAAATCAATTGTTACCCGGCAAATTAATACCCTAATTGATTTGGGTTATATTGAGCGGACACAAGACGAGGTTGACAAGCGAAAGAAAAATCTTAAGCTCACAAAACAAGGTCTTGATATGTTTGATTTAATGAAAGCCAAATCGGTTGAAGTTTCGTCAGAACTTTTGGATGGTATTTCTCAGGAAGAGCTAACAAATTTTGAAAATGTCATTTCCAAGATCCAGCAAAATACGGGCTTTAAAGAATGCCTGTCGTGCTGTAACCAAGCAATTAAATAATAACAGAACAATAATTACACATGAAAACAATTAAGCAATCCACAAGTATGGCAGTTATTGCCATTCTCTTTATTTTCTCAGCCTGCTCTAACCAGCAAGGGAGTAACCCGATGATGGGCGGACAGGTTGGCGAGTACCTGGTTCAGGAAATTACGCCACAGAATATTACCCTTTACAAAGATTTTCCGGCTACACTTGAAGGCGAACAAACCGTTGAAATTCGACCGAGAGTAGCAGGTTACATCGAGAAAATTTTTGTTGACGAAGGCGACTATGTAAAAAAAGGCCAGCTTCTTTTTCAATTAAATGCCAACGATATTCGGGCACAGGTAAGATCGGCCGAAGCTCAGGTAAAAGTAGCTGAGTCGCAAGTGGCCACAGCAAAAATTGAATTGGAAAAAACAAGACCACTGGTAGAAAAAGACATTGTCAGCGATTTCCAACTGGAATCAGTTAAAACTTCATTACAAAGTGCCGAGGCGCAACTGGCACAAGCCAACGCCAATTTAGCTAATGCAAAAGCCAACCTCAGTTATACAATGATAAGCAGCCCAACCGACGGATTTATCGGGACATTCCCTTACCGGGTTGGAAGTTTGGTAAGCAGTTCAGTTACACAGCCACTTACAACTGTTTCAAATACAGCTAGTATGCGTGCTTATTTCTCTATCAACGAAAAAGCATTTCTGCAACTTACTAAAAACCTGGAAGGAAATACCACCACCGAAAAACTGGCAAACCTGCCGGATGTTGACCTCATTCTTCCCGATCAATCGGTTTATCCGCAAAAAGGTAAAATTGAAATTGCCAGCGGAATTGTTGATCCGCAAACCGGTGCCATAAATATGCGTGCTTCGTTCCCCAATGTCGAAGGTGATTTGCGCTCAGGAGGAAGCGGAAATATTCGTTTGCCCGAATACCGCAAAAATGTTTTGCTCGTTCCCCAACCAGCCAGTTACGAAATACAGGGTAAACATTTTGTTTACGTTGCCAACAGCGAAAATAAAATTGTGAATACTGAGATACAGGTTATTGTCGGCGATTTAAAAGACGTTTTTGTTGTTACGTCGGGACTTAAAGCCGGAGATAAAATTGTTTTAGAAGGAATAACCACCCTTCGCGACGGTATGGAAATAAAACCCAAATTAGCCGGGCAGAAAGCGGTTGCGGAAAACAATCAACCTTCAAACAATTAATAATCTAGAAGACAAAAGTTATGTTTAGGAAATTTATAGAAAGGCCGGTTCTTTCAACCGTCATTTCAATATTACTGGTTATTCTCGGTGTACTGGGAATTACCACATTGCCCATCGAGCAATACCCTGATATTGCTCCGCCAACCATTCGGGTATCGGCTAACTATACCGGTGCCGATGCACAAACGGTTTTAAACAGTGTAGTTATTCCGCTTGAAGAGCAGATTAACGGTGTTGAGGACATGATTTACATGAACTCAACTGCAAGTAATAACGGTACAGCAACCATTGAAGTCTATTTTAAGCAGGGAACTGATCCTGATATGGCAGCAGTTAACGTTCAGAACAGGGTAGCGCGTGCCAATGCACTTTTACCTGCTGAAGTTACACGTGCCGGCGTTTTAACGGCCAAGCGTCAGAACAACATGTTAATGGTTTTTTCGCTGTACAGTAAAGACGGAAGATACGACGAAACATTTCTGCAGAACTATTCGAAAATTAACCTGCTGCCACAGGTGCAACGGATTAATGGTGTAGGTGAAGCGATGGTGTTTGGACGAAAAGACTACTCGATGCGTATTTGGTTGAAGCCGGATATTATGTCGGGCTACAATTTAATGCCTGCTGATGTTGTTGCTGCACTGAATGCCCAAAACCTTGAGGCCGCTCCCGGACGCTTTGGTAGTGAAAACAACCAAAGTTTTGAATATGTAATCCGTTATCGCGGAAAACTTTCGAAACCTGAAGAATTTGAGAATATTGTAATAAAATCGGATGAAGCCGGTAATGTGTTACGACTTGGCGATATTGCCCGCGTAGAACTGGGATCGCTTGATAACACTGCAATGACCCAAACTCAGGGGCAGCCCGGTATCAGTATGGCAATATTTCAATCAGCCGGCTCGAATGCCCGTGACGTAATTCTTGAAGTTGAACATACCTTGGAAGAAGCTTCAAAATCATTTCCTCCGGGAGTTGATTATATGGTACTGATGAACACCAACGACTTCCTCGATGCCTCAATCGAAAAAGTGCTACACACCTTATTAGAGGCTTTCATACTGGTATTTATCGTTGTGTTTGTTTTCCTGCAAAATTTCAGGGCAACACTTATTCCGGCAATCGCTGTTCCGGTAGCAATTATTGGTACTTTTTTCTTCCTAAACCTGTTTGGATTTACCATTAACCTGCTTACTTTATTTGCGATGGTTCTGGCCATTGGAATTGTGGTAGACGATGCCATCGTTGTGGTGGAGGCGGTGCATGCCAAACTCGACTCGGGGGCGCGAAATGCAAAATCGGCTGCAATTTCAGCTATGAATGAAATTTCAACAGCAATTGTTTCCATTACACTTGTTATGGCTGCGGTGTTTATTCCGGTAACATTTATAACCGGAACCACCGGTGTTTTCTACCGTCAGTTTGGTATTACACTTACAGTAGCCATTATACTTTCTGCAATTAACGCGCTTACTTTAAGTCCGGCGTTGTGTGCCTTATTTCTTAAACCACACAGCGAAGAGGTGAAAAGCCAAAAAGGTGTTATGAAACGTTTTTACACCGCTTTCAACACTGCTTTTGAAACCATGACCGGTAAATACAAAAAAGTAACCCACTTTTTTATCGACAGGAAATGGGTAGCAGGCGGATTGATCGTGATTTTCGTTGCATTACTGGGCTACCTGATGAATACTACCTCAACAGGTTTTGTACCTAGCGAAGATACCGGCCGTATGTTTGTCGACATTGCCATGCCTCCTGCTTCATCAGCAGAAAGAACGCAAGAAGTTACACAACAAATTGATGCTATTTTAGAAACTATACCTGAAATTAATGGAAGGACCGCCATTACCGGATTCTCATTTATGGGAGGACAGGGAACTCCTTACGCCATGATTATTGCAGGCTTGAAACCTTTTAACGAACGTAAAGGCGAAGGTCAGGATTTGAACAGCATTGTACAAAAACTATACATGCTTACTTCGCAAATCAAGGGTGCACGTATTATTATTTTCTCGCCACCAATGGTTCCGGGATTTAGTGTTACAGGTGGTTTTGAATTGAAACTGGAAGACAAAACCGGTGGCGATATTCAGGAGTTTGAAAAAGTGGCCAACACTTTCCTTGGCGCCTTAAATCAGCGGCCTGAAATTCAATATGCACGTACGGCTTTTAATACCGGCTTCCCGCAATACCGCATTGATGTAGATGCTGCAAGGTGTATGCGCTCGGGTTTGCAGGTAAGTTCCGTTCTGTCGGCCATGCAAGGATATATCGGTGGATATTACGCTTCTGATTTTAACCGATTTGGTAAACAATACCGTGTTATGGTGCAGTCGGAAGCTAAGTACCGCGGTAATCCTGAAGATTTAAACAACATTAAAATACGTACGGGCAACGGCGATATGGCACCGATCTCTGAATTTATTACGCTAACAAGAGTTTATGGTCCGGAGTCGATCACCCGTTTTAATATGTACACATCTATTTCAGTAAACGGAAACCCAAATCCCGGATTTAGTTCGGGTGATGCAATTGACGCTGTTCGCGAAGTTGCGGCAGACCTTCTGCCAACGGGTTACGATTACGAATTCTCCGGTATTACACGCGAGGAAATCAACGCCGGTAATCAAACCATCATCATTTTTATTTTGAGTTTGATTTTCGTGTACTTCCTGCTGGCCGCTCAGTACGAGAGTTATATTATGCCGTTATCAATTATTGTATCACTGCCAATTGGTATTGCAGGCTCGTTCATTTTTGCTCGCTTTCTGGGTGTTGAAAACAATATTTACCTTCAAATTTCGCTGGTAATGCTTATCGGACTTCTCGCAAAAAATGCCATTCTTATTGTTGAGTTTGCCCGACAGCGACGGGAATCAGGGATGTCTATTGTTGAGGCTGCCGTTGAAGGTGCCACTGCACGACTTCGCCCGATTTTGATGACCTCATTTGCATTCATCGTTGGATTGATTCCATTGGTTATTGGAACCGGAGTTGGTGCCAACGGTAACCGCTCCATCGGAACCGGTGCTGTGGGTGGTATGCTAATCGGTACTTTGATTGGTATTTTGGTTATTCCGGCCATGTTCGTGGTTTTCCAGATTTTGGAAGAAAAAGTGAAAAAACCGAAGGAACAACAAGAAATTTCAGAAATGAACAGTTTGGGTTAATCCGCTAGAAAAGATTAGATATGAAGACAAATTCAATAAAAAATATACTACTTATTGCCGTTGTTTCGGTTTTGGTTATCTCGTGTAATACGACAAATCAATACCAGCGAAGCCAGGATTTTACCAACGGATTATATGGAGACGCAGAGACCGCCGAAACCAACTTGGCAAACGAAAGCTGGCAAAACCTGTTTAACGATCCAATTCTGGACAGTTTAATTGCTGAAGGACTGAGAAACAACTTTGATTTGCAGGCTGCAGTGCAACGTGTTGTTGCTGCCGAGTCGAATTTCTTGCAAAGCAAAGCAGCTTTGGCACCGTCGTTATCGGGACAGGCCGGACATACTTACGTTAAAAACTCAGATTCGACCAGTCCGAACGGACCTGATCACTACAATGCTTCGCAAATAGCTTTGCAAAGTAGCTGGGAAATCGACTTTTGGGGAAAACTGAGCAACGCAAAAAAATCGGCATACGCCAATTACCTGGCTACCGATGCGGCACACAAAGCAGTGCAAACACGACTGATTGCCAACATTGCTTCGGTTTATTACAGTTTGCTGGCATTGGATGCCAACCTTGAAATTACAAAAGCCACAGTACAAAACAGTGCCGAACTGGTTGAAACCATGAAAGCACTAAAAGAAAGTGGCAGTGTAACCGGCGCAGCCGTGGTGCAAAGTGAAGCTGCGCGCTACGCGGCGGAAGTTACCATTCCGGATATTAAACAGCAAATACGAGAAAATGAAAATACACTTTGTATTCTTTTGGAAAGAACTCCGGGAGAAGTTGAGCGCGGGAAACTGGAAAGTCAGCAAGCACACGAACTGTTGGAAGTTGGTGTTCCTGCAGAACTTTTGGATAACCGTCCGGATGTAATGCAAGCTGAATACAGCGTTATCAGTGCCTACCACATGACCAACAGCGCCAAAGCTTACTTCTACCCATCGGTTACACTAACTGCAAGTGCCAGTTTAGAGTCATTGGAATTTTGGGATTTGTTTGATCCGGCATCGTTTGCAGCCAATGTTGTGGGCGGTTTGGTTCAGCCAATTTTTAATAAACGTGCCAACAAAACACGTTTAGAGGTTGCTAAAGCACAACAGGAAGAAGCTTTGCTAAACTTTAAAAGTACATTACTTAATGCAGGTGCCGAAGTAAACGATGCACTTAGCATGTACGATGCCTCGCTGCAAAAAATAGATCTACGTAACAAACAACTTGACGCACTTGAAAAATCGGTAGATTATACCAAAGAATTGCTGGTTTACGGCTCGGCAACTTACACCGAAGTTTTAAATGCACAGCAAAGTTTGCTTAATGCGCAGTTGAGCGATGTTAACGATCATATTCAACAATTGAATGCGGTGGTTTCTTTGTATCGCGCTTTAGGCGGTGGTTGGAAATAACAAAAAAGCAACAAATAATTCATAGCAAAGGGGTCGTCCGGAAACGGATGGCCCTTTTTTACAACTTGTTTTCCCAAAAGAAATTATTGGGTTCACATTCCTTAAATCCGGCTTTGCGATACAAGTTCTGTGCTTTAAAATTATCGTGACGAACTTCGAGATTTATGCGACAATATCCATTTTCTTCGGCATACTTTTCAATGCCTTTCAACAGAAAAAGACCAACTCCCCGCTGACGAAAATCGGGAGAAACTATCAAATCGTGGATATTTATCAGCGGACTGGCTTTCCAGGTAGAAAAATTGAGGTTGCAATTGGCAAGCCCGGCAAAGTTATCACCAATACAAACAAAAAATCCCATGTACGCCGTATGCCGTTTTAGCCCCTCAATAATTTTTGGGCCAAGTCCATCGGGCATCGGTTCGCTGATCCCCATTTCATCTTCCATGTAGTCGTTTAACAGATGAACCAACTGCGCGCAATGAAGAGGATTTTGCAGATCAACCTGAATGAGTTTTTTTTCCATTTTTAAATGCTTTAATGCCGAAATGCTTAAATGCAATAATAGCTAAAATTAGTCATTTCTGCATTCCAACATTCTAATCCTCCAATATTCTAATTATTCCCATTAAACCTTGTACCGCCATGCATCAATTTCGTACTTTTTAAGGCGTGTGCCCAGCATTCGTTCGGTTATTTTTAGCTCTTCGGCAGCTTTGGTAATATTCCCTTTTGTTGATGTTAACGCATCGCGAATCAACTGTTTTTCCACTTGCTCAACGGTATACATCATTCCGCCTTTTGAGCTGGTATTCGACGAATCGGCCGTTTGCAACGACGGTGGTAAATTGTAACTGTGAATCACATTATCAGTACTTAAAATACAGGCCCGCTCGATGCAGTTTTCCAACTCGCGAATGTTGCCCGGCCATTTGTACACCATCAGCATATCGAGTGCCGAAGTGGTTATGCGTTTAATTTTTGTCTGGTTCTCTTTATTAAACTTCTCAATAAAATGATCAACCAATTGCGGAACATCATCGCGACGCTCGCGCAACGACGGAATATAAATCGGGAAAACATTAATCCGGTAATACAAATCCTCACGAAACTCTTCGTTTTCGATCATCTCTTCCAGCTTACGGTTGGTGGCACAAATAATCCTCACATCCGATTTTATGGTTTGCGTACCTCCTACCCGCTCAAACTCGCGTTGTTGGATCATTCGTAATAACTTCACCTGTGTCGACAAAGGAATATCGCCAATTTCATCCAGAAAAATGGTACCGCCGTTGGCCAGTTCAAAACGCCCCTTGCGCTGTGTATCGGCGCCGGTAAAAGCGCCTTTCTCGTGCCCAAACAATTCACTTTCGATCAACGATTCGGGCAGTGCCGAGCAGTTTACTTTTATAAAGGTTTTTCCATTACGGTTGCTGGCTTCATGAATGGCATCGGCTACCAACTCTTTTCCCACACCGCTTTCTCCGCGAATAAGTACGGTAGAGTTGGTTTTCCCAACCATTTGAACCAGCGAAAACACATCGCGCATTTTCCCGGAGTTACCGATCATATTCATGTGTTTCTGTCCCGATATGCGGCTTTCCAGCTCCAGATTTTTTTGTTTCAGCGCCTCCAGTTCTTCCAGTCTTTCCTGGCGATGTAAGGCCGCCCGAACCACCATCGAACCAATAATCGAAAGCAATCGGGTGTCTTCATCAAAACTTATATACGGATTGTATACGCGCGCAAAACTAAGTGTCCCGGTAACTTTTCCCTCATCGATTACAGGCACACAAACAAAAGTGAGTTCTTTGCCATCTTTATACAATTCCTGATTTGTCCGGTTGAGAAACAGCGACGATTTTGAGATTTTTTCCACTACCACCGGACGTGCCATTTGAACCACCTTGCCGGTAATTCCTTCTCCCAGCTTATATTTGGCTCGTGCCTGCTGACTGGTATTTACGCCATAAGCCGCTTCCATGTATATATGTTCGTTCTCGCGGTTTAAAATGTTTAAAAAGCAGCGTTCGGCACCAAGGTATTCCGCCACCATTTTTACAATGGTATTCAAATCATTCTTAAACTGTTTGCTCTGAATTAGGCGCTGACTTATATCAAAAAGTAAAGTCATTTCACTCAGGCCATAACATTCCTCCCCACCTTTTCTGCATTTAATTTCCATAGAAAATCGATTTGACATCCTTTTCAACAGCAACAAATTTCACGAATAAAACAGACACATGTAAGCTTTTTAAACATTATATTACCATTTTAACACTTAATTAATCTACAATGCATCTTTTTGAAATATAATTGGCATTTTTAAATCAAATGCATCAAAACCCGGTATTGTAATAATTGATTGACAAACGATTTAGAATTAATACAAAAACCTTATTTTCGTTACTTCAATCAAATATTTCAAAACAGTGTCAAAGAATTTAGTAATCATACCGACTTATAACGAAAAGGAAAATATTGAGAAAATGATCCGCAAGGTATTTTCTTTGGAAAAGCCTTTTCATTTGCTTATTGTAGAAGATAATTCGCCCGACGGAACTGCCGAAATTGTGAAACGAATGATGGAAGAGTTTCCCGGCAAACTCCATATTCTGGAAAGAAAAGGGAAACTGGGTCTGGGCACTGCATACATTGCAGGATTTAAATGGGCGCTGGAAAGAGATTACGAAGCAGTGTGCGAAATGGACTGCGATTTTTCGCATAACCCCGACGATTTGCTAAGGCTTTTTTCTGCCATTGAAAATGGTGCTGATGTGGCTGTTGGATCGCGTTATATTACCGGAATTAATGTGGTTAACTGGCCGCTTGGCCGTGTGTTGATGTCGTATTTTGCATCGATGTATGTGCGCATTGTTACCGGAATGGATGTGCGCGACACCACGGCGGGTTTTGTTTGCTGGAAACGAAATGTGTTGGAAACTATCGACCTCGATAATATAAAACTAATTGGCTACGGATTTCAGATTGAAATGAAATTTACTGCCCACAAGTTTGGGTTCAATATTCAGGAAGTTTCAATTGTATTTACCGATCGCCAGGAAGGAACATCGAAAATGAGCGGTGGAATTTTTAACGAAGCACTTTGGGGCGTACTGAAAATGAAGTTACGCAGCTTCACTCGAAAATACGAACGAAATGATTAACGAATTATGAATAAAGATTAACGATTTTAGAAGGAGACTTTCATTTACAACTTCCGATCTAAAATCAACAATCGTTAATCGAAATTCGCAAATCAAAATATTATAAGGGCTGCCGGGTGCAGCCTTTTTTTGTACCTTAATTTTTTAATCAGGTGTAACAAATTCGAGGTGGTTTGTCTAAGCAAGTAGAAAGACAAAAAATGAGTACGAAAGAAATTCAGTTCAAACAACTTTTCGAGGAAAACAAAGACCGTGTTTTCCGCATCTGTTGTTCTTATGTGCGCGGCAGTCACAACCGGGATGATTTGTTCCAGGAAATTTTTACCAACATTTGGAAAAACCTCAGTTCGTTCAGAAATGAGAGCCATGTAAACACCTGGATCTATCGCATATCAATAAACACAGCCATTAATTATTGCCGCCTGCAAAGTAATAACGACAAACGCTGCCAGGAAATTAAACAGGACATTCTTTCTGATGATGATATAAATCTGGCCCGTAAAACGATTTTGGAGAAGGAGCTGAAAACAATGTTCGAAGCAATTAACCAACTTCCGGTTCCCGAAAAATCAATTATTAGTTTGGTTTTAGAAGGGCTCGACTACGCACGAATTGCAGACATTGTTGGAATATCGGAAGGAAATGTACGGGTAAAATTTCACCGGATTAAAAAGAAATTGAAACAAATGATGGAGGAACAGAAAAATGAACTTTGAATCGCTATCAGAAAAATACAGAGAACTAAAATCACCGGCAGAAACAACTGACGGAATTTTAGGTAATACTAATCAAGAATCTTCATTCCTAAATACGCTACAAATTGAAGAAACTGAAAACAGAAGAAAATACCGACGCATGTATATCTTTTATGCACTTGGAGCAGTTGGTTATTTTGGAGCATTCATACTGAACACTGACCCGGATTTAACACTGACAAAACGAATTGCTGGCACCTGCTTTGTATTGGCATTCGCAGTTCTGGCCGTACTTTCACGCAAACGATTCAGCGAAATAAGCAGCTCCAGTTTTTTGGATTCACCAAAACAATTTCTGAAAAATGCCCGAAAGAGTTATTCGCTTTGGAACAAACAACAACTTTGGCTTCTACCGGTTTTATTATTTGTAAACGCCGGGGCAACACTTTCTGTTTCGGATAATTTTGGCAACCTAAAACTTGTAACAGGTATCCTACTTTTCCAGGCTGTATTTTGGTGTTTGATGGGATTTGGATTTATTATGGGAAAACGAGCCTGGACAAAAAAGAAAAAGCCCACCCTGCAAAAGATTGAAACATTGCTCCTCGAATTTGAACAATGAGCCATAAACAACGTTTGACAAAAGGTTATCTAATTTCGTTGGGGACACACTAAAAGGGTCTCGGCGTATTTTAGTAACTTTGTTATAAATCAAAAATCCGGGAAAATGAAAACGCTGATAAAAGATGCAACGATTGTAAATGAGGGACTAAAATTTAAGGGAAGTGTTTTAATTGATGGTGAAAAAATTGAGAAGGTCTTTCCGCACGTTGTTCCAGCTGATTTTGATTTAAACGGAACTGAGGTAATTGACGCAACAGGTTTGCTTTTAATCCCCGGAGTAATCGACGACCAGGTACATTTTCGCGAACCGGGCTTAACACACAAAGGCGAAATTGCCACTGAAAGTAAAGCCGCTGCAGCAGGAGGAGTTACCACATATATGGAAATGCCCAACACCAAGCCACAAGCCGTTACACAGGAAGAATTACAGAAAAAATTCGACCGTGCCGCAGAAGTTTCGGCTGTAAATTACTCGTTTTACATGGGTGCCACCAACGATAATTTGCATGAGGTGCTAAAAACCGATCCAACAAAGGTCTGTGGCATTAAAGTCTTTATGGGCTCTTCAACCGGAAATATGTTGGTTGACGACGACAAAACTTTATCTGAGATATTTAAAAATGCGCCAACATTGGTTGCCACGCACTGCGAAGATGAAGCAACCATAAAAGCCAATACCGAAATTGCCCGCCAGCGTTATGGCGAGAACGTACCAATTTCGCGCCACTGCCACATTCGCAACGATGAAGCGTGTTACAAATCATCATCGAAAGCTGTTGAACTGGCCTCGAAATTTGATACGCGCTTGCATGTTCTGCACCTTTCGTCGGCAAAAGAGATGAGTCTCTTCTCTCCAGGAAAAGTAGGCGATAAAAATATTACAGCCGAAGTTTGTGTGCATCACCTATGGTTCGATGAGCGCGACTATATTGATTATGGAACGCGAATTAAGTGGAATCCGTCGGTAAAATGTGTAAAGGACAAAGAAGCGCTTTGGGAAGCCTTGTTGTCTGACAAAATTGATGTAATTGCCACCGACCATGCACCTCATACCCTGGAGGAAAAGAATAACACCTACTTTAAAGCGCCATCCGGCGGGCCACTGGTTCAGCACTCGCTGGTTGCTATGCTCGAGTTGAGCAAAAAAGGATTTATTTCCATTGAAAAAGTAATTGATAAAATGTGCCATGCTCCGGCCGATCTCTTCCGGATAAATAATCGGGGTTACATCCGCGAAGGTTATTTTGCCGACCTTGTTTTGGTTAACCCGAATAAAAACTGGATTGTTGCACCCGAAAATATTTTATACAAGTGCGGTTGGGCACCATTCGAACGTACTGAGTTTTCAAACCAGGTTGTAAGCACTTTTGTGAATGGATTGAAGGTGTACGACCAGAATAGAATTATCGATGGGGTTAAAGGGAAAAGGATAATGTTCAATTCAGAAGTTAAATTGGAACATTGACTTCTTCAATAAATCTTTGATTTTTTAGCTAACTCTATATTTATTATTTAATCAGATTTGCCTATTCTTTTCATCCATTACCGACATTGATTCTGATATCGTATTAAGCCCGTTCAAATTTTGAATTTCTTGATTCTTAGTTGAAAAAAATTTAACCGAATACGTTTCAGCACCAGCAGGGATTCTAAAAAAACTTATAGAATAAAAAGCCGCCACTCCCAAAAAGAAGTAACGGCTTGTATTGATTGAGGTGAGGACAATCTGATTAATTGGTTTTTACCAACTTTTCAACTTTTATTATTTTATCGTTTAGTTTTAATGAAATAAAATATATCCCAGGATTCAGGTAATTAGTGAAGTAGTGTTTTGTTGTTATTCCCGAATTAACAATGCTTGATTCAAGTTGACAGATTTTTTGACCATTAATTGCAAGCAGATCAATTTCAACTTTTGAATCTTCAAAAAGTTCAAAACTAATATTTAACTCATCAGTAAATGGATTTGGGAATATGAACAGATTATTTTCGTCAATCTTCATTTCTTCCAATAAACTATTATTGATTGACGCACTTTTTGTATTTGGATCATGAATAACAATAGATCCTGCACCGATTACGCATGCTGGATCTTCATCAAGCTCAGCTCCCAATTGGTTGTCATAAACAACAGTTTCATCAAGCTTATTCCAAATCTTGATTCTAAATTTATCAGGATCGCCATTATCTTTTACATCACCGTCAATTGCTGAAATCATAAAACTATAAGCACCTTCACCGTTTATGGTTCCATCTCCTTTAAATTTTGCTTTGGAGCCGGCAACTACCAGCCAATCATACACTGTACTCTTGTAATTTAAATCACCAGCGGTGAATTTAAATTCTGTAGATCCTTCAGGTACAGAGGAGCCTTTTTTATATTTTGAAACAAATCCAAAATTTGCTTTTCCGGTAGCTTCAGGATATAAAACCGAAGCTCCGGGAGGAGATTCTATCCAACCACCGCCGGTTACAAAACCACCTTCCGGATCGTAAATAACAATATACCTGTATGAAGTATCAATAACTACTTCACAGCCATTTAAAATTAACTTTGGGGCAAAAACACCTGGTTTCAAATAAAGATGGGTTGTTACTATTTCACCCTCAACATCAACTTCTGTTACAGTTCCATCTCCCCATTCCCAATATGCATTTTCGATATAACCGGAAGGAGAAAAGAAAGACAAACTTATTTCATTGCCCAGCTGAACGGGATCTTCAGTCGATGAAATCAGATATTCTATTTCAGGTGTCGTACATGAACAGCCATTGATCAGACTGAAACCACTTCTTTGGATTTGATCAGGATCTCCAACTAAAACTCCATTATCATTTAAACATCTGATTGCCGGACAGCTGCCATTATCAAAATTATTTAAGTCGAATCTCGCTCGAATTAATGGTAAACCGCATAATTCAATAGGCACAGCTCCTGTAAAATAATTGTTATTCAGTAGTAGTTGTTCTAATCGTGAACAGTATTGCAATGAAACTGGCAAACTTCCGTTGAATTGATTCGCTGCAATACTTAAAACATTCAAGTTTTGCAGATTTCCAATTTCTTCTGGCAGTTCTCCACTAAACTGATTATTCCAAATTTGAATCTGTTCTAAGTTTGGTAAATTCCAAATACCAAAAGGAAGTTCCCCGCTTAATTGATTATATCCCAGCTGTAAAACACGCAATGCTGTCATCAAATGAATATCTGAAGGCAATTCTCCTGAAATTTGATTTCCATATAAAATCAAAACTTGTAAAGCATCTAAATTAACCATTGATGAAGGCAATTCTCCTATTAGATTATTATTCCATCCCAGATTAATCTGACTTACTCTATTGTCTTCAACTGTAATTCCATACCAGGTAAACACAGGACCTTCCAGCCAATTTTCCTTACGTTTCCAGTTTTTTCCTCCTGTTGAATTATACAAATCGACAAGTGCCAAAGAATCTGATTCGGGAACAGCATTCAGGTTTCTACCGCATTCTATTGCCAGTGCCATACCCGTTTTTTGTGTTTGGTATGGATCTCCAGAAAAAAATACACCCTTATCTACCAAACACTGCATAGTAGAGCAACTCTCTTTTGTAAAATAATTTCCTTCAAAATTCGACTCAACAAGAGCAGTATTACATAAAGTTTCCGGCACAATACCAGTAAAATTGCATTCCCCAATAAATAAAGAATTTAAAAATTCTATGTTTCCTATTTCAACAGGTAGTTCTCCGCCAAGTTGAGTTGAATTAAAATCGACATCTCTTAACTCTGCAAAATCAGCTATTTGAGACAATAAATTCCCATATAGGTTATTATTACATAATGAAAAGTGCCTTAGTCCGGTTAAATTATAGAATTCAACAGGAAGTTCTCCATTCAAATTATTATCACATAGCCCTAATTCCCGAACTCTCCCTTCATAAACCATAACTCCTGGCCAAATTGAAACCGGGTATTCAGACAACCAATACTTATTATCAAACCAGTTGTCGCCATCTGTAGCATTATACAGTGCAACTAATGCTAATGAATCTTGTGCAGCACAGGGCTTAGCTGGAGGCAATAATCCACAAACTTCAAATAATGATATACCTGAACGTTGTTCCTGCCAGGAATTTCCTTCAAAAACAACTCCTCTCTCCAAAAAACATTCCATTGCTGAGCAGCTTTCATTTGTAAAATAATTACCATCAAAATTAGCTACTAACAATGCAGTATTACACAATTCTGCAGGAATACCGCCTTCAAAATTATTGTATTCTATAAATAGAGTAGTTAGATTAGTACAATTCCCTACTTCGGTTGGCAATACTCCGGTAAATCCCGTAGAATTGCTATGTATATCTGTTAATTCTGTGAGATTGCCGATAAGTGGTGACAATTCACCACCTAATTCTGGATTATCATGTAATCCAAGCCATACGAGGCCCGTTAAATTGTAAAATTCATCGGGTATATAGCCACTTAAATTATTGGAAAATAATTCGATGGAGTGAACCCGACCATCAACTGCACCTACTCCAAACCATTCAGTAACAGGAACACCCGGTTCGAGCCAGCCTGAATTATTTATCCATTCAGCACCTCCTGTTGCATTGTAAAAAGCAACAAGTGCCAGAGAATCCGATTCTGATACTGCAAACATGTCTCTCCCGCAATCTATGGCAAGAGCAATACCTGACTTTTGGATTTGGTAGGGATCGCCAATAAAATAAGCTCCATTATCCAATAAACATGCTATTATCGAACAACTTTCAGCACTGAAATTATTTCCTTCGAAGTTTAATTCATAAACCGGTGTATTGCATAAGGACTGTGGAATTATTCCTGAAAAGTTGTTGTGATTAATTACCAATTCCCCCAATTTTGCACAATTTCCGAGTTCTTCAGGTAGCTCGCCGCTTAACCCAGTATTCCATACATGAAAATTGTTAAGATTTTCTAAATTACCTATAGAAGAAGTAATCTGACCAGTCAGATTAGGTTCATCTCTAAATCCGATTGTTGTTAGTCCAGTAAGGTTAAAATACTCTTCCGGAAGTGATCCAACCAGATTATTATCAAATAGCTCAAGGTTTCCAACCCTGTCACCTTCCACTGTAACACCATACCACTCATAAATTGGAATTCCTGGTTCTAACCATCCCGAATTGTTTGTCCAGTTAGGACCATCGGTTGCATTGTAAAGGGCAACCAGGGCTAAAGAATCTTGATACAATAAGTCCGGATCTAATAACCTACAGTCATTAACCAGCGAAAATCCCGATTTTTGAGTTTGGAGAGGATCACCTGCCGCAACATTAATTTCCGCCCCATTTTCTATAATACAATTAAACGTTTCACAGCTTCTCGAATCAAAATTATTTCCACCAAAATCTATCAATTGTAAATTCAAATTACAAAATCCTGCAGGGATCACACCTTCCAGATTATTATCTCGTATTGTAAAATGTTCAAGATTTTGTAATTGTTCAAAACTTGTTGGAATTTCACCTTCAAGGTTATTCGCACCAAGGCCAACTAATTTTAGAGCATTAAGTTCACCAAGCTCAGTTGGAATGGTACCTGACAAATTGTTTTCATATAAAGCAAGAGTTTCCAAATTTATTAAATTACCAAATTCAATTGGGATTGGTCCTTCCAGATTATTCCAGTCGATGTTAATGTATTGAAGATTTACCATATTTCCCATTTGTGTTGGCAAATTACCGATAAGCTGATTTCCAATCAGATCAAGTGTATATAAATTTATAAGATTCCCAATCGTCCCAGGTATTGCCCCTGCTAAATCATTATCTCCAAGATATAGAGATGTCAATTTTGTTAGATTGCCAATTTCGGCAGGAATACTACCAGATAAATAGTTATATCTTAAATTTAGTTGACGTAATTCTGTTAAATTGCCAATTTCGGCAGGAATAATTCCATTTAATCCAAAAGGCTGCATTATTTCATCATTCCCACTTAATCCAAGAGAAATCACTCTATTATTACTTACTCCTATTCCGTACCAATTATCAATTTTTACACCTTCCTGAAGCCAACCTGAATTGTTAATCCAGTCAGGGCCATCGGTTGAATTATACAATGCAACTAGTGCTAATGAATCCTGTTCTCTTAAATTTTCAGGTGAGATCAAATTACAATCATTAATTAGTGAAAAACCTGATTGTTGAAATTGATAATCGTCGCTAAACTTCACATAATTATTTATTAAACATTGAATAGCTGGACAACTCTGTGAATCAAAGTAATTATTTGAAAAATCAATCTGAGTGATTGGTGTTTGGCATAATTCCATCGGAATAATACCATTTAGCTGATTATTATGTAACCACAACCAATCTAATTTAGTCATATTCCCAATTTCTTCAGGGATACTACCGGCTAATTGATTATCAGCCAGATTAAGTTCATAAATATTAATTAAATTCCCAATTTCTATTGGGATTGTTCCTGATAATTGATTTTGATACAAATGTAACTGACCTAAATTTATGAGATTACCAACAACCTTGGGAATATCCCCTGCAATTTGGTTTCTACCTAAGTTAAGTATATTTAAGTTAACCAAATTACTAATCTCAACAGATATTGTATCAGTAATTTGATTATTATCTAAATTCAGAAATTCAAGACTAATAATGTTATACAATTCAATTGGAATCTGGCCACTTAATTGGTTACTACTCAAATCTAAATACTTCAATTTTGACAAATTCTGTATTTCGTATGGGATAGTGCCATTAAGTTGGTTCCCCCACCCTAAACTTAAATATTCTAAATTGGATAGATTCCACAACTCTATGGGAATAGGACCTGTTAATATGTTAAAAGAGAAGTCTAAAAAAACTAATTCTGTCAAGCTGCCAATATCAGCGGGTATTTCGCCTTGAAGCCCGAATATTCCGTCCCAATTTCCTTTTAAATCTATTCCAGTAACTCTTTCGTTCTCCACTGTTACTCCATACCAATTAGAAATTGGCACACCAGGCTCTAGCCATCCCGAATTATTTACCCAGTTCGATCCGTTGGTAGCATTATAAAGAGCAACCAAAGCTAATGAGTCATTTTCCCGAGGGGTAATTTCTATTAGGTTACAATCGTTAACTAAATCAAATCCATCTTCTTGTTGAGAACCTACAATTTGAACATTATTATCAATCAAACATTGAACAACAGGACAACTTTGATTATCAAAATTATTATAAGCCAAATCAATTCTTTCAAAAAAAGGTAATTGACACAGACCTGAAGGCAAAACACCTGTCATACCAATCCCTGTCATTCCTAAATATCTAAGATTTCCTAAAGCAGTTATAGATTCAGAAAATGTACCATCAATGTTTGTATGAGAGACATCTAAATCTTTTAAATTCATTAAAGTATAAATTCCTTGAGGAATGGCACCAGTAAAATTATTATTTCCAAGTCTCAGTTCTTCTACCGAAGTCAGCCCACCAATCTCTTCCGGAATGCTTCCTGAAAAATCATTCCCGCGAATTTCCAGAGTAACCAGCTGGTTGAGATTACCAATGAGAGGATCCAATTCTCCGGTTATACTGCAGGATTCAATTCTGACTGAGATTAAGCTCGTTTGATTATAAAACTCGCTGGGTAATTCCCACGGGTCAAAATTATTTTCAGTTAACCAGATACCTGTTAATTGTGGTAAATTGAATAAAGAGTTTGGCGGAACTCCAGTTAAACCGTTATTACTAAAATCAAGAGTTCTTAAGTTTAAAAGTTGACCTAACTCATCAGGAATGATTCCAGACATATTCTGACCAGGTAAATTAATACTTGTTACGTTTCCATTCTCATCCGTTTGTATCCCTTCCCAATCTGAAATTGGTACTCCCGACTCCAACCAACCAGAATTATTATTCCACTCCAATCCACCGCTAGAATTATAGAGATTTACAAGAATTAAGGAATCACTTTGTGCATAGGAACTCACGGTTATGCATACCACAACCAACAGAAAAAAAATCTTCTTCATAATATTGGTTTTTTTTAGGTTTTTTATTTTCCGACGATTTCAGTTTATTTCTGAAAATTAAACCTATGTAAAATTCAAAACAAGAATATAAATGCCCATTGTATTAAAGGAGGTTCTGATTGTATAAAGAGAGTAGTTTAATGTATAAACAAGAAGTAATTTACATTGCTACTTTAGCATTTTTGAAGAGTAGGTTAACTGAATTTCCTTTTGATTTGTGTTCAGTTTACAAATTTGTTTTTTACGATTAACTTCAGTTAAGTAATCCTTGTTAATAATATTATACCTGCTTATCCGGTTAAATGTAGGTTGAGGTAATTTTTTCAGGAGATTTTTCAAATTATAACAAACTACTTTTTTTGAATTATCGTTTAAATAAATCTCAGAATAGTTCCCATCTGATTGGCAATACACAATCTCTTCAGGATGAATTAAAATATATCCATTTGTTATATTAAAACGAATTTTAGATTTATTCTTATTTATCAATCCCAAAACATTTTTTAAATGCAATTCCTTTTCGGAGTGGGACAAATATTTATTTACTGCGTTTATTAGCTCTTTTGGTTCTATAGGTTTCAGTAAATAATCTATTGCATTGGCTTTAAATGCATCAATCGCATACTGATTATATGCCGTAATAAAAATGATATGAGGATCATGATTTTCCTCGTTGAGTTCATCTAAAATATCAAAACCATTCTTGTGATCTATTTTAATATCCAAAAAAATAAGATCGGGATGTTTTCGAAATGCTTTTTCAATAGCCTCAGTTGAACTTCGTGCAGTAGCCGAAACAAGAATTTCAGGGAAATTTTCTTTTAATAGTATTTGCAAAAGATCGATGGCTTCCTGCTCATCGTCAACAATCATTACCTTTATTTTATCCTGGCTCACCACAAAATTTTAAGATTATGAGTTAAACATGGTGAATATAAATTTCAATTCTGGTTCCTCCCGGCTTGCCCTCCTTATCAAATATATCAATAATATTCTGAGTTATTTTATGTTTCGTATTTAAGTTACTATGTTCAATTATCTGACGGATTGTTTTTAGTCCGATTCTGTTTCCCCCTGTTCGAAGTTTTTCTGCTTTATCTCTGCCAACCCCGTTATCTTCAATTTGTACTAACAATTTAGAACCAGATCGCTGAACATGAATTACAATCAGTCCTTCTTTGGCCTTTGGTTTTATCCCATGAATCAATGCATTTTCAACATGAATCTGTAATAGTAGTTTTGGTATTGGAACTGTCAGGTTAATTGGAGGAGCAATTTCAATTTTATACTCAAATAAATCCTTAAATCTAAATTTTTGTATTTCCAGATAATCTTCAACAAAATCCAGTTCACTTTTTAACGTAGTATAAATTTCATTGGGATTTTCGAAATTTCGGCGTACCATTTTTGAAAAACGAATCATAACATTATATGCTTCATCGCTTCTCCCCTGCTTAACCACGGAAGCAATAGTATTAAATGTATTGAACATAAAATGCGGATCAAGTTGATTCTTTAAAGTCAAAAATTGCAATTCTTTTACCTTTTCACGCAACTCAATTTTTTCTTTTAACTGACGCATACGAGCCATTTGCAGAATCCAGATAAAGCTAACAACTGCACTGTAAATCAACAGGTATAGAGGGTATCTTAAATAATAAGCTAAATTCTTCTTAAAGCCAAGTTTATAGTATTCCTCCTGTGTATAAAATAAAAATTCACCTTTGCTGATTTTTTTTATTCCAAACCTTGCTTTACCAGAAATGGGTAAACTTGTATTCCACAAAAAATGATCGCTCATTATTATCATTTCCCCAGTATTTCTATTATCGAAGAAGTACTCATCTACTCCATCATCATTTAAATCAATGTTAGAAACAAACGCTAAATCACCTTGAGTTCCGGTATGGAAAGACCGAATAATGCTCAGATTTTTATTAAACTCCAGAAATCTTGACGGTGCTAACTGAGTAATAAAAGATTCTTTCTGAGTATTAAGCACATATTTGCTCCTTTGACTGACGGCTTCCTCAATACAAACAGAATCCAGAATTTCTCCTTTTATATTTAATCTGTAAATAATTAAGGGTTTACATTCTGAACTGGAAGAAAGAAATGTACATAAAAGTTCTTTCCCGTCTCGTCCTTCAATAAGGTGAGTATTTGTAAAACTCTGTATCCCTTCAAAAAATTTAATAGGTGGGAAAAAATAGCTAAGGTCGCTGTTTAAAACTTTTAAATAAGGTGCAGGAGTGTTATGGGGCGCATCCAACCAATCGCGTATGGGAGAAACTGCTCCATCAGCAATAATTTCCATCTTACCATCATCATTTAAATCAACAAAAACGAGCTTTGTGTTTGCACAACCTGTATTTTCCGATTTAATTATGGTCTGTTTTTGAGGATCAACCCTAAATATCTGACGTGGAAAAACAGAGTAACCTCCGCTAAATGGAAACACCAATTCATTTCGCCCGTCCATATCCATATCCAAACAAAAAACATCATCAATCTGATAATCTAAAAGACCTCCATTGTATGTATTTACAGGACAAATCGATATCTGTTTAAATTCACTAACTGAAGGAGTTAATTGAATCCATCCCATTATCAAACTGTCGTTACGGTACGAAAAAACATAAACTTCTTTGTGTTTATCATTATCAAAATCGGCAAAATATAAATGATTACGTTCTTCGTAGAAATCAATTGGTAGATTTATCTGATCAATCATCCCTCCATTTGCAGCAAAATAATGAAATGACAAACTGTGGCCATCTCTTTGGAAAAAGGTTTCAAACCTTTCGAGTTTACCGTCGTTGTCAATGTCTTCGTAAAAAATCCCTTTGTTAGGATTTGCATTTCTATAATTACCTGAGCTTATTATATCACAAGTATATTTTTCAAATACCGGCGGCAATAAAAAAAATACCGGGATTGCAACAATTAATGAGAGAAACCATATGGACGTTAATATCCGCTTCATCATATAATCGTTCAAGGTTGAGAATGCTATTTTGTTTTATCTGTAAATATATCAATTAATTAAGAACCATTTTGAACATATTTAACGACTCAATGTTTTATGCTTAAACTTATTCGTTAAATAAGTTACACATTCATAAGGTGGTTTCTCTTGGTGGAAATCACCTTATTTTGTTCTTGTTTATTTCCAATAACTCTCAATGCAATTCTAATTACACAACTTGTGCAAGCATGCATTTCCCATACATTAAGAATGAGCACTAGTTTTTAGTTTTTGCGGATTCAAAGTAAAACCCGTCACTTTCAAAGTTAAACATCACTTCCTCAGATTTCTAAAAAATCTTATATATGATATCACTAGTTTTACCTTCACAAAACTTATCTATTCTTAAAACATAAAAATCAATATTATGAAAAAATCTACCTTCATTCTCTTCTTACTATCTGTAGCATGCTTAACTGGTTTTGCCCAGCTCCCGGATGCATTCAACTACCAGGCTGCAGTGCGAAGTTCATCAGGCGAAATCCTTGCCGATCAAAATGTAAATTTCAAGATCAGCATACTCGAAGATACTGAAACAGGAAACTCGGTATATTCCGAAACACACGCAGTAAGCACAAACTCATTTGGGCTGGTGAACATACAGGTGGGGCAAGGCACCGTAATTGACGGCGTTTTTGATCCCGGGAATTGGGGCGCTTCTCCTCATTTCCTAAAAATTGAAATTGATGCTGATGGAGGCGATTCTTTCACCCACATGGGAACTTCTCAGCTCCTGGCAGTTCCTTATGCCTTTCATGCAAAAACTGTTGAAGTGGATAATGTTGAAGATGCCGATGCTGATGCTACTAACGAAATTCAAACCTTAAGTTTAAGTGGAACACAATTAACATTATCTGCCGGAGGAGGTACAGTTACTTTGCCATCGTCAGGAGAAACGACCGGAGACAACTGGGGTACTCAAACTGTAATTAGCGACGCTAGCTTAACAGGAAATGGAACTTCTGCTTCTCCGCTAAGTGTTGATGGCGATTTAACTGATGATCAAACACTATCTCTTTCGGGTAACAACTTGACTATTTCAGATGGTAATACAGTTAGCTTACCAACAGTTACAACTCCATGGCAAGATGCAGACAACGGAATCACCTATCAGGATGGACATGTTGGAATAGGAGACAATCCTACTTCTACAAGTTCGTTAAGAGTTGCCAATTATAACAATAAGGCTTCATTGTTTGGCATAAATAACAGCGAGGGAAATGCTACAATTCAATTACTTAACCAAAATGCAAATGGCCAGTCGGCTTATTTTCGTAGTCCAATTCGAATTGCAGACGGTAGCCAGGGAGAAGGAAAAATTCTGATGTCGGATGCCGGAGGTATTGCCACATGGGGAGACTTACCCACAAGTTCATCGCTGTGGAGCGAAGATAACAGCAACATTTACTACACAGGAGGTAAAGTTGCAGTGGGTAAAAATCCGGGCAGTGATTTAAGACAATTCCAGTCGGTTACAACCGAAAACCACCAGGCTGTAGCTGCTGAAAATAATGGTACATACCCAACCCTATATGTAAAGAATAACGGATCTGGCCCGGCAGCTGAATTCAAAAACAGGTTACGAATCTCAGATGGAACACAAGGAGACGGAAAAGTCCTAACCTCAGATGCGAGCGGAAATACTTCGTGGGAAACACAAATGACACCTATTGCTTACGGAATTGTAAATTCGAATGGTGTTGAATTTAACAGATCGAGCAATGTAGCTGTTACGCACTCGAATACAGGCGAATATGTGATCTCAATTGAGAATGAAGATTATTTTTATCAGGAATACATTTGTAATGCAACTATTATTAACGGTTATGGTTTTATCAGAGCAACTTCATCCGGAGGTAAACTATTTATAAAAATAAAAGATTCAACGGGCACTGATGCTGATATGTATTTTAGTTTTGTTGTTTTCAAACTATAATCACAAACATGAAAAAAATAATACTATTATTAATAATTGTTGTCAACGGTACTTTTTTGCCGACTCTAAATGCGCAAGAAATTGTATCGACAGCCGGAACAGTCTACGAAACCAACGGGATACAGCTGAGCTGGACTTTAGGAGAAACAGTTATAGAAACGGCAGAGTCTGGTTCATTGGTTCTCACTCAGGGGTTTCATCAGTCGAAACTGGTAATTACAGCACTCGACGACATTACAATTGCTGATTTTGAAGTAAAGGTTTATCCCAACCCAACTTCCGATTTTGTTATTGTACATTTTGATGAAAACAATTGGAATGCTCATATTCAACTTTTTGATCTTGCCGGAAAAAAGCTAAAAGAAAGTGTTACCAATAACACTGACACCCAAATAAATATGACAGAATATCCGGGAGGCACTTATCTCTTAAAACTTTTTAATGACAACTTCCATCCTATTCAGACCTTTAAAATTATAAAGCGATAGATTGAAAAGAAAAGCCGGACAATTTTGTATCCGGCTTTTCTTTGCTCGATCATTTATCTAACCGACAATTATATACCTCTATTCGTTTTACGATTCACAATTACTCTTCTTCAATATATTTTCCGGGTAACTCTTTCGATGCTTTTGCTCCCAACTTTTTAATATTTTCTACTCGACGCACTAGATTGCCCGAACCTGTATGCAATTTATTTACAGCCGAATCATAAGTTTTACGTGTAGTATCCAGATTCTTCCCTATCGTTTCCATATCGGCAATAAAACCAACAAATTTATCGTAAAGAGCACCGCCCTGACGCGCAATTTCAATGGCATTTCGGGTTTGATTTTCCTGTTGCCAAATGGATGAAATGGTGCGCAAAGTTGCCAGTAAAGTCGATGGACTAACGATCACTACTTTCTGATCCCACGCAAACGAGAACAATTCCTGATCTTCCTGTATAGCGACACTAAATGAAGCTTCAATAGGAATAAACAACAGCACAAAATCGGGCGAATTCAGCTTGCTTGCTGTTTGATAATGTTTCTCGCTCAATCCCTTAATATGTGTTCTCAAACTCAAAAGATGCTCTTTTACAAACTTGCTTCGTTCTTCTTCAGTTTCTGAATTCACAGCTCGCTCATACGCAATCATCGAAACTTTCGAGTCGACAATAATATGCTTGCTATCAGGCAAGTTGATAACAATATCAGGCTGTATACGTTTGCCGTCCTCAGTGGTATCACTGAATTGTTTTTGATAACCCTGTTCTCCTTCGTTTAATCCAGATCGCTCGAGGATACGTTCCAAAACGACTTCGCCCCAGTTACCTTGCTTTTTCACATCACCTTTTAGTGCTTTGGTCAGGTTATTGGCTTCCTCGCTAATTTTGTTATTCAGGTCGTACAATTTTTTTAATTCAGCTTTCAGATCAGTCTGATCTTTTAAACCTTGTTTGTAAGTATCATCAACCTTTTTCTCAAAAAGCTGAATCTTTTCTTTCAACGGATTTAAAACCTCTCCAATATTTTTCTGATTGGCAGCGGTAAATTTCTCGCTGTTTTTCTCCAGAATTTTATTGGCAACATTTTCAAACTCAGTCGTAAGTTTCTTTTGTATTTCTACCAGTTCTTTTTTCTGCTCGCCTAACTTTTCTTCCTGGTTCTTAAACTGTACTTTGGCATTCTCCAACCGCACATTCAACGCTTTGTTTTCTTCTCTGTATGCCTGCAACTCGGCTTTCCATTCGTCGGCTTCGGTTTTTAAAGCATTGTAGCGTTCCTGCCATATCAGTCCCTGTTTTTCAATTTCCGCTTTTTGTGCCAAAAACTCACTTTCTTTTTCAAAAAGCAGTTTACCGGCATCGGCCTGCCCACTTTGCGCCTTCAATTTCAGAAAAAGGAATGCTACAATTCCGCCAACTACCACTCCTGCAACCAGATAAATAATTTCCATTTTAATTTTGTTTGAATCTTAGGGTCTGTTTAAATTTTATCCATTCATTCTATTATTCGTCCTTTTCACTTATCCTACCGCAAAATCTTCTTAAATAGCGACGGCTATTCGCGTCAATTTTGCGTTGTCTAAGTAAAAATTCCTTCATAATATTTCTAAAAGATAAAGTTTAAACAAACCCTTAAAAATACAAAAATGCAAACAAGCCCAAGGCCTGATGAGAAAAAATAGTTTATTCAATTTTCGGGGCACTTAATTTTTCTATTTTTAGGAGAAATTTACACGAATTTTATGGAGGTTAAAATTGAAGAAGGCTGGAAAGAGCAGCTAAACGAAGAGTTTGAGAAAGATTATTTTACGGAGTTGAGTGCGTTTGTTCGAAACGAATATAAAACACAACGAATTTATCCTCCAGGCAAACTTATTTTTAATGCTTTTGATCAGTGTCCTTTCGATAAGCTAAAGGTTGTTATCATTGGCCAGGATCCGTATCATGGCCCGGGACAAGCCCACGGACTTTGTTTTTCGGTGAACGACGGTATTCCATTTCCTCCAAGTTTACGGAACATTTTTAAAGAGCTAAACAGCGATGTGGGCAAACCAATTCCAACAAGTGGCGACCTAACAAGCTGGGCACAACAGGGAGTTCTTCTTATTAATGCAACACTTACAGTGCGTGCACACCAGGCGGGTTCGCACCAAAAAAAGGGATGGGAACAATTTACCGATGCAGTAATTGAAAAAATAAATGCCGAGAAAGAAAATGTGGTTTTCCTGCTGTGGGGAAATTATGCCATTAGCAAAAGTAAGTTTATCGATCAGGAAAAACATTTTGTGTTAACATCAGTGCATCCATCACCACTTTCTGCAAGTCGCGGATTTTTTGGGAATAAACATTTTAGTCGTACCAACGAATTTTTAGTCTCAAAAGGATTGGAACCAATAAACTGGTAAAACAAGGCACAAAAAAACCGATTCGTAAAACAACGGACCGGTTTTCAATATCTTTGCTTCAATAGTTTACCACTTATAAACAATGGAATTGATGTTCATTCCGGCACCCACCGAACAGAAAATAGTGTAGTCGCCTTCATTCACTTCGTGTCCATCCATTTTCCCTTTAATCACCAAATCAACCAGAGTTGGTACTGTAGCTGTTGACGAGTTACCAAGCTTATTAATACTCATTGGCATAATTCCTTCGGGCACGTCTTTTTTTCCATACAATTTTAAGACGCCGGCAAGAATTGCCTCGTCCATTTTTTCGTTAGCCTGATGAATGAATATCTTTTTAATGTCTGCCAGATCCAGACCTGCCTTTTCAATGCTGTCTTTTACAACTCCCGGCACGGTTGTAATAGCGTAAACGTATAATTTACGACCATCCATTTTTACAAACAATTCATCGCTTTCGAAATCGGGGTTACTTGATTCTCCAAGAACCAGGAGATTCGCATATTTAATTGAATCAGAGCGACTTGAATGTGACAAGATTCCGATAGGCTCTTCACTGTCAACAGCTTCAACAACTGTTGCTCCTGCTCCATCAGCATAAATCATCGAATCGCGGTCGTGCGGATCAGAAATACGCGATAACGCATCTGCTCCAACAACAACACCGCGTTTAGCCAAACCACTTTTAATGTAGGCATCTGCAGTGATCATTCCTTGTGTCCATCCCGGGCAGCCCGATATAACATCATGACAAAAACAAGCCGGATTTTTAATTTTCAGCTTCATTTTAACCTTGTTGGCCAAGCTTGGCAACACATCCGTTCTAATATTTCCATCAATGATATCGCCAAAATTATGGCACACAATTATAAAATCAAGGCTTTCCATAGAAACTTCAGCCGTTTTACAGGCATCTTCTAATGCCAACGCGGCAATATCCGATGTTACCAAATTGCTTTCCATGTAGCGGCGCTCTTCAATATTGGTAATTTCCTTTAACTTCTGAATAATCTCCTCATTACTTTTATCCTCAATCTTTTTCTTCGACGGGGTGTAAAATTCATTATTCAAGAAATGTGTATTCTTAATTATTTCAGTAGGAATACAACTTCCTGTACCAATAATTCTTGTGTAAGTTTGCTTTGCCATAATCCTTCTTCTAAGCTGTCGCTTTATCCTTATATGTCTTTAATTCAAATTTTTCGCCATCGAAAACGCCATAAGAAAACGATTTAATCCAATCGCCCAATAAAATGAAACGGGCTTTCCCGTCCATTTTCTCATTTATCAGCTGATGCCGATGGCCCATTATAAAATAATCTATCGGATTTGTTTTTAAAAAATCCGCGGCAAATTTATACATTCCATCTTTATTTGCCATAAAATCTTCGTCATAATCCGAATTTGATAACCTACTGGAAGCAGACCATTTGTGCGCAATATTAAATGCAAAATTCGGATGCAAACGGGAAAAAAACCACCGCATGGTAGTGTTTGTAAATATCTTTTTCAGAAAGATGTATCCTTTATCGGAAGCATCCAGTCCGTCGCCATGAGCAAGAAAAAATGTTTTCCCTTCTATTTCGCGAATGATATAATCGTGATGCACAACCACACCGGTTTCTTCCGCCAGGTAGTCGTACACCCACATATCGTGGTTACCGGTAAAAAAATGCACTGGAATGCCTTTATCTGTAAGATCTGCCAGTCGTCCCAAAATTCGGGTAAAACCGCGCGGAACAACTTTTTTATATTCATACCAGAAATCGAAAATATCGCCCATTAAATACAACTCGGCTACATCTTCCCTAATATCGTCGAGCCAGGAGGCAAACAACAGTTCGCGTTCCCGGTTATTTTTCAGGGCCGGTGCTCCAAGGTGTACATCCGAAACAAAATATATTTTCCGTTTTTCTGTCAATTTTCCGTTTTTAATCTAGTCTAAAAGTTGAGCCAGCGCTTTATCAAGAGCCGGGCCTTTAAGATTTTTAGCAACAATTCGGCCTTCTTTATCAAGCAAATAATTTAACGGAATACTTTGTACGTTATAAACAGCCGCAGCCAGTTTACTTCCTTCCATGTCGCCAACGTTAATCCAATTCAATCGATCAACATCTATTGCATCTACCCATTCGGCGCGATTTACATCAACACTAACCTGGTAAATTTCAAATCCTTTGCTTTTGTATTTGTTGTAGGCTTCAACCAGCACCGGATTCTGAATTCGTGAGGCACGATCGACTGCTGCCCAAAACTGCAACAATACCACTTTGCCGCGCAACGATGATAAAGCAACTTCGTTTCCATCAGTGTCGGGCAGTAAAATATCCGGACTGTTATCACCTTGCTCCTGAATAAACTGTTGCATTTCTGCCGACTGTTGTTTACGAACAAACTGTAGCGCATCGTTATAAAGTGCCTGTACCTGTTCTGATTTAGGATAAATTGAATTTAATGCAGAAGCAGCTGTTTTCATCACCTGAAGGTCGCGAACTACGTACGATTCATCTTGTGGATTAAACTTCTGGTAAAGCGCCAATACACTCGCCATTGAGAAAGGATTTTCGCGAACAAAATTTGTCGAGAATTCAATTTGATCCTCAACGATTTTATCGTATTCTTCCGCCCATTTTGGCCGAATATCATCGTATGATGGGTTTCCTGCGTATAAATTATCCAATGATTTTAACGAATCGAGTTTGTGACGGGTGTCTTTCAATTTCTGATCAAGTAATTTCACCTGTTCCGATCCTGCAGATCCTTCCACGTGATATTCGCGATGAAAATTGGCAGCGTCAGCTTCAACCGTAATTGTTTCGGCCGAATCAACAAGCAAAGTAATGAAGTTCTGATCCGTGAGTTTTAACAGATAGAATGTTGGTATTCCTGTCATTCCTTTAATTTCAAACTCGCCTTTTTTATTGATCTTTGTTTCAGCTATTTTTTTTAGCGAAGTAGTGTGCAATTCCTCCAAAACAATATTCTGGTCTTCTGCGTGGGTAATTTTACCACGAATTGTAAACTCTTTTTCTTTCTTACACCCGCCTAATACAATCAAGGCAGCTACCAAAAAAAATAAAACTCTGTATGTCATGCTTCTCATATAATTTTAATAAGCTTGCAAATGCCGGCACCTCAAACGTGCTATTCAATCTTTTCTAAAGTGTTGCTGATTAAAACAACTCGTATCGTTTAAAGGCCGTAAAATTAACATTTTTGAATACATCGAAAATAGCAAATTCAGAAAATAACATTTTTTATGCTTTCCGATCTGTATATCAACAATATAAACCTGACCAACTCCACAGCAGCTTTTATAATATGGTCATAAATCAAAATGAAATACCTAATTATTTATATTCATATTTTAGATTGATTGCGCCCGCCTGTTTTAAAAGGTTTAAAATTTTCAATACGTTTGTAGCTCAAAATACTTTAAATACGGTGAAAATACATTATTCGCTTGATGACTTTAAAGCCCAAAATACGGTGGTAACCATCGGGACATTTGATGGATTGCACAAAGGGCATCAATTGGTTGTTGAACAGTTGAAACAATTGGCAAAAGAGCAAAACGGCGAAACCGTCATTTTTACTTTTTATCCACACCCGCGAATTGTAACTTCGCCCGATAAAGCCAATCTCCGACTACTTACAACTAAAAACGAAAAAATAAAGCTGTTTGAGAAATTTGGTGTCGACCACCTTGTTATCTATCCTTTTAATAAGGAGTTTTCGGAATTGTCGTACTCTGAGTTTGTAAAAAATATTTTGGTAGACAAGATGGAAACACGCTGTTTGGTTGTGGGCTACGATCACCGTTTTGGCAAAAACCGTGAAGGAGGTTACGAGTACCTGCAAAAATGTGCCGACAAGCATAATTTTATTGTTCATAAAACGGATGCACTATCTGTTGAAGCAGAAAAAGTGAGTTCGACGAAAATTAGAATGGCTTTGGAAGCAGGCGATATCAAAAGAGCGAATCAATATTTAGGATACCAATTCACTTTGCACGGAACCGTTGTAAAAGGAGAACAACTGGGCCGAAAACTGGGTTTCCCCACGGCAAATATTGAAGCTTCTGATAAATACAAAATAATCCCTGGCTATGGCGTTTATGCTGTTTTAATTGAAATAAACGACAAGCATTTTAAAGGTATGCTGAATATTGGCACACGCCCGACTTTTAACAAAAATGCCGACAACCGAAGTATTGAGGTAAACATTTTCGATTTCTCGGGAGATATGTACGGAAAGGAAATTACACTGATTTTTGTTGACAAAATTCGTGAAGAGCAAAAATTTAACGGAATTGATGCTTTGGTACAACAACTGAAACTGGATAAAAAAGCAGCACAGGAAATTCTGAGCAGCTACTGATTCTTTTTTAACAGCTTACAACTGACTGGTAAGTGATCTGACATGCGGTAATCCAGTGTTTTAAAATCGTACGATTCAAAACCATTGCCGTGCAAAATATAATCGATACGAAACGATGGTAACTTCCCAATATAAGTTCGTCCGATTCCTTTTCCCGAATTTACAAATGCATCATTCAATCCAGAACTTAATGTCCGATAGGAAAAAGAAGCCGGCGTGTCGTTAAAGTCTCCACAAATAATTACGTTGTGCGGCGACTCATCAACATATTTACGAATTTCACGCACCTGTTCGGCTCTAAGCTGAAATGCTTCTTTAAACTTGGCACCCATTTCTTTTACCTCTTCAATATCTTTTTCTTCATTTATTCCAGGTGATTCGATGATCTCATATTTCCCCGGATCGATATGATACGATTGTAAATGGATATTAAAGATACGCACGGTATCTGCGTCGATTAAAACATCGGTATAAATGGTAATATTCCTGGAGTTATCAAACCGGATTTCCCCCATGTTTACAATAGGGTAACGGGTCATAGTAACCGAACCATATGTTGTGCTCGATCGTGCAAACTGGTAATGTTTAATCGATTCCAGATCTTTTACTGTTTGTGCGAGGTTAAAAATGCTGTTTTTTCGCAAACGGGCTTCCTGCAAGCAAATAATATCGGCATTCTGTTCTGCTAAGAAGGAGATAATCTTTGTAGCATTTTGGTGCTGGGTTCCACTGGTATCGGCCACAAAATGTTTCACATTATACGACACTACTTTTATACCGGCCTCTTCGCTGCTTTTACCTTTTAATTGCATAAAGCGGTTAAAAAAGCCCCAGCCAATTACAATTAATACCATTGATAACAATGAATAGCGCGGCTTCAATAAAATCCAAAACACAAGAAATATAAGGTTGCCGGCCAGCAAAAACGGATACGCCATTCCAAACAAGGAAGGAATCCAATATTTATCGGGTGGTATATAAACCGAAAGATACGATACCGCAAGAGCCAGCGCTAAAAGAATATTGATCAGTAATAGTATGTTAAGGAATATCTTTCTCACTTCTTAGATTTAGTTATCTGCAAAATAAAAAATCGTTTGCAATTACAAACGTAAAAAACTCATTTTCCTGATGCACAAATTGTTTATTTTTTGCATCGAAGCATTCGGTTTTTGTTATTCAAATCGCGCCTTATTTCTATCGACCTAAATCCCAACTCGTTAACAAGCGCTACCATTTCTTCGCCAAGGTTTTCGTTGATCTCAAAAAACAAGTAGCCACTTTCATTCAATTGTTTTGACGCAAATAGTGCAATAGTGCGGTAAAAAATCAGCGGATCGGTATCGCTTACAAACAAAGCCAATTCTGGTTCGTGCTCCAACACATTGGCTTCCATTTGCTTTTTTTCGCGTTCCATTACGTAAGGAGGATTGCTTACAATCACATCAAATTGTGGCCACGAACGTTCCTGCCACTTTAGAATATCGGCGTGTTTAAATGCAATTTCAAGTTTATTAATCCGTGCATTTTCCGATGCAATTGTCAAGGCCTCTTCCGATGTATCAACAGCCCACACTTCTGCATTCGTTATTTCGTTTTTTAAAGCCAAAGCAATACAACCACTTCCGGTACCAATATCAATTATTTTGGGTCGCTCAGAAACTTCCGTTTTACAAATCCATTCCACCAGCTCTTCCGTTTCAGGACGTGGAATCAAAACACCTGGTTTTACCACCAGTTGCAAACCATAAAATTCGGTAACACCCAAAATGTACTGAATGGGTTCGTGCTTTTTCAGCCGATCGACAATTGCAGCTACCTTAGCCTTCTCATCCTTATCGAACACCCTGTCCTTTTCCAGAATCAACTGTGTATACGATAAACCAAAAACGCGGTCCATTATCATTTGTGCGAATCCGGTGATTTCCGTTTCGTGATAATACGGCGCCAATTCTTTCCGGATATATTGAATAGTTTGCTGCATTGTTTACTTTTGTTGCTGCAAATTTAGTCTTTCCTTGAAAATGACAACCGATGAAAAATACATGACCCGCTGCGTGGAGTTAGCTCGCTTGGGTGCCGGACACGTTTCTCCAAATCCGATGGTTGGATGTGTGATCGTTCACAACAATACGATTATTGGCGAAGGATACCACCAGAAACACGGGCAGGCACATGCCGAGGTAAATGCCATAAATTCGGTCACAAACAAGGAACTACTAAAAGAAAGCACCATTTATGTTTCGCTTGAGCCTTGTGCGCATTACGGCCTAACACCACCTTGTTCCGACCTGATCATTCAGAAAAAAATACCGCGTGTAGTAGTCGGAAGCATCGACCCATTTGCAAAAGTTGCGGGAAAAGGAGTTGAAAGACTTTTAAATGCTGGAGTGGACGTAAAAACCGGTATTCTAAAAAAAGAATGTGATGAGTTGAACAAGCGCTTTTTTACTTTTCACCAGAAGAAACGCCCTTACATTATTTTAAAATGGGCACAAACAGCCGATGGATTTATTGATATCGACCGAAATGCGGATGACTACGGTCAGCCTACCTGGATTACCGGTCCGCGATCACTGCTGCGCGTACACCAAATGCGGGCCGAAGAAGATGCAATTATGGTGGGAACAAACACGGCTGAAAAAGATAATCCTTCGTTAACAGTAAGGTTGATAAAAGGGAAAAATCCCTTGCGTATTGTTTTAGACCGGCAGTTGCGACTGGATAAAAAACTAAACTTATTCGACAATTCAACCGAAACCCTGGTTTTCAATGCCATCGAAAATCGTGTTGATGAAAAGAACGAATACATTAAAATTGATTTCTCCGATCAATTTATCAGTCAGGTGATGACAACACTTCACGAAAAAAATATCCTCTCTTTGATTGTTGAAGGTGGACTGCAGTTATTGGAATCTTTTATTTCGGCTGGTTTGTGGGACGAAGCACATGTATTTACCGGCGATAAAACTTTTGGAGGTGGAGTACAAGCTCCTGTCCTTCGACAAATTCCAGACAGTTCGGAAAGAATTGGGAACGACAGGCTGACAATTTTTAAGCACCCCGCTAATGAAAAACCGGCTTAGGACCTCCGGGTATGATCTTCTTTTTCAGCACATGCTCTACAAACATAAAGTAGTAGAATAATTTGTGATTCATTTCAAAACCATAATCCTCGTTGGGATCGTAACCCACCACAGGTTCGAAATTCCAACTTGGAGAAGGTGATGCGCATCTTGCATTCCAGGCACTTACATACTGCTTATTCCAGCTTTCGTAATACGATTGCGAGCGATAGCTGGCGGGTGTATTTTGCCGCTGATACCAAACATCGAAATTGGTATTAAATGTTTCAACATCATACTCCACACTGTCTTCACCGGTTACTTCCACACTGGTTTTTTCGCTTTCCGAAACATTTTTAGGCCCCGAACAGGCAGCAGTTAATACTGCCAATCCGATGAACATCCAAAGTAATATGTGATTCGCTTTTCCCATTTCTACCTTTAACTACGAATATGAGGCAAATATTGTTTTTACTCAAATAAATTTAGAAATTTACCTGAACAAAATCCAAAAATATGTTTGACTGGAGTCAATTCTGGAACTGGTTTTATCTGATTTTCCTCATTACAGCTATTCCTGTTGCCCTAATGATCATATTGGAAAAACGATCGCCATTTAAAACGGCAGCCTGGATATTGGTTCTTATCCTTATCCCCATTTTCGGAATGATCTTCTACCTCGTTTTCGGTCAGGAATACCGGAAACGAAAAATGTTCTCGAGGCGAGGCATAAAAAGCCTGAAAGAAATGCGTCGACTGAGTGCCGAGCAGTTAAAAAACATCGAACAAAACAAACTTATTTCGCAGGCCGGACTGGAAAATCAGGCGCAATTGATTAGGTTAATGTTGAATAATTCCGACTCGTTGTTAACCACAGGAAACATTCTTCACCTGCTAAAAGACGGCCGGCAAACCTTCGATCATATTTTTAAGGCGGTTGAGAAAGCACGCCACCACATCCACATGGAGTATTACATTTTTGCGGACGACAAGATCGGGAATAAGCTAAAAGAACTTTTGATAAAAAAGCGAAAAGAAGGTGTGGAGGTGCGTGTTATTGTTGACGATGTTGGCAGCTGGGGACTTACCAAAAAGTTTTTCAAAGAGTTGATTGCAAACGGTATTGAGATTCGTCCTTTTATGGAAGTGAGGTTTCCGCGTTTTACTTCGCGGGTAAATTACCGCAACCACCGAAAAATAATTGTTATCGACGGAAAGGTCGGATTTCTTGGAGGTCTGAACATTGCCGACCGTTACATTGAGGGATTAAAAGGTCTTGGTCATTGGCGCGATACGCATCTTCAACTTAATGGCGATGCAGCCACCACTTTACAGGTAATTTTTGCTGCCGACTGGTATTTTATAACCAAACAAAACCTTTACGGTTACCGGTATTTCCCTCCGCTTTCTGATGCACCGGGAGTTCCTGTTCAGGTGTCGGCCAGTGGCCCCGATTACAGCTGGAAAAGTATCGAACAGGGATTCTTTGCTGCCATTGCCGGAGCACATAAAAAGGTCTACCTGGTAACGCCCTACCTGATGCCTCCGCAAGATTTGATAACTGCACTAAAAACAGCTGCCCTCAGCCAGGTTGATGTGCGCATTATCATTCCTGAAAAATCAGATGCCACCATTTCAAAATGGTGTTCTTTCTCTTATGTCGAGGAATTACTGGAGGCCGGTGTGCGTATCTTTTTCTATCAGAACGGATTTATCCACAGCAAATATCTTTTGGTCGATGATCATTTTTCAAGTGTTGGAACGAGCAACTTCGACTTCCGCAGTTTTGAGACCAATTTTGAGGCTAACGCTTTTATTTACCAGAAAGAATTTGCCGATGAATTGGAGCAGCACTTTCTGACAGACCTGAACAATTGCCGTGAAATAAAATACAGGGAATGGCGCAAACGCTCGCTGTTTTTCAAAGTGCGCGAATCACTCGCACATATTATTAGCCCGATGTTTTAAAACTGGATACTTGATATTGGATGCCGGATGCTTGATCGTTGGATATTGGATATTAGATGCCAGATATCACTCTCTGAACTTTTCCTCTCAACTTTTGCTTTTCACTCCTCCCCCCCTATTTTAACAGAACGTGCCCCTTGGGGCGAAGCTTGTGCCCCTACTTTTTTGCTTTCTGCCCCTTGGGGATCGTCTTCTGAAAACAGGGGGGCATAACTTGCCCCCTGGGGATGTATCCATGCCCCTTGGGGAAGGCTTTGCGAAAACAGGGGCATGCTTTGTGCCCCTTGGGGATTGTCTTGTGCCCCTTGAGGCAAAGCTTATTAAAACGGGGGATAATTGTCTGCCCCCGAATTCTCCCCGCAAAATTGTATTCCGATGTTTTAAAACGGCAGCTTCCCCAAATCAAGGTTTCCACCCGAAAGAATAATACCCACTTTTTTACCCTGAACATCCACTTTCTTTTCCAGGATGGCCGCCAGTGGCACCGCAGAAGATGGTTCGATTATAATTTTCATACGTTCCCAGATCATGCGCATAGCTTCCACAATGCTTTCCTCTGAAACGCATACAATATCATCCACCTTGTCGAGTATTATTTTGAAATTCCGTTCGCCTAACGAAGTCAGCAAACCATCAGCAATTGTTTTTGGATTTTCGGAAGGCACCCATTTTTTAGAATGAAACGAACGATAAGCGTCATCGGCTCCGGCCGGTTCGGCAGCAATAACTTTACAATCGGGCAACAATTGTTTGGTTGAAATAGCTGTTCCGCTTAACAACCCTCCACCACCAACGGGCGCCATTATAATGTCAAATTCACCTTCGTCTTCAATTAATTCTTTGGCAGCTGTTCCCTGCCCGGCAATTACGTTAAAGTTATTATAGGGATGAATTTCTGTTGCACCCGTTTCTTCTATCACTTTTGCCAACGTACTTTCGCGTGCCTGTAAAGTAGGTTGGCAAAAAGTAATTTTAGCTCCATATCCGGCAACGGCTTTCTTTTTTATTTCGGGCGAGTTTTCGGGCATTACAATATGTGCCGCAATACCACGCATGCGGGCTGCCAGTGCCAGCGCGGCAGCGTGATTTCCGGAGGAATGTGTTGCCACTCCTTTGGCTGCATCTTCTTCCAACAACGAAAAAACCGCGTTGCAGGCCCCGCGAAATTTAAAGGCTCCAACCTTTTGCAAATTCTCGCATTTAAAATACAAGCTGGCTCCTACTATTTCATTTATACTTATGGATGAAAAAACAGGTGTACGGTGTGCGTATTTCTGTACTACTTTATGTGCTTTTTCGATGTCGGAATAAACAGGAATGCCCATTTCTATTCGGTTTTACTTAGTTTCTCGTTTAACAAATTGTAATCGGTATTATAAATGGATTGTTGAGAAAGCTCGCGCATTCGTTTTAACCCCGAGATATAGAGATATACCACAAAGCCAACGAAAAAGATGGTGAGCCACCCAATTTCGGTAAAGAGGATAAAATCGTAAATACCGTGTAAAATTATAGGAAAGAGCAGTGCCTTCTGCTTCAGGCTTTTTTGTTCTTTTTCGTAAAATTTTGCCAGTCCAAAATAAAAACCCATTGTAATTCCGAAAATAGCATGAGCCGGCACCGCTGTTATAGCACGCATTACACCCGTACTGAGGCCTCCGTCCATAACGTAAAGTACATTTTCAACGGCAGCAAATCCCAGCGAAACATAAACAGCATAAACAATACCGTCGAATTTTTCGTTGAACTCCCTGCTTTTCCAGATCAGAATATATAATGCCAGGTATTTAAACAACTCCTCGGAGAATGCTGCCACAACAAAAGCTCTCCAGGCTGCTGACAGCAACCAGGGGAAACGCATCGAGAAGCGGTCTAAAAAACTCTCGAGGAACAATATCGGGATAACCGTTAAACCGCCTGCCAAAAGTGCGAAAAGCAACAAGCGTAGCGGTTCTTTTTCGTACTTATCGCGAAAATAAATATAGGCGGCAATGATTACAACCGGGGCAAGTGCAAGTACCAAGAGGTTCATAAATACCTTAGTTTACATCGTTGAAATAGAAAGTCTGAACACCTTTCACTCCGGGACGATATTCAAAAATACCACCGGCATGTGGATATTTCGCTAAATCTTCGTCGCTTGTTGCTTCCCTGGCTGATGTAATATAAAGCGTTCCCAAATCCTCGTCGCCAAAAGCACATGATGTAATATTTTTTGCCGGCACCTCAATTTTGTCAATCAACTCACCGCTTAAAGGATCCCAGCAACCAACTGCCGAACCTCCCCAGAGCGCAACCCACAAATTATCATTTTCGTCGATGGTCATTCCATCGGGCGATCCCATTTCACGAGGTACGTTTACAGCAACCTCCGGATTTGAAATTTCGCCGGTAGCATCGTCGTAGTCGTAAGCCATAACTTTTTGTGTTGGCGTATCGATGTAATACATTTTTGTTTTATCCTTTGTCCACACAATGCCGTTTGATATACTCACTTTATCCACCATTTTATGAATTGTGGTATCCGGATCGAAGCGATACAAAGCGGCCACTTCCATCTCTCCTTTCGTACTTATTGTTCCGGCCCAAAATCTTCCAGACGGATCACATTTACCATCGTTAAAGCGGTTGTCAGGCAAATCAGCTTCAGGAGCAGCCAACTGCTTTTTCGAGCCGGTCTGTACATCAAAATAATAAATTCCTTGCTGCAAGGCAACCAGTGCATTACCACTTTCGGTGGGCACCACAGTTCCAATCATCTGTCCGGTAAACATCTCTTTATTGTAACCGGTTTCAGGATTGTAGCTATTCAGGATTTCCTTTTTAATATCAACCCACATCAATTCTCCTGTTCTGTAATTCCAAAGCGCACCTTCACCAAGTGTAGATTGAGTATCGAGCACCAGTTCGGCTTGTTTTGTTTTTGGAGTTGAACAACTAAGCAACAGACAGGTTACAGCAAAGAACAGAAGTGATTTTTTCATATTGATTGGTTTTTGTTTGATTGCAGAAATAAATTATTAAAAACTATCTTAGATTATCGCCTCATTCATCTCAAGAACGTCACCCTGAACTTGTTTCAGGGTCTTTTTGTCAAAGAAAAGATAATTAATGCAAAGATGCTGAAACAAGTTCAGCATGACGTGCTACTCAATTACTGCATGAACAAATATTTAAAACTATTTAATACTCTGAATGAGTTCCTTCATAATCAGTGTCATTTTAGGCTCGGCTTTCATAGCCACTTCCTGTACTTCCTCGTGCGAGATTTCAACAATTTCTCCGGGCACACCACTGTCTGTTACGATTGAAATTCCAAACACATGCATATCCATATGACGAGCAACGATCACCTCCGGAACGGTTGACATTCCAACAAGGTCGCCTCCCAAAATACGGAACATTTTATATTCCGCCGGAGTTTCAAAAGTTGGTCCTGATACGCCAACATAAACTCCCTCTTTTACATTAATACTGTGTTGCAAAGCAATTAACTTGGCCTTGTTACGCAGCCGGGTGCTATATGGTTTGCTCATATCGGGGAAACGTGGTCCAAGCTCATTAATATTCTTTCCGCGCAACGGATGTTCCGGGAAAAAGTTGATGTGGTCGGTAAGCAAAACAATTTCGCCAACATGCCAGTCGGGATTTAAACCACCACTAGCATTCGATACAAAAAGATTCTTCACTCCCACAAACTTCATCACTCGCACCGGGAAAGTCACTTCTTTCATATCGTAACCTTCGTAATAATGAAAACGCCCCTGCATGGCAAGCACTTCGGTATCACCCAGTTTCCCGTAAATTAATCTTCCGGCATGCCCGTCAACGGTCGATACCGGGAAGTTTGGAATCTCATTATAAGGAATGGAATCAATCATTTCAATCTCGTTTACCAGTCCGCCAAGACCGGTTCCTAAAATTATTCCCACCTCAGGACTTGCCTGAATTTTTTCTTTTATGAAGCTCGCGGTTGCTTTTATTTTCTCCAACATAATTTAAAATCTTGTTATTAAACGATTTCTTTTCTTCCTTAAGGAAGTCAATTTTTACCGGCAGATAGTACATCGCCTTTTTTAGTTCATCACTTATCTCTGCCATATCTTTAAAACGCATGGCATCCTTTTCGGTTGTTACAATTATCTTTTTATTTGAATTTATTTTATTAAATCTTTTTTGTATTTCGTTAATATCACCGGTGTTATACGAATGATGATCGGGGAAGCTGAGTGTTTCCATATGCGATCCCAGTTTTTTAATAAACGAATGCATTTGTTTTGGGGCAGCAATACCGGTAACAACCAATATATGGCAGCTCACATCTTTATAGGTTTCTTCATTAATTTTCGGTGCATCAAAAACAGGTTGAAAATGTCCGTAAACCAGTCGGGTAAAATACAGACTCTGATACGGAAGCAAGTTTACATCGTTTTGCAAAATACGGCGCATTATCGGAGTCACCTCTTCAGGGCATTTTGTAAAAAGAATAATGTTTGCCCGACGCATTTGGTAAACGCCTTCACGCAAACGGCCTGCCGGAAGTAAGCTGTCGTTTTTAATCTGTCGGTTATAATCTATCAGCAGAATATTTATTCCGGGAGAGATTCTTCGGTGCTGAAAGGCATCGTCGAGCAAAACCACATCAGGAGATTTCACGTCTCCAGGTTCGAGCAGTTTTTCAACTCCTTTCACCCGGTTTTCGCACACCGAAACTGTTACTTCAGGAAATTTATTTTTAATCTGCAAAGGCTCGTCTCCAACTTCACGCGCCGAAGAAACTGCCTCAACCAAACGAAACCCTTTTGTTTTTCGTTTGTAGCCACGGCTTAATGTTGCCACTTCGTAATTATCCTTTAACAAATTTACCAGGTATTCAACATGTGGAGTTTTGCCGGTGCCGCCAACGGTAATATTTCCGATAGAGATAACGGGAACATCGAATTCTCTGGACTTAAATATTTTAAGGTCGTAAGCTCTGTTGCGCATAAAAACCACCAAACCGTACAACCACGAAAGAGGATAAAGAAAAATTTTTACCATTTAATTGTTCTTCAAAATAGAGAGCTAAGATAACGTGAATTCATGTTATAAAAAAGGATGCACCACAAGATATGATACATCCTTCAGTTTTTCAGCAATTCATACTTAATTCAAATATATATCGTAAGGCATGCGGGCATAAACTCCGTTCATTTCCGAAGCCTTTTTCAGGTATTCGTAATAACGGTATTTTTCACCCAGTTCTCCTTTTAATATCCGGGCTCGCACGTTACCGCCCAGTTTAAACATTTCTTCAAAAGGATTCGACAAGGCTGGTAAGGCAACTGTACGATATTCCTCCAGACCTTCCATTTCAGCAGCCAGGTTAATCGCGTCTTCCAGTCCGCCAAACTCGTCAATCAAACCAATCTCCATTGCATTTTCGCCACTCCAAACACGGCCCTGACCAATATCGTCAACCGCTTCTTTAGTCATACCTCTTCCTTCAGAAACATGCGAAAGAAAAGTATCGTAACCAATGGTAATGTAATGTGTCATTCGTTGTTTTTCGTATGGAGTCATCGGTCGCATAAGCGAAACAAAGTTGCCATGCTCGTGTGTGCTAACCGCATCGGTAGTAACTCCCAGTTTGTCGTTCAGCAGTTCTCCAAAGTTTGGTATTTGTCCGAAAATACCGATCGAACCGGTAATGGTGTTTGGACTGGCAACAATCTTATCTGCCGGGCACGAGATGTAATAACCACCCGATGCTGCCACATCGCCAAACGATACAACCAATGTTTTTTCATCAGCCGCCAGTTTTACTTCGCGCCAAATAGTTTCTGAATCAAAAACAGCTCCACCAGGAGAATTTACACGAAGCACAATCGCTTTATACGAACTGTCCTGACGCACTTTACGAATCTCTTTACCCAGCTTGTCACCGTTAATACCTTCGCCACCACTTAGCGCCGCTCCAATTTCGCCACTTGCATAAATAACAGCAATTTTATCGCGACTGTATTTTTTAGTTTTACCCTTAACCGGTACTTTCACATAATCTTTTACGCTAACCACCGGAATTCCTTCTGTACCTTCAATGCCAGTAATTTCACGCATATCATCCAATACTTCATCGCGGTATTTCGCAGCATCAATCAATCCGTTCTCAACCATTTCAGCTGCTTTCTTATATGTCTGTGCCTCGTCGGCCAGAGCATTAAGTTTTTCTACCGAAATACTCCGGGCTTCTGATATTCCTTTTAGCATATGGTTCCACAAACTATTCATATAAACCAATCGTTGCTCGCGGTTTTCATCACTCATTTTATCGAGCATATAAGGCTCAACTGCAGATTTAAACTTGTTATTTGGCCCACGAATAATCTGCATTTCAACTCCTATTTTATCCAGTGCGTTTTTATAAAACATTAGCTCACTGCTTAATCCGCGAAAATCGAGAGTAACTTCCGGATGCAGAACAATCTGATCGGCAACAGTTGCCAGGTAATAACCTTTTTGATCGAGCAACATTTGATCGGCACATGCATAAACTGGTTTATCACAGCTATCTTTAAAGGCAATCAATGCATTTCTAATCTCTTCAACCGAGGCATAACCTCCACTTGTTGTCGATAGTTTCAGGTATATTCCTTTTATGCGATCATCATAAACTGCTTTTTTTAACGACTCACTTATGTCATCTAAACCAATTGTTTTCACCGAGCTAAAAATTCCGGGAAGTTCCAGGTCTTCGAACGGATCGTTTGAAGCACGATCAACAATACTTTGGCTCAAGTCGATTACCAACATAGATTGGTCGTCAACAGTTACCTGTTTTTCGGTAGAAGCAACAATGGCTCCGATTACAATAAACATTAAAAAACTACCAATAAGCGACAGTGCAAGCACACCTACAATCGTCGCTAATACGTACTTGAAGAATTCTTTCATATTTTTGTGATTTAATTAATAACTTCTTCTTATGTGAATGAGTAATGTTTTATACCAGTAATTACAAATATAAAACACAATGAACAAGGTATTTCTAGGAATAGGCGGAAATTTAGGCGATAAACAAAAAAATTTTGACCGCGCCTACAAATTAATCGAAATAAAATTAGGACAAATAATCCGGAAATCATCGGTTTATGAAACGCCACCATGGGGTTTTCATGCCGAAAATGTTTTCTGGAACCAGGTTCTCGTTATTGAAACCATACTTGAAGCAGAAGAATTACTGTGGCGTATTCATGAAATAGAAGCAGATTTTGGCCGAAAGCGTGAAACAGAACGGTACTCTTCGCGCGAAATGGATATCGACATCCTCTATTTTAACGACGAATTTTTTGAAACGAAAACGCTGATAATTCCCCATCCACGCATTCACGAAAGACGCTTTGTGCTTGTGCCGTTGGTTGAAATTGCCCCTAACATGAAACACTCGCTCCGCCGGTTATCCAGCATAGAAATGCTGGAAAACTGTTTGGATGAGTCGGTAATTAAAAAGGTAGAAATGGACTGATACTCACAATTTATTGAATACCTTCTGTCCAGTCAGAGTTGTACAAATAGTCGTTATATGGAAAACGTTGCGAATGAATTCCCTTCACCTTTTCGTAAAGCTCTTCCTTAAACTCTTCAATATTCGTTTTCTCTTTTGCCGAAATGAATAATGCAGGAGTGTTGCTTTTTGCCATCCACGAGCTTTTCCATTCTTCAAGTGTAAAATTATCTTTCGATCGTGGCGAGAGATCATCCTCTTCTTTTTCCTCGTAAGTAAAAGCATCAATTTTATTAAAGATGTAGAAAGTCGGTTTATCTCCGGCACCAATCTCTTCAAGCGTGCTGTCAACGGTTTCAATCTGCTCTTCAAAACCCGGGTGCGAAATATCTACAATATGAAGCAGAATGTCGGCCTCACGCACCTCATCGAGTGTTGATTTAAACGACTCTACCAATCCGTGTGGCAATTTTCTTATAAAACCAACAGTATCAGCCAAAAGAAATGGCAGGTTACCAATTACTACTTTACGCACAGTAGTATCGAGCGTTGCAAAAAGTTTATTTTCGGCAAACACCTCCGATTTGGCCATCATGTTCATTATGGTTGATTTGCCCACATTGGTGTACCCCACCAATGCCACACGAACCATTTTGCCACGATTTTTCCGTTGGGTTGATTTTTGTTTGTCAATTTTTATCAATTGCTTTTTTAAGCGTGATATTTTATCGAGAATTATCCTCCGGTCAGTTTCTATCTGGGTCTCACCCGGTCCGCGCATTCCAATACCACCACGCTGGCGTTCGAGGTGGGTCCACATTCGCGTTAACCGCGGAAGCAGATACTGGTACTGTGCCAGTTCAACCTGTGTCTTTGCGTGAGCGGTTTGTGCTCTTTTGGCAAAAATATCCAGAATAAGGTTTGTTCGATCGAGGATCTTACACTCCAAGGCTCGCTCCACATTACGAAGCTGAGTTGGTGTTAGTTCATCGTCGAAAATTACGGTATCTGCCTCAACAACCTTAATATAATTGCTGATCTCGTCCAGTTTCCCGGGCCCAACAAATGTTGCTTTATTCGGAATATCAAGTTTCTGGGTGAATTTTTTCAACACCTGAGCACCTGCAGTGTCCGCTAAAAACTCCAATTCGTCGAGGTATTCTTTTGCCTGACGTTCGTCCTGATCCTGGTTGATCAATCCTACAATAACTGCTTTTTCTGTTTCTGGTGCTGTTTCTATCATCTTCTAAATTTTATCAAAAAAAAACTCCTGCTTCAAATGAAACAGGAGTGCAAAAATATTGTTTTTTCTTTTTTACTGCAACACGAAGTTAATAGGTACCGTGTACGATACATTAACCGGCTTACCACGCTGTTTTCCAGGCTTCCATGCAGGAAGTGCATTTACAACGCGAAGTGCTTCTTTATCCAAAGACGGGTCAACACCCCTTGCAATTTTAGCATCAGTAACTTTTCCAGTTTTACTTACCACGAAAGTTACGTATACTTTTCCCTGAATACCGTTTTCCTGTGCAATAACAGGATACTTAATAGACGAAGCAATGTATTTACGCAATGCAAGGTCTCCTCCAGGGAATTCAGGCATATCTTCTACAATAAAGAAAACCTGAGCTTCTTCCTCTTCTTCTTCTTCAGCTGTTTCAATTACAGGAGCAACGTCAATAACGGTCTCATCATCGGCTTCTGTATCTTCAATTTCCAGCTCGTCTTCAATTTCCACATCATCGTCAACAATGTTCAACACCTCGACAACAGCTGGTGGTGGAGGTGGTGGAGGTGGTTTTACCTCTTGCTCACGAGTAATAGGAATAATTTCTTCTTCTACTTCCGCAGTTTGGATAGTACCAAGATCAGCAGCTTTTGTTGGTTTTGTAGTCCACTCAAAAGCAAGCAGCGAAAGCCCCAACGCGACAACTAATCCTACCAGCCAAAACATATTCTTTTTGGCTTCCAGATCAGCTTTTGGTGATTTTTTAAGTTCCATACTTAATTATTTTATTTGTTTTATTTGATTTTTTGCCCTTCAAAATCGGGGCTTAAAGATAAAAAATAATCTTCACATGCAAGTGAATTTCCAAATCATTTCAATTTTCTAATGTAATACAAAATTTATGGGCACTGTGTACCTAACTTTAACTTCACGGTTGCCTTGTTTTCCGGACTTCCATCGAGGCATCGATTTCACTACACGAAGTGCTTCTCGGTCAAGAGAAGAATCAACTCCACGTGCCAAAACTACGTTTAATATTTCACCGTATTCATCAACAACAAAAGTTACATAAACCCGCCCTTGTATTCCATTTTCCTGAGCAATTAACGGGTACTTAACATTGCGTGACAAATAGTTTAACAAGGCAGCATCTCCTCCCGGAAATTCAGGCATTATTTCCGCTGTATTTAAAACTACATCCAGATTCTCTTCTCCGCGATCTTTTTCGGAATTCATAATACTTCCCAAATCAATCAACACAGGTGCTTCCGGTTCTTCTCCTTCCCACACTAATTCGTCATCGATTTTTATATCATCATCGATAACCTTAAAAACAGGCACTTTAATAACCGGCTTTTCGTATTCAGTTTTTTCCACCTTTGTAATTGGAATGACCAGATCTTCAGGCGGATTAAAATTTCCTGTTCCTGTTACTATTAATGTCTTTTGAACCGGTCTTTTCCATTCAAATGCAAAAAGTGTAAAACTGAGTGCGATTACTAAACCAACGAGATACAGTGTTGCCTTTTTGCTCTCAAGATCAGCTTTCTTTGTTTTTTTAGATTCAATCATGGCTTCTAATTTTATTTGAATTGTCAATAAATAAAGAACGCCGGCTTCTTGTTTTCTGCAGTTATTTTGAAGAACAACAAAAACTTTACCAAAAAATTAATTTGATTGAATCTGAAAAATATTTTTATATTTGCAGCCACGTATTGGGGGATTAGCTCAGTTGGCTAGAGCGTTTGACTGGCAGTCAAAAGGTCAGCGGTTCGATTCCGCTATTCTCCACAAAAAAAGCGAATTCAAAATTGAATTCGCTTTTTTATTTATCTATTAATTTAGTATCAGCCTAACTGGCTTATTGTTATTAATTTCTCAACATCAACAAGTTCTACATCCTTGCCTTCAAAACTAATTAATCCATCTTCTTTAAAATCTTTCATTACCCGAATTACACTTTCTGTTGACATACCGGTTAGTTCTGCCAAATCCGATCGGGATAAGGGAAGACTAAAAGCATCGGTTTTAAATATGCGCTGCGAAAGACACAATAAAATATCTGCCATTCTACCATGCATTTGTTTGTTGGTAAAACAATAAAAACGGCCATACGTTTGCACCGTATTTTCATTCAAGATATTTATAATCTGAAAAGCAAATTCAGCATTGCTGAGGATCATTTTTTTGAATAATTCAATATTTATCAATTCAACTTCAGAATCAATATAAGCAGTTGCCGAATAAAGAAAAGTATTATTTCCATCATGAATACAAGGTAGTCCTATCAGGTTTCCCGGTGGGGTGATTTTCAAAATCAGATTTTTCGGTTTTCCCTCAAGATAAACTTTGGCCAAACCATTTTTAAGAAAAACAATGTGCGATGCAAACGCACCTTGTTTGCAAATATTCTCACCCTTCTTGTAAGTTAAAACAATCTTGTTTTCATCAATTAACTTTTTCTCGTCTTTTGTTAGCTTATCAAAACAACATTCTCGCCGGCTAAAAACAGTACAACTATTTGAATATATATTTTTCATTAGTGGCTAAAAATAGAAAGATTTTCGAGATAAGAATATGTTTCAAATCATATTTTAAACTGATGTATTTCAATTTTTTAATGATTCAAATCAAACATTCATGCAACGACAAGCACATAAATATATAACAAACATATGCTATCTATTGATACTTTTATACCGAACTTATATTCACTTAAACCATGAAATGTTTACCTTTTTTATTACTACTATTTTGGGCGTCGGGATTTACTAAACTAAGTGCAGAAGAAACCGATTCGGTTGATGTAAAATTAAATGTACAAAACTACACCTGGAAAGCTGATAGAAAATCCAGCCCTATGGCCGACCATAATTCTTTTGAAATTTTAAAACAGGCTTTCGAAAATGCACATCAGGTAACCGAAGCCTGTATTTCGTGCCACACCAAACGCGACGAAGAGATTATGGCAACCAGCCACTGGAATTGGGAGAGAACCGAGTTGATCGAAGGAAAAGGAGAAGTACCACTGGGTAAAAAGAACATTCTGAACAATTTTTGTATTGGCATTTCGGGAAGTGAAGGAACATGTACCCGTTGTCATATTGGTTATGGCTGGAAAGATAAATCGTTTGATTTTGATGAGCCTAATAATATCGATTGTTTAGTTTGTCACGATAACTCGGGCACCTACGAAAAAGGAAAAGGGGCAGCGGGTTATCCGGCGGAACATGTTAATCTTTCGTATGTAGCCAGACATGTAGGTACACCAAAACGCGATAATTGTGGCGTTTGTCACTTTTGGGGTGGCGGAGGAAACAATGTAAAACATGGCGACCTGGAAATATCATTGCTGGATGCATCGAAAAAAATAGATGTACATATGGCGGTTGAAGGTGAAGATATGAGTTGCGTGGATTGCCACAAAACAGAAAACCACCAGATGGCCGGAAAATTATATGCATTGTCATCTGAAAATAAAAACCGTGCTACCTGCGAACAATGCCACACAGATAAACCTCATGCCAACCAGTTACTAAACGAACACAACATTAGAGTGGCCTGCCAAACCTGTCATATACCAACTTATGCAAAAGGCAACAGCACAAAAATGGTGTGGGACTGGTCAACCGCCGGACGGCTGGATGATGACGGAAACCAACTACATGAAAACGATGCTGACGGAAACCACAATTACCTCTCGATTAAAGGAACTTTTGTATACGACGACCATGTTACTCCGGAGTATTTCTGGTTTAACGGAATTGCAAATCACCAGTTAATTACAGATAAAATTGATACAATCCCGGTTCAAATGAACTCTCTTTCCGGATCGTACAAGGATAAAGGTGCAAACCAGATTAGTACAGGTCCATCGAAAATATGGCCAGTAAAAGTACATCGCGGAAAACAAATTTATGACACGGAATACAATACTTTAATTCAGCCAAAACTGTGGTCGACCGAAAGTGGCGACAGTGCCTACTGGGTTGATTTTAACTGGGACGAATCTGCAGCAGCCGGAATGAAATACCTCGGATTACCATACAGTGGCAACTACGGTTTTGTTGAAACAGAAATGTACTGGCCACTTAACCACATGGTAGCACCAAAAGAGCAATCGCTAAGCTGTAAAGACTGCCACTCGAGAAACGATAGCCGACTGGCAGGATTAAACGACTTTTATCTGCCCGGACGCGACTACAACAAATTTCTCGATATCAGTGGTTTCTCAATGCTGGCTTTCATTCTGCTTTTCGTATTTGCTCACGGCTCTTTGCGCATACTCGTTCGAAAAGACAAAAAGGAACACTAACAATCTAAAAAATCAGTAAAATGAAAAAAGTATATATCTATAAAATATTTGAAAGATTTTGGCACTGGTCGCAAGCCCTGTTCATTTTTATACTTATCGTAACCGGTTTCGAAATCCATAGCACCTTTTCATTGTTGGGTTACGAAACGGCGGTAAAAACCCATAACCTTACTGCCTGGGCTTTTCTTGTACTTATTGTTTTTGCTATTTTCTGGCACTTTGCTGTTGGCGAATGGAGACAATACATACCTACTACTTCGTTTATTAAGGCACAAATTAATTATTACATTCTTGGTATTTTTAAAGGTGCGCCCCACCCTACAAAAAAATTGGTATACAACAAGTTCAACCCGCTACAACGTTTAATTTACCTGGGCTTAAAAATTCTGGTAATTCCCGTTCAGGTTATTTCCGGTTTTTTATACCTCTATTTCAACTACCCAATAAAAGGATTCGAATTGGAGAGTTTACAGCTGGTGGCATTCTTCCATACCTTTGGTGCCTTCCTGCTATTATCATTCATAATTGCACACATTTACCTTACAACAACCGGGCACAAACCACTCTCATCTATTAAAGCCATGATTACTGGATGGGAAGAAATGGATGAGGAAACCGTAAAAGAACGACTTGTAAACGACATTGAAATTGCCCTGCTAAAAACGAAATCGCAGTTTAAAGCCAAAGGCAACAAAAGCGTGATACTGGATGACGCACTGATTGCCGCACAAAAAAATGTTGGAGCAAAATCGCTTACCGAAGATAAACGATTTAGAGATGCCATTGCCGCCAGTGGTGTTGGCTATTTTGCCATATCAAAAGAGTGTTTGTTTACCGAAGTGAACGATGCCTGGGCAAAGTTATACAAATACAATTCGCCAAAAGAAGTTGTAGGAAAACACTACCGACTTAGCCGAACGGAAGAAGACTTCCATGAACTGGAAAAATCAATAGAAAAAGTGCTTATGGGCACAACATTAAATCACGGAGAAGTGAAACGCATTTGTAAAGATGGAAGTTTTGGCTATCACACACTAACCATTTCGCCGATGGTAAAAAATGGAGAAATAACCGGCGTTGAAGGTTTTATTATCGATACAACCGGGAAACGCATGGCCGAAAAGGAACTTCTGAAAAAGAAAATAAGCGTTGAAGAAGAACTGAACAAAAACAAAATAGAACAATAAAATATGTTAGATATGAAACAAGCATTGCAACATTTACCACACAAACAAATGAAGGAGATAGTAATACTTATTATTGGTGTTATTCTTTTAGGCGCTTGCCAGAAAACCGATTCGTTTAACACGGCCGACGAAATGGTACAAACTGCCAGTAAAAATCTTTCAACAATAACAGTTGACGAGTTAAAAACGAAAATCGATAGTTTTGAAATGTTCAACTTAATAGATGTAAGAGAGCCCAGCGAACACAATCATGGCTACATTCCGGGATCGGTGAATATTCCTCGCGGAACTCTAGAGTTTAATATTGGAAATGAAGATTTTTGGGAAAGTACCGGCTTTTACTATCCCGAAAAAAACGAACTTTTTGTGCTCTACTGCAAAAAAGGCAGCAGAAGTATTTTGGCTGCCGAAACATTGAAAAAGTTAGGTTACGAAAATATCTATTTCCTTGATGGAGGTTGGAAAAAGTGGGAACTAACTTTTCCACTTTTACAAGATAAAAATCTGGAACTTGAATCGCACGGAGCTGCTGAAGAGGTTGGTGGCTGTTAACCACAAAAAAACGCCTTTTAAAAAAGGCGTTTTTTTATTGTTGTTATTTTCAATATCTTATTCTATAATTTTTTTACAGCCTCGTGATACACAAAATGCTGAAGCCACAATGCCGGTTAAAGCAAAGAAAGCTAAAAAACCATAAAATACATTCTCGGATAAATTAGCACAACATGAAAGAAAACCTAAAATCAATGTTGCGAAAAAGCCTAAAATCCCCCAAAGCCCTAAGTTGTAACAAACTAAAACGAGTATTTTTTTCATGATATTTTAAATTTTAATATTTCGATCTCTCATGTGTAAAATTACAAACTTATATGAACTTTTGTGCGCTATTAGATGTGGTATTATTGCTATTTTCAAGAGACATATAGCTGCTTTTTTAAACACCGATTACTCTTCCCGTAGTGATATATATCACTATCAAACGTAGCTGTATTTAATTCTTATGGTTAATATTAACAGGTGTAACTGTAGAAACAAGGATGGAAATAAAACAAGAAAGTTGTAAAGACTGTAAAATTAAGTCGAGTGTAGTAGCCATACTTAGTCAGGAAGAGCTGGAAGTGTTGGAGAAAGGGTGTTTGCAAACAGAATTTGCAAGAGGAGAGTTAATTTTTAAAGAAGGTTCTCCTGCCAACCATATTGTATATATACGCGAAGGTTTTGTAAAACTTAGCAAGAAAGGTATAGGTGGAAAAGATTATATTTTGAACATTTCAAAAGCCGGAGCTTATCTTGGGATTAACAATTTGAACAAAAAATCCAAACAGTTTTATATCTCAGCAACAGCACTTACCATAACAAAAGTTTGTTTTATAGACATTGAAAAATTCAGACTACTTATTAATAAAAACTGCAACTTTGCCAGCGAGGTAATATCGTATATTTTTGAAGACGAAATGAATTACTACGACCGCCTTGTAAACAATGTTCAACAACAAGTACCAGGAAGGCTTGCCAGTACTCTGTTTTATTTTCGGAATAATGTTTATGGCCAAAATCCATTCAATTTGAACATCACAAAAGTGGAGCTTGCCGCATTAATAGGAACATCGCGCGAAAGTGTAACTCGTCTCTTGAAGGAGTTTCAAGACGAAAAAATTATAAAAATGGATAAATCAGTCATTCATATTATCGATGAAGTAAAACTTGAGCGAATCAGGCAGAAAGGTTAGCACTTGAATGATAATTACTAGAGTATTACATTGTCGGTTTTGAAGCGGGATCCTGAACCAGGATAACATCGCCTTCTTCAACGCCCGAAATAATTTCACAGTAGTCTTTCCCAATAGTTCCCAAAACAATTTCAGTCCGAACAAGCTCATCTCCTTTTTGAAGCAATACATCGAGATGTTGTGTCAGTGGCATTCCCGGTAATTTATGTATTCGCAACACATTTTCTCTATCGTTGGCATTAATCAGAATCTCAACATTTTGAATTTCGGCCAGTTTTTCCTGATCACTCTCTGGCACAAAGACATCAAACTGCAACAATTCTGAGGCATCTTCAATGGTCACCTGACCAATCGTTCCGTTGATTTTCGAGTTACCCAATGTAACATCCACAGTGCCACCCGTCTGAATCAAATGAAGTTTATTTTTCCCGGCCGTGCCAATAATTTTATACGAATTCTCATCAGCAACTTGTACAAGTACCTGGTCAAGCGAAATGTATTCTCCAACATTTCCTGCCACTTCAAGTATAATTCCCGAAACCGGTGCTTTCACATCTGTTTTACGCAGTAATTCTTTTTGTTCCCGCAGGTTTTTTTCAAAAGCCGTGATCTGCAATTCAAGATTTCGCTCATCCATATCAAGTTGTTGTATGCGTATCGCGTTTTTTTCATCCTGATTTGCCAGATCAGCCTCGGCCATTGCAATATTTTGTTTTAGCTGGTCAATTCTTGCCGATGAAGTTCCTCCCACTTCAAGAAGTTTTTCCTGTTGTTCAAGGGAAGCTTGCAGTTGCAGTATACGTGCCTTTTTGTTCTGCTCGCCATAATCAAGATCCATTTCTGCACTTTTTGCATTCAACCTGATCCTTTCCAGTGCATTCTTTTTTTGTGACAACTGATTATTTAGTTCGGCAATCCCGCTAATTATTTTTGATTTGTCCATCTGCAAAATCAACTCACCCTTATCAACATGGTCGCCTGCGTTTTTGTGTACAGCGATCACAACATTACGCTCAGGATTTATTATAGATACAACTTTTGCAGATTGCACACTCCCCTGACATTTAAATGACGCGACCACAGGACCACGACTTACCACTTCTGTTTTAACAGAATTATCAGATTTACTTTGACATGAAGCAAATATGCCGGCTATTACAATAGGCACAATAAAAACAAACAATCGGGATCTGTTCATCATATGGTTTCAGTTTTATACAAAGTTAACCAAAAGTACTAAAAAAGTGGGTTGCAATGTAGTCAGACGACTGGCATAAAAAAAGGCAGCAAAATTTCTGCTACCTTTTCCATTATATAAAAACAAGTTATTAATCGATCTTATCAGCATACAATTTTTTAATTGCTGTTAGATATTCTACATCCATTTTATCAGAGAAAATACGCACTGCCTCGTACAACAGTCCATCAATATAAAACGAAGCACTGGCTGCATCAAACTCATGACCCTGCCAGTTGTATTTTACATCCATCGAAACTTTTGTAAAATCCTCCGAATCTAAATACTTAGGCACTTCAATATAGGCAAAAGTTGGATCCTGAACATTCAGGTAGATACCTTCGGCAAGTTTTTCCAAACCCAGAAACTTAACAATTTTGACATTTGCTTCCAGTTTCCCTTTCAATTTCTTTTTCATTAAAAACTGAATACCCTGGGCAACATAAGCTTCTTGTATTTTTACCAATAAATCGAGCGATGGCAAATGTTTTATTCGAATGGCATTAAGAAAAGTTGAACCGATCGACATGTACGCTTTCCCGGCATCAAAATTCCAGTCGTACTTTTTCTCGATGGCTTGTGTGGCCCTTAAAACATCTTCAAGCGGATATTGCTTATCCAGCACCAGGTAAATGTATAATGAACCCGGATCGGTTGGTAAATTATGGTAATACCCGGGAAACGGATTTAATGATTCAAACACCAGGCTTCCGGGAAGAATTTTCTCCTCAACCGAAACAACCATATCTTTTTTTGTGAGGTTTACGAATACCTCCATCTTTTTATTTCCCATGATTGATATCTTTGATTTTTATTTTTAACAATAACGTATGGCGAGCCAAGTAGTTCAATTGAAACATATCGGCAAAGTAACTTTTTCGCAAAATAAGCGATCTAAAAATATTAAACTTAGCGTAAAACCCGATAAATCGGTGCTGGTTTCTTTTCCTTTTTTTGTTTCGCCAAAAGAAGCAATGGCGTTTGTGGTAAAAAATGAACACTGGGTTTTAAAGCAACAGGAAAAGATGCAAGCCCGTTCAACCACCATAAAACCGGGCACCGAGATTGAAACTAAATTGCATAAAATCCACATCGTTCAGGGCGAAAAAAACGATGCAAACCGAGAAGGAGATAACATAACAATTTCGGTTTCTGATTTTGAAAATGAAGAATCAATAGCTTTTATCGATGATATTGTAACTACTGTTTATCGCCACGAGGCTAAACGTTTGCTCCCGGTTCGAATTTCCGATCTGGCCAAAAAACACGGTTTTAACTACAACAAGGTTACTATCCGTAATAACCGCCGAAACTGGGGCAGTTGCTCGTCAAAAAACAACATTAGCCTTAATTTGCAGATGATGAAACTGCCCGTAAAACTGATCGACTATATTTTGCTGCACGAGCTGGTTCATACTGAAATAAAAAATCACGGCCCTAAATTCTGGGAACGGCTAAATCAGATTACCGATGGCAAGGCACGTGAACTGGCGCGCGAAGTAAAAAAACACTCCACTTACACGATGTAAAAAAGCGTATCTTTACAAAAACGGAGTTAAATAAACCTCAATTTTCAGCACTATTAATACAGTAGGGTACTGCAACTGAAAAAGAGAATCTAACTTTGTTGCGTAATTTTAAAAGCTAAGGTTTGAGAGCATTATTTGCACTGCTTTTAATTTTTTTTCTGACAGGAGCGCTACAGATTACCGGAAACAATACTTTTATAAAAAAAGATATTGGGTTCAACACGGGAGCTGACACAACAGAAATTGAATGTATTGTGTTGGGAGAAATCGGTTTATCCGACTCGCTGCTTGAAAACCTGGAAGACCAGGACAATAAAACAACCGTATTTGCCCTACAAAATACACTTTCAGAAAGTTATCATACAAGTACTGCAAGTATAAACAACGGTAAGATAAATACCGTATTTCAGTCTGTTCTTATCTTTTACACCAATCTGCCTCCTCCTTGTTAAACGATAAAAGGAGAACATGATTTTTCGATATCTAACGAAAAATCTAATATCTAAGCGACTCATAAAGAAACGTTTCAGTTTTGCAATTTCATCAAACTATTGCATTCCATTCATCTCTATTTTTGATAGTTTTTTTTAGAATATTAAAAAAGATGAAACTTCAGCACAACGAATCACTGCCGTTTTTAATTCATTCTGAAAATAAATGAAGCAACTAAAAATAAATACCGCTTTAATTTTACACATCATTTCAATCGTAATTACGTTCGAAAGTCTTTTTATGCTCTTTGCGGTTGTTGTCTCTTTTATTTACAAAGAGAATGTTTTTACCGATCTGTCGCATACCTTCATGATCACCTTTCTTTTGGGAGTTGCGTTAAACCTAATTACCAAAAAACAACGACAGGTAGAACCCTCGTTGCGCGAAAGTTTCATTATTGTTACATTGGCGTGGGTTGTAATGGCTTTAGTTGGTACGCTCCCCTATTTATTAACGGGTAGTATTCCCAATTTTACCAACGCATTTTTCGAATCGATTTCCGGATTTACCACAACGGGGTCGTCAATTTTGGCCGACATTGAAGCGCTGCCAAAAAGCGTGTTATTCTGGCGTGCTGAAACCCACTGGATTGGTGGAATGGGAATTATTGTTTTGGTGGTAGCCATTATGCCCTTTCTGAAAATAAATGGGATTTACCTGTTTTACAGCGAAGTGTCGAGTGTGGCCACCGAAAAGGTCTCAACACGAATACGCAAAGTGGCACGCCGGTTATGGCTGATTTACATGGGACTTACCTTTGCTGAAACCATTATTTTATGGATTGGTGGAATGTCGCTTTTCGATGCAATTTGCCACTCGTTTGCAACCATTGCCACAGGAGGTTTCTCTACAAAAAATGACAGTTTGGCCAGTTTCTCACCTTTTATTCAATACACCGTAACCTTTTTTATGCTGCTTTCGGGAATTAATTTTGTGGTGCATGTTTTTTGGCTGCGCGGCGATTTTAAAACAGCTTTTAAAAATGAAGAGCTCCGACTGTATTTAAAAATTATTTTAGTTGCCGGAACGATCATCACGCTGTCACTTTTCTTTCACCATCAGGATATGGGATTCGAATCTGCCTTCAGAAATGCATTTTTCCAGGTTGTATCTATTATAACGGCAACCGGTTTTGCAACGGCCGATTATTTGCAGTGGCCGTTACAATCGATAGGTATAATTGCGATTCTGATGCTGATCGGTGCTTCTTCCGGATCGACTGGTGGTGGAGTAAAAGTAATTCGCCACCTGGTTGTTTTTAAACGAATACGAACGCTTTATAAAGAATATTTTTCGCCACGAACAGTAGTGCGTGTGGTTCACTACAATAAAAATGTGGTGCGCCCCGAGCTCATTAACCGGGTATTCACTTTTGTTCTTTTTTACTACCTCATCCTTGTAATTGGCACCATGATAATGATGCTTTGGACAAACGACCTGAAAACCTCGTTTGGAGCCGTGGCAACAAGTATGGCTGGGATTGGTCCGGGATTTGGAACCGTTGGCCCGGTGAGTAACTTTCTGCATTTACCCGACGGAGCAAAATATTTCCTTACTGCTTTAATGGTAATTGGCCGCCTCGAAATCTACTCCGTTTTGGTACTTTTCACCCCGTCGTTCTGGCTCGATTAAGGAGAGTTCAAGAATTTCTTATCCCCGGAAAAATCAGGTGGATTATAATTTTGGAACGCCACCAAATCGATTGTATTTTCTGCCTGCCGGCGGCCTTCATCTTTGCCTTGAAGCAAAGACGAAGCAGAAAATTCAAGGCTGCTTTTAGTCCTTCCCTTACGTTTTGTAAAACCTAAATTCGGACGGGTGATCTCCTCGATTCCTCGGAGCTTCCCGCTCTCATTAAGTTTTTACTTCCACTCCAGGCAACGACCAAAAGAGGCCGTCCATTAATGCAACATCAGCAACATCGGAGCCTGGCCTCGTCCGGTGAGCCGGAAAACAAGCGGTGGCAGCGTTAAAAATTACTGCTGTTTGAGGAGCCCCGAAGTTTCGGGGGAGTTTCAGGAATTTTAGCTGGCATCGCGTAGCTTTTCCGGGGGAAGTGAGCGCAGCCTTGACTTTTGTGTTTACTATTTGTGGCTAGACAAATAGTAAAATCCGTCTGATAAGACAAAATCCTGTTTCTTTCAAATGGATGCTCTTAGTCTTGAGTCTTCTGATTTACGACATTTTATTTGCTTGCACCTCTAAAAATTTCATGTGAACCATAATTTCTTATACATTCGTGCAAGAATTTTTGAGACTATGAATTGGAACACACTTCTTTCGCCAAAACGACTGGGCAGCAAAGGCACTTTAGGCACGGTAACAAACGAAGATCGCACGCAGTTTCAGCGCGATTACGACCGGATTATTTTCTCGTCGCCATTTCGCCGGATGCAAAATAAAACGCAGGTTTTCCCCCTACCTGAGCATATTTTTGTGCACAACCGCCTCACGCATAGCCTTGAGGTTGCAAGTGTGGGAAGATCACTCGGAAATTTATTATCGGAATACCTCCTTGAAATTCATCAGGATAATCCGCTGATCCACGAAATCGGAACGATCGTTTCAACGGCTTGTCTGGCACATGATTTAGGAAATCCACCGTTTGGGCACTCAGGCGAAGCAGCCATTTCCAACTATTTTAACAAAGCCTGCGGACAGAAATTCAAGGAACAACTTACAGAGGGCGAATGGAAAGACTTCACCTGTTTTGATGGAAATGCCAACGCGTTTCGCACACTCACCCATCAGTTTAACGGCAAACGCGAGGGTGGTTTTGCGTTAACCTACGCAACACTGGCCAGTATTGTAAAATACCCCTTCGAATCGGTAAAAGCAACGAAACCCAAGTTTGGTTTCTTCCAGTCGGACAAAGAAAACTACTACCACATTGCCAAAGAACTGGGAATTGCGCAACGCGAAGATGGAAGTTTTGCACGCCATCCGCTGGTGTATTTGGTGGAGGCCGCCGACGATATTTGCTACCAGATCATGGATTTGGAAGACGCTTTTAAACTGGGTATTTTAAACTACGACCGCATTCGGGATCTTTTCCAGAATTTCTTTGCTGAAGAGCGCATTGAACGTTTTGAAAATACCTTTACACAGGTAAGCGATGTAAACGAGCAAATAAGTTACCTGCGCGCCAATGTTATCGGCGAGTTGATTTATCGTTGTATAGATATTTTTAAAGCCAATTACGACACAATTATGGCCGGAACTTTCGCAGGAAGTCTTATTGATCAACTTCCGGAAAAACAAGCCGCAGCAATGAAAGAAGTTCAACGCATTTCGTTCAGCGAAATTTATGCACACCGCTCGGTTGTTGAAATTGAAATAGCAGGTTATAAAATTATCGGTACGCTGCTGGAAGAATTTGTTGATGCCATTATGAATACCGACAAAAAAGACAAATACAGTCAAAAAATATTGTCGCTGCTACCCGGCCAGTACACAACCGACGATGATTCGGTGTATCTGAAAATTCAATCGGTAGTTGATTTCGTATCGGGAATGACCGACATTTTCGCACTCGATCTGTACCGAAAAATCAAAGGTATCAGTTTGCCGGGAGTGGTATAAAAGTCGTCAGTTCACAGTCTCAGTCAACAGTTTTCTCACTGCTAATTGAGACTGAATACTGCAAACTGTATTTATCCTTCCAGTAAATTATCGAGCAATCCGCCTCGCGCTTCTTTACGGGCATTTCCACCTGCAGGCGATAATTCAGCAATCAACTTCCTAATTGGCATACTTTGCAACCACACTTTTCCGGTTCCGCGCAAAGTGGCCAGAAATAATCCTTCGCCGCCAAAAACCATCGAACGCAAACCACCTGCCTGTTCAATACTGTAATCTATCGATGTTTCAAAACCAACAATACAACCGGTATCAACCCGCAAAGTTTCGTTGTTCAGCTGTTTTTCAATTACCGTTCCTCCGGCGTGGATAAACGCTTTTCCATCGCCATCCAGCTGCTGAAGAATAAATCCTTCGCCACCAAAAAATCCGGCACCCAGTTTTCTATTAAATGTAATCGAAATCTTTGTGCCCAAAGCAGCACACAAAAAAGCATCCTTTTGAACAATAACACGACCACCAAAATCAGGGAGATTCAATGGGATAATCGTGCCCGGGTAAGGAGCCGAAAATGCAACATGCTTTTTCCCCCACCCCTGGTTGGAGAAATGAGTTAGAAACAGTGACTCGCCACTAATTAAACGCGAACCTGCTGATAACACTTTATCAAAAAAACCGGCTCGCGGGTTTGAACCGTCTCCCATTCGGGCCTGAAAATCAATACCATCTTCCATATACAACATGGCTCCGGCTTCGGCAATTACCGTTTCGGCCGGATCTAACTCAATTTCAACCAACTGAACATCATGCCCGATGATCTTATAATCAATTTCATGCGAATTCATAGCTTAAATTTTATGTTTGATCTCCGAATTTACGTGAATTGTCGCAAATAAAATTCCAAATCGGAAAATTTAGCGATCTTTGCACCAAATAATTTTAGCAATGCGCAAGAATAACAATAGCAACCGGGGCAATTCACAAGGAAAAACATCCGGAAATACGTCAAAACGTTCAGGGAAAACACCTTCGGGAAAGCGAATTGGCAAATCACGGGTAGTTGAAAAATCCGAATCCAAAAAAGAATTCAAATCCCGGAAAAGTTTTGGTAAACCTGCCGACAAGAAAAAAGAAGCTGCTGCACCACGACCAAAACTAAAAACACTTTCGGCCGAAGGAATGCGTTTAAACCGTTTTATCGCCAATGCAGGTGTTTGCTCGCGCCGCGAAGCTGATACTTTTATCGGTGCCGGAGCGGTAACCATTAACGGGAAAATTGTTACCGAACTGGGAACACGGGTGCTGCCGGGCGACGAGGTTCGTTTTGACGGACGTAAAATTGAAGCCGAGCGTAAAGTGTATATCCTGCTGAATAAACCAAAAGATTATGTGACCACTACCGACGATCCGCATGCGGATAAAATTGTGATGGATCTGATAAAAGACGCCTGCGATGAACGTGTTTATCCGGTTGGCCGACTGGACAGAAATACAACAGGTTTGCTACTGTTTACCAACGATGGCGATCTTTCGAAAAAACTGACGCACCCAAAACACAACAAAAAGAAAGTGTACCAGGCCACCCTCGACAAGCCGGTTGAACGCGGACATATGGATATGATTGCCGAAGGAATTGAGTTGGAAGACGGGCCAATTGCTGCCGATGCAATTAGCTATATTAAACCCGATGACAAAACCGAGGTGGGCATTGAAATTCATTCAGGTAAAAACCGCATTGTTCGTCGTATTTTCGAGCACTTTGGTTACCGGGTAAAAAAACTCGACCGTGTGCTTTTTGCCGGCTTAACCAAAAAGAATCTACCGCGTGGCAAATGGCGAATTCTTACCGAAAAAGAGGTAAAGTTTTTAAAAATGATGTAAGAAAGAAGATGGAAGACTGAAGCCCGAAGTCGGAAGAAAAGCTTATACAGCTTCGGACTCCGGGTTCAAACTTTCATTAAAAAATACAATACTGTAAATGTTTGTTAACCGTCAATTGTAATTATTCTCACTACCAGTTACTAATAAACCGATTTTGGAAAAGGAATTCTTACACATAATCCAGAAAAACCAGGGCATCATCCACAAAGTATGCAACATTTATTGCGACACGGAAGATGACCGAAGTGATCTCTTTCAGGAAATTGTAGTACAGCTTTGGAAGTCGTACCCCAATTTCAGAAGAGAATCAAAGGTTTCTACATGGATGTATCGTGTGGCGCTGAATACCGCTATTACTTCGTTCAAAAAAAGTAAAAGAAGACCTGACCAAAGCAGCCTGACGTACGATAATTTTCAGATTGAAGATGAAAAGTACGATTCCGAAACCGAAGAGAATATAAAAGTATTGCACCAAGCCATTCAGCAGCTTACCGGAATTGAAAAGTCGATTGTGCTGCTGTACCTCGAAAACAAAAAATACGAGGAAATAGCTGAGATTACCGGAATTACCCAAAACTATGTGAGGGTAAAAATGAACCGGATAAAAAAGAAGCTGAAAAAGCTGATGGTAACCGAAGAGTAGTAGTTATGGAATTAAACGAACTGAAAAAAACATGGAGCAAAATGACCCCCTCCAAAGAGCTGGACGAAAACCAGTTGCACACTATGCTCAGTAAACGTACCAGAAGCCTTATTGATCGAATTGATCGAAACATAAAAATTGGTTTTGCGGTTTTATTGGGGTTGATTCTTCTATTTACTTTCGACGATTTTATTTTTTCGCCCGAGACGATTGATAAATATTACAGTGAAATGCCAATCCCGAACTGGGTGTTGTTTTTAGCCGTTTTTGGCAATGTGCTTATAGTAACCACTTTCCTGTATTTTGCTGTTAAATATTACCGGGTAAAACGACAATGCGATGTGGCCTGCGATCTGAAAGGCACATTAAAGAAAATCATTGAAACACTAACCCTTTATCAACGCCTGTTTTACCTCGCTTTGGCTAGTTTGTTATTGGCAATGGCATCAGCCTTTACTACAGGAATGTACGAAGGCCTGAATCATAGTGCAGAACTACAGGGACTTCAATTTACCGACATTGAAACCAGTAAACTTGTTTTAGCAGTTTTTATATCTGTTGTTCTGGTAGCTATTTTTGGCGGAGCAATTTTCCTGTTCCTTCGTTGGGGATTCCGCAAATTGTATGGCAACTACATCAAAAAGTTAAAAGCCACGCTGCTCGAACTGAAAGAATTGGATTAAATTTTCGAGTTACGAGGATCGAGTTACGAGTTGCGAGAATCAAGGATCTAGTATCAAATATCCAATAATCAATTTCGAATAACCAATATCCATCGATCATATCCGGTATCAAGCATCCAGTATCTGGCATCCAATCAAAGCAAATTCTTCCAAACAATTGGCTTGTTTTATCGTCTAAGCATCGTAATTCAAAATCGACTTTCTATCTTTACGCCTCAAACTGAACATTAATTATGACTTTAATAAAATCGATCTCGGGAATACGAGGTACTATTGGTGGAAAACCGGGCGAAGGATTAAGCCCGCTCGATCTGGTTAAATTTACTGCAGCCTACGCTGCCTGGGCCAAACAAAAAGCAAATAAAGAGAAGATTACCGTAGTTGTTGGACGCGATGCACGAATTTCGGGCGAAATGGTGGCATCAATTGTAGTCTCAACACTGTCGGGAATGGGTTGCGATGTGGTGAACATCGGGCTGGCAACCACGCCAACTACCGAAATTGCTGTAACCGAAGAAAAAGCCGATGGCGGAATTATCCTCACAGCAAGTCATAACCCGAAACAATGGAATGCCTTAAAACTGCTGAATGCTGCCGGCGAATTTCTGGATGCCGCAGAAGGAGCAAAAGTTTTGGCACTTGCCGATGCTGAAGATTTCAACTTTGCTGAAGTTGATGACCTGGGAACTGTGGTTGAAAAAGACTATACCGATATTCATGTGCAACACGTTCTTGATCTTGAACTGGTAGACGTGGAAGCCATTAAAAAAGCCAACTTCTCGGTGGCTGTTGATGCCGTAAATTCGGTTGGAGGAGTTGCCATGCCGGCACTTTTCAAAGCACTCGACATTAAAAATATTGTAGAAATAAATTGCGAACCAACCGGGCACTTTGCGCACACTCCGGAGCCAATTCCTGAAAACCTGGTAGAAACCGCAGAAATTATCAGTAAGAATAAAGTTGATGTTGGTTTTGTTGTCGATCCGGATGTCGACCGTTTGGTGATTATCAACGAAGACGGCAGCATGTTTAATGAAGAATACACGTTGGTAGCCGTTGCCGATTATGTGTTGAGTCAAACTCCGGGAAATACAGTTTCGAACCTATCGTCGAGCCGTGCACTGCGCGACGTTACTGAAAAACACGGCCAGAGTTACGCAGCCGGAATGGTTGGCGAAGTAAATGTTGTGGCCAAAATGCGCGAAACAAATGCTGTAATTGGCGGCGAAGGAAACGGCGGAATTATTTATCCTGCCAGCCACAGTGGCCGCGATGCCTTGGTTGGAGCTGCACTTTTCCTTACTCATCTGGCAAAATCAGGGATGAAATGTTCGGAGCTACGTAAAACCTACCCCGATTATTTCATCTCAAAAAATAAAATTGAGCTGACTCCGGAAATCGACGTAGATAATATTCTTGTAAAAATGAAAGAAAAATACGCTCACGAAGAAGTTACAGCAACCGACGGTGTAAAAATCGATTTTGCGGAATCGTGGGTGCATCTACGGAAATCGAATACTGAGCCGATCATCCGGATTTATGCAGAGGCTAAATCAAGTGCAGAGGCAGATAAGCTAGCTCAGCAAATGATTGACGAAATGAAAAGCCTTTTATAATCAACATTACGAAAGGTTACTCAAACGTTAAGCGGCCCTTTGGAAATAGGGGCAGAAATTAATTTTGAGCTAAGTTTATGTTATAAAACATGTTTTCCATGTTTTCCTATTTAAAAACAATCTACATTTGAACCGAAAACAATATTCAGTATATAAGCTACTGAAACAAAACATGAAACAATGAAGCGAAAAAAGAATATAGCGATCGTAGCACACGATAACCGCAAAAAAGATATTATGGAATGGGTGTCTTTCAACTGGAAAGAACTGGCCCAGCACGACCTCATCTGCACCGGAACAACCGGGAAAATGGTTGAAGAAGCATTGGCAACAAGCTGCCACGAACATGGCACTGTACCGCCAACTGTAACCCGCCTGAAGTCGGGGCCATTGGGTGGCGACCAGCAATTGGGCGCGATGATCTGCGAGGGGAACATTGATATGCTCATCTTCTTTTGGGATCCGATGCAACCGCAACCGCACGATGTTGACGTAAAAGCGCTGCTGCGAATTACGGTTCTATACAATATTCCAACAGCATCGAACCGTTCTACGGCGGATTTTATGGTTACATCTGAATTATTTCACGAGCAGTACGACCCGATAATCAAAGATTACGGAGAATATATTACTCGCGACGTTGATATGAAATAAGCTTAATTCTTAATTTTTTTAAAAAGGCTTGACATTCTTGGTAATTTTTTCAATATTTTTGTCGTTATTGTCCGACATTAATAGTGATTACATCTATGCGAATTATCAGGAATGCCCTCCTCCTCACACTTTTTATAATCAGCAACTTGGGCCTGACAGCACAAGAACGATGGGGAAAGTATGCCCACTTGTTTACGGTTCCGAATACTTACGTGGCAGGCTATAGTAGCCATGCGATTAAGATTGACGGGCAAGCCAACGAGCAGGACTGGAAAGATGCAGCGTGGACTTCAGAATTTATTGATATTCAGGGAGCCAACATGCCGCAGCCCACTTACCCTACACGGATAAAAATGCTGTGGGACGCTGATAACCTGTACATTTTTGCCGAGCTGGAAGAGGAACATATCTGGGCTTACTACGATAAACAGGATATGATCGTTTACCACGAAAATGATTTTGAAGTGTTTATAGATCCGGATGGCGACACGCACAATTATTACGAGTTTGAAGTGAATGCCCAAAACACGTTGTTCGACCTGTTTCTGGATAAACCATACCGAAATGGTGGCAAGCCTGATATTGAATGGAATGCCAAAGGTTTTAAAAGTGCCGTTTACCTGGATGGAACGCTGAACGATCCGACTGACACCGACAAAAAATGGTGCGTTGAAATGGCCATTCCGTTTGCATCGCTAAGCACTGATGGCAAATTTATACAGCCTGAAGCCGGGGATTATTGGAAGATCAACTTCTCACGCGTACAGTGGCAAACCGAAATTACCGACGGAAAATACACACGAAAAACTTCTGACGACGGAATACTGATCCCGGAAGATAACTGGGTTTGGAGTCCGCAGGGAGTTATAAATATGCATTTCCCGGAGCGTTGGGGATTGATTCAGTTTACTTCTGAATCTCCGGAAACAACACACGCAACATTTGAACTGCCCGAAGAGGAATTGCTGGCCCGCCACTTGTGGCATGTGTTTTATGCGCAACGCGACTATCACCGTGAACATAAAACATACTGTAATGACCTTTCCAAACTTGGAATACAAGCAAACGGGAAAAAGAACAACTCGGATTTCTCGATCGAAATGAACGCCTCGAAAAATACGTACACCGCGACTTTAACAACCAACAACAACCTGATGATCTCTATCGATCAGGATGGATTAATACAAAAACATACTGACAAATAAACAATTCAACGATGAACAAAAGAGATTTTATTAAAACCACAATGCTGGCCGGAATGGGCCTTACCGTAGCAAGCGCTTGTGCCAACGAAACAACTACGGCAACTCCGGAACAAGGATTGAAACACTGGGTTTGGGAGAATCCGAACCACGAAGAAACAGACGAAGACCTTCAAAAAAAATACAGTAGTTATTACGAAGCCGGGGTACGCGGAATGTTTTTCGAGCACGACAGCGAACGCCATTTTCGTATTGCAAAAAAGGCTGGGCTGGAAACACACCGCTGGATGTGGACCATGAACCGTGGCGAAAAAGAACTGCTTGCCAGTCACCCGGAATGGTATGCTGTTAGCCGCGATGGAAAATCGTGTGCCGACAATCCACCGTACGTGGGTTATTACCGCTGGTTGTGCCCGTCGAAACCGGAAGTGAAAGAATACCTGGCTCAGCGCTCGAAAGAAATTCTGGAAAAGGATTATGTAGATGGCCTGCACCTGGATTATGTGCGTTACTGCGACGTGATTCTGCCGGTAAACCTGTGGGATAACTACGGCATCGACCAAAGCCAGGAATTGCCGGAATATGATTTTTGTTATTGCGATACCTGCCGCGAGAATTTCAAAAAGAAAACGGGTAAAGATCCGCTGGAGATGGAACATCCCGACCAAAGTCCGGCATGGCGAAAATACCGTTACGAGCAGGTAAATGGTATTGTAAACCACCTGGCAGAAATTACACATTCGTACAATAAACCCATTACTGCAGCGGTTTTCCCGACACCGGAAATAGCGCGCCGCATTGTGCGCCAGGACTGGACCAACTGGAACCTCGATGCCGTTTGCCCGATGATCTACCACGGTTTTTACCGCGAATCAGTAAGCTGGATCGGAGATGCAGTTGAGGAAGGCATCCATTTCCTTTGCGGGAAATTCCCGATTTATGCCGGCCTGTTCCTGCCCGATTTTAAGTCGGACGCAGAGTTGGAGGAAGGAATTCGTGTTGCCATTAAAAACGGTGCTTCCGGAGTTTCGTTGTTTGGGAAGGTGGATGAAAAGACTTTGGGGATTTTGAAGAAGGCGACTAAATAAGAAACTTTTTCAAAGGCTGGTTAACGAGACCACCCCACCGCTGTAAACACGGTCCTCCCCTCCTGGCAGGAGGGGAATTTTTCGTGCTACTGACCACGTTTTTTTATTTCAAAAGCTGAATTGGAATACGAATTTTCTCCTCCTCTCAGGAGGAGTACATCCGCCGTCTGGCGGATGGGAGGTGGTTTTAATCGCCTGTGACCAATTCATTATGACCAATCAGTATTGTCATTTCGACGAAGAATGAGGAGAAATCTCTCCCCAATGGAACAGATTTCTCAGTCGTTCCTTCTTCGAAATGACAGCTACCATGTTCTGTAGCCAACTTAATGACGTCATCCATTGCTTTTTGATTTTCAGCTTTTTCCATTACATTTGCAGGCCAAAATTTTGAGTACTAATTGAGCAGGTGGCATCACCCTGCACCTTAATAATAAAAAAATGCAAAACGAAATCTTATGGCTGGCTATGTTGCTGGCAAATTTTCTGCTTATCATTTTAGCCTACCGTTTATTCGGGAAATGGGGCCTTGTCATGTGGATTCCCATCTCGGTAATTGTAGCCAACATTCAGGTAATACAAACTGTTGAGCTGTTTGGCCTGGTGGCCACGCTTGGCAACATTGTGTACGCCACCTCGTTTTTGGTGACCGATATTTTGTCGGAGAACTACGGCAAAGAGGAAGCTAAAAAAGCAGTGTGGATCGGATTCTTCAGTCTTATATCCATGACTTTGCTGATGAACCTGGCACTGGAATTTCTGCCGCTGGAAGGCGACGAATTTGCCGGAATAACCCACGAAGCTACCAGTACAATTTTTAGCCTGATGCCGCGTATTGCGGTTGCAAGTTTAGCAGCTTACCTCTTGTCACAGCGCCACGATGTTTGGGCTTACCATTTCTGGAAAAAGCGTTTCTCGAAAGACCACCAGATCTGGTTGCGCAATAACCTCAGTACCATGATCTCGCAACTGATAGACAGCGTGGTTTTTGTTGCCATTGCTTTTTGGGGTGTTTACGAATGGCCGGTGCTTCTCGAGATATTTCTAACTACTTATTTATTAAAATGGGTTGTCGCCGCTGCCGATACACCTTTTGTTTACTGGGGGAAAAAGATCCATCGCCGTAACCGGTTTTGGATGGAGTAAGAAGAAAAGAGTGTGAGAGCGTGGGATTGGAGACTGTGGGAGGATTGAAATGATTGGCCGTGCGCTATGAGATTAAACACTATGCCACGCGAAAAAATTCGCGCGGCAGCAGCGGAGGTCATTAGTAAAAGGGTCCGATCTGTATAGAAGTTAATTTATGCAGATCGGATCTTTCATTATTACCACTCATCGGCTAGTACAGCCTCTATTAAAAGCTCAAAATTTACGTCAAAATTCATTGGTGCTTTTCGGGTAGTTCCTTCAACAGTAACCGTTACTTGTTTGTCCTCCATCAAAACATCTCCAAAAGCGGCATATCCAAATCCTAAATCCGGATTGGATGTTGAAGTAAAGTAAAGTGAATCAGGCGTATTAATGCCCACCGTACTTTCCCCTATTGAAATTGACACATAATTTACCGTATCTCCTTCAGCAAGACCAGCTATTTTAGCAGAAGACCCTCTACTGAAGATATTTGAAATATCATCAAGTTGGTCTTTTAGGTCATCATTATCGCTAAGGTAATAAGTTCCCGATGCTGTAAATGCATAATCCGTTCTTCCCGACTCGTGCTCTGTTGCCGATGCTTCGCTTATTTCAATCGGAACCGTAAGCGGAAGATTGGTTTCAATCACTACCGGGTCGTCGTTATCACACGAAAAAAGGAATAAAGAAAAAATTAAAAGTAAAATGGAATTCTGTTTCATCTGTTAAAAATTTTTTGATTTCTGAATGTTCAAAATCCCGATAACCATCGGGACAGGAACTCACATAAATTTTAATCATTCTTGTTTGCGAATTTAGAATGAGGAAAATTCATGTTCGTTTCATGATTTTAATTTGTTATTAATAATTTAAAAGGCTTTTGTTTTCTGTTTGATGGGTTGATTTTATTGTTTTCTGTTTGTTGTTTGAGTTTGTCATAATTTCCAGGTTTATTTAAAATGCTTAAACCTTTCATAGCGCATTTCCATATACTCTTGAGGCAAATTTCCATCTACACGAATGCATTTACCATGCTCGTCAATATAGGCTTTAAAACTCGATGTGTTTTTTTGGTAGATGGTATATTCAGGATCGTTAGTCGTTTTATTTACATTACTGGTGTAAGTCCATTTTTTCGTTTTGGGATTAATATTAAGGTTCGACTTGTTTGGCGTAAGAAACATACCTGTTTCAGTAAATTCGTACACCATTACCTTTCCGCCAGAGGGCGTATGTATTACTTGTGTCGGACTTCCTACTTGTTTTAGGATTGCTAGTTCGTTCTGCCCCACCAAATCGTTGTAGTTCGATTTGTTAACCACCTTTTTGCTGGAAGAACAGGCAGCAAAAACGGTAAAACAGATTACAATTATAAAAATTTGTTTCATGATTAAATTGTTTAAAAGCCTAGACTGCAATTTATGAGCATTTGTTATTAAAAACCAATATTTTCAGGTCAATTAACAATTTTGAATCTATTTAACTTAATTTGTGTTAATCAATATAATGCCAGGAAATCTTACCCCTCGTTGCTGGCGCGGATTTGTAATCCGTGCCATTGCTGAAAGCAATACTATTTTAGTACAATTACATCCAATAAACTATTTTTTATTCCCGATGAGTTACTTCGGGGTTATATCATTAAAAATACATTTCTGGTCTTATCGACCAGGGCACGGATTACAAATCCGCGCCAGCGGAGAATCCGCAGTTGGCGTACCACCGAACCCCGCCCTGCAATATGTACTTTGTTACCAGTAGTTTTTTATTCAATTTTCTAATTCTTCTTTCATTTTTTCGTAATCAAGTTTATTCCCAGGGCGTCCAAACCCACTAAATCCATAGATAATCTTGTCGATGATTATTTGGGGTTGATAGTCAACTCCTTTGGAAACAAAAAACTCTACATTCATTTTTTTGTCATTCACTCGTGCATCAAATCCTCTTGTTGATGTCCACTCGTTAATATTTTTACTAAACCCTACCGCTGGGTCCTCGATTAATCCTGGAATAGTACCGGGATAAACCGAAAAGTAAACACCATCTGGGAAATTTATATTTATGATATTGATACCGATTGATTGCGCAGATTCACTTTCGATGGTCATGAGCCACAAACAACCTTCGTCAATCTCAATTTTTTTCGCATAATCGATAAATTTTACTAGAGAGTCAATAGTGAATCCAACTGCAAAACTGCTGCCTACTTCTTCATAGGTTTTGCCTTTGTTGTAATGTTGAAATAATGAGTCGTTATTAAAAGAAGGGAGAACTAGTGAATGAATTTGGTCAGTGCGTACACTGTCTTTGTATTTCTTAGTATATGAAAAAGGAATAACTTCTCCCCACTTGTCTTTAATGTATTGTGCCTGTATAAAAAGCGGATTTGTTAATATAATTGCTATTAAAAATACTTTTCCCATTTTATTTATTGTCAATGTCTTAATGTCTTCAAAATTACTGGGAACGGTTGGTACTTGTTGTCGGGGCGGATTTCAATGAGCGTTCCTGTCCGAAGGACACGGAACTGCGAAACGAGAATCCGCAGTTGGCGCACCACCAAACCCCGCCCTGCAATATGTACTGTGTTAGCAAAAGTTATTTTTTTACAATAAACACCAAATCTTTTAAATCTTTATCCTTTGCTTTCATTGGTTCTCCGAATGCAATTGGTTTTTTTAATAGTTTATTATTCTCCATTATGTCAAGAATATCCCACATTATCTCGTGATATAGAATAATTATTTTTTGTCCTTTTGATAAATTAGGATACTCAGTTAGGAATGATGTATAATCGATTTCTTTACTCAGATACTCAACAACGGTATTTGCAATTTTTTTAGACTCAATATAGATTATGTCCGAACCATCTTTTATGATAACGGGGATTTGGATTTCTCCCTTTTCGTTAAAGAAATTATTTTTTCTAAATTCCTCAAAATACTTTATTTGAGTAATCTTTTCATTTTTGTCATAGTCATTAAGGAATTCTCTAAGCAACTTATAACTTGAAATCTTTATTTGAGAATTATCGCTCCAGTTTACATTAATAGAAAAATTATCAGATGATAGACTATTAGTGCCGCAAGAGAAATCCCGTTTAGGCTTTAACATCCAGAATACGCCATTCCAAAAAGGTTTTTCTTTTGTAATGTTCATATCGGAAATATCCCCATTATTTTCCAAAATATCCCAAACCAAACCATCTAATACAAATGCAAAAAATATCGAATAACTGTTTTTCGCTAAACCCTTGGAATTTAGAATTGAAAGAAAATTCTCATAATCGTTTTGAAAAAGAGGAATAATATTTTCTGCTATTTTCTTTGTTTTATCCCGTAGTTGTTTTGTGTCATACTCTGAAAAAATTGGAATTATTGTTTGATACAAAGAATCCTTTTTTTCAATTAGCCCTGAAAGTTGTAATAACTTTATCTGAGATTCGGAATGTGCAATGCCCAATTTGTCCAATTGGTGAAGTGTTTTTTCATTTTTTAAAGCGAAAAGAATTTCCTTGTTATTATCTAACCTAAGTATTCCCTCGGGATGTGCTAATCTTACATTACAAAAACATACATCATCGTAATTATTAATCGAATCTCTATCTTGTGAAAATACAGATTGAGAATAAAATCCAATGATTATTACAACTAAAATAAATCTATTCATAATGGCTCGGTTTTGTTTTATAATTTTTGTAATGGGTACTTATAGATGGCGAGCGATAATTTGCCATAGTACAATTTGTTATGCGCTCATAATGTTTTTTTTACAACAACTTTTTTGGTCTTTCCATGTAGCTTTTCTCAATCTTGATTAAACTATTTTTTCTAAGTTCTTCCATGAAGATTGACTTTTTCATTTTAAATTCAAAGGGTACGTAAAACTCAATTTTCTCATTTGTCTCTAAAGACTTATAAATGATTAGAGAATTCTCGTAGAATGCTTTCTCAACGGCTTTTCCTAATGAAGGGTCTGATGCTGATTCTATTTTACAGTAAATTGATAAGTCTCCTCGTGAAACTACTATTTTTGCAATTACCAGTCCTCCAATACCATTTTCGTAAGCGGGCAGAGGATATTCAATTGAAGCGTAAACAATTGGGAGAGCTTCTTTTTCGATGGTTTTTACATACTTCAAAATATTTTTTTCAATTTTGTAATTATCATCAATTTTCAATTTTCCTTTTGCATCATACAAATCCGTTTCCTGAGAATACGCAAGAGTTCCATACAAAATGAAAATTAGTGAAATCAAAGGTTTGGTAATTTTCAACATTTGTTCTTTCGGTTGTTTAAATTATAACGCACTAATTTCTTATATATTACACACAAAACAGAGCATATTGATTAGTGGATTTCGGGGAGCGTTTATGTCAAGTAGAGAATAAAATCCAATAATTATTACAACTAAAATAAATTCTATCATCATGGCTCGGTTTTGTTTTATAATTTTTGCTAACTAGTATATAACATCCGTTGCTGGCGCGGATTTGTAATCCGTGCCATTGCTGAAAGCAATACTATTTTAGTACAATTACATCCAATAAACTATTTTTTATTCCCGATGAGTTACTTCGGGGTTATATCATTAAAAATACATTTCTGGTCTTATCGACCAGGGCACGGATTACAAATCCGCGCCAGCGGAGGTATAAGAAGGACAATTGAGGGATAATAGAAATACTTCTATTAAAATATTATACATCAAGTTTTAACTTTAAACCCAGCCCCATATAAACGCGCTCTAAATTGAAAATCGGGTTAAACCGAAGCTCCGGTTCAAATACTAATTTATCAGATAACCGAATGTCTTTTCCAAGCTTTACCATAGCCCCCAAGTTGTATTTGGGATCAATGTCATAATCATTAACTTCCACTTCATCAGGAGATGATACATCTTTCCATCCCAGAAAAACGTCAAAGCTCGGCCCTGCAGAGATATTTACAATTCGCGAGGAGAACTTATAAAGCACAGGGATTGACAAATGGTTTTCACGAATATCTACATCAAAATAATTACCTTCCATACTAAAAGACAAAGATTGGATGTAAGAACGGTAATAAACCCCTGTCTCGATACCGCTATGTTTTCCAAAAGTTCGAGCAACATTAAGTCCAACTCCCGGACGTAAATGATCTTTATCTGCAATTTCATTTACAAAATCAATCCCTAAATAGGTTTTGTTTTGGGCATTAAGTGTATTTACTGATGAGAAAAGGATAATAACTAAACAAAGGATTGGAAAAAGGTGTTGTTTTGAGTTTTTCATGATAATTGGGTTTTATTGAGTTTGGCTTAGGGTTTTGCAACTATTGTGCCATTATGATAAGTTTAGGGGTGCAGCGAGCTTGCCGCTTAAACCACGCGAAAGGATTCGCGCTGCAGCAGGGAATTTAAATATTTGATTATTAATACTTACTAATTAAATCGGCCAAATTAATCAGGTTGTTCCTAGTTTCCCATGCTTTATCAGTATATGTTAATACATCTGTATCAATCAAATCATTTTTGGGCAATACCGTTTCATCGATTAATTCTGTAAAGAGTGCATAAATATTATGTGTTATATAATTTCTTTGTTTACAGGTGTTTTCAAGAGCGTATACCAAATTGCGTTCGAGCAAATCGTTATTTTTCCCAAATTCAATTAATTTTCCTAAAGTAAATCGAGATAGGTTTTCATTTATGTCCTTGCGTTTATAGTAGCGTATTAATTCCGCTTCTAATCGTCCTGCAGCCAAGGTCAGTTTTCCAATTTCCTTATTAAATTCCTCATTTTCCATTAATAAGTTAAAGAAATCTACTCCGCTTGATGGTTCGCCTTTAAACATTTGGTCTCTGATTTTTGAGTTTTAACAATTGCTACTTTATTGTTTTTAAATTACACACAACGGTCACCTGTATGTGGCGTAGCCGATTGCGGGCTACTTTCCTGTCAAGCCATGATGAAGTTAATGCGGGAGAAGAACCCACAATAAACCACAAAACCGGCTATGACATATACAGATGGCGTTTCGTTGTTTTTCTTTATTCTATTATTAATTTTTCAATTCCTATATTATTATTGTTCTCAACTGACAATAAATAGACACCAGTTTTGAAATTTTTAACATTTAACTCAGTGATGCCTGCTTCAACTTTCTTTTTAAGTAATAATGTCCCTTGTATACTATAAATTTTAATCCAAAAGTTTGAATAATCTAATTGCTTCATATTTACGATTACTTTTTCATTTGCTGGATTAGGATAAAAAGTGATGTCTTTGCCAAATTTCAAGTAATTTGTTGAAGTTGGCCATTCAACAGAAAATTCCGTAACCTCGCTAAACTCACTTTTTGCTCCAAATGGATCGACAGTCTGAACTTTAATTTGAAATGTGCCTGCAGCAGTAAAAGTAGTAACAGGCGTAATATAACTGGTACTACCATTAAACAGACTCCAGTCACCCGAATTATATGTTAGATAAAAATAGAAATCCAAATTGTCACCGTCATCATCTGTACCATATGCCTCATAAGTATGCTCATCACCAACTTTAAAAACAGTTCCATTTTCAGGAGATACTATCACTGGTTTGTTTGGGGGATGATTTGTGTTAACAATATTTTTAATCGTTATATTATGAATGTCTGATTTACCTCCATAGTTTGCTGTGATTGTACAAGATTGGTCGGAATTAACAGAATTTGCTGTTAAAACGCCGCTTGAATTTATGGATGCATAATCAGAGTTTTCACTCCAAGTTGTGGAGTTTGTTACGTTTTGCGAAGAACCGTCAGAATAGTTTGCTGTACACGTATAATTTGCAGAGCTGTTTTCATCGACATTAGGTGAACCACTGATTGTAATTGATTCAAGAGTAGCAGAAACAACAAATTTGTAAGAACCAGAATAACCACTCCACCAAGTACCATCGTATGACTGAACACCCCAATAATAAGTGCCAGGAGATAAGTTGGAAACAGTATATGAATCACTATCTGATGTTTTCCATTCAGAAACATTGCTAGAGTTTATCCCAAGATAAATTTTGTAACTCAAATTATCATTATCATCATCCGTGGCATCCCATTTTAATTCAAAAGGTGGAGAAACAGTAGATTCATTACTTGGAGCAATAAGGTTGGGCACATTAGGAGGATTATTATCGGAAAGGCCTGTGAATTGATAAGTATCAGAATAATCACTCCACAATTCACCATCATAAGCGCGAATTCTCCAATACCAAGATCCAATAAGATCTTTTCCGCTCACTGTAAAATTACTTCGATCAATTCCATGCGTCCATTCAACCATATTTTCTGGTGATGCCCCTTTATACATTGTGTAGGTTAAATCATCATTCTCCCTATCGTTACAAACCCAAGAAAAAGAGATTGGCAACGAGACACTTTCTCCATTAGATGGAGAGACTAAAACGGGCTTATTCGGTTTAGTATTAGTTGAATCAGAAGGGACTGAAGCAACTGTGAATCTATGAACATCAGAATAAGGTCCCCACTCTTCATTATCTCTAGCTGCAACTGTACAATAATAATCTCCAACCTCTAAAAAATTCAAGTAAAGCGTGTTAAATGCTGCATTCCCCCAATACTCCCAATCGACAGAATCCACGCTTCTTCCATACACAATATACCTAAGCTCATCTCCATCAATATCTGTGCAGATCCAAGTCAAATCAAACGGTAATGAAATTGATTCGTTATATTCAGGAGCCACTATAACTGGCTTGTTTGGTTTAGTATTATCGCTGCCCGAAACAACCGTATAGGCTCCTGTTGCAGATATGGTCTGATTGGCACTAATTGAAACAGTTTTGTTGGAAGGAGTAGACCAGCCAGAAATAGTTTTGAATGAAACGGTGTGGTTCCCAACACTTAATACACTTTCTGTATCACCACTATTTTTCCAATCTCTATCGTCGACTTTCCATTGTGCACCTGCGTTAACAGCTTCAGTAGGAGAAATAGTTACTTTTAGCGAACCTATGTCCTCACATTTAGGTGTAGTAAAATAATAAATATCGGCATATGGATTTTCAGTTCCATTTAAACATTCATTATAGACCGTAAAATAGTATTCAGTTTCTGCTTCTAAATTATTAATATGACAATAATTAGTACTTGTATTAATCCGATTTTCAGGGAGGCTACCATCCGATTTCCCCCATAAAACTATATACCCTGCTGAATTCTGAATTTCATCCCAGGTCAGTTTCGCTGACTCACAAGAAATTATCTGTGCATTTAATCCAATCGGAGCATCACAATCAGGGAAATCTACATTTATATCAGAATAACAATCAAAACAACTATTTTCAAAATCTTCGACATATACTTTGCACGAATAAGTCCCTTCCTCATAAACTGTTAATTCTGACTCTGAAGTTGTAGCAATTAAAGTTCCTGAACATGTAGGGCTTAAATACCAGTTGTATTTTAAATTTCCACCTGAACCAGTTGTGGAATAACATACAATAGTGGCCGAAGAAGTCGTAATGTCCTTTGTATTTCTTCCAACAAATACCGGACTTGAACACGTTTCAATATCTTCAGTATTTTTAATAACAATATTTTTAGATACTGATTCATTCTCATAACTAGCAGTAATTATACAGTTCGTATCAGAGTTAACTGATTTAGTTGTTAAAACACCGTTTGTTATAGATGCATAGGTTGTACTGTTTAACTCCCAAGTTGTTAAATTAGTCACATCTTCAGTTGAATTGTCCGAATATTTTGCAATACAAAAAAAACTTACACTGCTATTTTCATTTACCGACGATATATCGCTAATTGAAATTGAACTTAGAGTTGGTGCAACTTTTTTTATAGTTATGTCGTAGGAGTTAAATTCTCCTCCATAATAAACCGTAATTGTAGAGTTTTCATTGGAATCAACTGGTTTGGTAGTAAGAACACCAGCATGTATTGTGGCATAATATGAAGTATTTCCCCACGTTGCATCGCTTGTCACATCTTGCGATGAACCGTCAGAATAATTTGCAGTACAAATATAGTTTGCAGTACTATTTTCATTAACAGAGGTTGGACCACTAATAGTGATTGAAGTTAAAACAGGGCAATCTTTTGTTGTAAATACATATTCTTCTGAATACCGGCTTGAGACACTACTGCAAGCTGTTGCAACTGTATATTCATAGGTCGTTTCACAATCCAGATTATCTAGATACAATGAACTAATATTAGACGTATAGGTCATCCAATCGCCACCAACTTCGCGAATGGCGATCTCATAATTATTAGCACCGGAAACATCATCCCAATCTAAAGTAGCACTGTTTTTTCCAAGATCCACCACAGTTAAACTGTTAGGTGGACTACAACAGTCTCCATCTTCAGTGGCATATTCAAATTTTTGGTCATTTAAAAGAGTGTTATTATCTTGATCATACGTACTTACTAAGTTATCATCTTGATCAAAAATGCGAATTCTAAAATCATACTCATCATGTTCTTGTGTTAAAACAGTAACCTCATAGGTTAGTGGTATGTATTCTATATTAGTGAGCCAATCACTTGAAATGAATCGATGCCATTCATAACTATATTCATTGACCCAAGAAGTTAAAAAGCCTTTTTCCCTTTTATCTAACGTTACTTTGTAAACCTCATCATCAAATGGAGTATAATTATTCATAGAGATTGTTACTTGAAGAGTTCTAATTCTAGAATAACCATCATTGTCACAATCTAAATTATCCTTCCAAAGTAAATTGGAAAATGAAAATGATGTTGAGTAAACAGAAAACACGCAAAGAAAAAGTAAGCTTAGTGTGACAATTGTCTTTTTCATAATATAAGGTTTTGTAGGTTAATTTTTTATACAATGACCGCTAACGGTTTGGCTATGTGGAGTGCGGGACTTTGAAATGCTTCACCGTCAGGTTGCCACTGAGCCAATTCGTTTATTCATATTTTAGTTTTTATAGCCAAATCGTCAAAGACGAATTGGCGTTGTTGATGCGAAGAACTGCGGTTGAAATACCCGCTGTACCCCGCATTACATATAGCTTTTGTTAGCGTTTCGGTTTTTGTTTTGTTATTTCAAATAATATTTCTTTTTTTCCCTTAAATACATGCACGAAATTGTCATTTGGCGATTTATAGATTGAATCTCCAATTGACACATACCTGTAAAAGAAGCTTTTAACGTTTTCATTGTATTCAGTGAAAATCAAATGTTTTTTTTGTTCATTATTTAGTTTAATCTTGGTACCTCCAGAACTACTATAAATGTAAGTTACAATACCATTTAATTCTTGATTGTTAAATCTCTCCAGTTTATGTGGATATTGTTTCATACTCCATAATGACACAACTATTGCTACCAGTCCTAAAACTGAATACATCCAAATCTGTATTTTTCTCGATTTCTTCATTTCTCAAACTGACTCCCGACTCGCAATATCTTCTTTTTTAGCATCGGTTATTATCCTTTTTATTATTTTTTTTCCTTGTTTATTGAATGAAAATGAAGCTGCAATTGAATTGTGGCTGCCTGGATGATGAATAATATTCCATAGTATTTCTTTGTCCTTAAATTTTAAAGTCAGCATATCCAAACTAAAAAGACTTTCCCAAAAAGTTGCTTGTAAAAATGTTTTGTTGTCGTAGTTAATTTCCCATTTATTGTCGTTCAGTAATTCTCTGATTTTAATTTTAAACTCTTCGAGTTCTCCGTTAAATGCGAAACTCTTAAATTTTAATCGCTTTTTCTGTCGAAGAATTAATAACAATCCACTTAGTAAACAGAATGTTGAAAATAGAACGAAGTCAGTTATTTTGTCAATTTGATTAAAATCCTTAATAATGAAGAATAGTCCAATAAAACCGAGGATTAATAAAAAGATAGGCAATCCATAGAAATTTGACCATTCTAAAGAACCAATTTTGAAACTAAGTCTATTTGATTTAATACTACTTCTCATTTTTCTTTAAACTGAACGCTAACTAGTATATAACATCACCAGGTAATGTTATTTTCATTATATCGTTTTTTAAAGTAATGTTATACGCCCAATATGGAGGTATAACAACACTTATTATGATTACTGATTCTTTTACTGTTATTTCAGGGTATGTATTCAATGGTTATGTTTTTATTCTGGTTTAAAGTTAGCATAATAAAAAATAAAACAAAACAAGTAAGTTTCCGCTACCGCTTCTGCCCCTCGTTACGCCCAGGGTTAAGCAAAGCCCCTCAGAACAGGGCTTAAGCCCGTAAGCCTTACTAAAAGCGGGGTTTCGAAAGACTACGATAACACAAAAACACCTAACTGACTGACTACAAGACCTCCCCCACCACCAATTTGGTGTTTTCGCAGCCCTGCGAAAGCTTCAAAGTCACCAATTTGGTCGTTTCGTAGCGCTTTGCTACCATCAAATTATTCAATTTAGTGATTTCGTAGGTGTTTGAAAGCTTCTCCGTCTTCACAAAAGTCCTTTCGTAGTGCTACAACGGCACTTTTGTCATCACAAAACTACTTTCGTAGTGCTACAACAGCGTTTTTGTCACCACAAAACTACTTTCGTAGCTATACAAAGGGGGTTTAGTCACCAATTTACTGCTGTCGTTGCCTTGCAATGGGACTTTAGCCATCACTCCGGGCCTGTCAAAATCGTACAACAGGACTAAAAACCTTAACGGCAAGCCATCGTTCTTCAACGCTAATTGTTTAGTTGTCAATTTACTGCTTATGCTAAATAACACAAGCTCTACTGTTGACTTTGGTAAGCTTATGTTCTAATTTGCAAGAACTTTACACTTTAATAAGCACCATGCACTCACCAAATAATCAACAAAATACACATACACCCATACTTTCTTAAATTTTAACTATTATGAATTTTATAAAATCAATCCCTTTAACGCGCTTGCGCAACAACGATTACTTTCAGTTTATGGCTGATGTAAAAAGTTTGATTGCGCAGGCCACCCCTGCAGCACTTAATGTAGAGGAAGAATCGGTAGACTTCGACAATAGTTTTACCGAACTGGACGAAGCAATAAATGTTGACCGGGGAAGTGTACTGACCGAAAAAGTTCAGGATGCCGACCACAGGCGCGATACTACCTGGACTGCACTAAACGAGCGGGTAAAAGCAACGCTTTTTAGCCCAATACCAGAAGAAGTTGAGGCTGCCAAACACCTCGAACGGGTTTTTAATCTGTATGGAAACATCAGATACCTGTCGTTGAAGGAACAAACTGCAGCAGCAACCAACTTGAATAACGACCTGAAAGACCGGGATATGGCAGTGCATTGCCAAACCATTGGTATTATGCCGTGGGTTTTGGCGCACGAAACCGAAAACAATACCGTTAATGATCTGCAAAACCAACGCGACAGCGAAAAAGCAAACAACAACGCCGCAAAAGTTAAAGAGGTGCGTTTGGCTTTCGAAGGGGTATACAAGGCATTGGTAAACCGTATTAATGCCCTGGTTACTTTGCGTATGGCAACTCCCGAAATCGAAAATTTTATATTAGAGGTAAATCAGAAGATTACAAATCTTGAGATTCAGCTTGCCGCCCGTCAGGGGCAATCTGCCAGCGAAGAAGAAGAATCGACTGAAGCTACCGTAGAAGAATAAAAACAAAAACCGTGTATGTGTATCAGAAAGCATCCTCCCGTTGGGTTGGGTGCTTTTTTGCGGAAAGCGTATCTTCAATTAAATATTTGGCTATTCATACTGGATGCTGGATACTTGATGCTTGACATTACCAGCTAACTTTCGTCCGGAGCAACTTATTCGCCTTGAAGAACATTCTTCGCCGGACGAGATTGGCTCTATTCACTAGCCCGGCGCCCCTTTTGGGCTTTTAATAAAAAGCACTGAAAGTGTATTATAATATAACCTGGGCATATCCTGAAGGGATTTACTATTAATAACCTCGTGAAAGGACGGTAGTCCGCAGCGCGGGGTACGGAATCACCAGTACTATACATCCCTGAAGGGGGTGAATAATAGTGTTACATTCAACCACTTCGTGGCTGTTGCTACTGCGCGTATTTATCCACGGGGTTTCCCCGTGGTTATTCAATTTTTACCACTTCGTGGCAATATTATGCTTCCTTTCCTGCTTCTGGCTACAAACAAGGAGTAGCCCGGCGCTAAGCAAGCTTTGCCAATCAGCGCCACCGGCCCTCCGGCAGGGATTGCAGCGGCAGCTTGCCGCAGCGTTTGCTTGTGACACCCGGCAGTTGGGAGCGACTACAGGGAGCTACCCAAATGCCTTTGGTGGAACAGGCAAAAGCTGTGGCAACTTTAGCGGAAAGCCCGGCTGCCGGCAAAATAAAAACAGAATCCGGGTTATTATTCGCCTGGTTTTTTATGAATATGCACGGTGGCGAAAATAATGATCATCATGAGCAGGGCCATAACTGCCCCCGACAGGAAGCTGGCCTTGAGTCCGCCCAATGCATAAAACACACCCACCAGCAGGGGGCCAAAGGTTTGTCCGCCACGCAGCACCATAGAATTTAGCGACATAAAGGCTGCCCGCTCGTTGATGGCCGCATAACCCACCAGCATATTTTGAATGGACGGAATGGTGATTCCGTGGCCAAAACCAAACACAATTACAGCCACGCCCAACATTAAATAGCTGTTGGCACCAAGCATAAGCAGCGACGCCAGCATATAAAACACGCTGCCAATTATAAGCTGTCGTTTTTGCCCCAACAAGCGGTTAAACCTTGCGAGCTGCGAACTCATAATTGCTGTGGTTACCGACATAAGCGACATCATTAGCCCGATACGCGACGAATCGGCGCCGAGGCGGTTTTCCATCATCAGCGGGAAATAGGTAAGGTACGAACCGTAAAGCAGTAGGAAAAGAATAAAGTTAACGGCGAAAAGTCCCCAAACGGTGCGTTGATTTATCGTCTTCCACACGCGGCTAAAATACGATCGCAGGTGCGCCTTGTTCTTTGGCTCGGGATTGTTCAGTCCCCTCATTACCCAAATACCCAGCGGAATTGCCAGGATAGGCAAAGCAAAAATATACTGCCAGCCAAAAATGGCGATCACACCGCCAAGGGCAGGGTACGATGCTGTGGCAATACTCAGCACACTGGCATTGTAGCCCATTACGGCGGTACGTTTCTTGCCTTCGAAAAGATCGCCAACCAGCGTAATATTCATACTTGATAAGGAACTGGCACCAACTCCCTGCAAAAACCGGAGCACCAGCAGCCAGTAGAATCCGGGTGCGAACATACAGGCAAAACCTGCCAGTCCGAAAATAAACAGGGAGGGTACCAACACCACTTTCCGGCCATAACGGTCGGCCAGAATTCCGGTAAAAGGCGTAAGAAAAATACCGGGCAGGGTAAAGGCAACAATGAGATAGCCCACCTGTTGCGGACTGATATTAAAATAATGGATAATATCGGGGAAAGCTGGTGTAATGCTTGCCACTCCCATCATGGCAATAAGCGTCACCCCAAAAATGAAATAGAGGTTTTTATTTTGAAAAACGGATTTTTCAGCCATTGCTACTGTATTGATTGGTGTTAAAAGTAGTAAAAATGATTTGGGAAATAGAGAACATCAAAATCAGTGTAAGGGATTACATTAGAAAGATGGTCGACGATTATATGAATTGTCAATTTTCACTATTGCCTGCCGGCGGCCTTCATTTTTGTCTTGACACAAAAACGAAGAACGAGGAAGGCATTTCCGAGCCAAGGCTGCTTTTGGCCGTTCCAGCGATGTTATGTCTGCTTCATCGAAGCCTGGCCTCGTCCGGTGAGCCGGAAAACAAGCGGTGACGGCGTTAAAAAATTACTGTTGTTTGAGGAGGCACGACGAGTTTCAGGAATTTTAGCCGGCATCGCGTAGCTTTTCCAAGGGAAGCGGGCGCAGCCTTGGGTTTACTGTCTACTCTTTGGGCTAAGCCAAAGAGTAGAATCCGCCTGATAAGGCAAAAACAAGTTTCTTATGAATTGTCGCTTTATTCAATTTGGAAACTTTCGGAGGTAAAATTGAAACTAGTGATCGGGTGACATAGAGTCACCCGCTAACTACTACCATAAGGATTGTTTTAAGGAATCATACGGGCAAAAGTTCTTTCAATTTTCGTGCATGATCTTAAGTCTTCAGCGGCCTCGGGATAAATATAGTTTTGACGGTTCAGGTAATTGCTTACCAATAAACACTGCAAGGGATTCATTTTGGAAAGCTGAGCAGTTAGTTGTTTTTGCACTGACAGCTTGCGTAATTTCTTTTCCCGGTGCGCCTGATTTAAAAGAACTGTCAGTTCACAGGCACTCAGCTTTGCGGGATTTTCCAAACCGTCTTCCATCGCTTCCTTATCGAGCTGTTTCATTCCTCCTGGCTGAGGTACCGGATTTTGACGATATACAATATTCCACAACGAAAAACAGGTAAAAGCTGCACCGTTTACCATTGGTTCTTTAGCAATTCGAACAGTAGCTCCACTAACTGCGTCGACTGCTCCTGTATTTTTTCGGTTGTGCTGAACAAGATCGGCTTTTTTATATCGCGCCAGTTTTGAGTCCGGGGAATTCAACAGCTGAAACAATTGGTAATAATCGTATTTCGTAAATAGTACATGGTCTGCTTTTGTAAGTGGCGTATTCTCCGATACATGAAAGGCCAGAAATTCTCCGGCAACATCCCAAAACAAGGTAATCTCTACCGGGAAACAAAGCTTATCCTCGCATACTTCGGCCTCAACATCCTGGAAATAAAACTGTGGATTACCGGCCGAATCGCCTGCAAATAGCACACTGTCATTTAAATTCGAAATGGAGGGCGTTTCAACTGCTCCATCGTAAAAAGGCATTGCCCACTTTTCCGCTGGTAGTTGCGCATTTCCATACTCACTTCCCCATATTAGGAAACATACAATTGTTAGACAAAGACCTCTCATTACAGTGCATTTAGGAATTCAAGCAAAGCTTCACGGTCACTGGCACTCAACTCTTTAAACTCATCTTTTGTATCCTTTGCTTCGCCGTCGTGCCATAAAATAGCTTCGGTAATGCTACGTGCCCGGCCGTCGTGTAAAAGGGTGGTGTGTCCGCTGGTAACATTGGTTAAACCGAGTCCCCACAGTGGTCGCGTTTTCCACTCTTTACCATCAGCTTTAAATTCAGGTCGGTTGTCGGCCAGCCCGTCTCCCATATCGTGTAAAAGCATATCGTTGTACGGGTAAATGATCTGGTTACTCACTTCCGGAATACCTTCCAGTGTTCCCGTTGTAAACGATGCCGTGTGGCAATCAATACAACCAATTTTATCAAAAACCTTCCGGCCTTTCACTACCTGCGGATCATCAAAGTTTCTTCCGGCAGGCACTGCCAGCGTGAGTGAATAAAAAGTAACATCCTCCAAAATTTTCATATCGATTTCGGTAGAATCGGAAAGTTCGGTTTCGCCATTAGTTTGTCCGTACGAACTTTCAACCGGGCGAATCGGATTGGTAATTCCCATATCCTCGTTATAAGCTCCTGCGCTTTGTACGAGTACACTGGGTGCGCCCGCTTTCCAGCCAAAACGACCCAGTGCAATTCTTTTGTTGGCCAGATCCCATACATAATTGGGTTTCCCTGAGATTCCGTCATCGTCGCTGTCATTTTCATCGGCAAGTGCCAGAATCTCCGACTCGGGAATAGCCTCCAGCAGTCCAAGTCCGAAAACAGGCATCGCAATTCTTGGCGAGATCATTACTCCGGAAGGCATCGACATATACGGATCTTCTATCGAATAAACCGGTTTTCGGAGATTAACCACTGTGCCGTCAGCAAGTGTTTCTTCGATGTATTCGTAATCAACGGCCAGCGCAGCTTCTTTTTGATAACCGTAAATTGACTGGTGTTGCAGCTGCGTACCAAACCCCGGGACAGGAGCCGGACCGCCGTGTTCGTCCTCACCTTCTACGCTTATTTTGAAAAAGAAGCCGCTCATATCGTTAATGTTGGTCGGTGGTGCTGCACGCCCGTCAGAGACGTGACACCCCACACATGAATTGTGGTTAAAAACCGGTCCCAGACCACCGTTCACGGGAGCATGTCCTGAAACAAAAATGGCTTCGAATGCCACATCTCCATCCAAATGTTTTTCAAGACTTTCAGCGGATAAATTGGGTGCCGGCGTTGAAAAAGCTTTACTGCTCTGCATGTAAATGGTAGTGGCTCCACCTGCCAGTTCTCCGTCGATTTTCTGAACCCCGTCATCGTCTTTTACACAACTCTGCATAAAAGAAACCAACACTAATAAAATACCATGTTGCAGTACCGTTTTGTTCGTGTAAAACTTCCTCATAATTTCCTTCTCCTACGTTCTAATAATTTTCTACTTCTTAATTATTCTGCGCTCCCTGATCGATCCACAGTTTCACCTCCTCAATTTGACTTTCCGACACATGGCCGGCCGAGGGATGTCCACTCTCCAATTGATGAATGAGCGGACTGTCAACTGCATTTCCGGGAATAACATACGCTCCGTTAATCAGCGCGTTAAAGCTGTACTGAGATCTCAAATCAGGAGACTGCCGGCCACCGTAATGGCAGGTTGTACAACTGTTATCCATGAAAGGAGCAATATCACTTGAAAATGAAATTGGATCAGTATCTTCCGATTTGCTACACGAGCACGCGAATAGGCATGCAACAATAAGACTTATATATTTCAAGTGCTTCATCATCATTTAAATTGACTGGCAAAATTTGATCAATGCTTCCCTGTTCTCTTTTGTCAGGTTACGGAAAAATTCGCGGGCTTCTTCAGCTTCTCCAAAATGCCACAAAATAGCTTCTTCAAAATCGCGCGCTCTTAAATCATGAAACATGTCGGTATGATTTGCAGCTTTTTCCATCAGTCCCTTTCCCCAAAGCGGAGGAGTTCTGTAGGTGCGAAACCTTCCTTTGTTTTCATCACCCATGTCGTGCATCAGCAAATCGGTGTACGGTCTGATCTTCTGGTTCGAATAGCCCGGAATGTGTGCATATTCTCCTGTTGTCCATGTCGGTTTGTGGCATTCGGCACATTTCGCTTCGTAAAAAAGATTTTTACCCTGCTGTACCACTTCATCGTCAAGATTACGGGCTGCAGGAACTGCCAGCCCACGATGCCAAAGCATAAAATCAGAAAGATCTCCGGCATGCATTTCTATAGGTTGTGTGGCATGCAACCCGGTGGTATCAATACCTAGTTCGTGTTGTTTTTCTATCCACTGCTTGGTAGCGTATAAACTGGGTTTATCGGCCCTGGTAATGTTCGATATACTGTAAATGCCGTTAAATCCGGGACCATTTTCCAGTGTTGCACGGCTACAATGCCATGTAAACTTCCCCAGATGTTGTTTCCCGTCATAAGCTTCGGTTATCCACCTGCCGTGCTGCCCTTTTATCGGACCGTCCATTTCCTGCTGACGATTGTATTCAGCAATAATATCCTCGTCCCGAATCGCGTCAAGCAAACCGGTTCCGTAAATTCCAATAGTAGCTTCAACCGAAACCTGGTAATCTTCGGGGACATCCATAATACACCCAATAAGTTCGGCCGTTGGATATGAAAGCGATCCCTCAGTGATTTTACCCTGGTTGTATGGCGTACCATCCGGATATTTATTCCCGTATTCATCCACAAATTCGTTCCAGTGAATGATGACATCCTCTGCCGGAGCAACGTAAGGATCAACTGCATGAATTTGCAACATGACGGTAAATCCCTCCACAATCGAACCATCAGGATTATGGACAAATGCGATGTAACCGTTGGCGTGATCGGTTGACAAGCGGTCAGTTCTTTTTCCTCTGCCGTATCCCGGATGACAGGAAACGCAGGAGGTTTTAATGTACACTGGACCTAATCCGCTGAATGGCGAATCGCTTCCGGTAACAAAACGGTTCTCAAAGAACGACTCTCCATTCAGAAAAGCTCCATGATTACTTATTGCCGGCGACGGTTGTTCAAAACAACGGGATGTTTCATTAAAGACTGTTCCGTTTAATCCTCCGGCATAATACTCTTCTGAAAGAGTACTTTTATCCACTACGTCTTCGGCAATGATCGGTTCTTCTACACAAGAACTGAAAAGGCAGGTCGCAATTAATGCGACTGCCATTATCAGTCTTGTTTTTTGGGGTTGATTTTTTGTTTTCATTTGGTATAAGTTGATTGTTGATTTTCTTTGGTTTTACAGAATATCCTTCACTTTTTTCAGCGAATCAAGTAATGCGTTACAGGCATCGGTTGCAGCGTCGGTTGCTGTGGTGTTCGAAAGATTATTTCGGAATGGTTGCCCAATATTGTTGATCTCGCTTTTGGCTGCAGCAATGTTGGCTTTTATTTCCTCGTCTAGTTCTGCCGATTCGGCTTTTACAAGATCAGAAAAACTAGCTCCCCTGTCATTTTCTGACAATCCACCGAGATAAGCATTCTCGATGCTGTTGATGTTATTCACAAAATCGGTGAGAGAATTCCAGCTGTACCACGATTCTACATCCAGCACATTCCCGGACTCTACCGGATCGGCAATTTTTGCATTTCCAACCTCGTCGGCAATATCCATAGCACCCTGAATAATTTCTTCCAGCGCTGCATATTGCGAAACATAGCGGCTGCCACCTAATCCGGCATTAATCAATTCGTTTCCAAAAGCATCTCCAACTTCAATTTCAGCTGTTGCGAGTAAGTTTTGTTTTTCAATTGTCAGATTCTCGGCTCCGGTCCACCAGGCTTCCAGAGTAGTACAATCTTCTGCAAGCACCTGTGCCACTGCTTCAAGGTACGTCAACTCGGCTGCAGAGAAACTGGCTGCGCTGCGAGCTGCACCATCTCGAAACAACAAATATTCTACAGCATGAAAACCTCGAAGCGAGGCCCCTAAACTGTTACGTACATAGTCTGAACTCATCGAGATAGTTTCATCTTCAACATCCGCAAGAACCTGGTCGAGTTGGTCTTTATCCAGCGGCCACGAATCGAGCAGTGGATCGAGGTTATTGAAAGCCGCCGGGCCAAACAAAAAGGCCTCGCTTTTTTCCCAGTATTCGCGGGTATATTTCCATGCATCGGCCGCATCTTCAACTTCCGAATCGTTTAATTCTGAACTAAACCCCTGAATAACATTAACTAGCTCAATGGCATTGGTTGCCATGTTTTCGTACGTTGCAATTACTGTTTTATTGGTATAATCAGTTATTACCTGTGTGATGTTTTCATCGCGCTCATCAACATCGATAACATCGTCGGTTTCGGAACAGGCAACCGTAAAAAGCGCGAGCCCGCCGGCGAGAAATAGAAATGGATTAAATTTTTTCATGACAGTTTAAATTTTGAATTATTTGAATATGCCCGAGAAGGTAACACCCAGGCTAAGTGTATTTTCCTGATTATATGGTTTGTCGAACACGCGCATGCTGTATTCGGATTTTAAAGCGATTTGCGGAATTGGATAGTAGTTCAAACCCAACGTATATAGCTGTCGTTTGTAACGTGCGTCGGCAAGCATACCTGCCACAGTGTTTTGCATCGAATTGTAATACGTGTAATGCAGAAAAGTAAAAAGCTGGCCATCTGCCTTCGGGAAAAACGACAGCACATTGTAGCCCGCTTCCGCCATAAACGACATGGCATTTTTTGCAACATCGGTGTGCGGTGATGGTGCTGCTGATGGTAGACTTTTATTGATCTTCGAAATTTCTGCTGACTCGGAAAGGTTACCATAAATTACACAGCTGCGAGCGATCAGGTTTTGCGAGCGGTATTCAGCATCAGCCGAACCGATCAGCACAGTTCCTTTCAAACCTTCATAACGATCGGCTTTCAAACTGTTGCCGGCACTGTTTCCGGCATAACCGCTCAATCCGATTCGGAGGCCGTTCACAGAATAGTTATTAACTCTGAATGCACCGGCCATGCTGGTCGCCAGTTTATATTCGTAAGGAGAAACACTTCCTCCATTTACCCAATTTGATGAACCGAAAGCATCCACATCGAGACCATTCAACAGTTGAAAATCGTAATCCCACATACGTAGCCGGCCGTGGATACTTATTCCGTTTTCGTGCCAGGTTTGCGGAATGATCGTGCTCTCACCTTCGGGGCGCATCACCGTAAAATATTCGGTTGGCAGATGGCCGTAATTGATCGATCCAACCGGAACAATTATGTGACCGGCCCGGATGTTAAAACGTGAAGAAAAACTTTTTTCGATCCAGAATTGCTCCAGGATCACCTCGCCACCTTTTTCAACTTCAGTTTCGTACTCGCCAAATTCTTCGGCTTCAATTTCCATCTCGGAGCCTATTCCGCCATGTTCGAACTCAATCTCACTACTTACTTTCCAGCCTTTTCCAAAATCGTAAGTAAGGTTAAAAACCAGGTGGGGAATATCGGTTTGTCCACGGCTAACTTTCTCGGTAAAATTCTCAGGGTAAGTGTAGCGATTAAAATCATCGGTGTAGTAAAAATGGCGATAAACCACCTCTCCGTAGCCTCCAAACGTAAGGCGAGAAGGTTCTTCTCTAATTTCTTGCGCTAAAATGTTTTGCCCCAAACATAGCAAGACAAGCCCTAAAAACAGCGTAAATAATTTCATAGATAAATAGAATTTGGAGCAAAATTAGGGGGTGAATCAGTACTGAACAATCCCATTTACTTGGGATTTTTTAGAAGCAATACAAGGCTAAAATCGTTAACAGTCCGGGGTATTTGTCTTTAACAAAAAGAAAACCGAAGATATTCACAGCTCATTATCAACGAACTACAAACATTTTCGGTTTTCTTTACTAAAAAAGCAGGCTACTCCTAAAAATAGGGATAGAACATAATTAAAAAGGGGAGTACATTTTGAAGCCACCCCCCGAAATTGACCAGGGTCTATTTTAAATTTTCCTCAAACAGTTTAAAGATACGTCGGTATTCATCGGTCCAGCTGCTGGGTTCAACAAATCCGTGCGCTTCAACCGGGAAAACGGCAAGTTCCCAGTTTTCTTTGCCAAGTTCAATGAAACGTTGCGTAAGTCGTACAATGTCCTGAAACTGCACATTGTCATCTACCATTCCGTGACACATCAGCAGGTTGCCTTGCAGTCCCTCGGCAAAGTTTATGGGTGAACTTTTTGCATACGCAATACTGTCCTGCAGCGGCGTATTCAGAATATTGGCCGTGTAACCGTGGTTGTAATGTGCCCAGTCGGTAACCGAACGCAAAGCTGCTCCGGCTGCAAAAGTTTCCGGCTCGTTAAACAAAGCCATCAGCGTGATAAAACCACCGTACGAGCCACCGTAAATTCCTATTCTGTCGGGCGCAACATTATATTTTTCGGTCAACATTTTGGCACCGTCAACCTGGTCCGATAGATCGAGGCCACCCATCCAGCGGTAAATTCCGGTGCGCCAGTCGCGACCATAACCGGCACTTCCACGATAATCGATATCCAATACCGTGTAACCGTTGTCGACTAATATATTGTGGAACTGGTATTCGCGGAAATAGCTGCTCCACCATTTGTGTGCATTTTGCAGGTAACCGGCGCCGTGTACAAAAATTACTGCCGGTCCGTTTGCTTCCGGCGACTCAGGACGATATAAACGGGCATGCACTTCAGCGCCATCGGCAGCATTAAATGTAATGAACTCCGGAATTCGCCAATTGTATTTATTAAATGCGTCTGTGGTTGAGTGCGTCAACTGTTCGGCATCTGCACCGGCTTTAGTCTCCTGCAGATAAAGTTCCCAGGGTTTATTGGCCTCTGAATGGCGAACAGCCAGGTATTTCTCATCGGGAGAAAGCGTTACTTCGTTTCCGCCCTCCAGCGATGTAATTTGCGTTAGCTTACCACCCCAAACCGGCATTTTGTAATAGTGCGTCACACCGGGATGCACTTTATTGGCAATGAAGTAGAAACTCTTTTTATCGTTCGAAATGGATGCCTCTGAAACTTCAAACTCGCCTTCGGTAAGTGCAGTTTTCTTTTTAGTTTTGATATTAACAGCATACAAATGTGAGTACCCTGTCTCTTCGGAATGAAACCAAACCGATTCTCCATCGGGCATCCAGCCCATGCTTCCGGTTGACATTCCCCAGCCGCCAATTCCGGGACCTCCGATCCATGCTTCGTCGCGCTGACGATCGAGTAATTCCAAATCGCCTGTTTCTGGGTCGAGCAACAAAATCCAGCGGTCTTTATTGTCTTGTGATAAAGCCACAACCACTGCTATATCTTCTGTTTCGTTCCAAATTGGACCCAACAAATTCACTTCACGGTCTTTTACCTCCTCACCTTCTTTTGGCATACGTTCCGGGTAATCGCTCAGATAATCGGGCAAATCTTTCAGGCCGGGAATTTGTGTTTTATCGATCGTAACCAGCTTATTGTTCTTTATATCAAAAATGCCCATTTCAACCGATGCTTGCGGACTTCCCACTTTTGCACGGGCATTTCGTTCTTCGGTGTAGCCCGACTCTGTAACATGATGCGTTACCGAAGTAGCTTTTGCATTTGCTGCCCTCTCGTACAAACTATAAATGATATAGTCGCCGGTTGGGCTCAGCGAAATGCCATTCAGAAACTTGCTACCCGTATATATTTTTAATGGTTCGGCTTCTTTCTCTGCCTCCTCGCGGTTTTCACGTGCTTTACTTTTGGCTTCCCGCTCCTGCAAAACCACAAACAAATCCTTTTGCTGTTGTTCCAGCCATTTGGCTTGTTCCGACGAAGGTTGTTCCTTTTTCTCGTTCCCCGAAACAAAGTTGGTCAACTGCGTAATCAATCCTGTTTCCGGATCGATGGTGAACAGGTTATTCTCTTTTGTGAATGCTATTTTCGAATCGCGTAAAACAAACTCAGGCGACGAAGCGCGCTCCAGCCAGGCTGTTAGCTGTTTCTCTTTCCCGGTTTTAACATCGAGCAAAAATAAGTTGCCATTTCGGGTGTATACTTTTTTTGATTTGTCGCTGTTGTAATCGCCGCGACGGCCGGGCAGTGTCTTTTTCTCGTCGAGGCTCACCTTTGCAATTTCTTCAGTCGACAGATCGTAAGCATACAACGATTCGAGCGTATCTTGCTCCGGATTCCACTGAAAATAAATCGTTGATCCGTCTTCGCTCCAGGAAATACCAGTTGGCGAAGTGCCGATCCACTTGGCCGGATCTTGCATTATAGTCTCGATGGAAAGCGAACTTTTATTGAGTTGGCTAACCTGACTATATGCGGAAAAAGTAAACAGAATAAAAAATGACAGAATAAAATGTCTCATGATGTGCAGTTTTTTTTTAGTGATTTTTTCGAAGGCATCTAAATTAACATTTTTAGTAAAATGATTTCATAACAATGATTCGCTTTTTGTTATTTCAAAAAATATAGATTTGTACCGTTAAACAGTTCTTAGCGCATTGCTCAAAAGCTTAAAGTTGATTTTTATGAAGGTATTTAAATTTGGTGGAGCATCGGTAAAAGATGCGGCCGCAGTAAAAAATGTATTTGAAATTATTAAAAGTGAAAGCGGAAACCTTGCCGTTGTTATTTCAGCCATGGGAAAAAGTACCGATTTGCTGGAAACACTGATAAAAGCATACTTCAAGAATTCAGACGAAAAATGGACAATCTTCAATAACTTCAAGAACTATCACATTGAAATTATTGGCGATTTGTTTGGTGAAAAAGGGATGCCTCAAGGCGTTTACGAATTGTTTACCGAACTGGAACACAAACTGAATTCACGTCCGTCGTACGATTTTAATTTTGAGTACGACCAGATCATCTGTTTTGGCGAGCTCATTTCTACCCGCATTGTTAGCGATTACATCACCGCCACCGGAAATAAAAATACGTGGATAGACATTCGCACCTGCCTGAAAACCGACGACACATTCCGCGATGCGCAGGTTGACTGGGAATGGACCGGCGAACTGATCCGCAAGGAATTCACTTTCGCCGATACAGGATTATACATCACCCAGGGATTTATCGGATCTACTACTACCAACCTGACTACCACTCTGGGCCGCGAGGGATCGGATTTTACTGCTGCCATTATCGGTAGTTCGCTGCAGGTTGAAAGTGTATCGATTTGGAAAGACGTTCCGGGAGTTTTAAGTGCCGACCCAAAAAAGATGAGCGACACGGTAATGATCAACGAGCTATCGTACAAAGAGGCGGTGGAGATGACACACTCGGGAGCAAAAGTTATTCACCCAAAAACCATGCAGCCGCTGCACAACGAAGGCATTCCTTTGCTGGTAAAATCGTTTGTTGAGCCTAAAAATCCGGGCACCGTTATTCATAAGATCAATCATAAAATTGAGTTGCCTCCAATTTTTATCCTGAAAGAAAACCAGGTACTGATTACACTTTCGGCACTCGATTTCTCGATAATTTCCATCAACGACATCGAACGCGTGGTAAAATTCCTGATGGAAAAACTGATAAAAGTAACTTTAATGCAGCAGTCGGCTATCGACCTGAACATTGTTGCTGATGCTTCGAACGAAAACCTGGAAGAAATTTTTAGCGAACTTTCAGCAAATTACAACATCAGATACAATACTGATTTAACACTGGTAACCATCCGCCATTACACCGAAGATGTGTTGGATTGGATGGTAAAAGAAAAAGATATTTACCTGGAGCAGCACAGTCGTTTAACCGCGCGAATGCTCATAAAGGAATAGTATTTTCAGTAGTCAAAAAGTACCGGACAGGATTTCTTATGGAAGTAAACACCAATCGATAACAAGTTTATTTTACAGGATTTAAATTTTCTTGTAATTTTAGAAACTGATTCTCTACCTATTAAAAAAACTTCTTCGAGAAATGAAGCAAAAAAAGACACTACCTTATATAATCGGAATTGCAGTTGTTGTTATCATTGTCCTTGTCATTGGTAAAAAGCAAGGTTGGTTTGGTAACGAGGTTACACTAAAAGTAGCCACCGAGACTGTCGAAAGCAGAACCATTACCGAATTTATTACGGCCAACGGAAAAATACAACCGAAAACGGAAGTAAAGATCAGTCCGGATGTGGCCGGCGAAATCGTTGAACTGCATGTTGAAGACGGTGATCCGGTTGAACAAGGGAAATTGCTGTGCGTGATAAAGCCGGAAATGTATGTATCGGCAGTAAACCGGTCGGAAGCAGCCTTAAATTCATCCAAAGCTCGTTTAGCGCAGGCTGAAGCGCAACAAATTGAGAGCGAACTTTCATTTAAACGCTCGAAGCAACTGTATGAAAAAGGAACAATTCCGGTTTCAGAGTTCGAATCGGCAGAAGCAGCTTACAAAGTTACACAAGCCGAAGTACGTGCAGCACAGTATTCGGTACTAAGCGCACAGGCATCGCTCGATGAAGCCGAAGAACAACTGGTGAAAACCAAAATATATGCACCGATTTCAGGAACCATTTCGGCATTAAATGTAGAAAAAGGCGAACGTGTTGTAGGAACCAGCATGATGGTAGGAACAGAAATGATGACCGTTGCCGACCTGAACAAAATGGAAGTGCAGGTTGAGGTAAACGAAAATGACATTGTAAAGGTAATGAAAGGCGACACCGCGCTGGTGGAAGTTGATGCCTACCTGAACCGTAAATTTAAAGGCATTGTTACTGAAATTGCCAACTCTGCCAGCGTAACCGGTACCAGTTCGGACCAGGTAACCAATTTTGATGTAAAGGTATTTTTACTGCATGAATCATACGAAGACCTGATCGATCCGGAGAATGGAAATTTATATCCTTTCCGCCCGGGAATGTCGGCAACAGTTGATATTCTTACCGAAACCCGCGAGAATGTTATCTCGGTGCCTATTTCAGCAGTAACTACACGCATTAAAAAAGAAAACGGTGGCACCAAAGAAGTTGAAGATGACTCAGAAAATTCTTCCGCTGACGACAACACTACTCAACGTGATGAAAAACAGGAAGTGGTTTTTGTATTTGTTGATGGACGTGTGATTAAAACTGAGGTTGAAACAGGAATTCAGGATAACAACAGCATTGAAATTCTGAAAGGGATTAAAGAAGGCGACGAAGTTGTTACAGCGCCTTATACCATTATTAACCGAACGCTGAAAGACAGTATGCAGGTTAGAAAAGTAAAAGAAGAAGAGTTGTTTACATCTGATTAAGTAAACAAACCATTTATAAAATAAAAAACAGGGCTGCAGTGTATTGCAGCCCTGTTTTCTTTGTATACGATTTCAATTACTCTCCGGGAAAATAGTCGCGGGAATCAACAACTGTAAGATTGTTGGTATGAGCACGATTCATTTCGAGCACCGATTGTTCTGATACTTTTTCGCCGTTATACGAATACGTTTTATCCAAAGCCACACGTTTAAGGAGTAGATCTTTGTAATCCACTTCAAAAGAGTATAGCACATCGGTAAAATAATCGTTGTTGCTTTGCCCTATTGCCAAAGCTTTGCCTTGCCTGTTATTTTTCGCAGCTATCACCTGGCCTTCAATTTTTAGTACTGAATAATCTTCCTTATTCACTGTTATTTTTCCTTTTAAAGAACCGGCATAGTAATCACCGGTTGTAACCAACGAAGGAATTTTAGGACTAAAAGTAATCACCCAATATTCTTTGCCATCGATAACCGGCTGACTCTCCAACTCCAGTTTATAATCATTCAGCAAGGCAGGATTTAATACACCTGAAGCCGAGCGCACCCAATCAAATGCCAAAAGATCATCCAGATTCAATTGTGCCGTTGAAAAGCGGTAATCATCATCGCTTTGCTCTTTGGTAATGGTATAATTCCGGGCTTTAAAAGCATCAGCTTTCGAAGGATGCGTATAACCTGAAGCATCGTAAAGCAGTACCTGGGCTATTTGAGGTGTTTGCACCTGTCCATCAATAATCTTTTCTTTTGAATAGGCAAAATGCATGTTAAACGGCCCGGAACCGTAATTGTACTTTATATTTTCAGATGCCATACGTAAGATACGGATAAGCACCATATTTTGTGCGGCAATATCAACCTCTCCAACTCCATACGATTGCGACTGTAACTTAATAACAGCAAACTCTTTTGAAAACAGATCTTTTACCGGGAATTCCTGATTTTTAAATCCAACTGCCGAAAAATAAATAGCCTTATCAACCATGTCTTCCGGAATTTTTAGTTCAAAATTACCTTCACTATCACTGGCCGTTCCATAAAATGTACCTTCCAAACCAATATTGGTATACGACACAGGACGGTTACTTTCGGCTTCAACTACTTTACCTTTAATTGTATGCGCTACTTTCGATCCGCTTTGCCCGAAAGCAGCCAGTGTTACAAAAATCGTTAAGATGAATATTATTGTTTTCTTCATGACCATCGAATTAAAAAATAAAAGTAAGAAATATATATAATTACTGCTTAGTAAAACGTTATAATACCCAATTATTATTGTGTATCTTTGTTTTGAACATAAAAAGATTGTTATGAATAGAAAATATATTGTTCTTGTTATTAGCGTTGTTATAATCGGGCTAACCTCGTGTGTCTCGAAAAAGAAATACCTTGAAATGGAGGCAGGCAGGTTAAAAGCCGAAGAACTTTCGCGTAGACTTGATGCCGAAAACAATGCCAAGGCGGAACGTATTAAAGCGCTGATAGCCGATTTTGAAGCTATGAAAAATGAACTGATGGAGAGTAATGCCATGAAAGAACAGGACATTGCCGATTTGAAAAAGGAAATGGCTGCACTATCGGATGAACTGAACAAAAAACAGGAATCGTTACAGGAAACCAGTTTCAACCTCGATTTTGAGAAACAACGACTAACCAATGCATTGGAAAGCAAAGATGTCACTATTGAGTCGTTACAAAACCAGGTAAGTACGCTTGAAAGCGAAGTAACTGCCAAAAACTCGGTTATCGATCAAAAGAATTTCGACATTAATAAACTTAACGAAGAAGCCAAAGTTCTTAATAATAAAATTGAAAGCGGCGAGACTGAACTATCAAAACTTCAGGACCAACTTAACACTGTACGTTCCGAAACCGGACAGTTGCAAAATCAATTAAAAGAAAAAGACGCGGAAATTACCAAGCTAAACAACCAGGTAAAATTGCTGAAAAGCGAGATCGGAAATTAATAATCTGAGTTCGACTTTAAACAGTTTTTCAAAAAAGAATTTAACAAAAACAACTGTTTCGTTGTTATAAAAAATTACAGTAGTGAACCGGTTTATAACTGTGTTTATTATTTGATTGCAAAAAAATGAAAGTTTACCCTTTCATTGGGAAGCCTGGAACAATCCAGGCTTTCTTTTTATAGAAAAAGGTACCTGCATTGCAAATACCTTTTTCGTGCTTAAATATTAACACCTTATTCTATGAAAAATTGCGCTTTCTATTTCTCAACCGTATTGCCGTCAATGCGTTTAAACCACATTCTATCGCCTACCTGGTAGTAATCATCTTTTAAACCCGGATCAGCAGCCAGTTCGGCTTTTGTATATGGGTAATGAGGGACAATTACATCGTCGCCACTCTCCCAGTTAGCCGGCGTGTAAACATGCTCAGCATCCGAAAGTTGTAACGCTTCAACCATCCTTACGTATTCCGACATATCACGTCCAACTTCAACCGGGTTAAAACTAACAGCCCTAACAATATTTTTGTCGTCGATGATAAATACGCCACGAATATCGCGGTTTGTACTTACAGGCTCATGCAGCATTCCATACAGACGCGATGATTTTCCATCAGGGTCTTCAAATATTGGAAACTCAATATCAACCGGAGCTCTGTCTTTATATTCCAGTTCTTCAAGATGAGCTTCCCACATTTTGTGTAATTCTACGTTATCGGTAGAAATAACTGCCACTTTAACACCAAGCTTTTTAAACTCTTTTTGTAAGTGTGCCAGCTCAAGCAGTTCAGATGAACAAACCGGGGTAAAATCGGCTGGGTGACTAAAAAGAACCTTCCAGTTATTCCCAAAATCGTTTGGGAATGTAATCTTTCCAAGTGTTGTGTTTGCACTGAATTTAGGAGCTTTTGATCCTATTAAGGGAATTTTGTAATCGCCGGCTACAGCGACCCCCAGGGCCAGAATCATGGCCATTAAGGTAAACATTAATCGTTTCATAACTTTTGAATATTAAATGATTGCAAAACCAAATTACGGCCATTTAATGGCCATACATATGCTGAACAGCATGTTTTGAATGTGACCTTGAACCTTGTGTTTTATAATCGTACAACATTTAAGAATACAGATAATCAAATCAGAGGTAAATATGAATTATTGCTTACATATTAAAGATATTTATATCTTTTTATTTTCTATTTAATAGTAATAATGAATGAAATAAAAATACCTGATTGTATTTTATTAACAAATCATTAAGCGACTATCGAATATTTCGTTCAATTATTCCAAGTCGTAATCCAGCTTAAAAAGCTCATAATACTGAACAATTGACTCACGAACCTGGTATTCAGTAGCTGTATAAGGCAATACATTCTGACCGTTAAACCACATCATAAAAGTATCGGCATAAGCTTCATTCAAGCCTGTAAGTTTGATTACCATTTCTTTGTTGTAGTTTTTCGAATGCATTTCCCAGTTTTTCATTATGGCCATATCTTCGCGCACTTTACGTTTGCGTTTTTCGCGTTTGCCATAATATTGTGCGAACGAAAAAGGGCTTACCAATGCTGCGATAATCGGAGGTTTTTCGTTAAAGGCATCACCTCTCAATGTTGGGTCAAGTTCTGTTGGATTTCCATGATCGAAATAATCCAGCTGTTGAGCCTCTCCCTCAACAGTTACCTCTCCTACGTTATAAAGTACAGGCTCCATATAAAAAGTAAGCATTTCGTAGCCGGTGTAATACGAGGGCACTTTCAATATAAATGGTTTATAACCCACTGAGGTAATTTCCAGAGAGTCGATATTCAGCATTTCAAGCGTAAAAATCCCCTCGCCATTGGTTATGGTTCCACTGTGGGTGCGATGGTTTATAATGTTGGCGTAAGGAACCGCTGAACTGTCGGCCGAACTCAGTATCCTGGCTTTCAGTTCAATCAACATCGGATCAACCGGATAATCCTCATCCTGCGCCCAAGCTGAAATACAAACTAAAACAAATACTAACGCGAGTAAATATTTATACATAAATGCTTAATTCTTTTCTGATTGCAAATCTATGCAAAAGAATGTAATCATTTTGACGATAACACTATTTAACTGGTTTTTAACAGATGTTAAGGGGAATTGAAAAGGATTGAGCAGGTGATTTGGTATCACCTGCTTAACAGATTTATTTCATCGAAGCAATGCGTTCTTCCAATACTTTAATATTGGCTTCGGCATCGGCTTGTTTTGCTTTTTCTTTGGCAACAACCGCTTCGGGTGCATTATTCACGAAACGTTCGTTGCTCAGTTTTTTCATTACCGAATTCAGGAATCCTTTTGCGTATTTCAGCTCTTCTTCCAGCTTTTTCAGCTCTTCTTCCACATCGATAAATCCATCCAGCGGAACATAGAAATTGGTTGATTTTACACGGAATGAAGCTGCGCCTTTAACTTCTTCGTCGACTGCAGTCAACTCGGTAAGATTACCCAGTTTTATAAGAATACTGTTGAATTTGGCATCAAAACCTTTGTCGCCTTTTTGCACCGAAAAATCGATAGCATCTTTAAAGGCAATATTTTTGTCTTTACGTATTTTACGAATTCCGGAAACCGCTTCTTTTACATCTTCGAAAGCTGCAAGCAATTCAGCATCGTAACTGGTATTTGCCGGTAACTGGCTGATCATTATACTTTCACCTTCCTTGCGGTCGTCAAGCAATTGCCAGATTTCCTCGGTAATAAACGGCATAAAAGGATGCATCAGGCGCAACATCTGGTCGAACAGTTCAACGATTTCAGCATAAGTTTTCGCATCAATTGGTTGCTGATAAGCCGGTTTTACCATTTCGAGCAACCAACCCGAGAATTCGTCGCGAACAGTAGTGTAAACGGTCATTAATGCTTCCGAAATACGGAAACCATCAAACTGCATATTTAAAGTCTCTACCACCTGCGCCAGTTTGTTTTTAAACCACTCTATGGCCAGTTTTGAATGTTCCGGTTGTTCAATTTCACTTGAAACCTCCCAGTTTTTCACCAGGCGGAAAGCATTCCAAATTTTTGTTGAGAAACCGGCTCCCTGTTGCGGCAGTCCTTCGTCGAACAACAAATCGCCACCTGCAGGAGAACAAAGCAACATTCCTACGCGAACGCCATCGGCACCGTATTTTGCAATCAAATCCAGCGGATCGGGCGAGTTACCCAACGATTTCGACATTTTACGGCGTTGTGCATCACGCACCATTCCGGTAAAGTATACGTTTTTATAAGGTAGTTCATCGCGGTATTCGTAACCTGCAATAATCATACGTGCCACCCAGAAGAAAATAATATCGGGTGCTGTTACCAGGTCAGAAGTTGGATAGTAATAATTTACTTCCTCGTTCTCCGGCTCACGAATTCCATCGAAAACCGAAATCGGCCACAACCAGCTCGAAAACCATGTATCCAATGCGTCTTCATCCTGTTTCAGGTCGGCAATGGTCAGGTCGGCATTACCAGATTTTTCTTTCGCCAGTTCCAAAGCTTGTTCAGCTGTTTCTGCGCAAACAAAACTTCCGTCCTCTAAATAATACACCGGAATTTGGTGGCCCCACCACAACTGGCGGCTAATACACCAGTCTTTGATGTTGCCCATCCAGTGTTTGTAGGTATTTTTAAATTTCGGAGGATGGAAACTGATGGTATCGTTCATCACATTTTCCAAAGCCGGTTTTACCAGTTCTTCCATTTTCAGGAACCACTGTGCCGACAATTTTGGCTCGATGATTACATCTGTTCTTTCTGAGAAACCAACCTTATTTGTATAGTCTTCTACTTTTGCCAGATTTCCTGCATTCTCCAGTTCAGGAACAATTTTATCACGAACATCAAAACGATCTTCGCCAACAAACAGCTCAGCCTTTTCATTCAGCGTTCCGTTGTCGTTAAAAATATCGATTGATGGTAAGTTATATTTCAGACCAATTTCGTAGTCATTAATATCGTGGGCAGGTGTAATTTTCAAACATCCGGTACCGAATTCCATATCCACATATTCATCCTCTATAATCGGGATTGAACGGTTGATCAGTGGTACCAAAACGCGTTTCCCTTTCAGGTGAGAAAAACGTTCGTCGTTTGGATTTACACAAACAGCAGTATCACCTAAAATAGTTTCGGGGCGAGTTGTTGCAATGGTTACGAAACCTTCTTCGCCATCAATTTTGTAGTTAAGGTAGTAGAGTTTACCCTGCATTTCTTTGTAGATCACTTCCTCATCAGAAAGTGCAGTTTTTGCTGCCGGATCCCAGTTTACCATGCGCACACCGCGGTAAATCATTCCTTTGTTGAACAAGTCGACAAAAACTTTGATTACCGATTCGCTGCGGGCTTCGTCCATGGTAAAAGCGGTACGATCCCAGTCGCAAGAGGCACCCAGTTTTTTCAGCTGCTCCAGGATAATACCACCGTGTTTATCGGTCCATTCCCAAGCATGTTTCAAGAATTCGTCACGCGAAAGATCGTACTTGTCAATTCCTTCAGCGTTTAGTTTGTTCACTACTTTGGCTTCGGTAGCAATCGATGCATGGTCGGTTCCCGGCACCCAGCAGGCATTTTTACCGGTCAATCGCGCACGGCGGACCAGAATATCCTGAATGGTATTGTTAAGCATGTGCCCCATGTGCAACACACCGGTTACATTTGGCGGCGGAATTACTATTGTATAAGGTTCACGCTCGTCTGGTGTTGAATGGAAATATTTGTTATCCATCCAGTATTTATACCATTTATCTTCAACCTCAGCCGGGTTGTACTTGCTCGGAATTTCCATTTGACTCATCTTGAAATATCTAGCTAAAAATTTGAGGTGCAAAAGTACAATTAAAAGTTTAGAGTTTAAAGTTCAATGTTCAAAGTTTAATGAAAGGTTATGCATTGATGGTTAAGAATTACCGGGGTTCTTAAATAACAGTTGATTTTTCGTAGTGAAACCTTGTGGAATAATGGTGCAACCTCATGGTTCATTTTTCGAAACAAAGAGTACTAGAAATTTGTCTCTAAGTCTTACACACTTTTTAAAAGTCTTTATTCCTCTTCTATAGCGTTATGGAATTTTTATGCTGTACGCTTTTCCTTCTTCCTTTATAATGGAATTTACTTTAGTAACTAATTTCTCCATTTCTTCCCAACATTCTTCATGAGACATTGCATTAAATTGATTAACCTCAAACTTGATATTGCTTTTAGCTTGCTCTAATTCGGCTTGAAATTCTTTAACAACAATTGCATGAACAAATTGTATACAATGATTTAAAAGTTCAGTTTCATATGGATTTCTCGGAGCATTAAATTCTAACTTACCTTTAAAAACCATTTCGTGTTTATTGGTTCTCAAATTATGAGCTATAAAACTATTTCTCACTGACTGTAAATTATTCCATTTCTTTATTCTTTTAATAAACGGCTTATTTATTCTTTTAATTTGTTTAATTTTTTCTTCATAACACAATTCTGTCTTTACTCCAAAATACTTTTCATATTCTTCAAGATAAGAACATGCATCAATGATATTTCTATCTAATAAGGATTGAAGAATAACTAAATCAATGCCAAATTCATTTATTCTGTGAGCATCAAAGGCTTCAGCTTTTAAAATAGATAAAGTCCGAAGCATCATTTCTCCAGCAATCTTATTTAGAATCAAAAGAGAATCTTGAAGTTTTTCCATTTCAAAATATTTTTTCAACGAAGAATCTATTTGTTTTTCCCAGTATTATTTACAGATTAGTCCTACTATTATTTTTTTTCAAAATAATCCATTCCTCATCCATAAAAATTTCTAATTCTTCATCTTTCAAGATTCTATCCATTTTAATCACATTTTTTTGAATCCAAAGCTGTTTATCAACCACTCAATATATTTTTTCATAAAAGTTTCTTTTTCTGCCATTTACGTATAAAGCTATAGTTTCTTCTATCGATATATCAAACTCATATATTCTGTTTTCCGAGTCTTTCCAATCAAAAGTTTGAAGTAACAATAAAGCCATTTTTAAATCCATACAGCACTGTTTTTGTTTTACATACACAAAGATACAACGAAAAACACCATGCATGGAAAAAGGGTCTACAATAATCTCAAATTACTGATTTACAAAGACATATTGTTTTACTAAAATTTTACACCGCGGCTTCAGCCCGGTGATATTCTCAGCAAAAGGCAGCTGGCTTTAGCCATTAATTTGCGTTTGTGTTAACGGCTAAAGCCTTTTCTTATAATCTCATTTCCACACCGCACTAAAGTACGGTGCAAACTAAAATTTCCCTTGTTGAGCTAATGCACTATCTTATAGCGCCCTGTAGCACTTTCACCCTCCCTGTATGGTTTTCACCCTCCCTGTTGTACAGGGACGACAAATTTCCGCAAGGGCGCCTAAAAACTTAACAGGATTGCAAAAAAACGCCGCAGGACTACCAAAAATGTTACAGGGAAGTATAAAAGTGTCGCAGGGCATCCCAAAACCTTACAGGGAGGGTACAAAACCTGCAGGAAACAAAAAACCACGAACAGAGTAATTGAAACTACACCGTCCGTGGCTGAAAATATAATATGTTATTGGTTTTCCTTATTGTCGGGCAACCTCGCCATGGTAGCCAAGATCGAGGCCTTTCTTCTCATCCATGCGTCCTACTTTTACAGGCACAAAACGGTTTATTGCTTTCAACACACCTAAGGTAAAAATAAACCCCCATGCCGAAGCCAGAATAATGGCCACTATTTGTTTCAGGAAGAAAGAAAAACCACCTCCCATAAACAATCCATCAGCACCATTTGCATTAATAGCTGTTGTACCAAACAAACCCAACATTATGGTTCCGAGCACACCACCAATTCCGTGCACCCCCCAAACATCAAGGGCATCATCCCAGCGCTTACGTTCAACAAACTTAACTGCCTGGAAACAAACAATACCTGCACAAAGGCCAATAAACATGGCCGTTCCGAGAGATACAAAACCTGCTGCCGGTGTAATGGTTGCCAAACCGGCCACTGCACCGGTCATCAGTCCAATGAACGTCGGCCGTTTGTTTCCGGTGGTCCATTCAATACCCAGCCAGGTAATTGCGGCTACCGAAGCAGCCACGTCGGTATTTAAAAAAGCCTGCGCGGTAATGGCATCCACATCCAGCTCACTTCCGGCGTTAAATCCGTACCAACCGAACCAAAGCAAACTTGTTCCGACGGCTACCAGCGGAATATTGTTTGGCCCCGTGCCTTTTTCGACCCGTGCTCCCACAAAAAACACCGATGCCAATGCGGCAAAACCAGCCGTTGCATGAACCGTTATACCTCCGGCAAAATCGAGTACACCCCACTCGGCAAGGATTCCGCCACCCCACACCATGTGAACAAAAGGATAGTACACAAAAATCTGCCACAAAACCAGAAAGATAACATAAGCTTTAAAGGTCACACGATTTATGAAAGCTCCCGTAATTAATGCGGGCGTGATAATGGCAAACATCATTTGATAAGCCACAAAAATATATTCAGGGAAATTCCTGTCGGGCGAATAAGGTGTACTCGATGTTACACCATTTAAAAACGCTTTGTCGAGATTTCCAATTATTCCAAATAAATCACTCCCCTCAGCCAAGGTGCCGCTAAAACACATGGAATAACCAAAACTAATCCATAATATGGTTGTAATTCCCAACGATACAAAACTCTGCATCATAATGTTGAGGATATTTTTTTTACACCCCAGACCACCATAAAAGAAAGCCAGACCCGGAGTCATTAACATGACCAGACTGGTAGCAATAATCATAAACGTCGTGAGACCTTTGTCGAACATCATATTCATTAAGATTTTGAATTAGGTGTCCAAAAATAGAATACACTTTTAATAATTTGACAGAATTAAAGCCTTCTGGAAAACATTTTTTCACCATTAACACCCATGTTCTGACATTTTAAAACTTCCTCGGCCTATTTTTTATCAACCCGGAAACACAGGGTTCAAAATTCATTCAATACATTTTCAATCCTTATTTTCAATTTTTGGAAGGGGTAATTTTTTTGTGGAACAAAAAATAGTTACGAAATTTAAATTTGAAAGGGGGTTGAAAAGCAAATTATAAAAAGAGCAAAACGGGAAAAACCAGCGACAATTATGACAAATCTCACTTTTTTAAATTCACTCTAAATAACAGCGGCTTAAGCTTGAATTAATATACAACCGGATTACCTTTTGTGTTAAAACCGAATTTTATAATAGAAGGACGCAAATTACAGAGACATATTAACAGACTAAAGCCGGTTCTTGTATTTAGGCATACAATATAGTAACCAATGTGAAATGTTATGAAATACATGATCATGGTTCTGTGTATGGGTTTATTTACATTACGGGTTTTTTCGGTTAACCTTCCTAAACCATCGGCTTATGAGAAAAAACTAGACAAAATGGAAGCTGCCGTTGCACAGGCAGATAAGTACACTTCCTATTGTCAACAATCAACCAGCTGGCAATTTCCGGCCAAACTATACCGATACATTGAAAGCGCCCGCGTGTGTTATCAGCAAGGTAACAAAAGGAATTTAAAGCGGGCAAATCAATATATTCAGTTACTGGGCATTGCCATCGATCAAGCCATTGAAGGACAAGAAGGATACTGGTCGGGCTATACCGCCGATGTATGGATCGATCCGGTTCCTCCGGTTCCGGACTGCGCTCTGCAGGAGTTTATGGAATTGAAAGATGAAATAACAACGATGCTTTCTTCGTCATCGGACGAAATGCTGATGGCTAACCAAGAATCATCCCAATAATCGTTGCCGACATTAGCGAAGCCAGTGTCCCCGCCAAAAGAGCACGCATTCCATATTGCGAAAGCAATACCCGGCGTTTTGGTGCAAGCGCTCCAATTCCTCCAATCTGAATGCCGATTGATGAGAAATTGGCAAAGCCACATAATATATATGTAGCCATGATAATCGACTTGGTTTCGGTAAATACTCCTGAAGCTTTCAGGTCGGCCAACGAAACGTACCCGATAAATTCGGTAAGTATCAGTTTCTCACCCAGCAAACGGCCAACCAGTGCAATATCTTCAGGACAAACACCAATCAACCACATAATTGGAGAAAAAGTATAACCTAAAATAAATTGCAACGACAAACTATCGTACTTCCCATTGGTAGCATTGGCAATTACTTCATTCAGGTGCGTCCAATCGCCCACCTTAATGATGATAAAATTGAACATTGCAATAAAGGCAATAAAAGCCAGCAACATGGCAGCAACATTCACTGCAAGTTTTACACCTTCGGTTGTTCCGTTGGTTATGGCATCCAATACATTGCTACCAATTTTATCGCGACTTACCTCAATGGTTTTATTTATTTCATCGGTTGGCGGAACCAGCATTTTTGAAAATACGATAGCCGCAGGTGCAGCCATTACCGATGCTGTTAACAGGTGCTTGGCAAATTCAAGTCGTAGTTGAGGATCATCACCACCCAACAAAGCAATATAAGCCGCCAACACACCGCCGGCAAGCGTGGCCATTCCTCCGGTCATTACCAACAGAATTTCCGATTTGCTCATTTTATCGAGATAAGCTTTAATCATCAGCGGCGATTCGGTTTGCCCAAGGAAAATATTCCCCGCCACCGAAAGCGCTTCCGCACCCGAAATTTTTAATGCTTTTGTAAATACCCAGGCCAGTCCGTAAACCACCTTTTGAATGATGCCCCAATAGAATAACAGACTGGTAAGCGCCGAGAAAAAGATAATGGTTGGCAGTACCTGGAAAAGGAAAATATATCCGTAAGTGTCGGCATTCATTAAATCGCCCAGCAAAAAGGTACTCCCCTCTTTTGTAAAGTCAAGTATCTTCACAAAGATTCGCCCAAAGAATTCGAAACCCGATTGCACGATTGGCACATAAAGCACACCCAGTGCCAGTAAAATCTGAATCAACAATCCCACACCTACAGTTCTCCAGGGAATATTCCGGCGATCGCTGCTAAAAATAAATCCTACAAATACCAAAACGGCCATTCCCAACAATCCCCGAAACAAGGTCATTATCGAGAAAGGTGTTTGTCGTTCTTTTGCAAGTAGGATATTTGAAGTATCGGCCTGTTGAGCTGCTGCATCGGCAGCATGCGCTGCCAAAGGATGTAAAAAGAAAATGCCGGTAACTATAACCAGCAACATTATAATGCGTTTCATTGAGTGTTTTTTCTATACCCCAAAATTATTGTAAGAATTACAAACAGGGCGACATTTATACTTATTTAATACCTTAATTATTTTTCTCGCTTATTCAGTTCATCGCGAATAATCGATGCTTTTTCATAATCTTCTTCCTCGATCGCCTCATCCAGCAATACCTGCAAATCGCTTGTTGAGTATTGAGCGTATGAAGAACCGATTGTTTCAGGTTCGTCTTCATCCATTACACTTCGCACCGGAGAGTCTTCATCGTCCGACTCCAAAACAATTCCGGCTTTCTGCAATATTTCTTCCGAGGTATAAATGGGGCATCTGAAACGAAGTGCCAAAGCAACTGCATCTGATGTTCGCGAATCGATACGAATTTCTTTACCGTTCATCTCACACAGGAGTTCTGAATAAAAAATACCTTCTTCTAATTTGTATATAGTTACCTCCAGCAAAGCAATATCAAAAGCCAGGGCCATGTTTTTTATTAAATCGTGGGTAAGCGGACGCGGAGGTTTTAATCCTTCCAACTGAATGGCAATTGCCTGCGCTTCAACAGGTCCGATAATGATAGGAATTCTGCGTTCTCCTTCTTCTTCTGCCAACACCAACGCGTAAGCCCCAGACTGGGTTTGACTTACCGATAATCCTAAAATGTTTAAGCGTATTTTTTGCATGCTAACGTTTGCCCTGTATCTTTTCGACGCAAACAAATATAACAATCATTTTGGTTATGTTGGTAATTATTAAAAATGATTTACCTCAAGACGAATCTATGCTGAACAACATAGTCGTAAATATTGACAAACAGGCACAAAAAGTACTAATTTTGTATAGTTCATATTTTTTGTAGTATTAATTAACTAAAGTATTCGTGCCATGAGAAAGTTGAAAGCAGACAGAGGCATACAAGGACTGATCCCGGCCATCGTTTCCAGCGTAGTATTTCTACTCATCTTATTTATAGTTGGGCCGCAAGCTGCATTTAACACACTTGGCGGAATTGTAATTTTTTACGCTTTAATTTTCAGTTTTTGGAGTTACTACAAATCAAACAATGCTCATTTTCTTGTCAGTGCTTTATATTTAATCACATTGGGTATTTTCCTTATCCTAATCGATGTTCCGGATAAATTTGGTGGACCAAAACCAAACTTTACTACTGAAACTAAAATTGCTTTAATGTTCTTCTACCTTTTTGGGCTTTGGCTGGCCTACCTTACCCTTCGAAAAAAACTAAAATACAGGGGACGCGAAATTATGGAGTTAGCTGCCTGGGATGTGGAAGAAGGTCCGGAATCGTACACTGAACGTCCACGACCGGCCGGTGAAACAGAGTACTCAAAGTACGATATTATTGATTTTGCCAATTATCTGAAAAAGATACTGGTTTGTCATCCCTTTATTGAACAGAACCGAATCGTTTTGGTGCCTGTAAAAATGGGCGACGAATTTGAACTCTTGTATAAACCAGATTACGATTACCTCAGCAAAACCTGGATTTCCTTCGATTTCGACGGACAGGTTTCGGTGCATATTTCGCGAAAAGACTACCTCGATTATAAAGAAGACCTGGCATTCGATCACCTTTGCGAATCGATGGGAAAGTTGTTTATCACCTTTGCCGATTTTTACATGCGGGGCGATAAAGTGCGGATTTTAGACCGGTTGAATTCGGTTAAACTAGGAATATTTTCATAACATGAACTTTGAAAACGCGGCCAGATTTGGCACATACATATCGAAAAACTATTCGAAAGATATTTTCAGGCTTTTGAACAATTACCGCGACATTTCCGCTTCGGAAGCGGCATCGCGACTGGGCATGCACATACAAACAGTTCAGGATTTTCTGGAAGCCATGGCCGACCTGGGAATTCTGTCGAAGAAAGAAGTTACAGAGCGCAAACGTCCGTATTTTCGTTACACGCTTGAAAAACAAAAAATCGCGTTCGAAATCGACCTGTTGGAAGAACTGGCAAATTCAGGCAATAATAGTTTGGAGCAGTCGAAAATACGTGAAAAAAGAAATGCAGGTGTGCGTTTTTCAATGGCGCGCAGCGGACAATATTTTAGCAGCCTCGCCATTTGGGTTGGAAAAGGCCGCGAACGGTCTGAAAAGAAAATCAATCTTACTACTGCACAGGGGAAGTTCCTCTATAATTTACCATTCCCCGATGGTGAACATCTGTCTCTTGAAGAGATTCGGGTAAAAGCCGGTGTTGAACCGGAGCACATGCCCGAAATCAAAGACCTGGTTGAAGATCTCATTCAATACAAAGTTATTGAAGTTATGGGTTAAGAAAGAAATTTCAGGGAGCCCAAAACTTTTTCTTAATAGAATGTAGTTTTTCTCGTTTCGTTGCGACCAACAAGGTGAAACAAAAAAATGAAAGTGCTGAGATCAAAGAAAAAGGAGTTCAGTGAATTGATCGAAAAACACCAGGCGATCATTCATAAAGTTACAATGGTTTATACCAATGGGCCGGCCGACCGCGAAGACCTTTTTCAAGAGATTTGCCTGCAGCTGTGGAGATCGTATTCAAATTTCAGGGAAGAAGCAAAATTCAGTACCTGGATGTATCGGGTGGCCTTAAATACAGCCATCAGCGACATACGAAAAAAGAACAGGGATCTTCATTTTGAACAGCTGCACGACAACGATCGTATAGAAACAGAACCTTCTGACGAGAAGGAACAAATTCGACAGCTGTACCGTGCTATATCAAAACTGAACAGGATCGACAAAGCAATAATTCTGCTTTGGCTCGACGAGAAAAGTTACGATGAAATAGCTTCGATACTCGGAATCTCGAAAACGAACGTAAGCGTTAAACTTGTTCGGATTAAGCGAAAACTGGAAGAAATGATCTTCAACCAATAGAATGAAGCCATGAACGATAAAAAATTAAAAGACATGTGGAACAAAGCAGAAAACCTGATGGGGGCTTCTGAATATGAAAGCTCGTCCATCGAACAATTTATTTCAGGACGCTCGAACGATACTACCCAAAAAATAAAGAACATGATTATTTTCGATATGGTTTTGAAAGCACTGGCACTGTGTGTGCTGGCCATTGATTTTGTTCTTTATTTTGGAACCACCAATGTAATGTCGGTTACTGTTGCAGGAATGATAGTACTCCTTCCTTTAATTTTTATGCAGTACAAAATGCTAAACCGCTTTACCGAGGCAGCCGACAATGGACAAACTACCCGCGATAAATTAGCCTCAATGCTGACTTACCTGAAAACAAAGTTCTTTACCACTTTGCTTTCCGTATCGGGAACCTACCTGTTTGTATTTATTGCAGGTTCGTTACTTTATTTTTATGCAGCTTACGGCTATGTACGACCGCTCGACGGTGTGGACTTTGTTGTATTTTTAACTTTCATTATTCTCGGAATAGTCCTCAATTTTGTTGTTAACCAGGGACAGGTAAAATACCACATTAAACACCTCGAAATCTGTTTAAATGATCTTAATGATCGGAACTTGGAACTGGTTTCCGAAAATATTGAACTGCAACGAAAACGCGACCGGTCGAACAAACTTTTGCTGGCATTAGTGCTCATTCTCGGAATTCTACTGCTTATTATAGTATTTAAAAACATCGGTTTTATCGTCAAATAAACCGGACATTGAACAGTAAAAGAACTGTTCAGCAACCAAAAATTTACTACCATGAAAACAATAAAAACCATAAGCTGGCTATTGCTGTCTACTTTTTTATGGGTAGCAGCATCCGGGCAGACTGCTAAAGATCTGCCAAAACGAATGACTTTCGCTGTTGAAATCAGCGGTGTACTTTGCGGCTATTCTGAGTCGACCATAAACACCATTGAAAAAGACGGCCGGAAATTACTAAGCATAAATACAGAAGCCCTGGTAAAACAACGTGCCCTGGGCGGAAATGTGGAGTTAATAATCACTGAGCATACTCTACTTACGCCCGAAACGGAACTCCCTGTTTTTGTGGAACAACGTTTTAAAACCAATGCTGAAATCTACTCCTGTGTCAAATTTAATAATGCTGTTGCGTATTTCACTTCTGTAGAAAATGGAGAACCTCGGGAAATCCGATTGCCCGATGATGTTATTTTAGAGAATCCACTTTCTTTTCCGCATTTAATGAACGACTTTATTGGTGGAAATGAAAATGAAAAAACATACAAGGTTTTCGATTTTCAAAGTGGAGAAATTATATCGAAAACATACAAACGGGTTGGTGAAGAGCAACTGGAATTGACAGGAGCCAGTTATAACACTACTGTGTTAGAGGAATTCAATCACCAAACCGGCATTACCACAAAACTCTGGTTGGATAAAAGAAACAGTCATGCGGTAAAAATAAGCACTTCAAACCGGATGATTTACCTGGCTGATGAATCCTTAAAAAAGAGAATACAAGTTGTTGATGTCGACAATTTGTTATTTGCCCGCGTTGATAAAGTGATCGCCAATGTGCACGCCATTTCTTCGATGAGAATTGAAGCATCGATACAATCAGAAGGAGAAATAATTACCGCTGAGAGCTTAAATTTTCCGGGACAGAAGTTCGAAGGCACTGTCAGCAATAATTTAATTGAAGGCGTATTTGAAGTTGAACGACAGCATTACACCGGTGAAAATGCTCCCTCCTTCCCTCCTCATTTTTCGGATGAGAAACTCAAAAAATATTTGGAACCCGAACGACTGATTGAATCAGATCATCCGGTTTTGGTTGAAGAAGCAAAACGAATCACCGCAGATTCAAAAGATGCCTGGGAAGCTGTGGTTAAACTCAGCACCTGGGTTAGCGAAAATATTATGGGGGCCATTCCGGGCGGCACATCGGCAATTAATACTTACAACACCCGCGAAGGTGAATGCGGCTCTCATTCGCGATTGCTGGCAGCCTTTTGCCGTGCAGTCGGCATTCCGGCCCGACTTTCCATTGGATGCATGTACATTTCGTATGCAGGCGGTTGCTTTTACCAACACGCATGGACCGAAGTCTACATGGGTGATGCCGGTTGGGTAGCAGTTGATGCCACCGCACATGAATTCGATTTTGTAGATGCAGGACACATCCGTTTGGGTGAAAAAACGTCCTTTAATCCGAAAGCAATGAAAATCCTGGATTATCAAATGGAGAATGAATCGGTAGATATTACAGTTCCTGATGAATACAAAAAATACCTCGGCAATTACCTCTTTGAAGAACGAAACAGCGTTTTTAAAATTCTCTATCAAGATGGAAGCCTCGCTGTTGATATACCCAATGCACAGGTACTGGCACTTAATCCCCCCGATGAAAATGGCGTGTTTTATCCAACAGTTACCCGGCAACTGAATTTTTCTTTCGTGAACGACATCTATGGAAACATTTCTACGATGAAATTACAACAGGTAATTCCTTTGGGCAAAAAGTTCGAACAGGACAGCATCCCATCCGATGTGCCTGAAGAAATAAGGCCACTTGTAGGAAATTACTGGTTTGCTCAGGCCCGTGTAGATTTTAAAGTGGTTTATGAAAACGGGATGCTTGCTTTTAAAAACCCTTTGACGAATGAAACCGTAAAATTACCGAAACGTACTGAATCCGGTTTATGGAAAGATGAACTGGGAAAAAATGAAGTTGAGTTTGAAAGAAACGATGCGAATGAAGTTGTTAGAATGTACGTATACGTTAATGTTTATCTGGAAAAACAAGTTGAACTTTAAAACAACAGCCATGGAATATAAAGTGCACAAACTAAAAGTTAACATGAACGAAGATCAGCAAATGCTGGAGCAATTTTTAAATAATTTGCGCGGCGAAGTCGTGTCGATTATCCCCAATGTGAAGCCAATCTTCAGACCAATGGGAGCCACTGCTAAAGTCGATTTCCTGTTAATAATTGAAAAGCTAAAAAATTAGCAGTCAAAATATTTGCTTTTATTTGCTAATTATCTAAAAATAACTACTTTTGCAGTCCGAATTTTGAATCGATCAGGCTCGAATAAGTGAAATCGGAGACGATATCCGCCTGACGGTGTAAACATTAAAAGTGAAATTATGTACGCGATTGTTGAAATTGCAGGACAGCAATTCAAAGTAGAAAAAGACAAGAAGCTTTTCGTACATCACCTGGATGCAGAAGAAGGTGCATCGGTTGATTTCGATAAAGTATTGCTGGTTGACAACGACGGTAAAGTAGCCGTTGGAACTCCAACCGTAAAAGGTGCTAAAATTACAGCCAAAGTGCTGGAACATGTGAAAGGCGACAAAGTGATCGTATTCAAAAAGAAACGTCGTAAAGGCTATCAGAAAATGAATGGTCACCGTCAGCAATTTACTCAAATTCAAGTAGAAACCATAGTTGGATAACGAATAAAAGAAATTTACCATGGCTCACAAAAAAGGTGTAGGTAGTTCGAAAAACGGACGCGAATCGGAAAGTAAACGACTGGGAGTAAAAATTTACGGAGGTCAGTTTGCTAAAGCTGGTAATATTATTGTTCGCCAGCGTGGTACTCAACATTTCCCTGGAGACAATGTAGGTATGGGTAAAGACCATACTTTATTTGCATTAATCGACGGAACTGTTGTTTTCAGAAAAAGAAGAAATAATCGTTCATACGTATCGGTAGCTCCGGAAGTTGACGTTGCAGTGGCAGAAGCTCCTGCAAAAGCAGCTCCAAAAAAAGAAGCAGCTCCGGTAGTAGAAGAAGTAAAAGAAGAAGCGCCAAAAGCTGAGGCTAAAGCAGAAGCTAAAGGCGACGATCTTACTAAATTAACTGGTGTAGGACCAAAATTAGCTGAAGTTTTAGCTGAAGGTGGTTTTACTACTTATGCTGAAGTTGCGGCAGCATCTGTTGAAGCAATTCAGAAAGTTCTTGAAGCAGCTGGAAGCCGCTACGCTTCAAAAGATCCACAACCATGGATCGAGGAAGCTAAAGGTTTAGCTTAAGATATTGATAAACCAGAGGGTTTAACCTCCCTCAAAGGAAATACGAAACTCCTGCCGTTACCGGCAGGAGTTTTTTTATGGAGATTTTCGTGCGTTACTTTAAGGTTTTATCCAAAAAATCAACCATTATCTCAATCACTTTCGGATCAGAAAAATGACCACCGCCATGATTTGCTCCAACAATGGCATAGCGGGTTGATTCAACACCTGCTTTACGAAGTGCGTTGTGCAGCAATAAACTCTGGCTCGGAGAAACCAGCGCATCAACTGTTCCGTGAATTAAAAGAAACGGCGGATCGTTTTTATCCACGTAATTTACCGGATTTGATTTGGCAACCACTTCCGGTTTGTCAAGAATTGTTAATCCACTGTTTTTTCCATGTACAAACATGGCTTCAGGTGCTTCTTTTGTAAAGTGTGCCTCTTCGGCTTCTTTATCGTAATCGGCACCAATTTTTGTAAGATCACTTAATCCATATACCACAATAGCTGCCTGCACATCGCTGCTTTGGTCGAGGTTTTCTCCCTCTTCAAACGCTACTTCGCCATTCGAAGTTCCCGTCATTCCGGTTAAATAACCTCCTGCCGATTCTCCCCAAACAGCCACTTTATCAGCATTGATACCATATTTTTGCGCATTGGCACGCATAAACCGAATAGCCGCTTTTGTATCTTTCACGGCATCGCTGTACAATCCGTTGGTTGCCACATGATACTCAATACTTGCTACAACATAACCGGCTTTAGCAATTTCGCAGCGGTTGTATAAACTACTGTTTTTGGGGGCAAACATAAAACCACCTCCGGTAAGAAATATAACGCACGGATAGTTTTGCTTATCTGCCGGTCTAACAATGTCCATTTTCATCGACATTGGATTGCCATCAGAACTTTTGCTTTCATGAAAAATTACATTTTCAGTAAAGGCCAGATTTTCAGGAACCTCCCGAACCATTTTGGGAGTACCAGAAATATCCTCAAGCACAATACTGGTACTGTTATCACAAGGTTTTATTTCTTGTGGCATTAGCAAACCTCCCATCCCGGGGATCGCTTTTCGTTCTTGTTTTTCTTGCTGAGCAAAAAGAACATTTGCATAAGCTGTTAGCGCAATTAGAGTTAACAGGAAAAAAGATAGTCTTCTCATAATTTTTTTTATTTGTTTTATAAAAGTAGTTGATAACCTGAACACACCTAAAAAAAGCGGTGGTTTCTTTATTTCACAATCAGGGTTTTAAACTATTGCTATTAGATTGAAAATTAGAAATAGGTTTAATCATAAAGTGCCAATTCATTTATTAAATTTGCACCCTAATAAATGGATAAGACATGCTCAATTTAAAATTTATTCAAGATAATCCGGAGTTAGTAATAGAAAAACTAAAACGCAAGAATTTCGATGCTTCGGAAATTGTTTCAAACATCATAGATCTTTACACGCAGAAAAATAAACTGCAGGGCGAAGCTGATTCGGCAAAAGCTGAAATGAATAAAATTTCGAAAGAAATCGGACAGCTTTTCCGCGAAGGAAAACACGAAGAAGCCAACGCAGCCAAAGCACGTACTGCCGAAATAAAAGAAAATATTAAAAACTTCGATACTGATTTTGCAGCCATCGAAGAAAAGGTTTACGATTTGCAGGTTCAACTGCCTAACTTGCCTCACGAAACGGTTCCTGCCGGAAAAGGGGAAGAAGACAACGAGGTAATTAAACAAGTTGGCGAAATCCCGAGCATGGATGAAAAAGCTTTGCCACACTGGGAACTGGCAGCAAAATACAACCTGATTGATTTTGAATTGGGTGTAAAACTAACCGGCGCAGGATTTCCGGTTTACCGTGGAAAAGGAGCGCAATTGCAGCGTGCCCTTATCAATTTCTTTTTGGCCGAAGCTTCAAAAGCAGGTTACGAAGAAATTCAACCGCCATTGGCTGTTAACGAAGCATCGGGCTTTGGAACCGGTCAGCTGCCCGACAAAGAAGGCCAGATGTACCACATTACAGAAGATAATTTATATTTGATTCCAACAGCAGAAGTTCCGGTAACCAATATTTATCGAGACGTAATTCTGGATGCCAAAGATCTGCCATACAAGAACACCGCTTACAGTGCCTGTTTCCGTCGCGAAGCCGGTTCGTACGGTAAAGATGTTCGCGGGCTAAACCGTTTGCACCAGTTCGACAAAGTGGAAATCGTGCAAATTGCACACCCTGAAAAATCATACGAGATTTTGGATGGAATGGTAGCGCACGTTGAAAGTTTGGTTGCCAAATTGGGCTTGCCATACCGCGTACTTCGTTTGTGTGGTGGCGATATTAGTTTTACATCAGCTTTAACCTACGATTTTGAGGTATTCTCAGCAGCGCAGGAAAAATGGCTGGAAGTAAGTTCGGTTTCCAACTTCGAATCGTTCCAGGCTAACCGACTGAAATTACGTTTCCGCGAAGAAGGCGTGAAAAAGCCACAAATTGCGCATACGCTTAACGGAAGTGCACTTGCATTGCCACGTATTGTTGCAGCACTGCTCGAAAACAATCAAACACCTGAAGGAATTAAAATTCCTGAAGTACTGGTTCCATTTACCGGTTTTGATATGATTAGCTAGAAAATTTAGATATAACAGGACGTCATGCTGTCCGCCAGCTGGCGGATTCAGGGTCTCTTACAAGAAGATGCAGAATCTGTCAACTGACGGACAACATGTCGAAAAACAAAAAGCCCGGAAGAAATAAATCTTCCGGGCTTTTTCATGGCGAGTACCAAAGTACTCTTATTTTTTATCACTCAATTAAACTTCTCCGTTAGCAACCAACCACTCAGCAATCTGAACAGCATTTAGCGCAGCTCCTTTTTTAATCTGATCGCCAACACACCAGAAAGTAATGCTGTTCGGATCAGTTACATCCTGGCGGATACGACCAACATAAACATCGTCTTTACCCGATACGAACAACGGCATTGGATATTCGTTTTTAGCAGGATTATCGATCACTGTCAAACCTTCAAATGCTTCAAAAGCTTTAGTTACAGCCTCTGCAGTCAGTGGTTTTTCAGTCTCCACCCAAATCGCTTCAGAATGTGCACGGGCAACCGGAATACGTACACAAGTTGCGCTCACTTCAGCATCAGTGTGCATAATCTTCTTCGTCTCCCAGTTCATTTTCATCTCTTCCTTGGTGTAATCATTATCAAGGAAAACATCGATGTGTGGGATAATATTCATAGCCAGCTGATGTGAAAATTTCTCTACTTTCACCGGCTTACCTTCAGCTATATCTTTCACCTGATCTTCCAACTCGGCAATTCCCTGTGCACCGGCACCACTTGCTGCCTGGTAAGTAGCAACGCGAACACGTTTGATCTTCGACATATCTTCAATAGGTTTCAGCGCAACCACCATCTGAATAGTTGAACAATTCGGGTTGGCAATAATATTGCGCGGACGAATTTTAGAATCTTCAGGATTTACCTCAGGAACTACCAGCGGCACATCATCAACGTAACGGAACGCGCTCGAGTTGTCGATCATAATTGCACCGTGTTTGGTAATCGTTTCTGCATATTCTTTCGAAACGCCGGCACCTGCCGAAGTCAGGGCAATATCAATATCCTTAAAATCGTCACCGTGTTTAAGTTCCTTTACTGTTAGCTGTTTACCCTTAAATTCGTAAGTTTTGCCGGCACTTCTTGCCGAACCAAAAATTACCAACTCATCCATAGGAAAATTTCTCTCTGCAAGCACTTTCAGGAACTCCTGTCCAACAGCGCCACTAACGCCAACAATAGCAACTTTCATGTTCTGATTTTTAAAAATTTAAAGTCTTTTTCTGTCTAAATGTGGCTCAAAAATAGTATTTTGCTCTTAAATGAAATGTAATGCATCCCAATCTTGCAAAAATATTAACAATCTTCTTACTAATAATTTACAATCAGGTTTGGTCTCAGCACATTTGGTCTGAAAGCTTTTCTGTTCCCCACAAAGGCATCTGGGGAAATAGTGACGGAAAAAGCATCAATTCTGACTTCTCCGGCATTACAAAATGGGCACTCGATTTTAACCAGGTAACACTCGAAAACGAAGATGATTATGCTAAAACAGTAACAACATCGGGCGGGCGTTTTGAGTGCTGCGATATTAATGGCGAGGTTATTTGGCACTCGGAGATTATTGATATTTCCGACTACAAAAACATCATCATTCAACTAAATGCCAACGAAACCGGCAGTAGTGAAAACGAAGAAAACAAGTACCTGAAAGCGTTTTTCATTCTCGATCAAGGTGAAGAACAAGCTTTTGAAACCAACGGCGATAATCGCGGAAACTGGGGGCAAGTTGTTGCCAAACAAACTGAAATTGATGGAAGTGAACTACAAATTGTGGTTTATATGAATAATCATTACTCAACAAACAAAGTTATTTTGGATGAAGTGGTTGTTTCGGGCGAAGAAAAAAATCCTGTTATTATCCAGCCCGGCGATATTGTTTTGAACGAAGTGCTTTTTAACCCAGTTCCCGATGGCGACGATTATGTGGAAATTTACAATAACTCGGAAAAAGAAATTCCGCTGAATAAACTCTACCTGGCATCGCGCGACAATAATTTGGAGCTTACCCAGGTTTATGCACTTACCAGTGAAAAGCATAAATTACTACCTAACGAATATTTGGCTTTAACCAAAGATACGCTTGGTGTTTTTCCGTGGTTTACAATTCCTTGTCCCGAATGTTTTCTGCAAATGGAAAAGTTCCCGTCGTTTAATAACGACGAGGATTACGTTGTTTTGTTGAATAATGACCTGGAAGTCATCGACGAATTTTACTACTACGAAAAAATGCATTCGCCCCTATTTTACGACCGCGAAGGAATTGCACTGGAACGTGTCTCATTTACACAACCAACAAACGATGTTTCGAACTGGCATTCGGCGTCCACAACATCGGGTTATGGAACTCCGGGATATCAGAATTCACAATTTATGAATGAGGATGTTCAAAAAGTATCTGTGACTTTTCAACCGGAAGCTTTTTCACCGAATAACGATGGCTATAACGACAGTTATTCCATCGATCTTAAAATGGATAAACCCGGCTACATTTGCAACATTATGGTATTCGACTCTTCCGGTCGCCGCCTTTGCAAATTGGCCGACAATGCAGTTTTAGGAACAGAAGAACAGATCGTTTGGAATGGAGAAGACGAAGCGGGAAACCGCCAGTCAACCGGCCCGTACATTGTAATGGTTGAAGTTTTTAATACGGATGGAACAGTGGAACGTTTTAAAGATGGTGTGGTGCTAACCGACCGGTTTGAATAAACTTGCACCGCGGCTATAGCCCGGTGATTACTCAAATCATATTTAGTTACGGATTTAGCCATTAAATAAATTAACGGCTAAAGCCAACCCTAGTCCAGAATTATAATAACGCCAAGCTGAAGCATGGCGCAAAATTTCCACATACCTAATTTGCTTAGGTATTATATTTTTCATAATTTTAATCCATGCAAAAAAACAACTTGTATAAAGGCAGTCTTTCAACCATTGTGCTTTCGCTGTTAAAAGAGCAGGGCAAAATGTATGGTTACCAGATTACCCGCGAGGTGGAAAAAATTACCAACGGGCAGCTAAAAGTTACCGAAGGAGCGCTCTACCCCACCCTGCACAAACTGGAAGCCAAAGGACTTTTGAGCGTTGAAATGGCCAAAGTCAACAATCGTGTAAGGAAATATTATTTTATTACCGAGAAAGGGAAAAAAGAAACTGCCAACCTGTTGAATGAGATGAAAAGTTTCATTTCGAACATGGAAGTACTGATTAACCCAAAACTGGCTTAAATGGACCGAATATTAACTAACGAAGAAACCGAACATCTTTATAAAGTTTGCGAAAACCACGAGGTGCCTCAATACGATTTGCAAATTGAGCTGGTTGACCACCTTGCATCCTTAATTGAGCAACACTGGACAGAAAAACCGGAAGATCCTTTTAAATACGCTTTGTATAAAGCACTGCAAAAATTTGGACCAACCGGATTTCAACAAATAAAAGAACAAAAACAAAGAGAACTTACCCGAAAATATCACCGCGTTTTGTGGAACCATCTTCTAGATTTTTATCGTTGGCCCAAAATGTTGTTAACTCTGGCCTTAAGTCTCGCGGTTGTTTTTCTGATTCAAATTGTTCATCAACTGCATTGGTTATTTGCTATTTATATTTTGGTGTTAATTTGTGGCACCCTTGTTTACCACCTTCGGAACAAATCAGAAAACAAAGCAAATCCCATCTCCGACAAATCTTTTTTATTATTGAACCAACTAAAACACATTCAATACTTTGCAATGTTTCTGTGTTATTTACCTTGTTGGGCAAGCCTACCATTTCAATTACTTGAGGAACAAAACATAATCATGCCATCAAATTTCGTCGTTTTGTTTCCAATCGCCTTTTTTATCGTAAGCTCAACCATTGTTATGTTTGCTTATCTTTTTTACATCCCACAAAAAATAAAACAACATTTTACCGAACAATTCCCCGAATTTGTACAATAGAATAATCATGAACCGAACCATAACAAACGAAGAAAACGAACAACTGTTTCACTTTTGCCGAAGACATTATGTGTATCATTACGATGTACAGATTGAGTTGGTCGATCACCTTGCTTCGGCCATCGAAGAACAATGGGAACAAAACCCGGAACTGAGTTTTGACGAAGGCCTGAAAAACGCATTTAAATTATTTGGCATTCACGGTTTTAGCAATATTAAGAAGCAAAAAGAAAAAGAGTTGAAGCGAAAATACAACCGTCTGCTTTGGAAGTATTTATTGAAGTTTTACCGATGGCCAAAAGTGATTACAACATTTGTATGCACGCTTGGATTGTTTCTGCTGTTGCAACTGATAAACCAGACCATGTGGTTTGTTGGAAGCTATGTAGTTTTGCTTTTGTTTGCTACTGTTTTATACCATCATTTTGTATTCAAGAAAATGAAATTACAAATCGTTCCAGGCAAATCATTTTTATTAGCTGACCAGCTTCAAAATTCAACGCAGGTATATATTGGCATTGCTCAGTTGCCGAATATCGTCTACCAAGTATTTAACATTTCAGGAGTTAAAGCAGTTGAGAACAGCTTGATACTTTTTGGAATATCATTTTCGCTGGTATTAGTTACAGTATTGCTCTATGGTCAACTTTTTTATATCCCTAAAAAAATAAAAGAACACTTTATAGAACAATTTGCCGAATTTGCTCTGTAACTTTTTCAAAGTGTGGCTGACCAACAAGTATGAAAAACAAAAAACAATAACCTCATAATTAAAATGAAACGTAACTTCTTCTACTTTGCCTGGCGTGAATTTCTGCGATCGGCATCGAAAAACAAAAACATGGCTACCAAAGGTATCCTGATCTTTTTTGCCATTTACTTTTCACTGGTAGGCGTGGTGATGGGCTTCCAGCTTACCGAGAATTTAAAAGATCTTGAAAACCCGATTCAGGCATTTAACGCTATGCTGCTAATCTATTTCGGTTACGAGCTGGTTTTGCGAATCATGATTCAAAACCTGCCGACCTTTGGATTTCAGCCCTTTTTACTTTTACCGGTAAAACGCAAACGTATTGCACGTTATATGCTCAACAAATCGTTGCTGCATTTTTTTAATGTTTTGCCGCTAATTTTAGGACTGCCCTTTGTTATCCGAATTGCAGCACCAATACTGGCTCCCCCTGTTTTTTGGGCCTGGCTGGCAGCACTGTTTTTTATGATATTCGTTAACCATTTTCTGGCACTTTACATTAAATGGCGAACCAACGAATCGGATATCCTGTTCTACAGTTTCCTAGGATTAGCAGCCGGCTTAACCGCCATCGATTATTTTAATATTGTAAATCTAACCGGCGGTTTTGGAAAAATCTTTGATTTTGTTGTGGCAAATCCATATGCTGCGCTAATCTTTCCGATATTGATTGTTGCACTTTATTTCTTAAACCAATCGTATATCAACAGCCGCTTTTACCTCGACGAGTTAAGTAAGAAGAAAAAAGAAGAGTCGACACACGATTTTTCGTGGCTGAACAATGTTGGCGACTACGGAAAGATGTTGTCGTTGGAAGTGAAAATGATCATGCGTAACAAACGCCCGAAAAATACGGCCATGATGTCGGTATTGTTCCTTTTTTACGGGCTTTTAATTTATAAAACCAATGGCAATGAAGCAGTACCGGAATTCATTTTAGTTCTTGGTGGAATGTTTATGACCGGAATTTTCAGCATGATGTACGGGCAGTTTTTTCCAGCTTGGCACGGAAAATATTATCCCCTGCTTATGGCACAAAACGTACGAATGAAACAAGTCATTCAATCTGCCTTTTTCCTGATGGCAGTAACTAACGTAGTTTATTACCTTTTGTCGTTGGGTTATATGTACATTTCGCCTAAAGTGCTTTATATCCATTTTGTAGTAATGCTGTATAATATTGGCGTTAATTCCTGGGTAATTTTTGCTTTGGGATTAAACAGCAAAAAAGCAATTGAGTTAAATCAACGGGCAGCCTTTAACTACCAGGGAGTTGGTGCCACTCAGTGGTTAATGTCGTTCCCGGTTATTTTTGGCCCATTGGCATTTTTCGGACTCCTTTCGTGGGCATTTGGCAATACCATTGCTTACGTTATTTTGGGTGCCTTAGGTTTTATCGGAATCATTATTCACCCGCGATTAATCGACTATTTTACCGGGCAATACCTCAAGCGTAAACACAAAATGATTTACAACTATAAATCAACTTAAAAGAAACAGCAAAAGAATAAAAGTAATCATCAATAGCTATAAATAACATATCATGATACAAGTAAAAAACTTACAAAAAATATACAACGGAACAACAGTTCTGAACCTGAAAAAATTAAACATTACCAAAGGAGAAGTATTTGGACTTGTCGGCAATAACGGTGCCGGAAAAACAACCTTCTTTTCATTGGTGCTCGACCTTATTCGGGCCAGCAACGGCGAGGTATTGATTAACGGAATACATGTTTCGAAAACCGAGGAATGGAAAGAACTGGTTGCAGCTTACATCGACGAAAGTTTTACAATAGGTTACCTTACTCCCGACGAGTATTTCGAATTTATCGGCGAATTACGTGGTATGAATGCCAAAGACATTTCTAATTTCCTGGAAGATTACCGCGATTTTTTCAAAGATGAAATCATAGGTAAAAAGAAATTTATCCGCGACCTGTCGAAAGGAAATCAGAAAAAAGTGGGTGTTGTTGGAGCACTACTTGGAAATCCTGAAGTAATTGTTTTGGATGAGCCTTTTGCCAACCTCGATCCATCATCGCAATACCAGCTACGAAATATTATTAAAGAGTTCTCGAAACAAAAAGAAAAAACATTACTGATCTCGAGCCACGATCTCGACCATGTTGCCGATGTTTGTTCGCGCATTGTTATTCTCGACAAAGGCGAAGTGGTTCGCGATGTAGAAAAAACAGACTCAACACTGGCTGATTTGGAAGAATTCTTTACCGGAGTTCGCAAAGAAGAAACCATAACGGAGTAGAAAAATCCCCCACTCACCTTTATTAGCTGCTGTGCAAAAGCAGAATAGGATTAAATTAGATTTTTCACTATTTTTATTTTCCGTTAAAAACTGTTTTGAGCGCATGGAAAATCACGATCAGCAAATTGAACAAGCCTATTCAAAAATGGCACAACTCTGCAGCCGTTCGGAGCAATGCTCTGCAGATATCCGAAAAAAAATTCTTGCCTACGAAATTGTAGATGAGATTGTGGATGAAATCATTGATAAGCTGATTAAAGAAAAGTATATCGACGACGAACGTTACGCAAGGGCTTACGTTAACGACAAATTTAAATTCAATAAATGGGGTCGCATAAAAATGCGTTATTACCTGCATCAAAAAGGGCTTTCCGATGCCGCCATTGAAAAAGGCCTTGAAAAAATTGATGACGAGAAATACATAAAGGTGCTGGTAAAAACCATGAAAGACAAAGCCAAGACCATTAAAAAGAAAGACAAATTCACTAAAATGGGGCAGATCATTCGCTATACCCAAGGCCGTGGTTTTGAGCCGGAACTAATCCATCGGCACATGAATGAAGTGCTCGACTAAAATGTAGTCTATTTTTCAACAATAAAAAACTCCACCAACAATTCAATTTTCACGCAACCTAAACACCAATCACCGCATCTTAATGAAAAAACTCCGGTGAGTATGAAGTGGATTTTCCTAAAAACAATTGTATTTCTTTTTGTGCTGACATCGTGTAGCGATGAAACGATACCTCCCAATGAACTTATCGGAAGATGGAATTGGATAAGCAGTTCAGGTGGTATTGCCGGATCAACATACACGCCAGAAATTACAGGCGAAACAATTATTCTGCAATTCACCTCCGACTCTGTTTACAAACAATACCGGAATGACACCTTACTTATTGATTGCCAGTTTAGCATCATTCAAGCCGAGTCGATTTACGACCACGAAATAACCAATATGATCGAATGCGATGGCTACTTAAGACGTTCATTTTCCTTTAATGCGCAGGGCAATCTTATTCTGGCAGATGAAGCCTTCGACGGGTTCATCAGTCAATATGAACGAATAGAATAACTGGTTTGTCGAAATAAATACCAATTCGTTCTTTTTAATCACTAACCCCAAAAAAATCTTGTTAACTTTGGCGTCCAACAAAAAAATATACAATTAAATGATTTTAAAGGAACAGGTAAAAGACCTTGTTGAGCGCCGGGATGCGCTGAGGAGGCATCTTTGACTACGATGCAAAATTAATTGAACTGGAAGAAGAAGAATTAAAAACCCAGGATCCGGAATTCTGGAATAATCCCAAAGAAGCCGAAGCCCAAATGAAAAAAATCCGCACGATAAAAGTGTGGACCGACGGCTTTAAAAAAGTACACGAAGCCACTGAAGATTTCCTTGTGTTATACGAATTCTTCGAAATGGAAGAGGCCAGCGAAGAAGAAGTTGATAAGGCGTTTAGCGAAACGCTGACGCTGATTGAAGAGCTGGAAACACAAAATATGCTTCGTAACGAAGAAGACCGTTTGGGAGCAGTATTACGCATAAATGCCGGTGCCGGAGGTACCGAAAGTAACGACTGGGCCGACATGCTGTTTCGCATGTACACCCGCTGGATTGAAAAGCAGGGCTACAAAATGAAAGTGGCCGACACGCAAGCAGGCGATGAAGTGGGTATAAAAAGCTGCACCATCGAAATTGAAGGCGAGTTTGCCTACGGTTTTCTGAAAAGCGAAAACGGCGTGCACCGACTGGTGCGCCTCTCGCCATTTAATGCACAAAATAAACGAATGACCTCGTTCACCTCGGTGTATGTATCGCCACTGGTTGACGACACAATTGAAGTGGAGATTAACCCTGCAGATATTACCTGGGACACTTTCAGAAGTGGTGGTGCCGGGGGCCAGAACGTAAATAAAGTAGAAACCGGCGTTCGTTTACGACACGCACCTACCGGAATTACGATCGAAAATACCGAAAGTCGCTCGCAGTTAGGCAACAAAGAAAATGCTTTACGCCTGTTAAAATCGCAGCTTTACGAAATGGAACTGCGTAAACGTTACGAAAAAACTGCTGAGATAGAATCGCAGAAAAAGAAAATTGAATGGGGTTCACAAATCCGGTCGTATGTGCTGCAACCCTACAAAATGGTTAAGGACTTACGCACCAATTTCGAATCGGGCAATGTTAACGCCGTACTTGATGGCGAACTTGACGGATTTATTAAAGCTTATTTAATGGAATTTGGGGGGCAATAAAAACGCCGAAAACCCGCTTTATTCTTGCTTTTTTCACCGGCTTTTTACATCTTGTAAAAGTCATCCGGTTAATTTAATAATCTTTCAATTCTTCATATAAAATGTACTCAAAAGAAAAATTCATAAATCGTGAAATAAGTTGGTTATCGTTTAACGAAAGAGTGCTTCAGGAAGCTGAGGATCCGGAAACACCTCTTTTCGAACGAATTCGTTTTATCGGAATCTTCTCGAATAACCTCGACGAGTTTTTCAGAGTGCGTGTAGCTGCCGTACGTCGCATGGTAGCTCTTGGAAGGGATGAAGAAAACCTTTTGGGTAACATGACTCCGGATGAATTGCATACCAATATTCAGGAGATTGTTATTGAGCAGCAAAATAAAGTGCAGGAGATTTATGCCAACATCCTTCAAGAACTGGAAGAGAACAATATTTCCATTATCGACGAAAAGGATTTGACACAAAAACAAGGCAAGTTTGTGCGCAATTATTTCTACGAAAAAGTGCTGCCTAACCTGGTGCCAATTATGCTGAGTAAGGGAAATAAATTCCCCTACCTGCGCGATCGCTCGGTTTACCTGGCCGTTAAATTGTGGAAAAAAGAAGATCCTGAAGATTTGGCATATTCGCTGATACGGATTCCGGGCCGGTCGGTACCACGATTCTTGGTGCTTCCCGAGGAAAATGGGAAACAGTTCGTACTATTCCTCGACGATATTATTCGTTTCTGTATGGCTGATATTTTCTTCTATTTTGATTACGACATGTATGGCGCTTACACCATAAAAATTACACGCGATGCTGAACTCGACCTGGATGATGACATCTCGAAAAGTTTTGTGGAGAAAATGAGCCACAGCCTGAAAAAGCGTAAGAAAGGGAAACCGGTTCGACTAATATACGACCGCCATATGCCTAAAGATTTGCTGAAATTTCTGCTAAAAAAAATGAAACTGGCAGAAGGCAGTGATGCCATTCCTGGAGGGCGCTACCATAATCACAAAGATTTTATGAATTTCCCTGAGATTGGGAAAAAGAAACATTATTATACCAAGCTGCCGCCGTTTAGGCATAAAGATCTGCCTCCTTTTACGAGTATCATGAAAATGATGCGCGAGAAGGATATTATGCTGCATTACCCGTACCAAACGTTCAATCATTTTATCGACTTTTTGCGCGAAGCAGCCATCGACCCGAAAGTAAAAGAAATCGGGCTGACAATTTATCGAGTTGCATCGGCATCAAAAGTGGTAAATGCCCTTTTAAACGCGGTAAGAAACGGGAAAAAGGTTACGGTGATTATCGAGCTGCAGGCACGATTTGATGAGGAAGCAAACATATTCTGGTCGAATAAACTGCAGGAAGAAGGAGCCACGGTAATTAATGGTGTGCCGGGAATGAAAGTACACAGTAAACTGGCCTGGGTGCACCGCGAGGAGGATGATATAATGCGTAATTATGCCTACATCGGAACAGGTAATTTCCACGAAGGAACGGCCAGCGTTTATGCCGATGACGGCTTGCTGACTACCGATCCAAGACTTGCCAATGAAGTGGAAAAGATTTTTGACTTCTTTAAACAAAACTTCCTTCGCCATGACTACAAACATCTGGTTGTAAGTCCGTTTACCATGCGCCAAACATGGGAAGACAATATTGAAAACGAAATTGCACTGGCTAAACAGGGAAGACCGGCATGGATGACTCTGAAAATGAACAGCCTCATCGATCCGAAAATGATGAAAAAGGTGTACAAAGCTGCACAGGCCGGGGTGAAAGTTAAACTCATCGTTCGAGGTATTTTCGGACTTCAGATAGGATTGAATGGTTTTAGCGAAAACATAACCGCAATAAGTATTGTAGATAAATACCTGGAACATTCGCGCATATTTCTTTTTGGTGCTGGCGGCGAAGAAAAAATGTATATCTCGTCGGCCGACTGGATGCCCCGAAATTTAAATCGGCGTATTGAAGTAGCCTGCCCTATTTACGATGAAAATATTAAAACGGAACTGAAGAAGATGTTGGAGATCCAATTGCAGGATAATTCTAAAGCCCGCATTCTCGATCCTGGATTATCGAATAAATATGCACGTAAAACAACAACGAAAAAGTATCGTGCACAGGAAGATTATTATAACTACATAAAATCGATTACGAAAGAATAAATAAAAAATTCAATAATGAAAATATACCATAATCCACGCTGTTCGAAAAGCCGAAAAGGACTACAATACCTCGAAGATAAAGGTTGTAATTTTGAAATTGTAAAATACCTTGACCACGGATTGAACGAAGAAGAACTGGCAGAGCTTATTGCCAAAACCGGTAAAAAGCCTTTTGATTTCGTTCGTCAGCACGAAAAAGACTATAAAGAGCAATACAAAGGAAAAGTACTGAGCGACGAAGAATGGATAAAAGTATTGGTTGAAAATCCAAAACTTCTGCACCGCCCAATTGTGGTAAACGGCGATAAAGCTGTTCTGGGAAATCCACCTGAAAATATTGATGAGATACTATAAAAAACAAAGCCGGTAAAATAAATTACCGGCTTTGTTTTTTATGTCGCAGAATTGATTTTACAATCCTAATTTTTCTTTTACCAATCCAGGTATCTCGCGTGGCTCTTTTGCCACCGGAACATCAGCGGCTTTAAAAGCTTTAATTTTTTCTTCAGCAGTACCCGATCCGCTTGATATAATTGCACCGGCGTGACCCATACGTTTTCCCGGAGGCGCCGATTGTCCGGCAATAAATGCAACCACCGGCTTGGTCATTTTCTCCTTAATAAAACGGGCTGCCTGCTCTTCGGCATCGCCACCAATTTCGCCAATTAAAACAACGGCTTCGGTAGCCGGATCGTTTTCGTACATCTCCAGCAAATCGATAAAATACAGACCTGAAACAGCGTCTCCACCAATACCAACACAAGTGGTTTGCCCCAGGCCGCTTTCAGTCAACATGTTTACAACTTCGTAGGTCAATGTTCCCGAACGCGAAATCAAACCAACATTTCCTTTTTTAAAGATCATGGCGGGCAAAATTCCTATCAAGCACTCGTCGGGAGTAATTAATCCCGGGCAGTTAGCACCAATCAGTTTCGTACCATGTTTCTTCAAAACCGGAGTTACTTTAATCATGTCCTGAACCGGAACATGTTCGGTAATACAAACCACCAATTCAATACCAGCATAACTGGCTTCCATTATGGCGTCGGCGGCAAAAGCTGCAGGCACAAATATTACCGAAGCATTGGCGCCGGTTGCTTTAACAGCATCCTCAACACTGTTAAAAACAGGTACTCCATCCACTTCCTGTCCGGCTTTACCAGGCGAAGTTCCACCAACCACATTTGTTCCGTAGGCTTTCATTTTTGAGGTATGAAAAGCACCGTCGCGACCGGTAATTCCCTGTACTATTACTTTTGTATCTTTATTTATTAGTATGCTCATTTTTCCATTTTTTTCTTTCCGAAATCCTATTTACTTAACTCGATTGCTTTCTGAGCGGCTTCGCGCATGGTTTCTACAACCGGCAATCCAGTTTGTTGAATAATTGCCAGGCCTTCTTTGGCATTCGTTCCTGACAAACGAATTACAATTGGTACCTCTGTTTTTATCTGATCGAGAGCTGTTACCAAACCACGAGCAACATCGTCGCAACGGGTAATACCACCAAAAATGTTAATCATTACTGATTTTACATTCTGGTCGCCCAGCAAAATATTCATGGCATCAACCACTTTTTGCGGGTTTGATGAACCACCAATATCAAGGAAGTTAGCAGGTTCGCCGCCGTACAATTTAATCATATCCATGGTTGCCATTGCCAAACCGGCACCATTTACCATACAACCAATATTTCCGTCGAGTTTAATGTATGAAAGACCTTTTGCATTTGCTTCAATCTCTTTCAACTCATCTTTATCGGCTTCGCGCATGCTCAAAATTTCTTTCTGACGATACAAAGCATTGTCGTCAAAATTCATTTTTCCGTCGATAGCCAAAACTTGTTTGTCCGGAGTTAAAACCAAGGGATTAATCTCAGCCAACGATGAATCGGTATCAACATAAAGTTGATAGAGTTTTACCAGGATATTGGCGCATTGTCTGATTTCTTTTGGATCTTCGAACAACTGCATGGCAATTTTTCGCGACTGCCACGGCATTAATCCCATCGATGGATCGATAGCCATTTTGATAATTTTCTCCGGCGAAACTTTTGCCACTTCTTCAATTTCAACACCACCTTCGGCACTGGCCATCAGTGTAACCGACTTGGTATTCCGATCGTTGATGAGGCCAACGTAAAATTCCTTTTCAATGTCAACAGCATCGGCAACCAGCACTTTTTCAACGCAAATGCCTTTAATGTCCATGCCCAGTATTTCATCGGCTTTTTCAACGGCCTCAGCCTTTGTTTTTGCCAATTTAACACCACCGGCTTTTCCACGTCCGCCAACATGCACCTGCGCCTTTACTACACGCAATTTGTCTTTGTCCGACACATTTTGTTTTACTTCATCAACCGAATGGCAAACAACACCTTCCGGTACAGGAATCCCGTACTTCCTGAATAAATTTCGGGCTTGATATTCGTGAATTTTCATACGATTAAATATTTACTTTGAACGGCATCGTATGGAATTCGCATTTTACGCTTAATCATTTCTATTTGGTGCGAATCCATTTAAATGCTCATTTCATATAATAATTGTTTGTCGTTAAAAGCCAATTGAAATTGAATCTCCGTAAAAACCCGATTCAAACATTGGTTTGTTACGCAATCGACTTTTAGTTTTTTTAAATTTAATGTTAAATGTAATGATTATTTAACCGCTAAACACAGCATTTTGTTTTATAAATTTTATGACTTATAACACATTTTCTTTGTAACCAAAATCACTTGAATGTAAAAATCTTTTAAAACAGTTCTGCCCTAACCAGCCACCTCGTTTTTTTACAGTAGATTTGCATCACTAAAACAGACAACAATGAAGGAAGCGATCAGACAAGTTATAGAACACGAAGCAAAGGCCATTCAGGCAATTCCTGTTGAAAACGGAATGCTTGATGCCATTGAATTAATACATCAACAGGTACACCAGAAAAAAGGGAAACTGGTTACCAGCGGAATGGGCAAAGCCGGACAAATTGCATTGAACATTGCAACCACATTTAGCTCAACAGGTACACCTGCAGTTTTTCTTCACCCCAGCGAATCGCAACATGGCGACCTTGGTGTGTTGCAGGAAAATGATGTTTTGCTGGTCATCTCAAATTCAGGAAAGACCCGCGAAATTATTGAGCTTATTGTGCTGGCTGAGAATTTATATGCCGGAGTTCCGCTGATCGTAATTTCAAGTAATCCGGAAGGTGAGCTGGCCAAACAAGCTGATGCTTTTATTTATACCGGAAATCCGAAAGAAGTATGTCCGTTGGGACTTTCACCAACCACTTCAACAACAGTGATGACGGTAATTGGCGATGCACTTGTGGTATCGATGATGAACAAAATTGGCTTCACCAACGACGATTACGCCAAACGACACCACGGAGGTTACCTTGGCAGCAAATCGCGTTTACAGGCGAAGAGCGAGAAAAAGAATTGATAGAAAATTGGATTGAGATTGAGAGGATTAATTTGTTAAGATTTATAACCAAAAATTGAAGATGAGAATTACAAAAGAAAATACAGTTGGATTAGTTATCGATATTCAGGAGCGACTGATAGCCGCCATGAACGATAAAGAAACATCGCTAAAAAATTGCGAGATATTAACGCAGGGCTTAAAGGAACTGGAGGTGCCAATGCTGGTATCGCAACAATACACCAAAGGTTTGGGCGAAACTGTGCCTGAAATCCAGGCATCTTTTGACCAATTCAGCTACTTTGAGAAGAAAGATTTTAGCTGTTTTCAAGTGCCTGAAATAGCCGATAAATTAAAAGAATTGGGCGCAAAAAACATTATCATTTCAGGAATTGAATCACACGTTTGCGTACTACAAACCGCTGTTGATTTGAAAGCTGCAGGTTTAAACCCTATTGTTGTTATGGACTGTGTATCATCGCGCACAGCAGCAAATGTTGAATTGGCAAAAGAACGTTTCCGCTACGAAGGGATTATGATGACTTCGTATGAATCGATCCTGTTTGAGTTGACTTGTTCAGCCGGAGATCCTTCGTTCCGTGCCATTTCAAAACTCGTAAAATAAAAAAACACCATAGTCATCGCCTGCACCAAAACGGGCGATGACAATTAACAAAACAATATGCTCGAAATTTGTGCCATCGCATCAGGAAGTAACGGGAACTGCTATTACATTGGCAATGATAAGACTGCCATATTAGTTGACGCCGGAATTTCCACCAAGCAGATTCTGAAACGCATGGATGAATGCGGTTTGGATGCAAACAAATTACGGGCACTTTTTATTACCCACGAACACAGCGACCACATGCGCGGTGCCCGGGTTATGGGGAAACGACTTCAGATACCGGTGTATATGAGCGCAAAAACATACGATGGCGCCTATAAAAACCTGCGTCCCGATAATCCACGTTTTTTTCAGTCGGAGCAACAGATTGAGGTAGACGAATTCACGGTTTATCCGGTGTCAAAAAATCACGATGCTGCCGATCCGTATTCATTCAGAATACGTTACAAGGACATTAATGTTGGTGTATTCACCGATATCGGAGAAGCTTGTGACAATGTGAAGGAACATTTGAGTTTGTGCAATGCTCTTTTCCTTGAATCAAATTACGACGACAAAATGCTTTGGGAAGGCCGCTATCCACAATTTCTGAAAGAGAGGGTTGCCTCTAATGTTGGACACCTGTCAAACGACCAGGCTTTCGAATTGCTGGATCAGCATACCAACGGCGAACTGAGATGTGTATTTCTCAGCCATATTTCGAAGGATAATAATACGCACGAAAAAGCATTGCAAACAATGCAACCACTAAGCGAGCGGTTCGAGATAAATATCGCATCACGATTTAAAGCATCAGAGGTTTACCAGCTTTCGGCCAACTCCGGCCAAAAAAAACAAATCCCAAACAAGCCCCAGAATTTAAAACTCCAGTTTCCCGAATTCTAAATTTTGGATCTAATTTGAGATCTGCAGACTATTCGGAAATTCTTCCGCTAATTAGCCATTTAATAAGTTATCGCTTAAAGCCTGTAACGTTTCTTTTTTACGATCAGTTGGCACTAAAACCGAAATATTGTGCTTGCTTCCACCATATGAAATCATACGAATAGGAATACCATCAAGTGCTTTAAACACTTTAGGTGCAAATCCTTGCTCTTCCTGGATGATATCGCCAACAATACAAACGATAGTCATATCCTGATCGATAATTACTGTACCGAAATTATCCAGCTCTTCTTTTATCGATTCCAGATTTCTTGTATCGTCGATAGTTAACGAAACAGCTACCTCCGATGTCGAAATCATGTCGATCGGTGTACGGAAATCGGCAAATATTTTAAAGATCTTCGACAGGAAACCATAGGCGTTTAACATCCTTCCCGAGCGAATTTTAATAGCAGTAATTCCGTCTTTGGCAGCCACAGCTTTAATTCCTCGTCCATCCGATTCTGAAGTAATAAGCGTACCATCGTCTGTCGGATTCATCGTATTTTTTAAACGAACCGGAATATTCTGAACGCGTGCCGGTAACACCGTTTGCGGATGCAGGATTTTTGCTCCGAAAAAGGCCAGCTCGGCAGCTTCGTTAAACGACAATTGATCGATCTTCTTCGTATTCTCAACGTAACGTGGATCGTTATTATGAAAACCGTCGATATCTGTCCAAATCTGGATTTCGTCTGCATCGATTGCGGCCCCGATCAACGAAGCGGTATAATCACTACCTCCACGTTGCAGGTTATTTATATCGTTATTCGCATCACGGCAAATAAATCCCTGAGTAATGTAATAATCAGCTTCTCCAACAGTCTCCAAAACCGGTTTAATATGCTGGCGAATAAAAGGTAAGTCTGCCGCCATATCCTCATCAATTTTCATAAAATCAAGAGCAGGCAGAAGTTTGGTTTTGTGTCCATTTTCATTCATCAGCAAGGTTACCAAATTGGTAGAAATAATTTCGCCCTGAGCCAGAATAGTATTTTCGCCAACCAAATCGAAAGCGCCTGATGTAAACGATTTTATTGTATCAAAAGCTTCCTTAACAACCAGTAATCCCTTCTTCTTGTTTTCATCGGAGGTAAAGAGTTCAGCAACTACCTGTTTATAGTTTTGTTCAAGCTTACCAATAAAAATGCGCGCAGTGTCTTTATTCTTTTTATGAAGATAATTTGAAATTTCCACTAATGCATTGGTTGTACCTGACATGGCCGATAAGACCACAATTTTTTTCTCACCATCGGTTACCAGATCCATAACAGCCCTCATATTATCAGGCGATCCAACCGATGTTCCTCCGAATTTTAAAACTTTCATTTCTTTCTTTTTCAAAAATTTAGTGCTGCAAATATGAAGAATTTTTAAATCATTAGAAAAGCTTTTTGCCAATTATGCATATTTATTCACTCTATTTGCATATATATTAACATTATTCCTATGATATGTATCATAGCTGTCCCTCATACCGATTGTATTGAAGGCATTACATTTAGCCAAAACTAAATCAGTAAAAATATGAAACGAACAATTTTAATCACCTGTATTTGTCTGTTATCAATCTCATCGCTATTTGCACAAGAGGAATCGGCCTATTTTCTTATCAGTAGTTCAAACGAAACGATGGCCGATGGAATGGCAAGAACAAAATCAGCGTTAACCGAATCGGGTTTCAAAATAACCGGAGAATACAATCCTTCCCAATCACACGATTTGGGCGTAATATGTTACACACATCCTGATTTGGAAAAAATTGCCCTTGGCTTTAATGACCGGGGAGCATTGGCAGCGACATTAAAAATTGGGTTTAAAAAAGAAGGCGAAATGCTTCAAATAAGTATGATCAATCCTATTTACCTTTTTTATGCTTATTTCATTGACGGCTTAGAACAACAGGAAGATGCTTTAAAAGCAATCTCAGATCAGGCAGTGGCGGCCATGCAAAATGTTGGGACTTTAAATAAAGCTTTTGGCGGTACGCTCGACAAGAAGAAATTACAGAAATACCACTATAAAGTAATGATGCCTTACTTCACCGATGCTGAAGAACTGAAAACTTTTGCCTCGTTTGATGAAGGTTTACAAACTATTCAACAGAACCTGGAAGCCGGAAAAGGAGAAACACAAAAAGTTTATGAATTGGTTTACAACGATAAGCAAGTAGCTGTTTGGGGAGTTGGTTTAAATAATACGGAAGACGGAGAGGCACACTTTTTACCGATCATTGGCGACGATCATGTGGCTGCCATGCCTTATGAAATTATTTTGCAAGGAAATACTGCTTCCATACTGCCCGGTAAATACAGAATTGCATTGCACTGGCCGGAACTTACCATGGGCACTTTTATGAAAATTATGAGCACTCCCGGCGACATAAAAAAGACTTTGGAAAAACTTACGGAATAAAAAAGTAGAGGCAGTTCAAAAAGCCCTTGTTCGTCATCCTGAACTTGTTTCAGGATCTTTAAACTACTGGTAAATAGTGGCGTCAGATTCTGAAATGAATTCAGAATGACGTTCTTTACAACTTTTTGAACAGCTTAATTTCTATAATAACTTTTCAATAAAAAACTCCACCATATCTTTTCCCGACGGATCGGAAATACCAAGAGCCGGAGCATATACCAATGCTTCGGCCCCAACTTGTTCTGCCTTATCTTTTAACGCTTTGGCATGAAATGGATGATGGTGCAATTCATCTTCGTTAGTTGGAATTCCCCCATCGTAATGACTGAATACATAAAACGGCGGAGCATTTTTAGTCATTTTCTCCAGGAAATCGAGTTCCTTTCTAATCTCGCTTTGGGTATATAAATCAATACCGTCAGCCGATTTAAAACCAAATACGCGCGCAATAGAAAGCAACTCTTCCGGTTTTTGATAAGGTGGAATTCCTACTATTTCAGGCCAACGTAATATATCGTAAGTAGATTGGGTTGAAAAAGCGGCAGCACATAAAAGCTGCGTACTTTCCCTTAAAACAGGATCATTGTTTTCGGCATCCGCCATGTCATCAGAAAAAGCCAACCACAATGAAGTTCCGGCTCCGGCAGAACCGCCGCTACAAGCTATTCGCTCTTTATCAACATTGTACTTTTCGGCATTGGCCCTGATATATTGCAGGCACCGTTTTGAATCGTTCATGCTCCCTAAAATTCCATATGGAGCCTCGTACATATACCGGTAATTAATCGAGGCTATTGAAATTCCGGCCTCCAATAAACGCACCCAATCTTCCGAGTCGTAGTACCTGCTTTTATCTCCTCCAACAAATCCACCTCCATGAATAAAAATTGCCAGAGGTGTTGGCTTTTTCGAATCAGCCAGCCAAATATCAAAGGTGTTGCGTTCATGTTCACCGTAGCACTCATTTGCAAAAGTTGCACGCACTCCTGCTGCGTTTATTGCTTCCGGATATTCGCTATTGTTCGTCATCATTTTTAGTTTTTGTCGAAAGAGAACAGCATTTAAAATCAGCCTGCTTAATACATTCTCAGTGGTTGTCCGATTTGCAGTACCGTGTTTTCAGAGATCTTATTCAAACGGCACAACTCATTAATTGAAGTTTTAAACTTTCGGGAAATTACCCACAACGAATCGCCCGAGCGTACTTTGTAAAATTCGGGCACAGCAACATTTGTAGAGTAACCTTTTGGCTTTAGCTTTTTGTGCAACGCCATCAAACTTTCCTCTTCAACGGCGTCTTCGCGTATTTTCTCTTCTTTGAAATCAAAAACCAATTCAGGATCAAAAGGTTGTCCGTTTTCGCGCATCTCAAAATGCAGGTGTGGCCCACGCGCCCGGCCTGTACTTCCGGCAAGCCCAATTGGTTCGCCCTTTTCAACGGTATCGCCTTTTCTCTTCAGAAATTTAGAGAGATGTGCATAATACGTTTGAATATTATTACGGTGCTGAACAATGATAAGGTTTCCGAAACCATATCCCCAATTCGAACGTGCAATAACACCACTTTGCGATGCTACAACCGTATCGCCTTTAAACATTTTAATATCGGTTCCGTAATGCATACGCCCCGATCGCGGGCCAAAACGACTGATAATGTACCCATCGTTACCAGGTACCAGAAACTGACTAAAATACCCGTCAAGTGCTTCTTCCGGGAAACTATTCAGCTTTGCTTTGTAGCCATCCAACTCCAGTGTTCTTGTAACATCTGGCACCTCCAGAATCCCTGGATTTCGATTTTGTCCAAAGACATTTACTGCCAGCAAAATATATAAAACAAAAATTACCCCTCTTCTCAATAACATGCTACAAAAAAAGTTAAAAGTTTCTGGATTTGAAAACGATAAATAGAGAAGAATATTTCTCATGAAAAAAATTCATGTTAACAAATGTGCCAAATCACTTGTAAAATTACCCCTCCGTAAAATCATGATTATCTTTGTACCACTTTCTATTCCACGACTAATCAGCTTGACTTTATTACAATCAAAAAAATAAAAGAAAGATGATTTATCTGGCAGACACCGCAGACATTCAGGCATTAAAACAATTGTACGAATTTTTCCCTTTGCAGGGCGTAACTACCAACCCAACCATTCTGAAACAATCGGAGTTAAAACTTTCTCAGGCCATAAATGAAATAGCTGAGATTGTTGACAAAGGAACCATCCACGTTCAGGTGATGTCGAACATTGCAGAAGACATGGTAAACGAAGCCAAAACCTACAAAACCTATTTTGATTTTGGTGATAATTTTTATGCCAAAATTCCGGTATCAATTGAAGGTTACAGAGCAATGCGCATGTTAAAAGATGCCGGCATTAATGTAACGGCCACTGCTATTTTTACACAACAACAGGCTTTGGTTGCATCGCGTGCAGGTGCCGATTTTGTAGCGCCTTATGTTAGCCGCCTCGATAACATTTCGTCGCACGGAATTGAGGTGGTTGCTGATATTGTAAAAAATACCAAAGAATTTAATCTGCCCACAAAAGTTTTGGCGGCCAGCTTTAAAACCGTTGACCAAATTCACCGTGTTAGTATGGCGGGCGCACAATCGGCAACCATTAGTCCCGATTTACTTTTCCAGTTGGTAAAACACCCAATGACCGACATTAGTATTGCCCAGTTTGAAAAAGACGGCGAAGGACTATACAATGTTAGCAAGTAAAATTATCGGTTAAATTCTGAAAGCAATTCGCGCGAATTCCCCATGATTATGTGCGGATTGCTTTTCGAATCGAGCCATTTTAATATCCGCACCATATTTTCTTCGGTAATTGCCACACAACCGGTAGTGGATTCGTAGCCGGTTTTATTGAGGTGAAAGAAAATAGCACTTCCTTTACCTTTAACCACCGGATTGGTGTTGTACCCGATAACCATACAATATTTGTAAGCATCGCTTTTTAGCAAAAGATTTTCATACGATTTTGCATCGGTTTCACCCTGCACGTAACGGTTATAGTCTTCCGACTCCGGATCATCAATCCATTTATCTGCAATCGTAGTTTTTCGATAAGGCATTTTAGTATCAACACTATCGAGGTAAGTAAACATTTGCCCGAGAGCAAAAATCCCGGTGGGAGACTTACCATCGCCTTCCGTTTTCTCATCCTTTACGGCAAAACCGTGTTCTCCAATTCCAGCCGGAATTTCATCAAAGACCTGTTTCCAGCCTTGATCTGTTTTTTCAAATGCAAGAAGCGTTGCCTGAAAATCGCTTGCCTGGTTGTTGTAAACTAATAATACCTGAGTTATATTCGACAAATATTTAGCCTCGATACTCTTTAGAATTTCAGCAGCAATTGATTGCTGTTTCTCAGCTGGCGATTTGCAGGAAAACAACAGCAATAGAATCGATAAAAGAGTTGTGATTTTATTCGTTCGTATCATGTAAAGGCAAAGTAAACATAAATTCGCTGCCTTTCCCAACTTCACTGCTCACACTTATTTTTCCGCCATGTCTTTCAACAAATTCTTTGCACAGTACCAATCCCAGTCCGGTGCCTTTTTCACCACCTGTACCACGACTACTAACACTATTATCAAGTGAGAATATTGTTTCAATATTTTCTTTCGAGATACCTATTCCGTTGTCTTTAACTTTTACAACACAAAAACCATTTTTGCGCATGATGTGTACCGATATTTCACCATCCTTATGCGTAAATTTAATGGCGTTGGCCAACAAATTCCGCATAATAGTTGAGAACATATTTACATCAATCCGTGCTTCAATCTCTTCCCTGGCAAATACTTCAATCAGAATATTTTTCTTAAGTGCTGCCTCTTCATGAAAGCGTAATAATCCCCTGATCTTTTCAGGAATTCTTATCATTTCGGGCTGAAAAACGACTGCATTGCGTTGTAAACGTGCCCATGTCAGCAGGTTACCAAGAAGATCGTCGGCAAGAACCGATGATTTGTAAATATTTGAAATATGATGCTGCAGTTTTAGCTGGTTCATCGTTTTAAAACCATGGAGAAGGTTCTCTGAAAAGCCAATTATAATATTAAAATGGTTTCGCAGATCGTGCCCGATAATAGAGAAGAATTTATCCTTTGTTCTGTTCAGTTCATTCAGTTCATCAATTTTAGCAGTAATTATCCGGTTCTGTTTGTCAATCTGAATGGTACGTTCCAGCACTTTCTTTTCCAGGCGGATATTCTCCAGTTGCAAGCGGCGTTCGCGTAGTTTTATGAATCCCCAAACAGCAATTACAATAATTACGTAGTAAGCCAAATATGCATAGATACTTCGCCACCACGGAGGTAGAATCACGATTTGCAATTGTATTCCATCGTTATTCCAGCGGCCATCGTTATTTGATCCTTTTACGAAAAAAGTATAATCGCCGGGAGGTAACGCGAAAAAGAGCACAAACTTTCGGTTACCGATTTCGTTCCACTCATCGGAAACGCCCTGCATTTTATAGGCGTAATTGTTTTTTTGAGGGTTGGTAAATTCCAATGCAGCAAACTCAATGGTAAACGATTGTACATCATGGCGCAATACTACTTTTGATTTATTTACAATGCCAACCTCCTCTTGTTGAGCTCCACTAGTGGTGCTAAAAGCAGTAAATGCGATATTGGGAACGTAAGGGTTTCCTTTTAGTGAATCGGGGTAAAAGGTGTTAAAACCATTCATGCCACCAAACAATAATTCACCGTCATCGGCACAATAGGCTGCGCGTAAATTAAATTCAGGACTTTGCAAACCATCATCAGAAGTGTAGGTTTGCAGCTTATTTTCTTTTAACGAAAAACGGCACAATCCATTTCCTGTAGCAAGCCATAAATCGTTATTCTTATCTTCAACAATTTCATAAATATAGTTGCTTGGCAATCCGTCCTTTTCGCCAAAGTAGCTGAACTGCTGTGTGTTTTTATCAAAGATATTAATCGCAGCATTGGTTCCAATCCAGATACGACGGAGGCTGTCCTCGCACAACGAAATAACAAAATCGCTGCTCAGTCCGTCATCCGTTTTTTTGTATTCTTTTAGTTCATTGGTTATCGGATTGTACACGTCGAGCCCGCCTATTGTGGCAATCCAAATCAGTCCGTCCGAATCCTCCAGCAAAGTATAAACAAGGTTAGAACTTAATTGCCGGCTCCCTTCTGCCTGCTGATTAAACTGACGGACATTTCCGTTATTACAGTTTACACTGAAAAGCCCGTTTGATGTGCCAATCCAAATTAAGCCATTGCGGTCCTGAATAATGTGATAGATTCGGGTATTTTCCAATGATGGCCAATTCGGATGACCAAAAAACTGCCTCCAATCTTCAAAACTATTGCTTGTTATATTCCAGATAAAAATACCATCACGGGTTCCTAACCAGATATTCTTGTCAGCATCCTTAAAAACATCGTGCACAAAATCATTCGGGAGGTAGTTTCTCCCTGTTTGCTGCGATGAAAAATGTTCTACTACGCCAGTCTCCCGGTTAACAATATTCAGCCCCTGCCCCCAGTTTCCTATCCAAATTTTTCCATCGTCGTTTTTTAACATTCCGGCAATTACATTTCCCAGTAAATTAACCGACGAAGGAGAGTTGCTGTTTCTGTAAAGTTGGAATTTATCTCGTTTTAGATCGGCCTTACTAAGACCAGACAAGGTTCCCACCCACAGGTTTTCCGACCGGTCGATCAATAAACTTTGCACAATATCATGGGCCAGCTGGCTATTCTCCGACGTAAAATTCTGAATAGTAAATCGGTTATCATAATCTTCAGAAAGCACATAAATTCCATTCCCTTCTGTTCCCAAAATCAATTCTCCCGAACGTGTCTCAACAATGCTCCTTATGCAGGTTGAAAAGGAAAAAACACTCCCATTTACCAGCCTGAACTGTTGCTCTTCAAATCTTTCCCTTTCTGAATTTAAACAATACAAACCAGTGCTTGTGCCCGCCCAAACACGGTGTTTCTTATCCTGAAACAATGCCGTTGTACTGGCTGTTTCCAGTGTATCACCCGATATGGTTAGAAACCGGTAACATAAAAAATCTTCGTCCTGAAACGAGAATGCACTAATACCATTTGTACAACCTGCCCAGATAGTTCCTGACCGATCCTCCAAAACAGGTAGCTTCACATCCTGAACTGCCGGCTCGAAAGAAGCCTCACTCCGGTAATGAGAAAACGTATCTGTTCCGAAATTAAAAATGGAAATTAATGGAGGCGTATTAATTACCATTCGACCATCTTTTAAAAGCAGGTTATCGTAACTGTGCATTGTAACATCCGGCACAAAATCCGTTTGATATGGTATTCGCTCAAAACACTCCTCTGTTGCCAAATATTTGTTCAATCCTCCTTTTGTTCCAATCCACAGGTTTCCGGTAGGATCTTCCGAAACAGCATAAATCCAGTTATTTGAAATTGATGTTGAATCGTCGGGATGAAAACGAAACACTTTGAAATTTTGACCGTCAAAACGATTCAAACCGTTTTGCGTACCAATCCAGATAAAACCTTTAGAATCCTGAAACAGACAGTTTACAACACTTTGCGACAACCCTTCATTTATGGAATACGTACTAAAATTGTATTGCTGGGGGAAAGCTGAAATAAGCAGCGCAAAGTTAAAAATCAAAATACAGCACAATCGTTTCATGGTAAAACAAGTATATTACTATTGCAATTAACCAGCGCAATGCGAAGTTCGTGATAAGTTCGGTTATTTCCAAAAACTCAACTTGATGCAGTTAATGATGCTACTTAGTGTTTTCTTTTTCGTGCTCCCAATAACTCAAACCAATCCGCAACTCGCCATAACTCACCTCATTTCCAAAATGTGATTTTGCGGCTCCAAATGATTTTTCTTCTGCCTTTTCAAAGTAGTCTGCTATTTTTTTCAATTTCGCTTCATCCACCAAACGTGTTGCCTCCAGTTCGCCCAGTTTTATGTAATGCGCCAAATGACCTTCGATAGTATTTGCAGAAAGTGCGCGTTCTTTCGCAATTTCGTCAATGGATTTCCCGGCGTTAAAAAGTTCAAAACTCACCAGCTTTGTATCCACTTTTTCCTTCTTTTCCTTTTTCGCCTCCTGAAGTGGAATCTCTCCCTTTTCAATATTGTTTTCGTTGCAGAAATGTTGAATTATGCCTGAAATATCAGCTCCAAACTGCGTAATTTTCCGTGGCCCCAAGCCATTAATCAATTTTAAAGATGCAGCATCGGTTGGCAGGTACGTGACCAGCGCATACAACACTTTTTGCGAGAAAATCATAAAAGGAGGAATCTCCAGCTCACTGGCTTTTTCGGTGCGGTAGGTACGCAATTGCTCAAACAATTCGGGATTCGGAATATTTTCAAAGTCGGTAATTTCTTTTGCCTTTTGTTTCCCTGACGACTTACTCTGTTTCACCAACGTTTTGGCGCGCGAATCCATTAAACGTTTTACATCAAATCCTTCAAGACAGGATTCAAAAGCTGTTAATTTTAATTGCACATCATCTTTCAGGTCGTTCACATAGCGTTTCAGTTGTCGCTTTATCTCCTTATTATCAACATCCAAATCTACTTTTTTAATTCCATCGGCAAGAATATGCTGCACCTTTTCGCCAAAATAGGCAGACGCTTTTTTTATGCGTTCCTGCAAAATTTCGTTATTATACACATCAGGCTGTTGCCGCAACAAATCCGTAATTTGCATATGAAATTTTGCTGCCACAGCCACAATCTCATTATCATGACCGTTGCGCATTTTTTCAAGTTGCGTGATGGTAACTTCCGGAAAACTTCCTTTGTTCTCGTTCACTAACTTTGCAATGTTACGCAATAAGTTTTCCGAGCGGTAAAAGCGAAATATTTCTGTTAACTGCTCCTTTTGAAAAGCCAGTTTTGCAGCATTTAATTCCGGTTCGCCGGGTTGGTTTTCTTCCACATCGCGAATAAAACCACTAACTTTTTGATCGTTGATAATACTCCAACCGGCAATCGGCGATGAAAGTACCATTCCTTCAAGCGACTTACAACGACTCAGCGCCACATAAACCTGGCCATGAGCAAAAGAAGCTTCGGCATCAATAATTGCTTTCTCAAAGGTTAATCCCTGACTTTTATGAATGGTAATTGCCCACGCCAGTTTCACCGGAATCTGGGTAAACATACCTTCCATTTCTTCGCGAATCTCACCCGATTCTTTGTCGATTGAATATTTGTAGTTTTCCCAGTTTTGAGGCTCAACTTCTATTTCCTCATCTTCACCCGGACAAAGGACGTAAACGCGGTCTTCATCAATTGACTGCACCTGCCCGATCTTTCCGTTGTAAAATCGTTTCTCAGGATTGGAATCGTTTTTAACAAACATCACCTGGGCACCAACTTTCAATTCCAGCTTAAAATCAGTCGGGTAAGAATACTCGGGAAATTTGCCCTCAACCGAAGCAGTAAAAACTTCCTTTCTCCCGGTTAATGCATTCAGCTTTGAGTCATTAATGCGTTGCGCACTAACATTGTGAGTGCAAAGTGTTATGTAACCGTCCTCGTCACTGGGAACAAAATCCGGAATATGACGTGAATTCAGAAGCTGCCGTGCCTCTTCATCCAGTTTATTCTCGCGCACTTTATTCAGTATCGAAATAAACTTTTCGTCCTGCTGGCGAAACACTTCGGTGAGCTCAATACTTACATGTGGAAATTCGCGCAATGCTTTACTGCTGAAAAAATAAGGTGTATCGTATTCACGACGCAACAATCCCCATTCTTCGTTTTTTACAACCGGTGCCAACTGTTGCAAATCGCCGATCATTAATACTTGCGCACCACCAAAAGGCTTTCGTTTGTTTTTAAAGCGACGTAGCGTACGGTCGATGGCATCTAAAATGTCGGCGCGAACCATACTTACCTCATCGATTACCAACAAATCAAGGCTTCGCATTATATTTATTTTTTCTTTGGTAAACCGCTGTTCGCTGCTGTGTTTGCTCTCGTGCCCCACCTGTGGCGCAAACGACAGTTGGAAAAAAGAGTGAATGGTTACTCCCGCAGCATTTATAGCAGCTACACCCGTTGGCGCTACCACAACCATTCGTTTCGGCGAGCGCTCTTTCAGGCTTTTCAGGAAAGTAGTTTTTCCGGTTCCGGCCTTCCCGGTTAGAAAAATATTTTGCCCGGTGTATTGTACAAAATCAAAAGCTAATTGGAGTTGTTTGTTGGTTTTCATTTTTTATTCAGCTGAAATTCGAAAATCCGGTTCGTTTATGTTTGAAGAATAAATATAATGAGAATTTATTTATTTGGCTGTAACACCAATTCATCATATTCATCATTGCTTACCACTGCCTCAATAACAATTGGCCCATCGGCAGAAAAAGCTTTTGCCAATGCCTGTTTATACTCATCGTTGTTTGTTACCCGATTAACCGGAACTCTAAAATAATGATTGGTTGGCTCACCATGGAGCACATTTAAATCCGTTCCATAGCGCGTATCAAAATGTTTCTTATCCTGTTTAATACTTATCAGCGACAGACTATCGTCGTATATCACCACAAAAACAATGTTCAGGTTAAGTCTTTTTGCTGTTGCCAACTCGCCGGTCATCATCAAAAATCCACCGTCGCCCATTAAAGCAACAACGGGCAGATCAGGATTACAGAGTTTTGCGGCCAGTGCCGCCGGAATGGCAAACCCCATGCTCGACCAGCCATTTGTCATTAATAATTTATCAGGATGCGGCGTTCGCCACTGTTGCCCAACCAAGTGCAAATGAGCCCCCACATCAACGGTAAGAATTCCCTCATCGGGCATCTCATTCCGTAATTCGTCAACTACTGCAAGTGGCCCAAAACTACCAGGTTTTGGAGTCAGTTTATTGAATAGCTGTTCTTTGTTCTTTTCCAAAAACTTTAGGTCCCAATCTTTCGGATTCATTTCAAATTTTAGCAGCTCATTCAAAGCAACGTCAATTGCTCCAACTACATTAAATACTTCCGGAATCTGCCCCGTTTCCACATCAGCCTTTTTAGTGTCGATATTTATTAGTGGCACAGCTGGCATCCAGTCTTCGTAATTAAACTCCACCGGATCGTAACCAATTCCAATCACCAGATCGGCCAGCGAATAAACTTTGGCCACCTCGTTTGACAAAGCATGAAAAAGCACTCCCGCGTATAGCGGATGATCTTCAGGAAATATTCCTTTTGCCATTGGAGTAAGTACCACCGGCACCTGAAATTTTTTTGCGAAATGGAGGAGTAGTTCCCGAACTTCTGCATGTACTGCCGATAAGCCAACTGCTAATACCGGCGTTTTACTTTTCTTTAGGAGCTTTTCAATTTTGGCAATCTGATCGGAGACCAGTGGCGACCATCGTTTCTTTTCCAATCGCAGATAATCCACTTCTGCTTCCGCTTTCTGCACAGGATCTCTTCCAATTCCGGACGGAATACCAATATGAACGGCACCGGGCGAATCGTCAGTTGCAATTCCTGCTCCTTTTAAAATTATTTGTTCAACATTATTTTCATTCAGACGCGTTGTCCATTTGGTGATGGGAAAGAAAAGTTGCTGATGATTGATGTTCATTTGCACGGTGCGCGTCAATAAATGATCGGGCATTTCATCGGTAAAAGCCAGCAAGGGAAACCGGTCGAGTTGAGCACCACCAACTCCTGTACTTAAATTGGTTGCCCCCGGCCCGAACGTGGCAAAACAAACACCGGGAACACCCGTAAGCCGGCCACAAACTCCGGCCATAAATGCAGCCGTTGTTTCGTGCCCAACCAAAACAAAATCAATGCCTTGTTCATATCGCAAAGCTTCTACATAATCGATCATGTTGCCACTTGGCACTCCAAAAACATAGCGTACGCCAATTTCTTTTAAAGTATGTGCAAAAACTTCGGCAACAGTTGACATGCTTCTACTATTTTAAAAGCTAATTTAAAGCCTATTTAGCGAGAAAACAAAAGCAAAAGAAGATGACAAAAACCTTGTATTAGGTTTATGATATCATTTCCTGAAGTTTGTCCAAATCAAAATCCGGCTCTGTAATTTCAAACCGGGCTTTCGAATAGAATTCTTTTCGTTTCTTTAAAGTATCATCAATAAAAGCAACCAGTTCGTCACGCGATTTTCCTTTTATAAGCGGGCGCTCTGTTTTTGATTTCAATAAACGGTCGGCCAAAATTGCCGGATCAATATTCAAAAAAATGGTTTTCCCGCTTTTATTCATCAGCTCGATGTTATCGAAAAAACAAGGCGCACCACCACCCGTGGCAATTACTACGTCGGTAAATTCCGATAATTCTTCCAGTGCTTTGCGCTCAATTTTTCGAAACCCATCTTCCCCGTCTTCGGCAAATATTTGAGGGATCGTTCTGCAGTTCCTTTCCTCAATATAATCATCCATATCAACAAACTGCATACCCATGTGTTCCGACAAGAGTCTTCCCATCCTGGATTTTCCGCACCCCATGTATCCTATCAAATATATTCGCATTCTATTTTCTTACTGTTTTACATTAAAACAAAGAGCCTTGTCCATCATCACTTTTGGGTCGGTTAATTTCCATTGGGATATCATCAGCGCTGCTTTTGTCATCCGCTTTGCTATCCTTCGTTTCCTTATTGTCATCACTCTGATCCTCCTCTTCGCGATGATCGTAATCATCCTTTATAACCGGTTCAATCTCTTTAATTTTGTTTACATCGTAATTACTCAGTCGTTTCCCTTTTGCTTTCCACGACTTCACTCCAATAAACTCGGCTACCTCAATAATTTCCGGATCGCGTTCCGCATTTTTACCTCCAAAAGTAAGTTCCAAACGCGGGTAATGTACCCAGGTTATACTAACCATTCGGTTATCTTTGTTATCTCCGATAAAACGAATCAGTTTACCTTCCGGCTCATCAATCTCAAAGCGTTTTACGTAGTAGTAATCCTGTTCGGCATCGAAATAAACCACCGACAAAATTTTACGTTTATCAAACTTCTCGATTACCAGAATATCCTGTTGGAAGTGATTGCTCAAGTCGTAATTGTACAGCTGAAATTCGCCGCTCTTGTAGATAACCAGAATTTTGTCTTCGCCCGAAAACTCGCCCAGGAATTTTCCGCGACTGTCGGCATTCAGTCGCAGCACATCAGAATCGAACCAGATTTTTCGACCACCAAGCGTTGATACACCTTTTTCTTTTAGTGTAATTTTATGAACATCGTTTTTGCTCAGGATATTTCCCATCGACTGTCGGCCTTTTATGGCCAGCTCACCAAGATCTTCTTCAAAGATGAGTTTTTTCAGACGTGGTTTTGGTTTTAATACCACACGCAGCACTTCTGCTTCTCCGTTCGGATTGGCTGAAAAATACACTACACGCGAGCCCTTCGTTTCTTTGGTGAGGTTGTATTCTTTGTCGCGGGTTACCCCGGTAACAAAAAAGCGTTTCATGTAATAATAGCCCGTCTCTCCATCTTTGTAAACTACGTTATAAATGGTTCGTTTATCGTTTTTCTTGAAAACGGCCAGATGCAGAATGTTCTTGCCAATAAAAGCCTTATCTGATACTTTAGTAATATAATAAGACCCGTCGCGACGGAAAATGATTATGTCGTCGATATCAGAACAATCGCAAACAAATTCGGCCTTTTTAAGCGAAGTTCCCATGAATCCTTCTTTGCGGTCGACATAAAGTTTTTCATTTTTAACAACCACTTTGGCGGCAACAATATTCTCGAAACTTCTTATTTCTGTTTTGCGCTCTTTACCTTTGCCATACTTCTGTTTCAGGTGTTTAAACCAGGCAATCGTAAAGTCTACTATATTTTCTATGTTATGCTCAACTTCAGCAATTTCATCCTCTATTGAACGCAGCAAATCATTGGCCTTATCTTTATTGAATTTCAGAATCCGGGCCATTCGGATCTCCATCAGTTTCAGGATATCTTCGCGGGTAACTTCTCGCTTTAGCTTTGGTTTCCATGGCTCAAGACGTTTATCGATATGCGCAACAGCCTGATCCATGTTTTCCGAATCCTCGAATTTTTTATCCTTGTAAATGCGTTCTTCGATAAATATTTTTTCCAGCGAAGAAAAATGCCATTGCTCTTCGAGCTCTGATTTGCGGATTTCCAATTCCAGCTTCAGTAAAGCTTTTGTTGAATCGGCCGAACGTTTCAGAATTTCGGAAACGCCAATAAAATGGGGTTTATCATTTTCAATGATACAAGCATTTGGCGACAACGAAACTTCACAATCGGTAAAAGCATAAAGCGCATCAATGGTTTTATCTGATGAAACTCCCGAGGCAAGATGTACCAAAATTTCAACATGCGCGGCTGTGTTATCATCGATCTTTTTCACTTTGATCTTTCCCTTATCGTTTGCTTTAATAATCGACTCGATCAAAGTTGTAGTTGTTTTTCCGTAAGGCACCTCGTTAATAACAAGCGTTTTATTATCGCGCTTTTCAATTTTGGCCCTTACTTTTATCGATCCACCTCGCAAACCGTCGTTATATTTGCTAAAGTCAGCCGATCCTCCGGTTGGGAAGTCAGGAAACAATTCAAAATCCTTTTCTCTGAGATAGGCAATTGAGGCATCAATCAGTTCGATAAAATTATGCGGGAACAATTTTGAAGCCAGACCAACAGCAATACCATCAACTCCCTGTGCCAGAAGCAACGGGAATTTCACAGGAAGTGTTACCGGTTCTTTTTTCCGGCCATCATACGACAGTTTCCATTCGGTAGTTTTTGGATTAAAAAGCACCTCCAATGCGAATTTGGTCAGGCGCGCCTCAATATAACGTGGGGCAGCAGCACCATCACCGGTGAGTATATTTCCCCAGTTTCCCTGCGAATCGATCAACAATTCCTTCTGACCGATCTGCACGATTGCATCTCCAATTGACGCGTCACCATGCGGGTGATACTGCATGGTCTGCCCGATAATGTTGGCTACCTTATTGTAACGACCATCGTCCATTTCGCGCATAGCGTGCATAATACGGCGCTGAACGGGTTTCAGTCCATCGTTAATGTACGGAACTGCACGCTCAAGTATAACGTAAGAGGCATAATCCAAAAACCAGTCGCGGTACATCCCCGACAGGTAAGTTACTTCCTCTTTAATATTATCATCCTGAATTTCTTCGTGATCTAAATTCTCTTCTGACATTTCTTATTTTGAAATTTATCGTGCTCCCTTACGGGGATTTTCCTTTACATTACTTCGTCTTTCTCAACATACAGGTTATCGATAATAAACTCCTGTCGTTCCTGTGTATTTTTACCCATGTAATAGGCAAGCATCTGCGCTACTGACTCGTGCTTTTTCATCTGCACCGGATCCAGACGAATATCTTTCCCGATAAAATGTTTAAACTCATCCGGAGAAATTTCACCCAATCCTTTAAATCGGGTTATTTCGGGTTTGCCGCGCAGTTTTCCAATGGCTTTTACCTTCTCTTCATCGGAATAACAGTAATATGTTTTCTGTTTATTTCGCACCCTGAAAAGCGGTGTTTGCAAAATATAAACGTGGCCTTTCTTTATCAGCTCAGGAAAGAATTGAAGAAAGAAGGTGATGAGCAACAAACGAATGTGCATGCCATCAACATCGGCATCGGTTGCAATTATTACGTTGTTGTAACGTAAATCCTCCATGCTTTCCTCAATGTTCAGAGCCGCCTGCAAGAGGTTGAACTCTTCGTTTTCGTAAACCACCTTTTTGGTGAGACCAAAAGTATTCAGCGGTTTTCCTTTCAAGCTGAAAACTGCCTGTGTGTTTACATCGCGCGATTTTGTAATGGAACCACTTGCCGAATCGCCCTCGGTAATAAAAATGCTCGATTCTTCTTTTCGCTCATCTTTGCCGTTAAAATGGATTCTACAGTCGCGCAGTTTTTTGTTATGCAGACTGGCTTTTTTGGCGCGTTGCCGGGCCAGTTTTTTAACTCCCGAAATTGCTTTTCTTTCGCGTTCCGATTCTACGATGCGTTTCAGCAAAACATCAGCAACTTCCTGGTTTTTATGCAGGAAATTATCAAGCTCTTTTTGCAGAAAATTACCAACATGGGCACGCACCGAAGGACCTTCGGGGCCAATATCCCTTGATCCGAGTTTGGTTTTGGTTTGCGACTCAAATACAGGCTCTTCTACTTTAATGCTAACAGCCGCCACAATTGAAGCCCGAATATCCGACGGGTCAAAATCCTTCTTGTAAAAATCCCGGATTGTTTTCACTAAAACCTCACGAAAAGCCTGTAAATGAGTCCCTCCCTGGGTGGTGTGCTGGCCATTAACAAATGAATAATAGTCCTCCCCGTATTGGTTACCATGTGTTATGGCAACCTCAATATCTTCGCCTCTTAAATGTATAATTGGGTAAATTGGGTCGTGATCCATGTTTTCCTCCAACAGGTCTCGCAGTCCGTTACGCGAGTAAAATTTTTCGCCATTGTACTCGATCGTAAGACCTGCATTGAGGAAGGTGTAGTTTTTCATCATATTCACGATATAATCGTTCATATAACGATACTTCTTAAAAACGCTTTCATCAGGAATAAAGCTCACTTGTGTGCCGTTTTCCTCATCAACACCTTTTAAATCTTTTTCTCCTGTTTTTACTCCCTGGCTAAAATATACTTCTTTAGCCACTCCTTCGCGTACTGCTTTTATGGTAAAATCGGTTGACAGTGCATTTACTGCTTTTATACCAACACCGTTCAAACCCACCGATTTTTTAAAGACTTTGTTATCGTATTTTGCGCCGGTATTCATTTTACTGGCTACATCCACCAGTTTCCCAAGTGGAATTCCTCGTCCATAATCGCGGATGGATACTTTGTCCTGATCGACATTTACAACGATCCTTTTACCATGACCCATCATAAACTCGTCGATGGAGTTGTCCATCACCTCTTTCAGCAACACATAAATACCATCGTCGGCAGAAGTACCATCTCCAAGTTTCCCGATATACATCCCCGGACGTCGCCGGATATGCTCCTGCCAATCTAACGTTTTAATCGTTCCTTCGTCGTAATTTGCACTCATACTTTAATCTCCAGAATCAATCTATCGAATTACAGCGAACTTTGTTTTTCTGAGATTTTGCGCCTAAGGGGTGTTGTTTTTCAGAAAAACAAAGATTTCACCCAATTGTCACAAATATAATTAAATCATGAACTCTGCAAGGGGTTTCGCACCTGCAATAACTAACAATCTACCGTTGAAAAACTGTGGATAAAATTAGGAGTATAAGCGGGCGAAGAACCACAATACTTCTTGATCAAACCTGCGGATTCGCAAAACCTTTTTTGGAGGTGGTTGCGCCGATTTGTTACTGTTAAACACCAGGTTATACCGATTAAATATCGGAATGAGGCTTTGGTTCGCTTACCCCCAAAGCCTCTTTCGTTTATTATCGGCATTAACTCCCGGATCAAGTTCAGAACAGGCTATTGCAATTTCACTGTATCGCTTAAGGCTCGCATTGAAACACAATTGATATTATTTATTGACAGACAAAAGATTTAAGGCTAATTCATCATAAAATGCCGCGTATTTGCTCTCCCTGATATCAATATCTGTATGCGAGCTATTCATATTCACATGCGAGCTACTTTTATTTATATGAGAGCTACTTTTATGCATCTGCGAGCTATTAATATTTGCTTGCGAGCTTAGCTCGCATACTATTTTTTCTACCTCGCACCACTATATTTTTAGCACCTCGCGCACTATTATTCATTCCTCGCGCACTATTATTTATACCTCGCGCCACAATACTAATACCTCGCAAGGCAATTTTAGCTACAGGGGAGAATAAAATCAAGAGAAAAAAGGATACCTGACACCATTTAAGCCACCAAACGGAAAAACTTTCGTGCAAGAATTAAATAATTCCCATTTTTTTCATCAGGAAAGTAGCATTCATGGTTTGAGTAACGCCCTCGGAAAGCTTGTAGTCAAATATCAATTCGTTGTTTTCAATCCGGATTTCGAAACACTTATTAAAAACCTGCTGCGGAAGTTCTTTTTCCATATCGCTAAGCTTTAAATCGTGTGTAGCTATCATAGCAGTACACTGGTACTGAGCTAGTTTTCGAACCAATTCTTTTGAGCCATTTAACTTATCTACCGAATTCGTCCCTTTCAGCATTTCGTCGAGAATTACAAAGATTTGCTCGCCTGCCACCAAACGGTCAAGTACGGCTTTAATCCTTTTTAGCTCGGCAAAGAAATACGATTCATCTTTTAGCAACGAATCGGTGGTACGCATATTTGTGTACAAATCCACTGGTCTTATTTTCATTGATGCAGCACAAACCGGCGCTCCAATTTCAGCTAATAAAATGTTTGTTCCAACCGTACGAAGAAAAGTACTTTTACCAGCCATGTTTGCACCGGTTACGATCATTATTTGCGACCAGCCTTGAATTTCAACATCATTGTTAACCCGCTTTCCTTCCTTTAACAAAGGATGCCCTAAGTCAGTAGCACAAAGCGTGAAATCATGGTTTGTAATATTCGGATATACAAATTGATTGTGATTATTGGCATAGTTGGCCAGGCTTACCAAAGCATCTATTTGGGCAATTGTTTCCAACCACTCCGTTAACCTTCCATGATTCTCGTTGTGCCATTTCCAAAGCTTGTAGACGCAACGAATATCCCACAACAATAGGCCGTTCAACACAATCCCCACCAAAATATTCTGGCGGTATTCAAACTCTTTCACCAAACTTTTTAACTCACCAAAAACTTTCCCGGCCGATGGCTCAGTTGCCTTTTTCTTTAAGTCGCGTAAATATGTAGACTGAAATTCCTTTTGCTCAATCTGCTTTAGCAACTGCATGTACTTTGCCAGCAGATCGGACTTTCGACCAAAGAAACCGAAATAATAATTTACTCGTTTTGTCCAGGCAAACAAAAGCACAAACTGAACAAACACCATTACAATAAGATATAAGTTACCTAGCCCAAGTATTGCAGGAACTACAGCCAACAATGTTATCGCCGGAATAATACGAATTAGCCACTTAACAAGACTTGCGTTATTCAGGCCAAGTTCCATTTCCGACCAGGTACGAATCTCGTTATACTGCTCTTCCGTCTCTTGAAACAAGTTACCATCGGTTAAAAAACCGAGCCGCCACAATGGCTTTTCCGACAGTTCTTGAATCGCCTCCTGACGCTGCTCAATTTCCTCTTTCTCCTTTAGCGGATTTTGCAGCCAATCGGCCAATCGCTGCCGCCCTTCAACAGTAGAAGTACGGTTTAAATACTGAAATAACGATCCTTCTCCGAACAAATCAAGATCATATGCAAAAGGATGTTCCACATCTAAAAATTGCTCGCCATTTTCAAAATGCAAAAATGAATGATCCAGGGCTTTTAACTCATCCTCTATGAGTTTCTTCTTTACTACAAGTGTCTGCTTTATTTTTTCAAGCTGTAGATTTCTTTTGACAAGATAAAAGAAAAACACTACAAGTGGTAAAGTAAAATACAACGTAAAAATAACCCAACCAAGAATTACGAGCGGAATAAATATTCCAACAAATGAGAGAAAACGATACCAGGCAAAACGCTTTACTTTCGCCGATATTCGTTGCAATTCATCGGTATAAAACGAAAGTTTTTCGGAATAAAGTCGCGCCGGTTCGTTCATTTATAAAAGATTATAATAACGGAGAATGGCGACAGCAATAAAAACAGTAGTTAACGACACTAAAAACACCAGAACAATGGTTCCGACATCTTTTGCACTGAGCGCCGTTTTTTCAATTTTTGGGGAACGCCCAAAAAAGAAGTGGTTTTCGACAAACATCATAAGCCGGAACAAGCCCCAGCCAATCAGCCAACCTACAAGCCCTCCACAAATAAGATCGAGGGGATAATGCACACCAACATAAATACGTGAATAACAAAATATAAGCACCCACGACAGCATTAGAAAATAGTAGGTTCGATTTTTAAATATCCGGGAAACCAGCACCAACATGGCCACGGAATTAGCAGCATGAGCCGAGATAAAACCATACGGCCCGCCTTTACCCATTACCTCATGCACCAAATGCGCAATAACCGGATCGTGCACAGGACGAAAACGCTGAAATGAATCTTTTATAACATTGGAAAATTGATCGGTTACCGTTATTAAGAGCGCCAAAGCAATTAAAACCAACAATGTCTTGGCCCGATAATTTTTTACGATATAAAACATTATGCTGGCAAAAAACGGAATCCAGATTTCCTGGCGTGTCACCATCACCATTATGGGATCCCAAAAACCGTTATGTAATCCATTGAGAAATAAGAATAAATCTTTATCCAGCTCCAGTATTCGTTGCAATAATTCCATTAATTATTTAAAATTTCCCAGATTCGGTCTTTCAATTGTTGAATATTGAATCCTGATACGGCAGAAAAAAACATATGCGGAATATCACCCAGTTCGCAGCTGATTTCCTTCATCAGTTCTTCGTCAAGCATATCGGCTTTGCTGATGGTTAAAAACCGTTGTTTGTCGAGTAATTCCGGGTTATACTTCTCCAGTTCGTTAAGCAGAACTTTATATTCTTTCAGGTGATCTTTGCTATCGGCCGGCACCATAAACAATAACATCGAGTTTCGCTCTATGTGCCTCAAAAAGCGAAGTCCCAACCCTTTACCTTCGTGCGCTCCTTCGATAATTCCGGGAATATCGGCCATTACAAACGAACGTTGTTCGCGATGCCCAACAATTCCCAAATTTGGCACAAGTGTGGTAAACGGGTAATCGGCAATTTTTGGTTTTGCCGCCGAAACCACAGATAACAGTGTTGATTTTCCGGCACTGGGGAAACCAACCAAACCAACATCGGCCAGAACTTTTAGCTCCAGGATTTTCCAACCTTCCACACCTTCTTCGCCGGGTTGCGCATAACGCGGTGTTTGATTGGTAGACGTTTTAAAATGATCGTTTCCCAGACCACCACGGCCACCTTTCATCAGAATTTGCTCTTCGCCGTGTTCTGTTATTTCAAACAGGAATTCGCCGGTTTCCACATCGCGGGCAACCGTCCCAAGCGGCACTTCCAGGTAAATATCTTCGCCATCGGCGCCTGTGCTTCGCTGTTTACCTCCCGGATCTCCGTGCCCGGCTTTAATATGTTTGCGGTATTTCAGGTGCAAAAGTGTCCACATCTGCTCATTGCCAACAAGAATTATATGGCCGCCTCGACCACCATCACCACCATCGGGTCCACCTTTGGCAACATATTTCTCCCGACGCAAATGCGCTGAGCCGGAACCTCCGTTACCCGACTGACAATGAATCCTTACGTAATCAACAAAATTGGTTTCTGCCATCTGATCTACTACTTCCTGTTCGTATGAAATTTGTTTTAGAGAAGTGAGAAATTTGCACAACACAAACTTCTCACCCATCAGAACAATCGTTTTATAATTTTTCTACAACTTCCTTTAAACGAACTGCAATTTCCTCAATGGTTCCCATGCCGTTTACATCGAAATGCTTACCCTGTGGATTGTAATACTCTATTAACGGAAGTGTTTTTTCGGTATAAACAGAGATACGGTTTTCAATGATCGACTGGTTCTGGTCGTCAGATCGACCCGAAACTTTTCCGCGGCTTAACAGGCGGTTGATTAATTCCTGTTTTTCAACCTGCAGGCAAAGCATACCCGAAATTGGGGTTCCGTTATCATTCAATAATACATCCAGTGCCTTTGCCTGATCAACGGTACGTGGAAATCCGTCGAAAATAAAACCCTTCGCCTCTTTGTTGGCTTCCAGTTTACTTTTTATCATTCCAATTACCACTTCGTCTGGAACCAGTTCACCTTTATCCATGAAGCTTTTGGCTTCTTTTCCCAATTCTGTACCTGCGGCAATTTCACTTCTCAGCAGATCGCCGGTAGATAAATGGATTAATCCAAATGATTTAATTAAAAATTCGGCCTGGGTACCTTTTCCGGCTCCCGGTGGGCCAAACAATACGAGATTCAGCATAATTTTTTGGTTGTTTTTTTATTTAATTACTGTATAAATATCGATCAGGTTTCTTCCGTATCCATCGTAATCAAGTCCGTAACCTACTATAAAATCATTCGGGATTTCCATGCCCACATATTTCAGATCAACCTCTTTTTTCAATGCGTCCGGTTTAAGCAATAAGGTAGCCACCTGTACCTCTTTCGGATTCATTTTTGCCAATTGCTTCTGAATATTATTGATGGTAATTCCGGTATCAACAATATCTTCCAGGATAACTACCGTGCGCCCTTCAATTTCTTCGTTCAACCCAATCAATTGTTTTACTTTTCCGGTAGTTGAATCGCCCTCGTACGAAGCCAGTTTAACAAACGAAATTTCCGACTCAACAAAGTCGATTCGTTTAAAAACCTCGGCGGCAAACATAAACGAACCATTTAGTATACAAAGAAAAAGCGGGTCTTTACCTGCTAACTCCTTGTTCATCGTTTCAGCCATTTGTTCAACCACTGAACGAATCTTCTCATATGGAATAAATAACTCAAATTCTTTATCCAGAATTTTAACCTTCTTCATATATGGATTTGATTTTTATTAATTGCTAATTTGCTGTATTTTCGTGCTGAAAATAAAAAGATACAAAGTAACAAATAAATTATAAAACATGACTCCAAAAGTTAGTATTATTATGGGCAGTACATCCGATTTAAGCGTGATGGAAAAAGCTGCCAAACTGTTCGATGAGTTTGAAATCCCTTTCGAGATCAATGCTTTATCAGCACACCGAACTCCGGAAGAAGTAGAAAGCTTTGCCAAAGGAGCCAAAGACCGTGGAATTAAAGTAATAATTGCCGGTGCCGGAATGGCGGCTCATTTGCCGGGTGTAATTGCAGCAATGACTCCGATTCCTGTAATTGGTGTTCCCATTAACGCCAGCCTGTCAGGTTTCGATTCCATTCTTGCTATCCTGCAAATGCCTCCGGGAATTCCGGTTGCAACAGTTGCAGTAAATGGCGCCATGAACGCTGCTATTTTGGCTACACAAATGATGGCTACCGGCGATGAAGAATTAATGAATAAACTGGTTGCCTACAAAGAAAACCTTAAACAAAAAATTGTAAAAGCCAACCAGGATCTATCAGAGGTAAAGTACAGATTTAAAACGAATTAATTGTAGTTAACGATATTTTACTTATTTTTAAAGAGGTATTAATTTAATGCCTCTTTTTTTATGTCTAAACCCTTCTACATACTGTTGGCATTTTTCTCAACAATTGCGGTATTCGCCTCCTCGCAGAATTATACAGGCGGAGCTCGTGCTATTGCCCTTTCAAACGCATTCGTTTCAGTTTCCGACACCTGGAGCACTTTTCACAACCAGGCAACTTTGGCTCAATTACAAGATTTATCTGTCGGAGTATTTTACGAATCGAAATATGGAATTGACGAATTTGCACTGGCAGCATCGAGCATTGTTTTGCCTACCAAAGCCGGAACTTTTGGGTTGAGTTTTTATCAGTTCGGGAAAGGCACGTTTAAAGAGCACAAATTGGGCTTTGCCTTTGCCAAGCAACTCTTTAAGCATTTTAATGCGGCCATTCAATTCGATTACAAATCACAGCGTATGCCTGAAAATGCGACAGCTTTTTCTTTCCTTACTTTTGAAATTGGTGCAGTCTTTAAACCAACCGAACAAATTACATTGGGAGCTCACACCTATAATCCGGTTAAAAACGGCTACAATTATCCTGAAGAAAAAATAAAACTCCCGACAATTTACAGACTTGGAGCGCATTATTCCTTCGACAAGCATATCCTGATCAGTATTGAAACACAAAAAGAATCAGATCGGGATGTTGTTATGAAAAGCGGATTGGAATTTATGCCCCTGCAGAATCTGGCGCTTCGTTTTGGTATTTCCGGACGACCTGTTCAATACACGGCAGGTTTGGGTTATCGATTCAAAAACATTAGCACTGACATTGCGTTTAGCTATCACGGAAATTTAGGATTTACACCGTCTGTCTCCATTCAGTATCAACCGAAATGAAATGCCTGGCCAAACATATAATCTTTGTTCTGTTACAACTGTTTGTTTTAGCAGCATCAGCGCAAAATAATTCGCCGGATAAATTGATTGAATCGATTCTGGAATCGCATCTCGATAAAATTGCAGAAGGTACCGATGTCGCCCTGATCATCGAAGATCTTGAATACCTACTTGAACACCCGATAAATATAAATGCAACAACTGCTACGGAACTTGCCCGGCTTTATTTGCTAAATGAGATTCAGATTCAGAAATTGATGGAGTACACCGAAAATTACGGGCCGGTTTATTCTATTTACGAGCTAAAAGCAGTGGATGGACTGACACCTAAACTGTTGCAGAACCTGCAGTATTTTATATCGTTTGGCCCTGAGGAACAAGAAAAAAAGACATTTAAAGAGCTTGTAAAATACGCCAACCAGCAACTATTGCTCCGTACGCTTGGCAACTTGCAAACTGCGCAAGGATATAAAACAAAAGATGATTGCTCAGTGCCATATGAAGGTAATCGTTTCAGGTACTACACCCGCTATAATTTTAAGGCTGATGATAAAATTTCGTTTGGTTTTACAGCAGAAAAAGATCCGGGCGAAGCCTTTTTTAGCGGCTCCAACAAACACGGTTTCGACTATTATTCGGGGCACGTAAGCTATAAACTTAGCAATACTTTCGAAAATATTTCCGTTGGCGATTACATTGTACGTGCCGGCCAGGGATTGGTACTTTGGCAAGGCTACACCAACGGAAAATCGGAAAATGTTTTGGGCATTACAAAAACCGGACAGGGAACTCGTGGTTATACTTCGGTAGACGAAAATTACTATTTCAGGGGTGCAGCAGGTTCCGTAAATTTGGGTAATTCAAAGATCATCCTGTTTTATTCGCACAAAAATGCCGATGGGAATTTGGTTTATAACGATTCGGTCATATCTCATTTTTCCAGTTTGCAGACATCGGGTTACCATCGCACATCAAATGAAATTAACGATGAAAAAACAGTAAAATTTACGAACACAGGAGGTGTTTTCACCCATCACTTTAAAAATCTGAAAATCGGTGCAACAGTTGTTTATCAACATTTCGACAAAGCTTTTATCCGAAGCGAACAGTTGTACAACAAATTTCGTTTCAGCGGAAAAGACAATTTCACGGCCGGAGCCGACTACCTGCTCAATAAAAACAACTATGTATTATTTGGCGAAGTTGCAATTTCTAAATCGAAAGGCAAGGCTTTTACCCAGGGCGCCATCGTGCATATAAATGACCAGCTGGGCTTCTCGGCACTGTTTCGTCATTTCGGGAAAGACTACCATGCTTTTTGGGCAAACACTCTTGCCGAGGGTAGCAACATTAGCAACGAATCAGGACTGTATTTTGGAGTGCGATTTCTACCGGCTAAATTTGTTACGCTTTCAGCCTATTCTGATATTTACAAGTCGGACTGGTTTAATTATTCTACTGCCGGACCGGCACGTTCGTGGGATATATTCACTCAAGCCGATTTTCAGATCAGTGAAAAGATGAGTGCCTACCTGCGTTTTAAAAATGAAGAGAAAGAACAAAAATTTAAAAGCGATGGCCGGTACATTAATCTGCCTGAACGGGTACAAAAATTCCGAATTCATTTTCAATTCCGGGCTTCGGAAACTGTTCTGTTGAAAACACGTGCAGAGCATGTCTACTACAAAGCCGATGCTGGTGAAAATGGATTTATGATTTTTCAGGATATTCAATATTCACCCAAAACATTCCCGCTTAATCTTTCTGCGCGGGTGGCCTACTTTAATACCGATAGTTATAACAGCCGGATTTATGCCTATGAAAACGACATGCTTTATGTGTTTTCTATTCCTGCATACTATGGCAACGGTTACAGAACCTACCTTAATTTAAAATACCAGCCAGCCAATAAAATTGATTGCTGGCTAAAACTGGCCAACACCTGTTGGACCGACCGCGAAACCATAAGTTCGGGCTATAATGAAATAGCCGGACACCACAAAACTGAGCTAAAATTGCAGCTTCGGTTGAAATTCTGATTTTGAATGCCTTACTTTGCCGAGTTAAATTTTGAATAATGAGTAACATTAATTTTGATGATATTCGCCCATACACCGATAAAGAAGTCAAACAAAAGATTAGGTTGCTACTAAAGGATAAAACCTTTGACTCCGTTCTGCATCACCTATTTAAGAACCGGCCAAAAGTTGAAATGGTTAAGTTTCAGCTTCGCCGGGTTAGCAGCATTAAACAACTTCAGGGTGTATTTATTTACGACCTGCTGCACTGGTTGGTCGATAAAACTTCCGATGGCCTAAAAGTGACCGGTATCGATAAACTGGATAAAAAGAAACCCTACCTGTTTATTTCAAACCACCGCGATATCATTCTTGATGCAGCTTTATTGAACTTTCTTATTTTCGAGCACGGTATGAATACCACGCAAATTGCCATTGGCGACAACCTGCTGCAATACGAGTGGATCGAACATACCGTAAAACTAAACCGCTCATTTGTTATTAAACGTAATTTGCCACCACGCGAACTTCTGACAGCATCAAAAAAAGTATCTCATTTTATCCGGAAATCCATCACCGAAGATGAAATGTCGGTATGGATAGCTCAGCGCGAAGGCCGCACAAAAGATGGGAACGACAAAACACAGGACAGCGTTTTGAAGATGTTAAACATGAGTAATAAAGGTGGAATTTCAGACGGATTTAACGAGCTGAATATTGTTCCTGTTTCTATTTCGTACGAAATTGAACCTTGTGGATTAGCCAAACTTCGCGAACTAATAAAAAAGGAGCATTATGGCACTGCAAAACGCAGCAAAGACGACCTAAAAGCCATGTCGATGGGAATGTTCGCCCCAAAAGGAAGAATGCGTTTTGCTTTTGGAACACCGATTGAAACGCACTTCGAACTGGCAAAAAATAACGAGCAGCGTAATAATTATATTCGCAGTCTGGCCGATATGATCGACGACCAGATTTATAAAAACTTTAAACTGTGGCCCAGTAATTTTGTAGCTTACGATATGCTGATGCAGGAACACCGTTTTAAAGATCGTTACACGGCCGAAGAGCAAAAGAAATTCGAGATAATGGTGGAACAGGCAATGGTACATATCGATTTCCCGATAACCGATATCCAGGAGCGTTTCCTGAAACTATACGCCTATCCTGTAATCAATAAATTCGACAGACCAAAGCAATAACATGCAATCAATTATCTGGGACTGGAACGGCACGCTGCTCAACGATCTTGATTTTTGCATTTCAACAATCAACCTTCTTCTGAAAGAACGAAATCTCGATTTGCTTGATCGTTTTACCTACAAAGAGGTATTTTCATTTCCGGTAAAAACCTATTACCAGGCCATTGGCTTCGATTTCTCAAAAGAAGATTTCTCCATTCCGGCAAAAGAATTTATTGACCGTTACAACGCCGGTGTTTCAGGATGTAATTTACATGATGCAGCAACCGAAGTTCTCGAACATTTCAAAAATATGGGATTGCGGCAATTTGTACTTTCGGCGATGAAACAAAGTATGCTGGAACAAACCTTAAAACATCAGCAGATTTTTGACTATTTTGAGGGTGTGGCCGGATTAAACGATCATTATGCAGTTTCAAAAATCGAACGTGGTGAACAGTTAATTCGCCGGTTTAACATCAGCAGAGCACAGGCAACCATTGTTGGAGATACTAACCACGATTTTGAGGTAGCGCAACAATTAGAAATAGACTGTATATTAATTGCCGACGGACACCAATCGAAAGACCGGCTTTTGGCAACAGGATCAAAAGTTATTGATGATTTACGACAACTTGAAACACTTCCCCTTTAATCCAGAAATTCTCTTTTCTTGATATCCCTGACGAATAACTGAAGGTTCGTTTTTCCACGATATTCATTCTCATTAATCGAATAACAAACATCAAAAGGCGAACCGGAAGTGATTACATCATATGCTTCAGACTGATTAAACGCAATTCCGGGAAAAATTCCTGAATTTACATCAGGCTCTACCAGATCGAGTTTTAAGTGCTCTTGATTTTTACCAACCAAACGGCTGGTTCCTGCATCAAACACGTCTTCGGTTACAAAAACCGGCGTCATATTGTGCGGGCCAAATGGAGCAAATTGCTTCAATATGCGATAAAAACGTGGAGTAATCTCACTTAGCGCAATTTTGGCATCTATCTCGATGGTCTGTATTTGCTGTTTATCGGTTATCTGATTAGTCACGATCTCTTCAAAGCGACGTTTGAATTCCGGAATATTTTCGATTTTCATGGTAAGGCCGGCAGCATACATATGCCCTCCGTACGATTCCAGTAAATCGCTGCACTGACCGATGGCTTCATACAAATCAAAATCGCGAACAGAACGTGCCGATCCGGTTGCCAAACCATTCGATTCCGTTAAAATTATCGTGGGACGATAGAAATGTTCAGTAACTCTTGATGCCACAATTCCAACAACACCTTTATGCCAGTCACGATTATATAAAACCGTACTGTTCATAGCTTTTAACTCGGTACTATTTTCAATAGTATCTAGGGCATCCTGGGTAATATCGCGGTCTAATGTTTTTCTGATCTCATTGAACGAATCGATCTCTTCTCCCAACAAATCCGATTTATCTTCATCGGTTGAGACAAGTATCTGCACTGATTTTTTACCGTGCTCAATTCTACCCGAAGCATTTAAGCGTGGTCCGATTTTAAACACAATATCGCTGATGGTAATCTCTGTTCCGGATATACCTGCAAAATTTATAATGGTTTGCAAGCCAATACCAGGATTCGAATTCAGTTTTTTGAGGCCATAATAAGCCAGCACCCTGTTCTCACCAGTTATTGGAACAATGTCGGCTGCAATACTCACAGCAACCAAATCCAGCAAATCGTATATTTCTTCGTAATCAATTTCGTGCTTTTTGCAGTAGGCCTGAAGCAATTTAAATCCAACACCACATCCCGAAAGTTCTTTGTAAGGATATTGACAATCCGATTGTTTGGCATCAAGAACAGCAACAGCTGGTGGCACCTCATCATCGGGATTATGATGATCGCAGATAATAAAATCAAGTCCGCGTTCTTTGGCTTTGGCTATTTTTTCAACAGCTTTAATTCCACAATCGAGCGCAACAATCAGCGTCACTCCCTTTTCAACGGCATAATCAATGCTTTTAGGAGAAATACCATATCCTTCGCTGTAACGATCCGGAATATAATATTCAATATCTTCAATACGCTGTTTTAAAAACGAATACATCAGGGCAACCGAGGTCGTTCCATCCACATCGTAATCGCCGTAAACAATAACTTTTTCCTGATTTTCAATAGCCTTATCCAAACGGGCAACTGCTTTATCCATGTCTTTCATCAGAAAAGGATCGTGTAGGTCACTCAGTCGGGGGCGGAAAAATGCTTTTGCTTCAGGGTAAGTTTTTATTCCCCGTTGTACCAGCAAGCGCGCAATCACCATATTCACATTTAACGCCGCTGAAAGGTGTTTTACCTCGTTTTGGTCGCCTTGTTTTTTTAAGTTCCAAATTCTATCCATGCTGCGTTATTGTGTTTCTCAAGATGTGAATGCGCAAAGATACAAAATGCAACCGCATATGGAAATAAAACATTCACCCTCAACATTATTTTTTAATTGATTCAATGTTACAACAACAATTACAACCAATCTGTTTTATTATCTTTGCCCAAATTTTTTTAACAGGATTCGACAAACGTTTCCCTGACATTAAAATGTCATTTAAACAAAAGAGTGACAGCAAAATAAAAGTGAATTAGAAATGAGTCATCAGGAATTAAGCGAACAAGAGATCATCAGACGAAATTCGTTGCAAAAAATGCGCGAGTTGGGTGTTGAACCCTACCCGGCGGCACAGTACCATGTAAATACCAACACCAAAGATATAAAACAGAACTTCAAGGAAGAGGAGAAGAATTTTCAGGATGTAGTGATTGCCGGCCGATTGATGAGCCGCCGGATTATGGGAAAAGCTGCGTTTGCTGAGATCCAGGACCATGAAGGACGTATTCAGATTTACGTTAACCGCGACGAAATTTGCACCGGCGATGATAAAATGATGTACAACGAAGTATTCAAAAAATTACTTGACATTGGCGACATCATCGGGGTAAAAGGACATGCTTTTATTACGCAAATGGGCGAATTAACCATTCATGTTACTGAATTTACAGTGCTGAATAAATCGTTGCGCCCACTACCGATTGTAAAAGAAAAAGATGGTAAAACCTTTGATGCTTTTACCGATCCGGAGCAACGTTACCGCCAGCGTTACATCGATTTGATCGTAAATCCTGAGGTAAAAGAGACCTTCAAAAAACGGACAATTATATACAACACCATGCGCCAGATGTTTAACGAGTATGGTTACCACGAGGTGGAAACACCAATTCTGCAACCAATTCCCGGAGGAGCTGCTGCACGTCCGTTTATTACGCACCACAACGCGCTGAACATGCCGTTGTACATGCGTATTGCCAACGAACTTTACCTGAAACGACTTATTGTTGGTGGTTTTGAAGGTGTTTACGAATTTGCCAAAGATTTCCGTAACGAAGGAATGGACCGCACCCACAACCCGGAATTTACGGTGATGGAAATTTATGTGGCCTACAAAGACTACAAATGGATGATGAGCTTTACCGAAGAAATTTGTGAGCGTGTGGCGATGGCATTACACGGAACCACAAAAGTTCAGCTGGGCGACAACATTATCGATTATAAAGCACCATATCCGCGTGTTACCATGGCCGAAGCAATTTTGGAACACACCGGTTACGATATTAACGGCAAGTCGGAAGACGAGCTGCGCGATATCTGCAAAAAGCTTGATATTGAAATCGACGAAACCATGGGTAAAGGAAAGTTGATTGACGAGATATTTGGCGAAAAATGTGAAGGCAACTACATACAGCCAACCTTTATTACCGATTACCCGAAAGAAATGTCACCGCTTACGAAAAAACACCGCGACAACCCGGAATTAACAGAACGTTTTGAGTTGATGGTAAATGGAAAAGAGCTGGCCAATGCTTACTCGGAACTGAATGACCCAATCGACCAGCGCGAACGTTTTGAAGACCAGCTAAAATTGTCGGAGAAAGGTGACGACGAAGCGATGTTTATCGACCAGGACTTCCTACGCGCACTGGAGTATGGAATGCCTCCAACATCGGGAATGGGAATTGGAATGGATCGTTTGACCATGTTTATGACCAACAGCCCATCAATTCAAGATGTATTGTTTTTCCCGCAAATGAAACCGGAGAAAAAAGCAGTGGAATTGACTGACGACGAAAAAGCGGTTTTCGAACTGTTAAAAGCTGAATCGCCGGTTGAACTGCCTGCACTAAAAGAAAAAGCCGGACTGAGCAACAAGAAATGGGATAAAGCCATTAAAGGCCTTACCAAAAAGAATGTGGCTAAAGTTGAAAATACTGATGCCGGTTTGTTGGTGACTGCCTTGTAACCAGAATTTAGAAGACCGAAGACGTGAGTTGGAAGTCAAAAAAAATATTGAAGCCTCTTCGATTTTCGGAGGGGCTTTTTTATTGTGAACACATTAACTAAAACATCAATACTATTAATAACGCCCTTCTGTCAAACAATATAAACTCGCCAAATATGCTCTAAACCATATTCAAATCTTTTGAAAGCACCATCATTTCAGGTAATTTAATCCTGTAAATCTTTTTAACTGTTTTATTGTTATAAAAGTATGGAACATCAGGATTTCAGTAAGGATTTTCATTTGAAACTGCGTGCAGAATTTGAGCGTATCGACAAATTCCTGGAAAAATTTCGGAGACGCTTTATTCGAGAGCAATTGCTAATAACTAACTCATTCTTGAATTCGATCACGGAGAAGGATAGGCTGGAGGAACAGTTAAGAGAATATGCCAACCGGATGTTTAACTGTGCCGACTCGGTTGCCGACAAAGATGAAAATTACAACGAAGTTCGCCTAACAATGGAACTGGAAGCAATATCGCGAGCAGTAGAGAAATATCCATCAAGTTTACGTCAATCTGATATTGCCTTGCAAACTCATCAAAAAGCCAAAGAATTACTGGTACATTTTTTCCCAGAACTCACTGAACTGTCGGCCAACGGATTTCGCTTGTTAGAAAAGTATTGCTTGTTTTACAATTATGAATTTATTTCATCGCTTTATTCGTAAATTACACCAAACAAACACATCTCAACAAATTAGAATTTAAGCAACTTTTTTTAGTGACTCGGTCGCAGGACCGAAGACTGAAGAAAAGTGACATGCTGATAAAAACGGTTCTCAATAAACCAAGGCTGAAGCTCATGCCAATTGTTATTTAAAGCATATAATATAGTACCTGATTTTAAGGGGCAGCAATCCGTATCCAGGAGATTTCAAAACCTCCTGCACCAAACAAAAATATGGGTTTCGAAAGCCTTATTTCTGTTTAACGATTTTGTTTAGCATCCTGATAACTTCTATACATCATTACAGAGATCGCCATCAGAAATAACACACCGTAAATAAGTACTGCCATAATTTGTTGTATTAAATAATACCTGAAGTTACGATTCAATCCGGCAGTTGTTTCCCTTTAAATGAGATAGTTATCAAAGGTAAATTGTTAATATCAACAAAAATTGCACATATAAACCGACTCCAACACAACTCTTTTTTTCAACAATCACAAGGGAATGATCGGGATAAACTGACAGAAACCACATTAGTGTTTAAATGAGCACAAACTCTCCCTGTTACGGCATTTACAGCCATTCAATCATTGGTATTTCGTGGGTGCAGCCCCATACCAAAATAATTTAGCTATGTTTTAAATCGCGATAGCACAAAATTAGTTCTGCAATAATTATGGCTATCATTACGATTGCTAATAAAAGAACTACCATAACAACAGCGTTTTAATTTAATATTCAATTCGGGGGCCGATAAATGCCCTGCCATTTGATCAGCACCCCATTCTAATTCCAACATTTCATTCATAACTTTTTGTTTATGCCAAGCCATTTGTTTATACGACAAAACGAGGTAAAAAGATTACCTTTTACTCATTTGAGGAATATTTATATAGGACGCAAACAATTTTTTAAAGTCAATCGAAAAGAAACTCATCTGCACGGACATTTCCGGCATTTTGGAATTAAGCCGGTATTCCGTAACTTGAACAATCATTACCCTGGCGTACAATATGCGATAATTAGGTTGATTAAACTTTTAAAATTCAGCTTATGAAGAAATTTTACGCAAACTCAAAAACATTGCTGTTACTAGCTGCTATGCTCATGTCTTTTGCTGCATCGAGCCAGGAATCACTTGAGATAGATGGCGGGGACCTAACACTAAATCCAGACACCATGTATGCAGTTTCGGCTGTTTACACAGACAGCACCGGTAATCCGGTTAACGATGCAAAAATAAAATGGAATACAGAACCCGGATATCTTGGCAAGGTTGACAAGGACGGTTTTCTAATTACCAATCACTCCGGAGAAGGTTACCTGATTGCCAAATACAAAGAGCTACGCGATTCGGTAGCACTAAAAGTAAACGGTGCTGTAAAGGACGACGATGATGACGAAGACGAAGAGAATGAAATGGAGGACGAATACCCGAAAATTAAAATCGTTCCGGATCACATAAAAGTGGAAGTCAGCGATTCGGTAGAACTTCGTGCCTTCTACATCGATTCTGCCGGAGTAAAGGTTGACACATCGTTTGTGTGGGCAGTGGAGCCGACAGAAATTGGTGAGTTCCCCGACTCTGCGGTAAATATGTTTTATTCAACCGACACGACTGGTCATGGAATAATAATTGCAATGCTTGGCGATTTGGCAGACACCGCAAAGGTTACGGTTTATGAAAGCAAGGCCAAAAAACAGAAAAAAGAAAAGCAAGAACGCGTTGAGAATAACCGGGGCAAACAGCTTATTATTGAGCCAGGCGACATGGTAGTTTATAGCGGGCATGAGCCAATTTTATATGAAGCAGATTATAAAACTAACGGTCAAAAACACCAAAGTGCAGACTTTCTGTGGAGTGTTTCGGATACCACTGTTGCTTCAATTTCGGAAGATGGCTTACTAACGCTCAGTGGAGAAACCGGGATGACACTTGTACATGCCGAGTACAGTAATTTTAAAGCATCAGTAGAGTTATTAGTTGTTGACTCAACGGTAGATATGGAAATAAATACCATTTCAATTCGAAGGGTGCTGCCCGATGGCCAGGAATTAAAAGCGAAAACTTTTAAAGAAGGCGAAAGCTATAAAATTGGAGGCTTACCTTATCCGTTAAATATGCTGAATGCCGGGATGCTTCATTTCCCATTTGGATGTATCGATGAGGATATCGAGATATTCATGTTTATACCTGAAGAATATGCAGAAGTTAGCGATAGTAGTACCGAAGTTACTTTTACCGATGACGTGATAACCGGTGTAAAATTCAGTGTTATGCCGGTTGGCTCGGATACAATTGTTGAGCCCTACGATTTTAATGTTCCGGTTAATTTAAGCCTGGTATTTAAACATGATTTACTCGACTCGTTAGGAGTTACTCCGGAAGAGCTGGATGTGTTCTTTGCTGAAAATACCGGTTTTGAAAAAATTGACGAGCATGTTGCCGTTGACACAGTTCGGAATAAAATTTATGCCAACATTGTTCACTTCAGCACCATTGTTGTGAAACAAGGTAACGTTACTACATCGGTTGAAACTATTGCACCAATGCCTGAAGCAGATTTAATTGTCTACCCTAACCCATTTAACTCATCGGCTACTATTCAGTTTATGATTAGCGATCCCGCCGAGATTCAAGTGGAAATTTACAACATGTTTGGACAAAAAGTTCAACTTTTTACTAACCGTCAATACAATGAAGGCATTCATCGTATTACATGGAAAGGAGACGATTCGAATGGATCACCAGCCTCTTCAGGAATTTACTTATGCCGTTTTATAAAAGACGGAAAAGTAGATCAGGTTAAGAAAATGGTTTTGAAAAGATAAACTTTCCTCAACATTAAAATACGAGCCTTTTGTAGATATTAAATCTCGAAAGGCTCTTTTTTGTTGCAAAAAAAAGCCATCCGAAATTCGGATGGCTTTTTGTATATTCTCTTTGCTCTAATTAAGCATTCAAAGTATAGCGGTCGAAAGCCGTAACTTTCAATTCTGCATCAGCACCTTTCAGGTAATCTTTTACAGATACTTTTCCGTCTTTAACAAAAGCCTGATTAATAAGTGTTACATCTTTGTACCACTTATTCAAAGAACCCATTGCAATTTTATCAAGCATTGCTTCAGGTTTTCCTTCTTTGCGGTATTTTTCTTTTGCAAACTCTAATTCCTTATCAATTTCAGCTTGTGGAATTGAAGCTTCATCGATAGCAACAGGAGCCATAGCTGCAACCTGCATTGCGATATCTTTTCCTACCTGTAAATCAACAGCTTTATTGAAAGCCACCAAAGTTGACAATTTGTTACCAGGGTGGATGTAAGGAACTACAGCCTCGTCGGCTAAACATTTGTAATATGAAAGGTCAAGCTTTTCACCTGTTACACCGGTTTGTTCAGTAACCAATGCTTCAATAGTTGAACCATCAACTTCAAGTGCTTTTAATGCTTCTAAACTTTCTGGTTTAGCTTCTAATGCTTTTGCAAGAATTTTCTCAGCAAATGCAACGAAACTTTCGTTTTTAGCAACAAAGTCAGTTTCGCAATTCAGAACAACGATTGCTCCGAATTTACCGTCTTCAGTTGCTTTTGCAATAGCTACGCCTTCAGCAGCGTCTCTGTCTGCACGTTTGTTAGCAATTAATTTACCTTTTTCGCGGATGATTTCCAGTGCCTTGTCAAAGTCACCTTCGGCGTCTTTCAGGGCATTTTTGCAATCCATCATCCCTGCGCCAGATACTTTACGTAATTTTACTACGTCTGCGGTTGTAAAAGACATAATTAAGTCTCTTTTAAATGGTTTATATTATACTTAACCTTTACTTACTTTTCAGAAGTTTCTTCTGCTTTTGCTTCTTTCTTTTTAGGAGCCTCAGCAGTTGCATCTTCTTTATCTTTCTCGATTTTGCGTTCGCTTAAACCGGCTTTAACTGCATCACACATTTCACCAACAATAATGCGGATTGATTGTGATGCGTCGTCGTTTGCTGGAATAACAAAGTCGATATCCTCAGGATTTGAGTTGGTATCAACAATTGCAAATACCGGGATACCCAATTTTTTTGCTTCACGAACAGCAATTTTTTCTTTCAATACGTCAACAACAAACAATGCAGCCGGCAAACGGGTAAGGTCTGAGATTGAACCCAAAACTTTTTCCAGTTTAGCACGCTGACGTGTAATTTGAAGTTTTTCGCGTTTTGAAAGGTTATCCCAACTTGTGTCCTTCATCATTTTATCGATGGAGATCATTTTCTTAACCGCTTTACGGATTGTTGGGAAGTTGGTAAGCATACCTCCTGGCCAGCGCTCAGTTACGTAAGGCATTCCTACCTCTTTAACTTGCTCGGCAACCAGTTCTTTAGCTTGCTTTTTAGTGGCAACGAATAACACTTTACGACCTGATTTTGCAATTTGTTTGATGGCTGCAGCAGCTTCATCAATTTTTACAACTGTTTTTTGCAGATCGATAATGTGGATACCGTTTTTCTCCATGAAGATATAAGGCTCCATGTTTGGATTCCACTTTCTTTTCAGGTGACCAAAATGTGCACCTGCTTCCAATAATTCTTGAAAATTTGTTTTTGGCATCTTTTTACTTTTTCTATGCTCTAAAAGCAACCGCTGAGTAGTCCGTCAGCCGACGGAATCACAGCCGTTTTAGATCCATATAATTTTATAAATAATAATCTTAACGTTTTGAGAATTGGAAACGTTTTCTTGCTTTTGGTTGTCCCGGCTTTTTACGTTCCACTTCGCGTGGATCTCTGGTAACAAATCCTGCAGCTTTTAGCTGTGGTCTCGACTCAGGATCGATTTCCATTAATGCACGGGTAAGTGCCAAACGAAAGGCTTCTGCCTGTCCTTTAGGGCCACCGCCATCAAGGTTTGCTTTTACATCATATTTCTCTGCAACTTCTAAAAGATTTAGTGGCTGCATAGCAATGTATTGCAATGTTTCTGCAGGGAAGTAATCTTTCAATTCCCTTTTATTGATGGTAATATTTCCTTTACCTTCGCTTACGTAAATACGAGCAACAGCTGATTTTCTACGTCCGATTGTGTTTACTACTTCCATTATTTAATCGTATTTAAATCAACAACTTTTGGTTTTTGAGCCTCATATTTGTGCTCGGCACCAATTACTACATGCAAATTTCTGAATAAGTCGCTACCTAATTTGTTTTTAGGAAGCATACCTTTTACAGCTTTCTCTACCAAACGCTCAGGATATTTAGCTAAAATATCTTGTGGAGTCTGAGTACGTTGTCCACCTGGGTAACCACTGTGACGAACATAAACTTTGTCCGACATTTTTTTACCGGTTAAAACAACTTTTTCAGCGTTAATAACAATTACGTTATCGCCACAATCAACGTGAGGTGTGAAATTTGGCTTGTATTTACCTCTCAACATTTTGGCAACTTTACTTGCCAAACGTCCCAATACCATATTTTCAGCATCAACAACTACCCATTCTTTATTAACGGTAGCTTTGTTAGCCGAAACAGTTTTATAACTAAGTGTGTCCACTTTTCTAAATTTTTATTGTTTAAAACACTTCTGATTTTACTTTTCGTCGCATTTTCTGTCTCAACGGAATTTTTCGACAAACTGCTTTACTCAAAGAAAATCAACTATTTACACTCCTTATTTCTAAGGATAATAATCGGGACTGCAAAAGTATTCTCTTTTTTCGTATTTCCAAAGAAATAACAGTCAAAAATTCAATTAGTTAAATGATTTTATTGACGATTTGTAATCCCTGACGGGAAACACCGTGAATCCTTTGTTTTTCGGCGAATTAAAAACAATTCGCCCAGATGAATTTAATGTTAACACCATGATGTAAAAAAGATGACATACTGAATTTACCGGAGGATACAAATTTATATACATTTGTTGGAAGCTGAAAATTTTTGAGAAGCATGCAAAAAAAGCCTAAAAGGTTAAAAACCCGGTTTCTGAATTCGTGGATTACTTCGCTAATCAGCATAACGCTTGTGCTTATTTTAATGGGCATGCTCAGTTTCATTCTCATCAATAGTAAAAGGCTTTCGGAATATGTACGCGAAAAAATCGGGCTCACCCTTGTTTTAGAGGATAACCTAAAAGACACCGAGATTATAAGGTTGCAAAAAGTATTAAGTGCCGGCCATTTTGCAAAATCTGTCGACTTCATCGACAAAGAGTCGGCTGCCAAAGCGTTAACACAAGAACTTGGCGAAGATTTCCAGGGGTTTTTAGGTTACAATCCGCTATTCGACTCGTTTGAGCTTAAACTTCAGGCGGCGTATACACAAAGCGATAGTTTGCAGATGCTCGAAAAAAGGCTTTTGGAATACCCGCAGGTTAACAAAGTATATTACCAGGAAAACCTGGTAACATTAATCAACAAAAATGTTCGAAAAATAAGTATCGCACTGTTAGTAATAAGTGGCATACTCACTTTTATATTTTTTGGACTTATTAACAACACCATTCGTTTATTAATATATTCGCAGCGCTTCACTATAAACACCATGCAAATGGTTGGGGCAAGCAAAGGTTTTATTCGCAAGCCCTTTTTGCTCAAGACGTTATTTTTAGGCGCCTATGGAGCTATTCTTGCCAACGCTATCTTAATTGGGGGGATTTACACTTATAAAAATGAGCTTTATGGATTAATAAACTTTGCCGATATAAAAACAATTTTGCTGATTGTGATTATTGTTTTTTCGCTTGGATTTATTATTTCCTTTGTCTCTACATGGTTCGCCCTTGGCAAATTCCTGCGGATGAAATTTGATGAGTTATTTTATTAACTATATTTACACCACCAATTTCACAAAACAATGGCAAAAAAGAGTAAAGAAGTAAAAGATTCAGCAGGGTTTGCACTTGGAAAAGAAAACTACAAATTAATGGCAATTGGCTTTGCCGTTATTGTTCTGGGATTTATTTTAATGGCAGGAGGCGGCAGCGACGACCCAACTGTTTTCAGTGAAGATATTTTCAGTTTTCGCAGAATTACACTCGCCCCGATAATTTTACTACTGGGATTTGCCTTTGAGATTTACGCCATAATGAAAAAACCAAAAGAAGACTAGTCGCATTCTCATGACAGAACTTCAAGCGTTTCTTCTTGGCATAATTCAAGGACTTACTGAATTTCTCCCCGTTAGTTCAAGCGGGCATCTCGAAATTGCACACGCGGCGTTGGGAATAAAAGATGAAAACAATTTGCTTTTTGTGTTAACAGTTCATGTTGCTACAGTTTTGAGCACCATTCTTGTTTTCAGAAAGGATATTTCAGAATTAGGTAAAGATTTGCTTGCCTTTCAATGGAACCATTCAACCAAATACATTGCTAAACTTTTATTTTCTTCCATACCCATTATCATTATCGGCCTGATTTTTCGCGAAAACCTGGAAGCCATTTTCACCGGGAATTTATTTTTTGTTGGATGCATGTTGCTTGTTACTGCAGTGTTGTTGGGCCTCACGCAATTTGTGAATAAAAGCGAAGGGAAAATCACTTTCGGGAAAGCATTTATTATTGGTATTGCACAAACATTGGCTGCACTGCCGGGAATATCGCGTAGTGGAGCAACCATTGCAACCGGCTTACTTTTAAAAGGGAAAAAAGAAGATGTAGCCCGTTTTTCATTTCTTATGGTTCTAATACCAATTTTGGGTGCTGCCTTTATCGACATTGTAACCGGCGAACTAAAATCGACCAAAGTAGATATACTACCATTGTTTATTGGATTTGTCACTGCTTTTATTTCAGGATGGCTGGCGTGTTCGTGGATGATTAAAATTGTCAAACGTGGCAAATTAATTTATTTTGCAATTTATTGCGCTCTTATTGGGCTAATTGCTATCTTTGCAGCCTGATTTTTCAAAACAGGCTTAAAACACTGGATTATAGATTCTTAATGCCCGATTTCAAAAAAACATACGATTTCCCTGGTGGGGAAATTTTACTTTTCGATAAAGAATTGGAATGGACATCGTTTGATGTTGTTAACAAAGTACGTTACAACCTGTGCCAAATGATGGGTATAAAAAAGTTAAAAGTTGGCCATGCCGGAACACTTGATCCGCTTGCAACCGGATTAGTTATTTTGTGCACAGGCAAGGCTACCAAAAAAATCGAAGAGCTGCAACTTGGCGAGAAAGAGTACATTGCCACATTAAAAATTGGAGCAACTACACCATCTTTCGATTTGGAGACAGAGGAAGACAGCCAAAATGATTTTACACATGTTACCCGCGAAAGTTTCGAAAAAGAACTGCCGCAGTTTATTGGAGAAATCGACCAGGTTCCACCTGTTTTTTCTGCGGTGAAAGTAAAAGGGAAACGTGCATTTAATTATGCCCGAAACGGTGAAGATGTAAAACTAAAAGCTAAAAAGATTGTTATTAAGAGCATTGAAATCGAATCGTTTAGCCTACCCGAAGTAAAATTAAAAATAGTGTGCGGCAAAGGAACGTATATTCGGTCGCTAGCTCGCGATATTGGAGAAGCTCTACAATGTGGAGCCTATTTAACCGGATTAAGAAGAACACGAATTGGAGATTATAAGATAGAAGACGCTTTTCAGGTGAACTTTTTTTTGGAAAATTTAAATATAAATGAAACCAATTGAAAATTTTGCCGTATAACGGGTTTCTGAAACAAAAAACCAACTGACTGTATTACCTTTGCAGATTACATAAAAACAGATTATTAATAAATTAATTACAATATGAAGTTATCAAAATTCAAGTACAATTTAGATCCGGAAAGGATTGCTTTGCACCCGGCAGATAACCGCGACGAGTCGAAACTTATGGTGTTAAACAGAGCAACACGAACAATAGAACACAAACTGTTCAAAGACCTGCTTGATTATTTTGATGATAAAGACGTAATGGTGTTTAACGACACCAAAGTATTTCCGGCACGTTTACACGGTAACAAAGAAAAAACCGGAGCAGAAATCGAGGTTTTTCTGCTACGCGAACTAAACCGCGAACAACGTTTGTGGGATGTTTTGGTTGATCCTGCACGTAAAATACGTATTGGTAACAAACTTTATTTTGGCGACGACGATCTTTTGGTTGCTGAAGTAATCGACAATACCACATCGCGCGGACGTACTCTACGTTTCTTATTCGACGGTCCATACGACGAATTTAAACAAACACTTTACAGCCTGGGAGAAACACCTCTTCCTAAATTTATCAATCGTCCGGTTCAACCTGAAGACAAAGACCGTTACCAAACCATATTCGCGAAGAATGAGGGTGCTGTTGCGGCTCCAACTGCAGGATTGCACTTTAGTCGCGAATTACTAAAACGACTTGAGATAAGGGGAGTAGATTTTTCTTACATCACGCTACACGTTGGACTTGGAAATTTTCGCAGTGTAGATGTTGAAGACCTGACAAAGCACAAAATGGATTCGGAGCAAATCTGGATTAAAGATGAAGCTTGCGAAATGGTAAATTCCGCAAAACAAAACAAAAGAAATGTCTGTGCAGTTGGAACAACTGTTATGCGTACACTCGAAAGTTCAGTATCAACTCAGGGATTTTTGAAACCGTTTGAAGGATGGACTAATAAGTTCATTTTTCCTCCCTATGAATTTAGTGTGGCAAACAGCATGATCACCAATTTTCACCTGCCATATTCAACGTTATTAATGATGGTTGCAGCTTTTGGGGGCTACGATTTTGTTATGGAAGCCTACGAGGTGGCCATTAAAGAAGGTTATCGCTTTGGAACTTATGGCGATGCAATGCTTATTATCTAGAAAAATTTTTAGCATTTATATAGAAACCACGGAATTATATTTCGTGGTTTTTTTTATTCCAATTCATAGCATAGCAAATCACCATCTTCGTCTCCAACAACCAGACATAGCGGACCACCATTCTTTAATTTACCGATAGAAAACTCACTGTTCCCGGGCAATGGAAAACCATCGTATTGTTTCCCCGAAGTTTCAAACAGATAAATCTCATTTTCGTTTGCATCGGTAACTCCAATCAGTTGTTTTGTCGCGGTAAAAGAATATAAGTTTGGACCGAGGATATCATTATCAAATTTCTCATCAAAAAGCCGGTTCCCCGATTCGTTATAAACGGCAAGCCTGTTTTCATCTGCAAATATAAATTCAGGTTTGCCATCGCCATTAATATCATCAGCTGTAAATCCGTGACGAGGAGAATAATCATCCGTTTGCTTTTGCGCATATTTGCCGTCGAAGAACAGGTAATAAACATCGCCCTCTTTACCAGAAACAATCATTTTTGACATTCCTTGTACATTCAGAATAATATCATTTGCCGAAGGTGCAAAATTAGCCGAAGTATTTACACGTGTCTCCCCTCGCCTGTTTTGAATATACACTTTGCGATCATCACTAAAAACAATATAATCTTTGTTGCTTACCCTAAAATGATGTATCGGGTTGGTCACCTTTCCCGTAGTCTTACCAAAAATCCAACCGCTTATAATTTTACCCTCATGATCGTACGCATACACCTTTTTATCTTCGCATGCTACAAAATAGCGATACCTGTTGTTGTTATTGTAATCAAAAACATTAACTCCATTTGTTGCCGGCGACTTTAAGGTAATCGGGAAATTAGCAACACTGGTACCGGTTCTGTCAATCAGGTAGATTTTTTCGCTGGTGTTAAACAGAAACTGAAGCTTTCCATTGTTATAATAATCAACCTGATGAATCTCTCCTAAAATTTTACCGCTTACCGGGGCGCTCCAAAGTATTTTCCCTTCGGCGTCAATCAGATAAAGCTGATTATTTTCATCCTGAACAATTATTTCTTTCTCAGCTTTATTTGAGTGGTTAATTACGATTTGTGGTTTAATCGCCACCTCTGCTCCCAGACTACATTGCCAGATTGCACGAACATCCTTTTTCGGTTTTTGCTGATAAGCGAGGTTTACTGAATTAAAATAAATATTGTTTTCGCAAACAACCTGCCAGCTTATGGTATTGAATTTACGAAAGATCTCCTCGTTTTTCTCCAGCCCTTTATTCAATTCTGCATTGAATAAATTCTGACGCAATGCATACATCTTATTTACTTTGGCATAAACATTCAGGTTTGCTCTGCTCTCTGTCGATCTCCTCACCGATTCAAAGTCTGCGTCAGTTCGTAAAGTCTCACCCGAATCCATGTCATCCAGATAGTTCTCCAATCCTTTTTCAGAACTGGCAAAAACAAGGGTCTCGTTATAAAATGCAGCATATCGGGCTTTGGCAAAACCAAATGCTCCTCCCAGCCAGATACCGGGCAAAGAAGGATAAGGAAAAGAATAAATCTGGTAGGTCTGTCCATCAACAGATGTGTAATCGTTAATCAAACTACTTAATTCGATATCCTTTCGTTTGGCATAATTGGCCAGCAGATCCTCGAAGGTCTGGCGGCTCTCGTTCCGCGAATGATTGTTAACGATAAAAAGTGTACCCAATTCGGTTTGCGAGGGAATTGAAGTAACTGCCGCAATTACCTTATCTTTTACAAGACTTCTCAGTTTTTCGCGACTATCAGACCGGAAATACTGTTCCATCTTTTTTATTTTCTCTTCTCGTTCGTAATAGTTTTCAGAATGAACAAAATACGACTCAAGCTTATTGAAAAACAGTTCGCGATCGGAAAAAGAGAATCCAATGTAGAATGAAGTCGATTTTGGAAGTAAACGGTCAGCATTGCAACTCACCGCTTGCTGACCTTCTAAAACCGAAAGAAAATGATTCAGCGAATCATCAGCTGCAGAAATTCCGTTTAATGCAATCCGATTGTCGTAAAAGCTCATATCCAATTCGCTCCAGCTGGCATAAGTTTTTATGTCCATAATGTCGCGTTTCAGGTTAATCCGCTCCGATTCTCCAAATTCGTTGCTTTGTGTTTTCGTTTTTGAATTGAGAAAGTTAGCCCAGAGTTCCGGAAAACGACGGTGATTAATATACCACGAAACATCGGATTGACGGGCAACTGTTTTATTTACCAGCTTAAAATACCTGTTGTCGGTAATTCCCGGAGCATTTAATTGCCTGATACATTTTTCAACCAATATCACTTCAGGACTTATTATTACCATATTTCCGGCTAAACTAAAACTCAGTTTATTCACGCCGTTTGATGCCATCACGTCAATTATGGTGTAGCCATTGTAGTTTCGTTTCTGAAATGAGCTTTGTGGAATTCCGGTTAGCTTTTCAATTAATAATTCCAATCCTTGTCGCTCCTTCGCGCTTTTTAACGTGCTGATAAAAACCGGATGCAATACATTTTTTCCCACAAAATCGAGTGCCAGTACAAGCGAGCGATTGCTTAGCTGGTTTTGTATTTCAGCATTTTCTTTTATTATATTTTGTATTGAGGCGACCTTGTTAAGTATCGTATTTACTCCGGGAACTCCGGTCAATTCCTCAATTACAGGATTGTCGGCAGGGATAGCGTTTAATGCGCTGGCCTCGATAAAAACCGGCGAGGACAAAGGAACTGCTTTATATAACGACGATTCTTTTGAAAAGACAACTTCGTCTTTGGCAAAATACAGGAAACCGGCCACGACCGCAGCTACAATAACAAGTATGATTATGAGGTTCCGCTTCATTTTTTATTCTTTTTGTCAAAAGTAATAATAAGCTAACGCTCCGAACTACCTTTTTCGTTTATGAAATTAAATATTGATTGTTAATAATTTAGCGGCAACAAAAAAGGCCGGATAAATCCGGCCTCTTATTATCTGATAGGAATGATTTGCTTACAGTGTTTTTGCCACCTCAACTTCGTGGTAAGCTTCAATATTGTCGCCAACTTTAATATCATTAAAGTTTTCAATGTTCAAACCACATTCGTAACCGTTCTTCACTTCTTTTACGTCTTCCTTGAAACGTTTCAGTGATCCCAACATCCCGTCGTAAATTACAATACCGTCGCGGATTACGCGCGCTTTCGAGTTACGTACAATTTTCCCGTCGCGAACAATACATCCGGCAACTGTACCAACCTTAGTAATTTTAAACGTTTCAAGCACCTCAACGGTTCCGGTAATTTCTTCCTTGATATCAGGAGAAAGCATACCTTCCATTGCCGCTTTTATCTCGTTAATAGCATCGTAAATAATGGAGTACAAACGAATATCGATTTGTTCGCGCTCGGCCATTTTACGGGCATTTAACGATGGACGCACCTGGAATCCAACAACAATTGCTTCTGAAGCAACAGCCAGCGAGATATCCGATTCAGAGATCTGACCCACCGCTTTGTGGATAATATTGATCTGAATTTCTTCGGTAGACAATTTGATTAACGAATCAGACAGTGCCTCGATTGAACCATCCACGTCACCTTTAACAATAAGGTTCAACTCCTGGAAGTTTCCAATTGCAATACGACGTCCAATTTCGTCGAGTGTAATATGTTTCTGCGTACGCAATCCTTGTTCGCGGGCAAGCTGCTCACGTTTGTTGGTAATGCTTCGTGCTTCGCGCTCACTCTCCATAACATTGAATTTATCACCAGCCTGTGGTGCACCATTCAATCCAAGGATAATAGCCGGCTGAGCAGGACCTACTTCTTCAACTTTCTGGTTACGTTCGTTAAACATCGCTTTAACGTGCCCATAATACTGACCCGCAATTATTATATCGCCAATACGCAAAGTTCCGCTTTCAACCAATAAGGTTGAAACATAACCTCTACCGCGATCAAGCTCCGACTCAATAATAGTTCCTTGTGCCTTTTTATCGGCATTGGCTTTTAGTTCAAGCATTTCTGCCTCAAGCAGTACTTTCTCCAAAAGATCTTCTATTCCAATTCCGTTTTTGGCCGATATATCGTGCGACTGATATTTTCCACCCCACTCTTCAACCAGGTAATTCATATTGGCCAGTTCTTCTTTAATCCTTTCAGGATTTGCTCCCGGCTTATCAATTTTGTTAATGGCAAAAACAATAGGAACACCTGCTGCAGATGCGTGATTTATTGCTTCAATTGTTTGAGGCATCACGTTATCGTCGGCAGCTACAATAATAATGGCAATATCGGTTACCTGTGCACCACGGGCACGCATTGCGGTAAACGCTTCGTGACCCGGAGTATCAAGGAAAGTAATATCTCTTCCGTCTTCAAGACTAACGTGGTAAGCACCAATGTGCTGGGTAATACCACCGGCCTCACCGGCAATTACGTTTGTACTTCGGATATGGTCGAGTAACGATGTTTTACCGTGATCGACATGACCCATTACCGTAACAATTGGCGGACGAGCTTTCAAGTCCTCCGGATTGTCTTCTTCTTCTTCAATTGCTTCGGCAATTTCAACACTAACGAACTCAACTTTGTAATCAAACTCTTCGGCAACTACTGCCAAAGTTTCAGCATCTAGACGCTGGTTGATAGATACAAACATACCGAGCGACATACATGATGAAATAATTTCGTTTACACCAACATTCATCATGGTAGCCAGTTCAGCAACAGTAACAAACTCTGTCACTTTCAAAACATTTTGTTCCATCATTTGCTGCTCCATATCTGCCTGCATTTTTTCGCTGGCAGCGGCACGCTTGTCACGACGGTGTTTTGCTCCTTTTTTAGTTTTACCCTTTGTTGTTAAACGGGCAAGTGTATCTTTAATTTGCTTTTGTACGTCTTCTTCGTTAACCTCTTTTTTAAGCGGTCGTTTTCTCTTGCCGGGCTGTTGTTTGTTGGCCTGGAATTTACCTCTCGGACGATCTCCTTGCTGTTGTTGTTTGTCAACACTTACACGACCGGTATCTTTTGCAATTCGCTTTCTGCGCTTTTTCCTGTTGCCCTGGTCGCCACCTTCTTGTTTCTTTTCAGGTAGATCAATTTTTCCCAAAACGGTTGGCCCATTCAGCTTAGTCGCTTTTGCTTTAATTACATCTCCACCTTCTTTTTTGCCAGAACCTCCCTGTGCCTGACGCTCAGCGGCTTTTTGTTTTTTGCGCTCTTTGCGCTCTTTCTCGCGCTCTTCTTTTGATTTTTTGGCCGGGCGGGTTTTCTGATTCATATTACTCAGATCAATCTTTCCAACCACTTTAATCTCATCAACTTTGGGAACTTTTGTTTCCGTAACTTCTATATCTTTTGAGCTCTTTTCTTCGGTTTTAGGAGCCTCCGCAACTTTTTCTTCCTTAGGAGCAGGTTCTTCCTTCACTTCGGCAACAGGTTCTTTTTTAGCTTCTTCCTTAACAGGTTTCTCTTCCGCCTTTTCTTGAACTGGTGCTTCTTCTAAAGGTTTTTCCTCTGCAGGTTTTTCGGCTTTCTTTTTCGTCCGGTTCACCTCGTCCAAATCAATTTTATCAAGAACTGTAACCTTTACTTTTGGTTTTTCAACAACTTCCTCAACCGGCGTTTCTTTTTCAGCAACAGGCTCACTTTTGGGTTCTTCTTTCTGCTGCTCAGCCTCCTCGGGCTCCATCGAAATAACTTCTTTCTTTGGACGCTGACTTTTCAGATTCATTTTTTCCGACTCCTTCTTGATGGTAATATCGGTTTTATATTCCATTTCAAGAAGTTGCACGGCGTCTTCTGAAACTTTAGTATTAGGATTTGAATCAACATCATACCCTTTTTTATGCAAGAATTCAACAATGGTGTGAATACCTACGTTGAACTGCCTTGCAAGTTTACTAAGTCTTTGTGTTTTGCCTGCTACCATATATTTCTTTATTTACTTTTCTAATTTTAATGAATAGCCACTGTTTTTACCAGTTCTCTATTCAAATTCCGAACTAAGGATCTTCAGCACGTCGTCAATCGTTTCGTCCTCAAGGTCAGTTCTTTTAATCAATTCAGCACGTGGGATATTCAACACGTTTTTAGCGGTGTCGCAACCAATGCCTTTTAACGCATCAATTACCCAGCTTTCAATCTCATCTGCAAACTCATCCAGGTTCACATCTTCATCGTCTTCCTCCATCTCACGATAAACATCGATTTCATATCCGGTTAACTGGCTGGCCAAACGAATGTTTAAACCGCCTTTACCAATTGCCAACGACACCTCTTCTGGTTTCAGATAAACCTCAGCTTTCTTATCGTCTTCAATAATTTTAATCGAATTAATTTTCGCCGGATTCAGTGATCGTTTAATGAACAACTGAAGATTAGACGAATAGTTGATAACATCAATGTTTTCGTTACGCAATTCGCGAACGATACCGTGGATTCTCGATCCTTTCATTCCCACACATGCTCCAACCGGGTCAATACGTTCGTCGTACGATTCAACAGCAACTTTAGCACGCTCGCCCGGCACACGAACAATTTTCTTGATGGTAATTAAACCATCGAAAATTTCCGGAATTTCCAACTCGAACAAACGCTCGAGGAAAGCCGGAGCTGTACGCGATAAAATAATAAGTGGGTTGTTATTTCGTAATTCTACTTTATAAACAATGGCGCGAACATTATCTCCTTTACGGAAATAATCTGATGGAATTTGTTCTGATTTTGGCAGGATCAATTCGTTTCCTTCATCGTCAAGAATCAAAATCTCTTTTTTCCAAACCTGATAAACTTCACCGGTAACAATGTCGCCAATTTTATCTTTATACTTTCCGTAAATGTGGTCTTTCTCCAGTTCCAGAATTTTACTGGCCAGGTTCTGACGCAAATTCAAAATGGCGCGGCGACCAAAATCGGCTAACTTAACCTCGTCGGTTACATCTTCGCCAACTTCATAATCGTCATCAATTTTCAGCGCATCGCTTAAAGTAATCTGCAAGTTCGGATCTTCAATTTCCTCGTCTGCAACTACTTCGCGGTTTCTCCAAATTTCAAAGTCGCCTTTATCAATATTGATAATCACGTCAAAGTTCTCATCAGTTCCATACTGACGGATAAGCACACTTCGGAAAACTTCTTCCAGCACGCTCATCATTGTAACCCTGTCAATGTTTTTTAGCTCCTTAAATTCAGCAAAAGTATCTATCAGGTTAATATTTTCCATCTCGCATCATTTATTTAAATGAAATAACCGCTTTCGCACTTTTTATTTCGTCGTATTTTAAAATATGTTTTTTTACTACCAATTGCTTTTTTTTATGCCCCTCAACTTTTTCACGTTTCGAGGTCTCAAGCACTATACCTTCTTCGTTATTTTCTAAAAGCAGGCCTTCTAATTTCACACTTTCGGCTGTTACAACTTTAATTTCCTTGCCGGTATATTTCTGGTATTGTTGCCTTACTTTAAAGCTCTCTGTTAATCCCGGCGACGAAACCTGTAACGAAAAATCCTCTTCATCCCTGTCGAGGTTGTGCTCAACATTACGACTGACAGCAATACATTGTTCGATAGTGATTCCGTTAAATCCATCAACGTAAACATTAATATCGTTGGCAGAACTAATAGTTACATCAACTATAAACATCTGATCGTCAAGACGTTCATTTACCAATTCTATTACTTTCTGTTTTGCTATCATTTCTATATATGTAACAAAATAGGGAACCAACGGTCCCCTAAAAATTTCGCTTTTTAGAAAATTCTCGGCAAAAATAGTAATATTATCCAACATTAGCAAATAACCACACCTACATAAAATGCTGATTTTAAACAATAAAATCATTAACCGCATTCTGTGCATAACAAATCTGATTTTGGCCGCCACAGCATTTTATTTCATAAAAAAAACCTTGTCATTTGTATTACAGAAAGTTTTATAATTTTAAACCAAACCAAGAAGTGGCTTGTGCAGCAAATTCAATTAAATAAGAAAAAGATCATTAACGACCCCGTTTTCGGCTTCATCAATCTTCAATCTGATATAATTTTCGACTTGCTGGAGCATCCAACATTTCAACGTTTACGGCATATCAAACAGCTCGGACTGTCATATTTGGTATTTCCGGGAGCTAATCACACCCGTTTTGAACATGCCATTGGAACGGTACATTTAATGCGCCAGGCAATTTCTGTTTTACGAATTAAAGGCCACAACATTACCGACAAAGAAGCCGAAGCTGTTACCATCGCCATTTTATTGCACGACATTGGCCATGCACCGTTTTCGCATGTGCTGGAAAATACGCTGGTAAATATTTCGCACGAAAATATTTCGCTGATGTTGATGCAGGAACTGAATCGCGAGTTTAACGGAAAACTCGATCTTGCTATCAAAATATTTACCAATAAGTACAAAAAAAGGTTTTTGCACCAGTTGGTTGCCAGCCAGCTCGATATGGACCGGCTCGATTACCTGAGTCGTGATAGCTTTTTCACGGGAGTGGTTGAAGGCACGATTGGCCTTGAACGCATTATAAAAATGCTGAATGTACACAACGATCAGCTGGTGGTTGATGTAAAAGGCATCTACTCCATTGAAAAGTTCTTGATTTCGCGACGGCTGATGTACTGGCAAGTGTATCTGCATAAGACTGTTGTTGCTGCCGAATTCTTATTGATTAATGTATTAAAAAGAGCAAAAGAGCTCATTGCTGAAGGCAAAACACTTTTTGTAACGCCAACTCTAAAAATTTTTCTTACAAATAATTTAACCCCGGAGGATTTCAACACCAATAAAGAGATAGAAGGCAAAAATGTATTAACATGGTATACGCTTCTCGACGACAATGACATACTGATCTCGATTAAGGACTGGCAAAACCATCCGGATCCGGTTTTGTCGAAACTGTCTCAGGGAATTACCAACCGCAAACTTCCTCGCACAAAATTCAACGAAAAACCTATTTCTGCGAGCAAAAAAGAAAAGTACATTAATAAGATCCGCAAACATATTATCACCGATCCGGAAAAGGCAAAATACTTCCTGATGACAGGCGTTATAACCAACAATGCATACAACAAACACTACGAAAATATATCGGTTCTTTACAAAGACGGAACCGTAAAAGAAATAAACGATGCATCAGATATAAACCTGTCGGCACTCGGGAAAACCGTTAAGAAGTATTTCGTGTGTTATCCTAAAGAATTGGACATTTACTAGTTAAAACCTATATTTGCATCGCCAAAAAAACAGATAATGGATTTTAAAGCTACAGACATTGCCTCATTTTTAAACGGAGAAATTGTTGGTGATGGGGATGTTAAAGTATCGAATGTTTCAAAGATAGAAGACGGAAAACCGGGAACACTGGCCTTTCTTGCCAATCCGAAATACGAACATTATATCTACGAAACCCAGGCTTCGGCAGTATTGGTTAATAAAAGTTTTATTCCAAAGGAAGCCATTTCGGCCACATTAATAAAAGTAGATGATGCATACCAGGCATTTGCTTCGTTGCTTGACTTATATGTGCAAGCCAAAGCAAGCATGAAACAGGGCATTGAACAACCTTCGTTTATTGCTCAAAGTGCAACCGTTGGAGAAGATGGATATATTGGAGCATTTGCATACATAGGAAACAATGCAAAAATTGGGAACAATGTAAAAATATACCCTCAGGTGCATGTTGGCGACAATGTAAAAATTGGCGACAATTGTATTCTGTATCCCGGAGCAAAAATTTACGACGATTGTGTTATCGGTAACCGTTGCATCATCCACTCTGGAGCAGTTATTGGTGCCGATGGTTTTGGGTTTGCGCCACAGGAAGATGGCACTTACAAAAAGATCCACCAGATTGGCAATGCAGTTTTGGAAGATGATGTTGAGATTGGCGCAAACACAACTATTGATTGCGGCACAATGGAATCCACCATCATCAGAAAAGGTGTAAAACTCGACAACCTCATACAAGTTGCCCACAACGTAGAAATTGGCGACAATTCAGTTATGGCAGCGCAAACCGGCATTTCCGGTTCTACCAAAGTTGGTAAAAACTGTATGTTTGGCGGCCAGGTTGGACTTGGCGGACACATTACAATCGGTGATCACGTTACATTGGGAGCACAGTCGGGTGTTGTTTCAAATTTAAAAAGCAACCAAACTTTGCTTGGATCACCCGCCATTGAAATAAAAACAGCTATGCGCGCATATGTGCTATTAAAAGACCTCCCCGAAATTCGCAGAGATGTACTCCAGTTGAAAAAAGCGATTAAGACAGACAAAAAAAATTAAGAAATATTTCACTTCCCTATGGTTGTAAAACAAAAGACGTTAAAGAACTCATTTAAGATTGAGGGGAAAGGCTTACACACCGGTGTTAATGTTACAATGAACTTTTTACCGGCACCGGAAAATCACGGATTTAAATTTAAACGTGTTGATTTGGAAAATCAACCGGTGATTGATGCCGATGTTGATCTGGTTATTGACACATCGCGTGGAACGCTGCTTCAGAAAGACGGAGCACGAATTGGTACAATCGAGCATGCCCTGGCAGCGCTTACCGGAATGGATCTCGACAATGTACTGATTGAAGTTAACAACGAAGAAGCTCCGATTATTGACGGAAGCTCAAAATATTTTGTTGAGGCAATTGAAAAAGCAGGAATAGTTGAGCAAGAAGCTGACAGAGACTATTTTGAGATCAGCGAAAAAATTGAAATCTACGACGAAAAATCGGATTCGCATATTATTGCATTGCCAGATAACGATTACAGTCTGAATGTAATGATCTCGTTTCCATCGGCAGTGCTTAACAATCAATATGCCACGCTAGAATCGATTAAAGATTTCAAAAAAGAAATTGCCGAGTGCCGTACATTTGTTTTTCTGCGCGAGATTGAATTTTTGCTCAGCCACAACCTTATTAAAGGTGGCGATTTAAATAATGCAATTGTTATTATCGATAAAGAGATCAGTCAGGAAGAATTGAATCGCCTGGCCGATTTAACCAACCACCCAAGAGTTGAGGTAAAAGAACAAGGTATTTTAAATAACCTGGACCTGCATTTTGATAACGAATGTGCGCGTCACAAACTATTGGATGTTATTGGCGATTTAGCTTTATGTGGCAAGCGTATAAAAGGAAGAATAATTGCATCGAAACCAGGGCACGGTCCAAACACATTGTTTGCCAAAGCCTTGAAAAAACAATGGAAAAAAGAAGCAGAAGCTGCTCCTAAATGTAATCCGAACGATGCACCTTTAATGGACGTTAACCGAATTAGAGAGTTGCTACCACACCGTTACCCGTTTTTACTGGTCGACAAAGTGGTTTGCATCCAGGATGACGAAATAATCGGTGTTAAAAACGTTACAGTAAATGAACCGTTCTTTCAGGGACATTTCCCAGACGAGCCTGTTATGCCAGGAGTTTTGCTGGTTGAAGCAATGGCTCAGTGTGGCGGCTTGCTCGTTTTGAATAAACAAAAAGGACATTTCTCGACGTATTTCATTAGAATAGACAATGTTAAATTCAGAAAGAAAGTTGTTCCGGGCGACACACTGATTTTTAAATTAAAATTAACTTCGCCGATCAGAAGAGGAATTGCCAATATGAAAGGGATTACCTACGTTGGCGATAAAATTGTGGCAGAAGGCGAGTTCATGGCACAAATTGTAAAAAAAGAAGATTAATAAAGACTTTATAAAATGAAACAACCATTAGCTTATGTCCATCCCGACGCAAAAGTTGCCGATAACGTTGTTATCGAGCCTTTTGTATCAATCGATCATGATGTAATAATCGGCGAAGGGACAAGAATTGGTTCAGGGGTAACTATTTTACCAGGAACAAGAATTGGAAAAAACTGTAATATTTTTCCGGGTGCCGTAATCGGAGCTGTTCCTCAAGACCTGAAGTTTAAAGGTGAATATTCTACTGTTGAAATTGGAGACAACAATACAATCAGAGAATTTGTAACCGTAAACAGAGGTACCTCAGCAAAAGGGAAAACCGTAATTGGCGATAACAACTTGCTGATGGCTTATGTACACGTTGCCCACGATTGTAAAGTTGGGAGCAACATTATTTTAGTTAATAATGTACAGTTGGCCGGTGAAGTACAGGTTGACGACTGGGCCATCCTTGGTGGTATGTCTGCCGTACACCAGTTTGTGAGAATTGGATCGCACGTAATGATTTCGGGTGGATCGTTGGTTCGTAAAGACGTTCCTCCGTTTATTAAAGCAGGTCGCGAACCACTTTCATATGTTGGAATCAACTCAATTGGCTTGCGTCGCCGTCAGTACAACAACGAAAAAATTCGTGAAGTACAGGATATTTACCGTTACATCTACCAAAAAGGATTGAACACCGCACAGGCAGTTGAAATTATTGAAGCAGAAATGCCTGCAACTCCTGAACGCGACGAAGTTTTACTTTTCGTAAAAGACTCGAAACGTGGTATTATTCGTGGTTATTTCCCCGATTAATTACCTTTCAAAAATATCATACAAAAAAATGCCACCGGTTTTCCGATGGCATTTTTTGTTTATCCACTTATTGATAATTATTTTCCGTGATTCCAACCCTGGGCTTCCAATGGAATACTTGAACCTCCTGTTGTTTGAAGATTTATACCTTCTCCCGCATCCGTCATATGTCCAATGACCGTGAAATCGGGATCATTTTTTATCTTATCGTAATCATCGAGTGGTAGCGTAAATAAAAGTTCGTAATCTTCTCCACCGTTCAAGGCCGCCACAATAGGATTAATGCTTAACTCTTCGGCCATTTGTTTGGTCTGGTAGTCCATGGGTATTTTGTCCTCAAATAAACTGCAACCAACTCCTGAGTTTTTGCACAAGTGCATAATTTCCGACGACAATCCATCCGAAATATCGATCATTGATGTAGGTTTTATACCCAGTCTCTTAAATGCTGCAATAATATCTCCCCTCGCCTCAGGCTTTAACTGACGTTCGAGAATATAATCGTACCCCTCCAGTTGTGGCTGCATGTTTTCGTTCACTTTAAAAACTTCATTTTCGCGTTCAAGCAACTGAAGCCCCATGTAAGCGCCACCCAAATCGCCCGACACACACAAAATATCGTTTGGCTGAGCTCCGCTACGCATCACAATGTCATCTTTTTCAACTTCACCAATGGCTGTAATACTTAACGTCAGTCCGGTTAACGAGCTGGTAGTGTCGCCACCAACTAAATCCACATTGTACTGCTCGCAAGCCAGGTGAATTCCTTCGTACAGATCTTCCAAAGCTTCCACCGAAAACTTTCCGGAAACCGCCATACTTACGATCACCTGTTTTGGTATTGCATTCATGGCAAAAACGTCTGACAAATTCACTACCACCGCCTTGTAACCAAGGTGTTTCAACGGAACGTACATCAGGTTAAAATGAACGACCTCGGTTAACAGATCAGAGGTAACAACCACTTGTTTTTCGTTAAAATCAAGAATCGCAGCATCGTCGCCAACTCCTTTAACCGTGCTCTCGTTTTTTATCTTTATTGCTTTTGTCAATCGGTCGATTAAACCAAATTCTCCCAGCTCAGAAATATTCGTTTGTTTTCTTTCTTTACTCATCGTTAATTACAGACAAAAAGGTATGTTTTTATATGTTTTCACCTGCAAAAGTACCCATAGTTTTATATCTTTGCAATTTATAAGTGAACAGGAATAAAAAAGCGTTGTTATTTAATCGAAATTACTGTTATTTACAGTATTATGCTTTGAAATTTTATTGAAAGAAAAAGTCATCAAAAAGTTTCAGACACGAATAACAGCCTTTGTAGAAGGACAAAAATAGACGGATTTTTTTTAATCATTCAAGAGAGAGTCAGAAAATGGAAGAACAAGATAAAATATTGAATGACGTAACGCAAGGCGAATACAAATACGGTTTTGTTACCGATATTGAAACCGAAATTATTGAAAAAGGCCTTAATGAAGACGTGATTCGTTTGATATCTGCCAAAAAGGAAGAACCGGAATTCATGTTGAATTTCAGGTTGGAAGCCTTTAAAAAATGGCAGAAGATGAAAATGCCAAACTGGGCTTACTTAAAAATTCCGCCCATCGATTTTCAGGAAATAAGTTATTACGCGGCCCCAAAAAAAGGTCCTAAATATGAAAGTCTGGATGAAGTTGATCCGGAGTTGCTGGACACTTTCAACAAGTTAGGAATTCCGCTGGAAGAGCAGAAACAACTGGCAGGTGTTGCCGTTGATGCTGTAATCGACTCGGTTTCGGTAAAAACAACGTTTAAAGAGACATTAGCAGAAAAAGGAATCATCTTCTGTTCGTTCTCAGAGGCAGTAAAAGATCACCCCGATTTAGTAAAAAAATACCTGGGGCAGGCCGTTCCTGTAGCCGACAACTATTTTGCAGCTCTTAACTCGGCAGTTTTTAGCGATGGCTCGTTCTGCTACATCCCAAAAGGCGTTCGTTGCCCGATGGAGCTGTCAACTTATTTTAGAATAAACGCAGCCAACACCGGACAGTTTGAGCGCACACTAATTGTTGCCGACGACGATAGTTACGTAAGTTACCTCGAAGGTTGTACCGCTCCAATGCGCGACGAAAATCAGTTGCACGCAGCAGTTGTTGAAATTATCACACTCGACCGTGCTGAGGTAAAATATTCAACCGTACAAAACTGGTATCCGGGCGATAAAAACGGAAAAGGCGGTATTTACAACTTCGTTACAAAACGTGGTGTTTGCCGTGGCGAATCGTCAAAAATTAGCTGGACACAAGTTGAAACCGGATCAGCAATAACCTGGAAATATCCAAGTTGTATTCTGATGGGCGACAATTCAGTTGGCGAGTTCAACTCGGTTGCCGTAACTAACAATCATCAGCAGGCCGATACCGGGTCTAAGATGATCCACATCGGGCGTAACACCAAATCAACCATTATATCGAAAGGTATTTCGGCCGGTAAAAGTGAAAACTCGTACCGCGGGTTGGTAAAAGTTATGCCTAAAGCAAAAAACTCTCGAAACTTCTCGCAGTGTGATTCACTGCTGTTGAACGACACTTGCGGTGCGCATACTTTCCCATACATCGAAGTGGGGAATAAATCGTCGGTTGTGGAGCACGAGGCAACAACATCGAAAATTGGCGAAGACCAAATTTTCTATTGCAACCAGCGTGGAATCGACACAGAAACCGCAATTGGAATGATTGTGAACGGTTATGCAAAAGAAGTGCTGAACAAACTTCCGATGGAGTTTGCCGTTGAAGCACAAAAACTGCTGCAAATCAGTCTTGAAGGTAGTGTAGGATAAACAAATTTAAATAACTCAGGGCAAGAGTTCAAGCTCTTTCCCGCAACAGTATAGGATTAAAGATGTTAAAAATTAAAGACTTATATGCTTCCGTTGAAGGAATGGAAATCCTGAAGGGAATCAATCTTGAAGTAAAACCCGGCGAAGTTCACGCAATTATGGGACCTAACGGTTCGGGAAAAAGTACACTTGCAAACGTACTTGCCGGAAAAGAAGAATACGAAATCACGCACGGAGAAGTTATTTACGAAGGAGAAGATCTTTTAGAAAAATCTCCTGAAGACCGTGCCATGGACGGAATCTTTTTAAGTTTCCAGTATCCGGTTGAAATTCCCGGCGTACCAATGGTAAATTTCCTGAAAACTTCGGTTAACGCACACCGCAAGCACAAAGGATTAAAAGAACTCACTGCCGGCGAGTTCCTGAAACTAATGCGTGAAAAAATGGATTTGGTTGATATGCACACCAAATTAACCAACCGTTCGGTAAACGAAGGATTCTCAGGTGGTGAGAAAAAGAAAAACGAGATTTTCCAAATGGCATTGCTCGAGCCCAAATTAGCGATTCTTGACGAAACCGACTCTGGGCTTGATATCGATGCATTAAAAACAGTTGCCAACGGCGTAAACGCACTTAAATCGCCCGAAAGGTCGACGATTGTAGTAACGCACTACCAGCGTCTGTTGGATTACATTGTTCCCGATTTCGTTCATATTCTTTACCACGGTAAAATTGTAAAAACTGCCGGAAAAGAACTGGCTTTACAACTGGAAGAAAAAGGGTACGACTGGATTAAATCAGAAAACGGAAATTAACATGAGCGTTTTAGTTGACAAAGCAGATTTATCGCTAAAATATACCGCGCATTACAACCAGGTAAAAGATGAGCTTTTTGCAAATTCATCTGATATTTTGAACGCTCAACGAAATAAGGCGTTTCAGAACTTTGTTTTGCAGGGTATACCAACGCGAAAAAATGAAAATTATAAATACACCAACCTGAATCCGGCATTTTTGCCCGATTTTAAATTCATCCATACTAAAGAGGAAAAGAATGCCGACCTGGGAGAGGTTTTTCGTTGCGATGTTCCGCAACTGAACACTAACCTGGCTTTGGTTTTTAATGGTTGGTTCTACAAAAACGAAACAGAAAAAGGAGACCTCCCGGAAGGTGTTATTCTCGACAGCCTCGACAGTATTTCGAAAGAAAGACCGGAGTTACTGGAGAAATATGCCACCCTTGCAAAGGTTGAAGAAGACCCCATGGTGGCGCTGAATACAGCTTTTGCCAAAGACGGTTTCTTCCTTTATGTTCCGAAAGATGTAGCAGTAGAAAGTCCTATTCAGATTATTAATTTGTTGCAGGACGAAAAAGATACATTCTCAACCCAACGAAATTTTATTTTGGTGGAAGATGGAGCCAAAGTTCAGGTGCTTTTATGCGATCACACGCTGAATTTGAACCAGTATCTGAGCAATTCGGTTACCGAAATTTTTGCCGGCAACAATGCTGAAGTTGAGTTTTACACGTTGCAAAATCAGCACAATAAAGCCACAAATATCAATTCGGTATTTATCGATCAGCAGCGCGACTCGCGAGTTACTTCGCATACAGCGTCGTTACACGGAGGGCTGATTCGTAACAACCTGAAATTTGCGTTGAATGGCGAAAATGCTGAAGCAAATATGTTTGGCATGTCGTTTATGGACAAGAAACAACATGTTGACAATTTCACGCAGGTTATTCATGCAGCACCACATTGCGAGAGCAACCAGGTATATAAAAATGTGCTCGACGAAAAATCAACCGGAGCATTTTCCGGAAGAATACATGTTGTTCGTGATGCACAAAAAACCAATGCTTTCCAACGCAACAATAACTTGCTGCTGACCGACGAGGCAACCATGCAAACAAAACCTCAGTTGATTATTGATGCTGACGATGTAAAATGTAGTCACGGTGCAACAGTTGGCCAGATTGACGAAGAAGCATTGTTTTATTTGCGTGCCCGCGGCATTAATGAAGATCAGGCTCGCCTGATGATGATGAATGCATTTGCCCACGAGGTGGTAAAAGAGATAAAGCTGGAGCCACTGCGCGACCGAATTGACGAGCTGGTTGACAAACGCCTTCAAGGTGAAGTTGCCCGTTGTCACGATTGCGCTTACCAGTGCGATTGCTAAATATTTCTTTGCGAAACTTTGTAGCCTCGGAATAAAAACAAAGTTTTAAACTCCGGGAGAGTACAGCGTTTCGCAAAGCTTCTTTCCTTTCATTTCGCTATCTTCGCCTTATGAATTACGATATCGAAAAAATCAGATCATATTTCCCCATTCTCCAGCAGAAAGTTTATAACAAACCACTTGTATATCTCGATACTGCAGCATCGGCGCAAAAGCCGGTTCAGGTGCTTCTGAAATTGGAACAGTTGCACAACGATTACTATGGTAATATTCACCGTGGTGCGCACTACATGGCCGATAAAGCAACAGTTGAGTATGAAGAGGTTCGCGATAAAGTACAGACTTTTATAAACGCTGGTTCGCGCAAAGAAATAATCTTTACAAAAGGTACCACTGAAAGCGTCAACCTTGTGGCCAGCAGTTTTTGCGAGAAATATGTTTCGGAAGGTGATGAGATTATCGTTTCAGAAATGGAACATCACTCGAATATTGTTCCCTGGCAAATTGAAGCCGGAAAACGTAAGGCAAAAATTGTACAACTGCCTTTTAACGACACTGGGTTACTCGAGATAGAAAAGTTACCGGAGTTGATCACTTCGAAGACAAAGCTGATCGCTGTGAATCATGTTTCCAATGTTTTGGGAACAATCAATCCGATTGCAGAAATCATCGAACTGGCACACAATAACAATGTAGCTGTTTTGGTTGACGGTGCGCAAGCATCGGCTCATATAAAAATTGATGTGCAAAAACTCGATGTAGATTTTTATGCTTTTTCGGCACATAAAGTTTACGGGCCAAACGGAGTTGGAGTTTTATACGGAAAAGAAAAGTGGCTGGCAGAAATGCCTCCATACCAGGGCGGTGGGCAAATGATTTCGGAAGTACGTTTTGACGGAACCACTTTTAATGATTTGCCCTATAAGTTTGAGGCCGGAACGCCAAATATTACGAGTCTGGCAGGTTTCGGTGCCGCTATCGATTTAGTTAATGAAATTGGCGTTGAAATCATTGGCCGCTACGAACACGAGCTACTAGTGTATGCAACCGAAAAACTAAAAAGTATTGATGGCTTAAAGATTTATGGTGAAGCACCTCAAAAATCAGGAGTGATTTGTTTTAATATTGAAGGAGTTCATTCTTACGACCTTGGAATGTTGATCGACAAAATGGGTATTGCCATTCGTACAGGGCATCATTGTGCCGATCCGATTATGCAACATTTTGGAATGTCGGCCTGTGCACGCATTTCATTTGGCATGTATAACACAAAAGAAGAGATCGATATTTTTATGGAGGCTCTTAACAAAGCGATTATGATGTTCTGATTGTAGAACTCAGTGCAAAAGAAAATGCCATCCGGATTGAACAAGCAATCGGATGGCATTTTTTATATTGGAAATTCCACTAAAAGTTTCCTAATAATTCGATTCTTTAATTTCGAAATACGCCTGAGAGTGCTGACATGCCGGACACATTTTCGGAGCAGCAACACCTTCGTGGATAAAACCACAATTTCGGCATTTCCAAACCACTTTATCGCCACGTTTAAACACTTTTCCTTCCTCTAGATTATTGTATAACGTGCGGTAGCGGTTTTCGTGTGCTTCTTCAACACGGGCAATCAATTTAAATGCCATGGCTACTTCTTTAAAACCTTCCTCTTCTGCAACTTTGGCAAACTCAGGATAAAGCTCTGTCCACTCTTCGTTTTCACCTTCGGCCGAAGCTTTGAGATTTTCCATGGTAGTACCAATTTTTCCTGCCGGGTAAGTAGCTGTAATTTCAACCATGTTCCCATCCTCTAAAAACTTAAAGAAACGCTTGGCATGCTCTTTTTCGTTTAATGCTGTTTCTTCAAAAATGGCAGCTATTTGTTCCAGACCTTCTTTTTTGGCTTGTTTTGCAAAATAATCATAACGCATACGTGCCTGAGACTCACCGGCAAATGCTTTTAATAAATTCTGTTCGGTTTTTGTACCTGCTAACTTTGTCATTTTACTCTTGAATTTTTAGTTTTTCTGTTCGAAAGTTTAAAGATAGCTATTTCGACATTTGTAAACTATACAAAAAGTTAGTTTTGAATTAGTCTGAATAAACAGCATTCATCATTGTCATAAACAAGAAAATTACGATCTTTGCTAACTCTTAAAATGATATTTATGAGCATAGAAGAAATTCAACAGGAGATAATTGAAGAGTTTTCGATATACGAAGATTGGATGGATAAATATGCCTACCTGATTGAATTGGGTAACGATTTGGAAGATTTGGATGCCAAAGATAAAAACGACCAGAACATTATTAAAGGATGTCAGTCGCGCGTGTGGTTGGTAGCCGAATTAAAAGATGGCAAAATTTACTTCCGCGGCGAGAGCGATGCTGTAATTGTTAAAGGACTGGTTGCATTGCTACTTCGTGTTGTTTCGGGCCGTACACCAAAAGAGTTACTTGAAACAGAACTGCATTTTATCGACGATCTGGGATTAAAACAACACCTGTCGCCAACCCGCTCGAATGGTCTGCTGGCCATGGTAAAACAAATTCGTTTATACGCTGTTGCTTATAGCAAGATTGCAGGATAAGGAGGGAACGAAATGGATAAAAGAATAGACTTAATTATAAATAACCTGAAAGAGGTTTACGACCCGGAGATTCCGGTTAATGTTTACGACCTGGGACTGATTTACAATGTTGATGTTGATGAAAACAACCAGGCAAATATCTTGATGACACTGACTGCTCCGGGCTGTCCGGTAGTTGATGTATTGGTTGACGATATTACTCAAGCCGCCCAATCGGTTGATGGTGTTGAAAAAGTTGATGTTGAATTAACGTTCGAACCGCCATGGGATAAATCGATGATGAGCGAAGAAGCCCGACTCGAACTGGGATTCTTTTAATCACATTAATAATTTTATTACCTGAGTTCAACGGATATCTCCCCCGTAATACCAATCATCTATATTTTTGGTATTTTCGCTACGCATGAGTCATTTACCATTCGAGTCAAAAGTTGTTATACTTTGTGATGGATCTTTTCCAAAGCATCACATTCCGCTGTCTGTTCTAGAAAATGCCGAACAGATTATTTGTTGCGATGGTGCAGCCGATAAACTTATAGCATATGGTATGGAACCAACCTTTATTGTTGGCGACCTCGATTCCGTTTCGGAAAAGACAAAGACGACCTTTGCCAACCGTATTGTTATAAACACCGACCAGGAAACAAACGACCAGACAAAAGCCGTTGAGTTTGTATTAAACCGGGGTGCTAAAAGTGTAATTATTTTAGGTGCTACCGGGAAAAGAGAAGATCATACCATTGGCAACATCTCCTTACTTTTAGATTATGCGGAAAAACTTGAGGTGCTTTCAATCAGCAATTCCGGTATTTTCCGACCGGTTCTTCAGTCTCAGACACTTCCCTCCTTCAAGGGACAACAGGTTTCTATTTTCTCGTTGGGCAATCCTGCTGCAATTACATCAAAAAATTTAAAATACCCTTTGAAAAACACCACCTTAAACTCTTGGTGGATGGGCACATTAAACGAATGTCTTGATGAATCATTTTCGCTTGAATTTGAAAAAGGGAAGCTGATTGTTTTTCAAAAATTTGTATAAAAAAAGGTGCCCGTAAGCACCTTTCTATTTATCATTTCTCAGAAATTATTCAATCTTCATCGGCTTATCCACCTTAGCCTTCAGCAATGCAATATCCAGCACATCCATAATGGTATTTACAAAGTGGAATTTCAATCCTTTTAAATAAGCCTCCTTAATATCTTCCAGATTTTTTTTGTTCTGTTCCGAAAGAATGATCTCTGTAATTCCGGCACGTTTTGCAGCCAAAATTTTCTCCTTAATACCGCCAACCGGAAGTACTTTACCACGTAATGTGATCTCACCTGTCATTGCCAGATTTTTCTTCACTTTACGCTGTGTAAATGCCGATGCCAGCGATGTTACCATAGTAACTCCTGCCGACGGGCCATCTTTTGGAATAGCACCTTCAGGAACGTGAACGTGTACATTCCATTTTTCGAAAACTTCAGGTTTCAGATTCAGCTCTTCAGCGTGCGATTTCAGGTATTCGTGGGCCAGCATTGCCGACTCTTTCATAACATCACCAAGGTTTCCTGTTAATGTCAAACCTCCTTTTCCTTTACTCAGGCTGGTTTCCACAAACAGAATCTCACCACCAACGGCTGTCCAGGCCAAACCGGTTACAACACCGGCAAATTCGTTACCCTGGTATTTTTCTTTCGAATACTCAGTTACGCCCAAATATTCGCGTACATCAGCTTTCGTCAACTTTTTATTGTACGACTCCTCGAAAGCAATTTTTTTGGCCACACGACGAATCAGTTTCGCCAGCTTTTTATCCAGCTCACGTACACCACTTTCGCGGGTGTAACCGTCAATAATCAGCTCAATAACTTCTTTTGGGAAGGTAATATCCGACTTCTTTAAACCATGATTCTCCAATTGTTTTGGAATCAGGTGACGTTTGGCAATCTCTATCTTTTCTTCCACCAGGTAACCACTCACCTCAATCAATTCCAAACGGTCGCGCAGTGGCGGTGCAATTGTACTCAGTGAGTTCGCGGTGGCAATAAACATCACCTTCGACAAATCGTAATCGTGCTCAATGTAGTTATCATGGAATTCTCCGTTTTGCTCCGGATCAAGTACTTCGAGCAATGCCGAAGCAGGGTCGCCATGAAAATGTTTCGACACTTTATCGATCTCATCCAGAATAAACACCGGATTCGACGATTTTGACTTTTTAATATTCTGAATAATACGTCCCGGCATGGCACCGATATAAGTTTTGCGGTGTCCGCGAATCTCCGATTCGTCGTGCAAACCACCCAAACTCATTCGTGCATATTTACGGCCAAGAGCGCGCGCTACCGATTTTCCCAAAGATGTTTTACCAACTCCCGGAGGGCCGTACAAACAAAGGATCGGTGCTTTCATATCGTTTTTCAATTTCAACACGGCCAAATGCTCCAGCATACGTTCTTTTACTTTCTCCAGTCCGTAGTGGTCTTCGTCCAGCACTTTACTGGCATGTTTCAAATCGAAATTATCTTCGGTATATTCATTCCAGGGCAAATCGAGCAAAGTCTGGCAGAATGTGAATTGCACCGAATATTCTCCGGCAGCCGGGTTCAAACGGCCCAGTTTTTCCACCTCGCGATGAAAAAATTCATCCACATCTTTGTTCCATTTTTTCTCCTTCGCCTTTTCTTTTAAATTGTTTATCTCCTGCTCAACCGGATTTCCACCCAGCTCATCCTGAATGGTTTTCATTTGCTGGTTTAACATGAACTCGCGTTGTTGCTTGTCCATGTCGGTTTTCACCTTTTTCTGAATGTCCTGTTTCAACTCCAGCATCTGCACTTCCTTCACCAAAAAACTAATGGCTTGCACACCACGGTCTTTCAGGCTTTCAATTTCCAGCAGCTTTTGTTTGTCATCAACATTAATGTCGGTGTTCGAACAAATAAAGTTGATCAGGAAAGTAGAGTTCTCAATATTCTTAACCGCAAAAGTGGCTTCGGGCGGCACATTGGCCGAGAACTGTGCAACCTTGATCGACAGGTCCTTCAGCGAACCAACAATGGCATTAAACTCATTGTCATCCTTCGAAGTAATATCGGTCAACGGTTCAACTGAGGCTTTAAAATAAGGCTCTTCGCTAACCATCTCGTTTATTCTAAAGCGGCGTTTCCCCTGAATGATAACAGAAGTTGATCCGTCGGGCATTTCCAGCACCTTCATAATTTCAGCCACCGTACCAATATCGTACAAGTCGCCTGCTTCGGGTTTGTCAATCGTATAATCTTTTTGCGCTACGGTACCCAACAATTTGCTTCCCTGGTTTACATCGCGAATGAGCTTTAACGAACGCTCGCGGCCAACGGTAATTGGCAAAACCACCCCCGGAAATAAAACGGTGTTACGCAGCGGCAAAATCGGAAGAACCGACGGCACTTCAACATTCTTTAAATCCTTGTCATCGCCATCGGCAATAATTGGAAGAAAGTCTGATTCGCCATCCATCATTCCCGATCCGTATATTGTTTGAAAAGCTGTATTTTTATATTTACCCATATTTCCTTATTTATTATAATGACATTCTGTCGCTAAAAAGACAGAACAGGCAAAACATTGCCGGTTTTATGTGCAGGGTGCAATAACGCAATTGCCATGCCATTTAAACAGACCGCCTACATTGTCGGAATGTTCACCTAAATTCGGCAATTAAACCGACAAAATTGCACTATTACGTTTTGGGGAGCGACATTTATGAAGTTATTAACCTGAATTCGGCTCTAAAATATTCTCACAGTAAGTCATACTTGCGTCAGATTTGCACTAAAAATTATAAAGTAATAACGGGTTATTTTAAGAAATTTTTAGTGTTAAGATGGCGTGAGAAGGACTTTGCTCTTTTTGCCATAAACTTCCCCTGATTTTCTTGAATTATCCCAATAGTACTTCATAAATCAGAGAAAGTTTCTGTACAAAAATAGCTAAAGCTGTGAGCCATTTTTGAACCGAATTCAGGTTATTGGAAATAAAAAAAGCACTCATCTATCCGACGAATGCTTTTCCTAATATCTGTAAGAAAAATTATTTCTTTCTGTTCTGCATGTGTTTTCCGTAACGGTTCATGAATTTATCAACACGTCCTGCAGTATCCACAAGTTTGGTTTTACCTGTGTAAAATGGGTGAGATGTGTTAGAAATCTCCAGTTTGTAAACCGGGTATTCAACACCGTCGATAGTCTCTGTCTCTTTTGTATCAACAGTAGAGCGGGTAATAAAAGTATGTCCGTTCGACATATCTTTAAATGCTACCAATCTGTATTCCGTTGGATGAATGTCTTTTCTCATTTTGCTTTATTTTTTGTTGAATGGTTACACTCTCGTTGTGCAATCCATTCGAAAATTTATATTCTTAATCTATTTTCGGGCTGCAAAGATATATATTGTTTGCAACTTTCCAAAAACTTATACTATTTATTTGCTTATCAAACAAGTTGTTAATCCTAACTAATCAGCGGCGCTTTTGTTACCTTTTTACTCCGGTCGAACATATACCGCATTGTGTAATGTGTTTTGGCCTTTTTAGCGCCCGTTGCCTCGTAAATGGCAATAATTTTCGGGTTAAAATCGCCTGCCCACGACAACTCAACTTCTGTGTAATGCCTATGTGATTTCTGTTTCATTATTTGCTCCTGATGCCAGAAAATTCCCGATTCAATTCCTGCACGCTGGTATTTTGGATCTACTCCCATCAGGAAGATCCGGGTTCGGTTCATCACTTTTTTCTTTTTGTAATAAAAGAACTTTAAAATACCGGGCAAATTCAGTTTCCCATTTAGTTTTATCAATAGCTGATTAATGTCCGGAATCATCACAAACATGGCAATCGGCTTATCATCGGCGTATGCAAACCAGATCATTTCGGGATCAAGAATTGCTTTTGATTCGGTGAGGAAATCATACAGATCGTCCGGATCGAGAGGTTTATAATGCTCGTGAAACGACCATGCCGCATCGTAAATCGTACAAAAATCTTTTACAAACTTATCAGCTTGTTTAAAATCGAAATGTTTGAACTGGTATTGTGGCTTTTTGGCTACCCAGCCTGCAATTTTCCAGAAACGCTCCGGGAAAGGAACTGTATAATCAAGGTGAAAACAATACTGCTCGAAATACACCTCGAACCCAAAACCCCGAAACAGTTTTTCGTAATATTTAGGATTGTATGGCATTCCAAATCCCTGCGGCATAAAACCATCAACCAACAAGCCCCAGTTTACGTAGTTCTCGCCAAAATTTATCGGGCCATCCATGGCTTCCATACCATTTTCTTTATTCCAGTCGGCAGCCGCTTTAAATAGTTTATTGGCTGCTTCCTGATCATCAATACATTCGAAAAAGCCACAGCCACCGGTTGGTTGCTCGTATGTTTTTGCCAGGTTAAAATTTATAAATGCAGCAATCCTTCCGATTAAGTTTCCTTTATCGTCAACCAAGATCCAGCGAATAGCTTTTCCGTTCCGAAACGTTTTATTCTTTTTCGGATCAAAAATTCCCTCAACCATCCCCTGTAACGGAGCGGCCCAGTTCGGATCATTTTTGTAAATGATATGCGGTACCTGGTGAAACTGTTTCTTCGTTTTTTTGTTAACGACTTCTAGTAGCTGCATCTGTCAAATTTGTCGCAATAATAGTTTAAAAAACAACAATAAATACCATTTTTATTCAATAATCGGTGCCCGTTTAAATTCTTTCTCACGGTTGAATAAATAACGTAAAGTACTGTGGGTATTTGTGCGGTCAGCACCAAAGGATTTAAACATGGCATTCATCTTCGGGTTAAAATCACCTACCCAACTCATTTCCATATCGTTGTACCACGATTTTCGCAGCATTACTTTCTTTAAATGATGAAAGATAGCTGACTCGATTCCTTTGCCCTGATAACCGGGAATTACCCCAAGTACAATAACCCGACAACGTGTAATCGTTTTTCGCTTTTTAAAATACAATAATTTAAGGCCTTGCCACAAATTCAGTTTACCGGTCTTAAGCTTTTTCAGAATCTGGTTCAAATCAAGTATCTGCATAAAAAATGCAATCGGTTTCCCATTGTGGTAGGCGTACCAAATAAATTCCTCATCAAGAATTATGCGTGCGTGTGCTATTAAATCTTTTAATAGCTGAAACTCGATGGGCTTGTAGTTTCCGTGTGTGCCCCAGGCTTTTTCATGGATCTCAAGAAAATCACGGATGCACCGATCCTGATCTTTAAACGAAAAATGCTCGAACGTGTACCCCGGTTTTTGCGCCACCCACTCTGCAATTTTCCAAAAGCGTTCCGGCAAATCGGGATTTGTAATATCCAGCGAATAACTGTACTGATCGTAATATGTTTTAAAACCATAAGCTTCAAACAGGTCGTTATAATATGCCGGGTTGTATTGCATCCCAAAAGTTTGAGGACGAAAACGGTCTTTCAATAAACCCCAAAAGAAAAAGTTCTCATCAAAATTTACCGGGCCGTCCATGGCTTCCATCCCATTCTCCTGCAGCCAATCACGAGCAGTATCAAAGAGTTTAAATGCTGCTTCTTTGTTGTTTACACACTCAAAAAATCCGCAACATCCGGTGGGCTGATCATAGCCCGAAGAATAGTCTTCATCGTAAAATGCAGCAATTCGCCCAATCAGGATTCCGTTTTGTTTTAACAGCCAACGCCGGGCATCTCCTTTTTGAAAACGAGTATTCTTTGCCGGATCGAAAGTATCTTCGATCATTATTTGAAGTTGAGGAATCCAATTTGGATCGTCTTTATAAACTAGTTCCGGTACTTTATGAAATTCATCTACCTGCTGCTTGCCGGCAACCTGAATCAGCTCCATGCCTTACTGGTTTTTGGTTGAACAATATTCGAAAATAATACATCCGTGTTAAAAACAAAAAAGGACCTACCCGTTCATTCCGGATAAGTCCTTATTCTTAAAGCTTACTTGAGTTATCTAATCGCGGCTTGCCACTTTCGAAAGCAAGCGCAAAATTTCGAGATACAACCAGATAAGTGTTACCATTAATCCAAAGGCTCCGTACCACTCCATGTATTTTGGAGCACCAGATTCTGCAGCTCGTTCTATGAATGCAAAATCGAGCACCAGGTTTAATGCGGCAATGGCCACAACGACCAAACTGATACCGATGCTGAGGTTTGAGTTACCGTATAAAAAAGACATTTCGGCACCAAACATTCCGGCAATAAAACTGACGAAATAAACCAATGCAATTCCAGCAGTGGCCGCCACAACTCCCATCATAAATTTTTGTGTCACTTTTATAATACCCGATCGATACAAGAATAACATCACCATAAAAACGGCCAGCGTAAGCATTACAGCACGCATTACAATTCCTGAATACTGCATTTCGAAAAGTGCAGATATTCCACCAAGGAACAATCCTTCGAAAACAGCATAAATTGGTGCTGAAATACCTGAGCTCTGCGGACGAAATACCGTTACTAGAACCGTGATAAAACCACCAATTCCGCCAATTGCCAACCATGGCCCCACTGCAGCTAATCCGGCTTCAGGATTAGTAGCCACAACTTCAAAAAATTTGTTCCAGGTAAATACGGCCCCGGCAATTACCAGCAATAGCATTAATGCGGTTTTATTTACGGTTCCGTTTACAGTCATTACATCCGACTGTGCTGTATAATTCCTGCTAAAAACTTTTTCTTTTAGAACAGGATTTGAAGATTTCGATAGATTCATCATTGTATTAAAAATTAAACGTTCAAATCTCAGTTTTCTGTTTCACTGAGTCGTGTCAAAAATAACAAAGAACCTGCCACGAAGTTCTGTCATGACAGCTTTGCAGTTAAAGAAAGTTAATTACCTAAGCTATGAGTTACGAGACTCGAGTTGCCAGCATCAAGCTTATAGCGGCCAGTATCAAGGATCCAGCATCTAACATCCAGCATCTAACATCCAGTGGCTATTCCTTAAATTGTTCCTGAAAATACTCACTGGTCAGTTCTTCGAACAAACTCTCACCAAGCTTCACTGCATTTTCCGAGTCGCTTAGTTGAAATTCTTTTGCCAGCTCAACACATTGTTCATTTAAAACTTTCGATCTACACCCCATTCCAATTACAGAGCGATAGATTGGCGTATGCAGCTTTTTATCTTTTGCCAGTGTTTTCAACTCCTCGAAAAAAGGCTCGAACATTTCGTCAATGGCATTTTTTTCGGTTATTGCCAGTCGCCCGATCAAATGAACTCCGGTAAAGCGCACCAAATGTTTTTTGCCCCGGCACCACTCCAATGCTTTTATAAATGCGAACTTGCTTTTTACCCATAAATTGGTTGAAGCCTGCTCTGCAATTTCAACATTCTCGAAACTTTTTGTCCAGAAATCCATCTGTTCCTCCGTTACTTCCAACGGGTCGTCAATTAAAGTTGCCAGAATCATCGTTTCGCGCCACTGTTTGTTCCAGAGTTTAAGCGCCAGCAAATGATCGGCATCGTACGACTGGGCAGTTTCGCGTAAATCGAGCAACGATACGCCCCAGTTCATTTTATACGTCATTCCCCGCTCACTCATAGCATCTGCAACTTCTCCGCTTTGACGCAACCTGATTACCCTGATTAGCTGCTGAAATTTCTTTTCTGTTTCCTGGTTATCGAGAATAAAATCCATATTTTCAATTTTTCATGGTCCAATCATAATTTCGAACCACCGGACAAAAATATACAATGTGCCGGTATTTCTGCGTTTTCTATAAAAAGCTAAAACAAAGCAAATATTTTTTATGATATTTACCTAAAATAAACATCTGCTGGATTTGCATGAACGTTGTGAACTTTTTTAAAGATCTGTCTTCAAGATTTAACCAAAGTGAATTTTATAAAAACATTGCCTCGCTTTTCACCGGGATGTTTATTTCCCGGTTGATACCCTTTGTTTTTGCCTTAGCGATAGCACGTTTATATGCCCCTGAGGAATTTGGTTATTTTGCCTTGTACCTCACCATCGCTTCAGCGTTGTCGATTGTTTCAACCGGCAAATACGAGAAAGCAATTATTTTGGTTGACGGGGAACATGAACGAAAACAGATAATTAGTTTTGCTCAGCGAATAAATTCGGCCGTAAATCTGGCAGCACTGTTAGTAGTTGTTGCAATCATTCTGCTTTTTAAATCAGATTACACTCAAAAAATCAACCTGCTACTTGTACCTTTTTATTCCTACTTTTTTAGCTCCATCCAGCTAATCCGGAATTTGTACATCAGCAAAAAGCAGTTCCGCCAACTATCAGTTTTAGAAATTGGCCGGGCAATTTTAACAGGAATATTGCAATGTGCATTTTTTGTTTTTCCAACGTCAGGATTGTTTTTGGGTGCAGTAGTAGCGCAAATGATCACCTTCTTTGGATTTTCAATAAAAATAAACGAAGCCAGTCTTTTTCGGTTTGGGAGATTCAAACCAGAAGAAAAAGTATTGGCAGTACGCTACATCAAATTCCCCAAATTTTCGATTCTTTCTGAGGTGATGAATTTTATAAGCAGTCAGCTTCCCATATTTCTGTTTAAACCATTTTTTGGCGATAAAATGCTCGGACTCTATTCGTTCTCGCACCGGTATATTAGCACTCCGGTTCAGTTGCTGAGCGTTTCTATTTCAAGTGTTTATATTCAAAATGCCAAATCGTTAAACGAAAAACCGGAAACACTGGCTAAATCAACTTTCTCATTATTCAGAAAACAGGTAGTTCTTGGGATTATCCCGTTTACCATTTTAGGACTTTGGGGCGAACAAATCTTCAGTCTGATTTTTGGAACAGAGTGGGCATTTTCGGGTTACCTGGCACAATTAATTTCACCATGGTTATTTTTTGTAATGCTCGGGTCTCCGCTCTCGGCCATTCTTATCGTAAAAGAAAAACAACATGTATCGATGTGGTATAACACACTGATGCTGACTACCCGGGCTGCCAGTTTGCTAGTTGGTGGGTTACTATTAAAAGACGTCGTTTCTGCTGTTTCATTGTACAGTTTAACCGGTCTTGTTTTCTTCGCATTTTTAACTTTTTATTCCTTGTATTTAGCTGGGGTAAACCTAAAAAAGGCCATTTTATATTTGCTTAAAATGGTGCTTTTGATCGCTCCTTTTGCTGTAATCAAAATCTGGTTGCTGAAATGATTGAACTCAAAAAATACAATTGGACCAACGGTAAGAGCGTATTTGCTACCGGCTTTGTCTGGCTGAAAGAAACTTTCTTTAGGAATCAGGATTTTGCTACACTGGTACAAAAAAATAGTACAGATTTTCAGCAATTCAAAAAGTTAACAAGCGAATTAAACGGACAATTTTCAATTGTTGTTGAGAAGGAAAATGAAATTTGGGCAGTTTGCAGTCATACCTGGAGTTATCCGCTTTTTTATAAGAATGCCGATAACAACTGGTCGATCAGCGATCAACCGGAAAGTCTTTTTGACAAGAATTACAAACCGGAAATCGATTCTTTTGCTGCCTCTTACTTTTTACAGTTTGGCGTAACGCCGTTTGATAGAACGCTGAACAAATATATTAGGCAAGTTCAACCGGGTGAACTGGTGGTGCTTCAGAAGAATTCAGATAAAGTCAAGTCGTACTTTCTTACAAAGAAGTCCGAAAACTCAATAACAAAAAAGACCACAACAGATATAGCCAAACATTTAAAAACGGTATTCGAACCTTATTACGACCAAATAAAAGAAAGACAGATTTTACTACCGCTAACCCGCGGTTACGATTCACGATTATTGGCTTGTTTGCTGGCCGAATTCGGTCATAAAAACGTTTTATGTGCCACCTGGGGCAGAGCAAACAACTCCGAAAAATTAACCGCAGAGAAAGTGGCTAAACAGCTCGGATTCCGTTACCAATTTGCTGAATACAACGAGACCTTAATCAAAGATTTCCAAAAAGATTCGACATTTACCGACTATGTAAAATACGCAGCGCACTGGTCATCGATGCCCTATTTGCAGGATTATTTTGCCATAAAATACCTGGTTGAGAATAAACTTATTGACCAAAATGCTGTAGCACTGCCAGGACATCCCGGCGATTTTTTGCGAGGCGGCCATTTTAAAGATTCTCTTACCAATCTTAAACCATCGGATTTATGCAAAACTATCGCTGCAGCATTCGGAACCTCCTACCCTTTGGAAAAACAATTCAAAACTGAGCTTCAAGATTATTTGAATCAGAAATTTTTTGAAGAGCAAAATCTTTCTCCGACTGAGGCTTATGAAACCTGGGATTTACAGGAACGACAATGTAAATTCATAAGTAACTCGAACCTTGCTTATAATTTTTTCGGGCTGGACGTTTTAATGCCACTTTTCGATAAACAAAGCCTGCAACTTTTCGGCAATATCGATGCCCGAAACAAAAACCGGGAGCAACTTTATAACGAAACGCTGGAAAATCATTTTTTCAAAAAAAATAAAGTTGATTTTGATCTGAAGCAAATTGCAGATCAGAAAAATTCAAAATTGCAGGGACTAAAAAACCGGCTGATAAAAGCAGCTCCTCATCAATTAAAAACTGCTTACTACCCCATGAACGACAGTATTTTTTACCGAGAAATCACCGGTCAGTTACAGCAAAATATAAAAATGAAACATCCGGTAAAACCGCATTCTTTTAATGCTTATATCGTTCAGTGGTATTTGCATTTTTTGGCTTCTCAGTCCAAATAACAATCTGTTTCGTGCATCCCAAATTTGGTTATATTTGTTAAAAACAAACGAAAATGATTCAACTTAAAGGCTGGACGCGCAACACGCTTTTTATTGTCGGATTTCTTTTTATCATTTTTTTGGTGTGGTATTTCAGCGCCATAGTCACCTACATTCTAATTTCGGTAGTACTTTCATTTATTGGCCGCCCACTGATTCGTTGGCTGATGAGAATCAAATACAAACGCTTTAAAATGCCCAAAGGACTGGCAGCATTTGCAACGCTTGTCGCTTTATGGATTGTTTTTATTTCCTTCTTCCGCTTTATGATTCCCCTTCTTATAAGCGAAGTGGAAACCCTTTCACAAATTGATTTTACCCTGGTACTTGATTCAATAGAAGAACCGTTATTAAACCTGATGCATTTTTTCAGCAAAGATGCTGTTGCCATTGAATCAAAGAATTTTCTTGACATTGTTACCGAAAGTCTGGGTGCTCAAATCGATTTCTCGCAAGTCTCTAACTGGTTTGGATTGGTGGCTGGAACCATTGGAGAATTACTGATCGGATTTTTCTCGGTTTCCTTCATTACTTTTTTCTTTCTGAAAGATGAAACAATGTTTCGCACCTTTATTATCCTTTTGGTTCCAACTCAGTTTGAAGAAAAAGTTGCCCATATTCTCGATTCCATTTCATACTTATTACGTCGCTATTTTATCGGCCTGCTCTTCGAAGTTTTTATGGTTATGCTACTCGACACAATTGGTCTATCGATTGTTGGTATTGAGTTTAACCATGCCGTTGTTATTGGATTGTTCTGCGGAATGTTTAATGTTATTCCGTATCTCGGTCCCTGGATGGGTGCCGCACTTGGTTTACTTATCGGGGCAGCTTTACATATAAATCTTGATTTTATGAACGAGGTTTTACCAACTTTGGGTTGGATGACACTGGTTTTTCTTTCTGTTCAGGTAATCGATAATGTACTTTTTCAACCGCTTATTTATTCCAGCAGCGTAAAAGCACACCCCCTCGAAATATTTCTGGTAATTATGGCCGCCGGAAGTATGGCCGGAATAATCGGAATGATACTAGCCATACCTGTTTACACCATTATCAGGGTGATTGCCGCCGAATTTTTTGAGAACATGAAACTGGTACGAAAAATTACCGAACACCTTGAAAAAGAGAAAGCTTAAAAGTATTTCATGTGGTATGTTATCGACTTTCTAAATACACAACTACATCAACATAGATGTAACCTATCGGGTTTTGCAAACATTCTTAACTATTTAACGTAAAAAGTTGAATCCTTCTAGAACTTTAAGGTCTTTTTATTGTTAATAGATTAATTTTAGGTAAGAAGGCCTTTATTTTAATACTAAACTTAACAGAATGAGAGAACACTTCTTTTGGGGAGGTTTCATGAAAAAAACGCAAATTTTCATATCCCTGTTCGCATTTGTTACCTGTATTTTGCTATCCAATAATTTGTACGCCGATGCTGCTGAATCAGTTGTAACTGAAGGACATTCGCACGAAGATGTAAAACGTGGCGAACGTTTCTTTAAAGGATTACTACCGTTCGATCGCGAATATTCATCGTGCGTTTCATGCCATAATTTAAACCGGGTCGACACACTGAACTGGAATCCTTCGGCAATGGATATTGCAATAAAATATTCAGATAAAGATTTTGAAACATTTCAGGCTTCAGTGCTCAGTCCGGTTGGCATAAAAATGGAAGCATCGCACGTTAATTTCAATATTGAAGAAGAAGACCTGAAAACAGTTAAAATTTATTTAGACAATTTGGCGCACACCGGAGTTCCTCCGGCAAAACCAACGCATTACAATCTTATTCTGTTCCTGTTTTTAGGCTTATTGATTACCTGGGCGGTTGTTGAACTGATCTTCATCCGAAAAATTAAACTGAAATTTATTCCACTAATTATATTATTGGGTGCTTTTGGCTGGCAGGTAAAAATGATTGTTACCGATGCTATTAAATTAGGCCGCCAGGAAAATTATGCTCCTGATCAACCCATAAAGTTCTCTCATAAGATACATGCCGGCGAAAATGGAATTGATTGCATGTATTGCCATACAACGGTTGAACAAAGTAAATCGGCAGGTATTCCGGCAACGAACCTTTGTATGAATTGCCATATTTTAATTCGTGAAGGAACAAACAGCGGCAAATTTGAAATTTCTAAAGTGGTGGATGCGGCTGAAAACGGACATTCAATTGAGTGGAAACGAATTCACAACCTGCCCGATCATGTTTATTTCAGCCATGCCGTACACGTTGGTTCGGGCAAACTCGACTGCATGCAATGCCATGGTCCGGTTGAGGAGATGGATATTATGGAACAACACAGCGACCTCTCGATGGGCTGGTGTGTAAACTGCCACCGCGACACCGAAGTAGACTTTGGAAATAATGGTTATTACGAACACTACGTGAAATTGCACGAAGAGATGAAATCCGGAGCGATCGACTCGCTAACAGCCGCTGATATTGGCGCAAATGATTGTATGCGTTGCCACTACTAATCATTCAAGTTTAAAGCAGAATCAAACAAACTATGACAAAATATTGGAGAAGTTTAGACGAGTTAAATAATCCGGCCGAGTTTAAGCAAAACGAGATTAAACTGGAACTGGATGCTAAGCGTGCCGTAATGAAGAAGGCTTCCGGCTCATCGCGTCGCGATTTTCTTAAAACTTTTGGATTTAGCGTTGCAACGGCGGCAGTTGTAGCCAGCTGTAAACGGCCGGTGGACAAAGCAATTCCCTACCTGGTAAAACCGGAGGAAGTAACTCCCGGAATGGCCAACTATTACGCCTCGAGCTATTTTGAAGCCAACGAATATTGCAGCGTTTTGGTGAAAGTACGCGACGGACGCCCCATAAAAATTGAAGGAAACGATCTTTCGTCAGTTTCGCAAAAAGGTACTTCTGCCAGAGTTCAGGCATCTGTTCTTGATTTATATGATGACGCCCGGTTTAAAACGCCACTAAAAAGAGGAGAGGCAACCGACTGGGAGGAAGTAGACAGCTATATCACTAAAAAATTAGTGCAACTAAATAACGACAACAAAAAAGTTGTTTTGCTTACATCGAGTATAATTTCGCCAACGACAAAAAAAGTAATTGCGAACTTTCAGGAAAAGTGTCCTAATGTTGAGTGGGTAAAATACGATGCCGTTTCAGCAAGTGGAATTTTGGAGGCCAACCAGCAAAGTTTTGGTTCGGCACTGATTCCTGATTATCGCTTCGAACGTGCAAAAGTAATTGCCAGTTTTGGTGCCGACTTTCTAGGTACCTGGCTTTCTTCAACCGAATACACCAAAGGTTACGCCGCCGGTAGACGAGTGCTGGATAAAGGCGATGAAATGAGTCGTCATTATCAGTTCGAGTCGGGAATGACGTTGACCGGTTCAAATGCCGATGTTCGCGTACCGATAAAACCGTCGGAAGAAAAGACGATTTTAACAGCACTGTATTATCAATTGATGCAGGCAAAAGGATTTATGACCATTGCCGCTCCGGGGAGCCCGGTTGATGTAAAAGGACTTGCTGAAGACCTGCTGGCAAACGAAGGAAAATCGCTGGTAATTTCAGGAAGCAACGATGTAAATATCCAATTGATCGTAAATGCAATAAACAATCTTCTGGGAAATTACGGCTCAACGATTTTGTTCGACAGACCATTAAATACGCATCAGGCAATTGATGCCGATTTTGAAAAAGTATTCGCCGGATTAAAGAACAAAGAAATTGCCGGAGTGCTTTGCTGGGGCGTAAACCCGGTGTACAATCACCCAAAAGGGCAAGAATTGAAAGAGCTGATTCTGGCTTCCGAACTTTCGGTTTCGTTTTCCGACCGGAAAGATGAAACAACAGCTGCCTGTCATTGGGTTTGCCCTGCCCCACACTACCTTGAAGCGTGGAATGATGCCGAACCTAAAAAAGGACTTTTCAGTCTGTCGCAACCCACTATTTCAAAGCTGTTCGACAGCCGTCAGGTACAGGAAACGCTGTTAAAATGGGCCGGCGAAGAGCAGCCTAATTATTACGAAATTTTAAAAGCAAACTGGGAAGAGAACTTCACTGGTTTGCAATCAAAATATTCCGATTCCCGCTTATTCTGGAACGATGTTTTGCAGAAAGGTGTATTCGAAACGGAGATAACTGCCGAAGCACCGGTGTATAGTGAAAATGGATTAGAAAATGCCTTACAACTTGGCGGTGAGCAACCTCAAGGTTGGGAGATCGTTTTCTACCAAGGTGTAGCACTGAAAGACGGAAGTTCTGCCAACAATCCGTGGTTGCAGGAATTGCCTGATCCCGTTGCGAAAATCAGCTGGGATAACTTTGCTGCGGTTCCGGTAAAATGGGCCGAAGAAAATGGCGTTCAGAATGAATCTGTGATCACCATAAACGGTATTGAAATGCCCGTTTTTGTGCAGCCCGGACAAGCACCTGAAACCATTTCGGTAGCATTGGGTTATGGCCGCGAAGTTGCCGGAAAAGTTGGCGACGGTGTGGGTAAAAATATGTATACACTGGCATCGATACAAAACAATGCCAAACAACTTTGGCTAAGTGGTGCCGATGTACAGACAACGCAGAAAACTTTTGAACTGGCGTTATCGCAAACGCACCACTCAATGGAAGGCCGGCCAATTGTTCGTGAAACCAATTTCGATAAATGGCAACTCGATCCGGCTTCGGGGAACGAAATCCGCAAAGAACATTTGGAACACCACGTTTCCTTGTATCCCGAGCAGGAATTCAAAGGTCATCATTGGGCAATGGCAGTCGATCTGGGAAGTTGCGTAGGATGTGGAAACTGTTCCATCTCGTGCCAGGCCGAAAACAACGTGCAGGTAATCGGGAAAGAACAAGTTCGCAACCGCCGGATTATGCACTGGATTCGTGTTGATCGCTATTTCTCAAACGACGCAGAAAACCCGGATGTTTATCATCAACCGGTAATGTGCCAACACTGCGACAATGCGCCGTGTGAGAATGTTTGTCCGGTTTCGGCAACGCCACACAGCGAGGAAGGATTGAATCAAATGGCCTACAACCGCTGCGTGGGAACCAAATATTGTGTAAACAATTGCCCGTATAAAGTGCGTCGTTTTAACTGGTTCCAGTACGTACAAAATCCGGAGTTCGATTACGCGTCAAACAGCGATTTGGGACGTATGGTTCTTAATCCTGATGTTACGGTTCGCTCGCGTGGTGTGGTAGAAAAATGCTCGTTCTGTGTGCAACGCATTCAGGAGAAAAAAGCTGAAGCTAAAGTTGCCGGAAGAAAACTGGAGGATGGCGAAGTTCAACCGGCCTGCGTTCAGTCGTGCCCGGCCGATGCGCTGGTTTTTGGCGATCTGAACGATGAGAACAGCAAAATAAACATGCTGTTTAAAAACGAGCGCAATTACCATTTGCTGGAAGAATTGCACACCCTGCCATCGGTAGGATATTTAACGAAGGTTAGGAATAAGAAGAGTTAAAAAATATTGAGATACGATTGATCAACATCAAAACTGAGGACGTCATTCCGAACTTGTTTCGGAATCTGTTTTAAAAGATGCTGAAACAAGTTCAGCATGACGGGAACCACTTTACGAAGTTGACAATTAAGTAAGAAACAAAAAAGCATAAACGCCTATGTTTAATTCAGCCGTAAGGGGAAAGCTAATTGATGGCGACAAGTCGTTCAGCCAGATCTCGAAGGAGATATTAGCACCCATTCACGCCAAAACGCCACTGTGGTGGTACGCAGCCATGCTGGTGAGTTTAGGCATGTTCGGATTTGGTTTGTATTGCAAATACATTACTATTTCAACCGGAATTGGTACCTGGGGAGTAAACAACTCAGTAGCCTGGGGTTGGGCCATCATCAACTTTGTTTGGTGGATTGGTATTGGACATGCCGGAACCGCATTTTCCATTTTCCTGCTCATTTTACGGCAGAAATGGAGAACTGCCATTAACCGCGCCGCCGAAGCAATGACAGTGGTTGCCGTGTTCTGTGCCAGCCTTTTCCCGCTGCTGCATATGGGACGTCCGTGGTTGTTTTTCTATATTTTCCCGTATCCGAATACGCGTGGTCCGCTTTGGGTGAATTTTAACTCGCCGCTATTCTGGGACTTTGTGGCGATTTCAGCTTACCTGCTTATTTCGGCAAGTTTCTGGTATTTCGGAATGGTGCCCGATTTTGCCACCATTCGCGACACGGCAAAGTCGAAAATTAAAAAGGCCGTTTACGGATTTTTTGCCTTTGGCTGGACCGGATCGAGCCGCGAGTGGCTGCGTTTTGAAGGCCTGAGTTTTGTGCTGGGTGGAATTGCCGCGGTTTTGGTCGTTTCGGTGCACTCCATTGTATCTACCGACTTTGCTGTTTCGGTACAAGCCGGTTGGCACACCACCATCTTCCCTCCGTACTTTGTGATTGGAGCAATTTTCTCAGGATTTGCCATGGTGCTTACCCTTGTAATAACGATGCGCGGCTTATACAATATGAATGATTTTATTACCGACCGACACGTTGACGCGGTTTGCCGGATCCTGATATTTATCTCACTCATTATGGGAACGGCCTACATGACCGAAATCTTTATCGCCTGGTATTCGGCTTCAGAATACGAAACGTATATGTTCTTTAAAAACCGTTTGTTTGGCGATTATGCTTTCCAGTTCTGGGCGATGTTTACGGCCAACGCTGTAATACCACAACTGTTCTGGTTTAAAGCGGTACGCAAACGCATGTGGATTGTATTCATTATTTCCATCATTATCAATATCGGTATGTGGTTCGAGCGTTTTAACATTGTGGTTACCACGCTTAGCCGCGATTACCTGCCTGCTGCCTGGGCCAATTATTCGCCCACCTATGTTGAGGTAGGATTCTTTATTGGGACACTCGGAATGTTTTTGGCCGGAGTGCTGTTGTTCTTCCGCTACATTCCAATGATTGCCATTTCTGAATTAAAAAGTGTAGCAAAATTCGACAAACCAAATAACGGACAACTAAAAGCAAAGAGTCATGAGTAAAAAATACATCCTTGGCGTTTTTGACGACGAAGCTACATTAGTTGAAGCCTTCGAAAAATTAAAAGACAAAGGAGTACTGCCTGTTGAGGTTTACACGCCCTATCCGGTACACGAAATATTAGAGGGGATGCCCATAAAAACACGCATTACACATGCAGCGTTCTTTTACGGATTGTTTGCTGCGCTGGGTATCCTCGGATTCCTGACTTATGCTGCGGTTATCGACTGGCCACTGCGCTACGGTGGAAAACCGTTTAATGCTTTCCCGTCGTTTATTGTGGTAACCATTGTTGCAACTATTCTTTCCATAACCCTGCTAACGCTTTTTACCTTTTCGGCACGGGCAAAAGTTTTTCCCGGTAAAAAAGCAGAGATCTTTCACGAACGGGCCACCGACGATAAGTTTGTTATGGTTTTCGACGAGGACGGAACCAAAAACAATAGTGAGACATTGAATTCGATCCTTACAGAATATGGTAAAATTGAATAACGTATCGGTATGAAGAAATTAAAATATATAGCACTATTTGGAGTATTGATCATCGTTCTGGCATCGTGCGATTATAACCGCCGAACCACCGGCTGGCAGTATTTCGATGATATGGTTACATCGCCGGCATACGAAAGCTACACACCCAATCCGAATTTTGCCGACGGAAAAACCATGCAGCCACCTGTTCCCGGAACAATTCCTCGAGGAACAGTTCCATATGCTTATGAGAAAAGCGATGAAGACCGGGCACTGGCTGCTGCCACATTGGTAAACAATTTAGAGCCAAGCAAAGAAAACCTGCAACGCGGTGAAAGAATGTACGGAATTTACTGTATGCAGTGCCATGGCGAAAAAGGCGACGGACAAGGATCATTATATGTGAGCAAAAAATACACCTACCCGCCGGCCAGTTTGCTGAGCGAAAAAATGCTGACAAATCCCGAGGGGGAGATTTACCATGTGATTACAGTGGGACACGGAATTATGGGCGAGCATGGTTCGATGATTAAACCGGACGATCGCTGGAAGATTTCTATGTACGTTAAGGAGGTATTACAGAATTGATATCGTCATGCTGTCCGTCAGCCGACGGATTCAGCATCTTGACGAGATTCCGAAACAAGTTCGGAATGACGGAATAAAGAACAGATGAAGAATTAAAAGGAACAGATATGGAAGACCGATTAACACTTTCCAATAAGTTTAAAATGCTTACCTACGCGCTAATGGCCGTTGGTGTAGTTTCGTTTGCACTGGGTTTTGTTTTCGATGCCGAGCGCACCTGGGCAAACTACCTTTTAAACAACTATTATTTTGTGTCGCTGGCTATTGGCGCCGCCTTTTTTGCCGCCATCCAGTACATTACTCAATCGGGCTGGTCGGCCATGTTTAAACGTGTGCCCGAGGCCATGGTCGCTTATCTTCCGTTTGCGGCGGTATTCTTCCTGATCCTGTATTTTGGTATGCATTCGGTTTTCGAATGGACACACCACGAGGTTGTATCACACGATCATATTTTGCAGCATAAATCGCCTTACCTGAATGTACCTTTCTTTTTTGCGCGGGTAGTTGTGTTTTTTGCTGCGTGGATCATTTTGTCGAAAGTATTGCGCAAATTCTCGTTAAAAGAAGACGAAGTTGGCGGCATGCGGTATTTCGAGAAATCGGAGTTCTATTCCAAGATATTCATTTTTGTGCTGGCCTTTTCATTCAGCCTGTTTTCGGTTGATATGCTGATGTCGCTCGAGCCGCACTGGTTCAGCACTATGTTTGCCGGAAAAAGTTTTATGGCGGGGGTTTTACACGCCTCATCAATAATTGCACTTATTGTAATTATTTTATCGAAACAAGGTAAATTCCCCTTACAAAACCACAGTCATCTTCACGATTTTACCCGCTATATTTTTATGTCGAGTATAGTTTGGGGCTATTTCAATTTTGCCGAATTCATGTTGATCTGGTACGGTAACATTCCGGAAGAAACATCGTGGTTTGTACATCGCTGGCACGGCGTCTACAAAATCCTGTTCTTTGCCAATATCATCATCAATTGGGGAATTCCATTCCTCGTACTGATGCCTCGAAAAAGTTCCAGAAGCAAACTTTTTATGATTCCAGTGATCCTGATTCTGATTATTGGCCAGTACACCGAACTGTATTATATCATTTGGCCGGCAACGGTGCATGAAGCGAAGTTCGGCTTGCTCGAAATCGGTACTTTTCTTGGTTATGCAGGATTATTTTCGTGGGTGGTTGGCACAACGCTTACCAAAGCCAGTTTGGTACCAAAAAATCATCCCTATTTGGAGGAAAGTATTCAGCATCATTTCTAAATATGTTTTTATACGATCGCGTATAGAAATCGTCATTTTGCCTATAAAAATCCTCCAATCCCAAAATATTAACTTGGAATAATTGAGTTTATGTTTACTTTTAAAACAGAAACCAATACTTATTCCAATGTTATTAAATTCAATTCTCCCTAATTGGTCGGAAATCAGCGTATTCGAACAAGCTTTCTGGATCATAGCAATTCCGGCAACCGTCTTTTTTCTACTGCTCTTAGTTTTAACCATCTTCGGTGGTGATGCTGATGCCGACGTTGATGTTGACACTGATGTTGACGGAGACATCGCCGATGGAGATTCAATTCCTTTCCAATTTATTTCATTGAAAAACATCGTTGCCTTTTTTACTGTGTTTGGCTGGTCGGGAATCGGCTTTATCAGTATGGGCTTGGGTCCCGGGCAAGTCATCCTTTTCTCAACCCTCTGTGGTCTGACCATGATGTTTTTGATGGCATCACTATTCTATTTCATGTCGAAACTGGCTGAAAACGGAACATTACGAATGGGAAATGCCATTGGTAAATTAGGCGAAGTTTACCTTGTAATTCCGGCCAAACGCGGTGGAATGGGTAAAGTTCAACTGAATGTTCAGGGCTCGATGCGAACACTCGATGCCATTACCGATGATGAGGAAGACATCCCGACTTCTTCAATAGTTCATGTAATAAATGTAATTGATGATCATATTCTCCTTGTTCAGAAACAAGGCAATTAATAACCCTTTAAATTAATTTTTATGAACGATTATTTTGTTATTCTTCTAAGCGTTGCCGCACTTTTTGTATTCATCATTATTGTTGCAATGATGCGGCGTTACAAACGTTGTCCTTCTGATCGGATTTTGGTTGTTTACGGTAAAGTTGGCAAAGGATCTAACAGCGAAAGTCGGTCTGCCAAATGTATTCACGGTGGAGCAGCTTTTATCTGGCCAATTATTCACTCTTATGCATTTTTAGATTTAACTCCGATTTCCATTGAAATCAATCTGACAAATGCACTGAGTAAACAAAACATCCGTGTTGATGTGCCCTCTCGTTTTACTGTAGGTGTTTCTACCGAACCGAACATTATGAACAATGCCGCCGAACGCTTACTCGGACTTTCACAAGAGTCGATAAGCAACCTGGCAAAAGACATCATTTTTGGTCAGTTGCGTTTGGTGGTTGCCACAATGGATATTGAGGAAATTAACAGCAACCGCGACAAATTCCTTGCTGCTGTTTCATCGAATGTTGAAGCAGAACTGAAAAAAATTGGGTTGAAACTGATCAACGTGAATGTTACCGATATCAACGATGAATCGGGATACATTGATGCTCTTGGTAAAGAAGCTGCTGCAAAAGCTATCAACGACGCTAAAAAGAGCGTAGCCGAGAAAAACCGCGATGGAGAAATCGGCCAGGCAGAAGCGCTGCAAGACCAGCGTGTACAAGTTGCCAGTGCAGATGCAACAGCTGTTGAAGGAGAAAACATTGCAAAAGTAACCATTGCGAATTCAGATGCCGACAGACGAGAAAAAGAAGCTGAGGCAAATCGCCGGGCTGTAGCGGCTGAAAAGGTAACTGATGCAAAAGCGCTTGAAGAAGCTTATGCTGCTGAAAAACTGGCAGAACAAGTTCGTGCAGAAAGGGACAAAGCTACCCAAATTGCAAATATTGTAGTTCCTGCCGAGATTGATAAAGAAAAAGTTCAGATTGAAGCCGAAGCAGTGGCTGAACAAAAACGCCGGATTGCAAAAGGTGAGGCCGATGCCATTTATATGAAAATGGCTGCGGAAGGTAAAGGTATCTACGAAATTCTGAGTAAACAAGCCGAAGGTTTCGATCAGCTGGTAAAAGCTGCCGGCAACGATGCCCAAAAAGCAGTTCTCATGATGATTGCTGACAAATTACCCGAATTAGTTGCAACCCAGGTTGAAGCCATTAAGAACATTAAAATTGATAAAGTTACTGTTTGGGAAACCGGAAACGGCAAAGATGGCAAAACATCAACGGCAAACTTTATGCAAGGAATGCTGGGCTCCATTCCTCCTCTCGATGATGTCTTCAAATCGGCAGGAATGGAACTTCCCAACTATTTAAAAGGTGATACGAAAGTAGAGGAATCGGTTACTGAGGAATCCAAAGTTTCAGAAAAAAACGAGGCTGATTTCGATGAACCCGAAGTGATTGACCCTGAAAAATAGACTTTCATATCGAAAATAGTTTGATTCACCGGTTTTCTTTCGGAAACCGGTTTTTTTATGTTTTCCTTTAGACATTTTAAATCCAAACCTGTAATTTGCACGGGTTAAATCTTACTATTCAATTAAAAACAATATGGAATTATTCGAAGCGCGCAATGTGAACAAGGTTTTTGCCAACACACAGGCATTAACCGATGTAAGCATTTCGGTGAAAGAACAAAGTATTTTTGGCTTACTTGGCCCCAACGGTGCGGGTAAAACCACCCTCATCCGCATTATTAACCAGATTACCGCCCCCGACAGTGGCGAGATTTTTCTGAACGGGAAAAAAATGAACCGGGCAGATATTTCGCAAATTGGTTACCTGCCTGAAGAACGCGGATTGTACAAAAAAATGAAGATTGGTGAGCAGGCCATCTACCTGGCCCAATTAAAAGGCATGTCACATCGCGATGCAAGTAGAAACCTGAAACATTGGTTCGAGAAATTTGATATTATGCCCTGGTGGAACAAAAAGGTGGAAGAGCTGTCGAAAGGAATGCAGCAAAAAGTACAGTTTATTACTACCGTAGTTCATCGGCCCAAACTGCTGATTTTTGATGAGCCATTTAGCGGTTTCGACCCAATAAATGCCAATTTACTGAAGAAGGAAATTCTGAACCTGAAAGCGGAAGGCGCCACCATTATTTTCTCTACCCACAACATGGGATCGGTTGAGGAATTGTGCGACCACATTGCGCTCATTAACAAATCGAAGAAGATTGAAGACGGGCCAACCGACGAAATTCGAATGAAATACAAATCGAATATGTTCGACATTAAATACCGGGGCGAATTTAAAAATATCGACCAGGCATTAGGAGCCAATTATAATATCATCAGTCACGATGAGTCGGAAAAAGCCAACACGCTGAAAGTGCAGTACCTAAACGGAAATTCGAATAACGAATTGTTGCAGGCCATTATGCCTGCAGCCGAAATACTGGCATTCGAGGAGCTTATACCAAGCATGAACGATGTATTTATTAAAGCTGTTGAGGAGTCGAACAAAAACTAAATTTGCCACAATGAACAACACATTACTAATATTAAAACAAGAATACCTGAAACGGGTAAAAAAGAAATCGTTCATCATATTAACCATCCTTATGCCGTTTTTAATTGCAGGCGTTTACGGGCTGGTAATTTATTTCTCGATAAAAGACGATACCGAAGAACGCACCATTGCCGTTTACGATGCTACGAATTTATTTCTTGGCGAATTCAGCGAAGAAGGAACAACCAGCTATCATTTTATCCCGAAAGAAGAATTTTCAACCCTGAAAACCAACATTAAAGGCAGCGGTTATTACGGATTGCTATACATTCCATCAGATATTTACTCGAATAACCAGGCACAACTTTTCTCGGAGAAACAGTTGCCGTTTGAACTTACCGAACAAATTGAGCGCAAACTGAGCCGCTTTATCGAAAATGACAAGCGCCAAAAAGTTATTGCCGAATCGGGCATCCCCGATTTGGAAGAACGCCTGAGTAAAACACGAACCAGTGTAAACCTGAGTACGCTTAAGGTATCACAATCGGGCGAAACCAAAAAAAGCTCGTCGGTTGTGGCGTTTATTGCCAGTTATGCCATGGGGCTACTTATCTATTTCTTTGTGTTTATGTACGGCGCCATGGTTATGCGCAGCGTAATGGAAGAAAAGAAAAGCCGCATTATCGAGGTAATCATTTCATCAGTAAAACCTAGCCAGCTAATGGCCGGTAAAATTATCGGAACCGCTTTGGTTGGCCTTACACAGGTTGCTATTTGGGTTGTTTTGGGAGGTATAGGTTTGGTAGTGGTACAAAGTTTCTTTTCTCCTGAAAGTGCACAACAGATGGGACAAAGTATCATGGACTCGCAGGGCCAGATGAATCAGGCCGCAGTTCAGGCTACACCCAACCAGGTTACTGAGGTAATGGAAATGATAGGTAATTTAAATCTGCCGCTTATCCTGTTTTCTTTTGTATTCTATTTCCTTGGCGGCTACCTGTTATACAGTGCGCTGCTGGGCTCGGTTGGAGCCGCTGTCGACAATGATGAAGACTCGCAGCAGATGGTTTTCCCGGTAACTTTCCCGTTGATTCTTTCCATCATGTTGCTGTTCCCTATTGCCAAAAATCCTGAGGGACCACTGGCTTTTTGGTGTTCGATAATTCCATTCACTTCGCCGGTAGCCATGATGGCCCGCGTACCCTATGATCTGCCCGTTTGGGAGTTATTACTTTCAATGGGTTTACTAATACTTACAACCATTGTATGCATAATGGCAGCTGCCAAAATTTACCGCATCGGATTGTTGATGTATGGCAAAAAGGTGAATATCAAAGAGCTTGTTAAATGGCTCAGATATAAAGGCTAGTATATATTCAAATATGATATTGATAATCCTGTCTTTTTTGGCAGGATTATTTGTTTTACTACAATCCAATCGACCGCAAATCAGTTCATTTTCTTAACAAAGAAGTCAAAAACATGATTTTTTTCATATTTACTATTTAGAATAAATAAAAATTACATATATTGCACCCATTATGAAAAACACCGGTAACAATATGATGATGTGTTGTTGTTTCCTTCAAAAAGGGAAAGGTGTTGTAGTGTTTTAAATTGAACTTGATTGCAAGATTATACAAGGCCTTTCCATGAACGGAAAGGCCTTTTTTTTGTTTAGTAAATAATTACCGAAATAACTCAATAATTAAAAACAGATGAAAGCAAAAAACATTTTGGAAACCATTGGCAACACGCCACATGTAAAGCTTAACCGCCTCTATCCGGAGGATTACGAAGTTTGGGTGAAAGTAGAAAAAACAAATCCCGGAGGAAGTATAAAAGACCGTATTGCACTCGCAATGGTAGAGGATGCCGAAAAGAAAGGGATATTAAAAGAAGGTTCGGTTATAATTGAACCCACATCGGGAAATACCGGAATTGGATTGGCACTGGTAGCAGCTGTAAAAGGTTACCGTTTAATTCTTACCATGCCAGAATCAATGTCGTTGGAAAGAAGAAGAGCACTAAAAGTATTTGGTGCCGAGCTGGAGTTAACACCTAAAGAAAAGGGTATGAAAGGTGCCATTGCAAAGGCCGAAGAACTGGCTAAAGAGCTGGGCAATGCATGGATACCACAGCAGTTCAATAACCCGGCAAACGTTGCCGTACATCGCGATTTTACTGCGCAGGAAATTCTAAAAGATTTCCCTGAAGGTTTTGATTACCTGATTACCGGCGTTGGAACAGGTGGCCACATAAGCGGAGTAGCTGAGGTTTTAAAAGCTAAATTCCCGAACCTGAAAGTTTTTGCTGTTGAACCGGATTCAAGCCCTGTAATTGGAGGTAAAGATCCAGGCCCACACGGAATTCAGGGAATTGGTGCTGGTTTTATTCCGAATAACCTTAATACCGGTTTGCTTGACGGAACGGTAGAAATTAGTAAAGACGAAGCTTTTGAATATGCGCAAAAAGCAGCAAGAGAAGAGGGCCTATTTGTTGGTATTTCATCGGGAGCATCGTTGGCAGCCGTTGCCAAAAAAATTAACGAACTGCCAAAAGGATCGAGAATTCTTACCTTCTCGTACGATCATGGCGAACGTTACCTTTCAATAGAAGGATTATATTAAAACTAACTTCAATATACATTTAAGGGGACCATTCAATTGAGTGGTTCCCTTTTTATTTAACCCCTTTAAGCCCAATCAATCAAATCTATCAAACAAAAGTTTACTGTCTGTTGTTTCTTTGTTTAAATTAATAAAACTAATAATGAAAGGATTAACTATGTTTTTAACCGGCTTGATTGTGGGAATTCTTTTAACCATTATAATGATTGTGGTTATTCTACCCAAACAAATGTTTGTGGTAAACGAAAGTAAACTGGGTTTTGACGAAACAGTTGCAGCAATTGAACAATCGGCAAAGGATAACAACTGGAGTATGCCACATTTATATGATCTGCAGGCAACCATGAAGAAACACGGTTTTGAAGTAAAACCGGTAAAAGTATTTTCACTGTGTAAACCTGATCATGCTTACCAGATTTTAAGCAGTGATCAGGAGCGTGTTGTTTCAGCATTGATGCCATGTCGTGTTGCAGTTTACGAACGCAATGGAAAAACCTATATTTCGATGTTGAATTCGGGACTCTTCTCGAAATTTATGGGCAGTAAAGTAAAAACAGTTATGGGGGCAGCAAGCGAAGAGAATAAACAAATACTTGCTCCCGTTATTAAATAAAAAAAAACTAAAAATACCATGAAAAAACTATTTTATCTATTTGTCCTTTTAGGATTTGTAGCCTGTAACTCAGGAACACAAAAAAGCACAGAAGTTGCTCAACCGGAGCAAATTTTTGAAGCCACCATTGATATTGGCGGATTGCACTGCGATGCCTGCGTGACCTCGGTAGTGAAGGGAGTAAATACCCTAAATGGGATTGAAACTGTAAAAGTGACACTCGCTGATTCAACTGCCATTGTTAAATACAATGCTTCTGCCGTATCAATCGATGAAATTGAAAAAAGCATCGAAAAGCGCGGCTACACTATAAAAGCAGTAAAATAAATAATACGGAACGGGTTAAAATACTACTGTTCACAATGTTCTGGTGATAACTCACCAGGTTTTTCGGCATAATATTTGTAAAATTCCGTACATTGCACAAAAGCCACAGAAAACGATGAAAGAGAATTTTAAAAACGGGAAACAGGAATTGACAGAAACAGGGCCGGTATGGAACGTTAAAATCGACATTCCATCTTCGGTTTCTGAAAATTCAATTCGGCTTTACAAAAAAGCCAGGAAACTAAAATTGAAAGTAATTTTGAATTAAATAAAAAGCTTTGACCGAGATTGGATCAAAGCTTTTTTTTATTCTATTTTATTACGTCAATTGCTTCTTTCTCATTTTCCCAACATACAGCCGAACATAGAAATATGCAATAGTCAGAATTGCATAACTACCTGCCTGCAAATACAACATTAACACCTCTGATTTTACTTCCGTAATTCCTACACCCATTGTGCGCAAACGCAAATAGGCAGGTACTGCTGTTGTTCCGGGCAGAATTTTCGATAAACCAACCAACCAATCAGGCATAGCCGAAACCGGCCACGAAATACCACTCAGAAATAAAGCGATCGGCGACAAGAACATCATAAATACAATAGCAGACTCGCGGTGCTTAAAGAAGGTTGACAGACCAATTCCGAAAAAAATTACCGCCAGTAAAAACGGGAACAGCAACATCAGCACATCAAGCATATGGCCTTTATCCGGATAGTTGAACCAGTCGTGTATAATGATAAGTGCAAGGCAGATATTAAATGCCGAGATGAGCAAATATGCTCCAACCCGACCCAATATCAAAGGAATAATTTCGCGTCTGCGTTTATCTTCAGGTAACTTAAAAGGCGAAGCTTTTGATTCGGAAAAAGTCCCCCCCATAATTCCGATACCAATCAGCAAGGTTTGTTGAATAATGATGATGATCAGTCCCGGCATAATAAAACTACCGTAGGATCCTGCGGGAATGTAAAGCATGTGCGTTTGAATGCTCAATGGACTAACCGAAACTTTTGCCTGTCGCAGTGATTTCCCTTCGGCCAAATAATGTTGTACTCCCACTCCTGCCCCAAAATAAGCATTCACGGTTTGTGCCGCCGTGTAAAACGTTTTGTATTTTAACAGGTAACTGCCATCGGCGTAAACCGCAACATCGGCCTGTTTTGTTGACAGTACGTTTTTCTGAAATCCTTTCGGGATTAGCAAAACACCATCAATTTTATTGGCCATAAAAAGTTGCTCTGCCTCTTCAAGGCTTTGCGGATTATACGATACTTCAATATCGCGCGAGGCATCCAGCATGTTGGTGTACTTTCGGCTGGTAGCGGTTTGATCTAAATCGACAACACCAATTGGCAAATCGGTCAGCACTTCGTTAAAATATCCGAACGAATACAACAAAGGATAGATTAACAGTGCCCCAACTAAGATCAACACTGCCCCACTATCCGAAAAAATAGCTTTCAATTCATTTTTAAAATGAATGGCCATTAATCCGAAGCTATTTATATTATTCTTCTCTTTCGTCATAGTTCCTATTGTTTTCCCCAGTATTTCGGATCGCTCAGGCTCTTCTTATACATTTTAAACACCGCTACAGCTGACAGCATAAACAGGAGGATGTAACATAAATACGGCAAGGCTTCTTTTATTGGTGCACCGCGTAACGATTGTGAAATAAACAATTTCTCCCACCAGGTAAAGGGGAAGATGGCCGTAAGTGTTTTTACAAATGGCATCATTCCTTCTATCGGGAAAGTAAGTCCTGAAAATGTTATTCCCATCATAATGTATGCACTACCAACCGACAGCGACAAACGCAGGTTTTTGGTTACTGCAACAAATATCAATCCCAGCATTTGGTAGGCAAGAATTGTTATAAACTGGCCGCAAAAAATAACCACAAAACTGCCATTTAACGGCATTCCTTCAACCACATAAAGCAGGTAGGCGATTAACATAGCGAACCCGGAGTAAATAAGGGTGTACGGAAACAGTTTCCCGGCAATTGCCATGCGTACACTGTTGTTTCCAGCTTCTAAAAGACTTAAGCCTGTTCCTCGTTTCAGTTCATTTCCGAAAGTGTAAACCGAACTCATAAAAGCAAACAAAAACAAGGTGAAATACATCATTGCCGAGTTGAGGAAGTAGGCATAATTTGTATACGGATTGAACAAAACATGCTTCTGAATTTTCACAGGCACAACCCGGGCCATGGCTTTTTGCGCGTTGTTACCATTCAGGGCCAGTTTTTTTAGTTGAATTCCGGCCGAAAATGTATTTAGCGTGGTTAAAACCGAACGTTGCACAACTCCGGCAACCGTTACATTTGTTCCGTTGATGTAAACCGGCACGGGAGCCTCCATTCCCTGAAATACTTTTTTCTCCAGCTCATTGGGCAATACAACAATGGCCTGAACAAGCCCTTGTTTTAACCACTCCTGCGCCTGAAACAGATCCGGTGCTCCGGCAACAATCTGTACATCAGGTGAAGCATTTAAAGCATTTCCAACTTTTACGGAAAGTGATGAATTATCCTGATCGACCAAAGCAATGGGCAAGCGTTTTGCGGCTCCCTGCTGAAAGATAAAAAAGAGCAGCAGAATACCCATGATCGGCCCAATTAACAACAAAAACCGATAAGCCGGATTTTGCTGAATCCGCCTGGCCTCACGAATCAGCACTTCAAAAATAGGATGTCTCTTTTTCCCGTTCATTTTATTTGGTTTCGGGTAAGGTAACAACGGCTGTCATTCCCGGACGTAATCCTTCGATTTTATTCACCGGGCGCGCCTCCACTTCAAACGATTTTAAATCGAACTCTCCCGAAGTTTTTGTTGCATTCCAACGGGCAAAATCAGCCGACGGGCTAATGTATTTTACTTTAAAGTCGAACTCCTGCCCGTCAAGACCGGGGATTTTTGCTTTAAACACACTTCCCATTTTAAAATAATTCATATAGTCTTCGCGGATGTAGAGCGTTACCCAAATGTCGTTCAAATCGAGTAGGGTAACTACCGGAAATCCTGTTGAAACCAGTTCGCCTTCCTCCACATTTACACCCGACACTTCGCCATCGGCAATGGCATTAATTGTTGTTTCCTGCAGGTAGGCCTCCACCTCAGCAATGGCGGCCTCGGCACGTTTTACCATTGCAGCGGCAGCAGCTTTATCTTCTTCGCGGGCTCCTTTTTCTGCTTTCTGCCAAATGGCTTTTGCTGCATTTGCCGTTTCGCGGGCCGCTTTCATTTGCGTTTCAACCTCATCGCGTTTTTGTGCCGGCACCACTCCTTCATCATATAAATTCTGAATGCGTGCAAATGTTTTTTCAGCAAACTGGGCAGCTGCTTCGGCTTTTACGTAAGTGCTGTAGGCTGCTGTAATATCCTCTTGTTGTGCTCCGTTTTGTGCTTTGCGGCTTTGTGCGCTTGCTGCCGAACGAGCTGCATTTGCATTGGCCAGTTTTGCATTAATTTCGGGGCTGTCGATAGAAAAAATAAAGTCGCCCTTTTTCACTTTTTGTCCCCTGTCAACAGCAACTTTCTGTATTCTCCCCGGAACTTTCGATGCAATATTGTATTGCTGAGCCTCAACCTCTCCCTGCAGAATTACAGGCTCGGGTTTGGTTACTACAATAAATGTATATACTATAAATGCTACTATAGCTACAAGTACAACTATTGAGCTTAAGGTCTTCTTGTTCATATTCTTTGTTTTTTGCTTTTGTTCTTTTTAAAGTGATTCGGTTACAGTATTGTCTCCACTCGAGAATTCGATGTATTGCTCGGGAACACCCGCTGTTTGAAGGAAATTCGCCAAAGCAACATCGTAATTGTATAAAACGCTTAGTCGTAATGTTTTTACCTGTAATACTTTTGTATTCGCCTCCACCACATCGGTAGAAGTTGCAAATCCTTCGTTAAATGCTTTCTCTGTACTTTGGCGGTATTCGTTTGCCAACTCGAGCGTTGTTTCCAGTTCTTCCTTTTGTTCCATCTGCATTTGCAATTCGTTATAGAGCTTTACCAAATAGGCTTCCAAATCGTTGTTGGCTTTTTGCTCGGCATATTCTACCTGGTTCTGCAAAGTTTCGCTGGCCAGTATGTTATTCTTGCGGCTCATACCCTGAAACACATTCCACTTCATTCCGATTCCAAGCTCCCACTCGGGCATGTAAGGCGAAAAGTTTTTATCGGCAATGTTGTAATTCCCCATTGCTGCAATAGTTGGCAAATACTCGTTTTTCTCTACCCGGTGTTTTATCTCAACAAGCTCCTTTTTTCCCTGTATTTGTTTCAATTGTGGGTTTAACTCTTTGGCACGATCTAACCACCCGGCCAAACCTGTTAATTCGGTATTGATAAACAAATTGTTGGCCGGAATAACCTGATCCATCGTATCGATAGCCAATGTTGCTTTTAAGCCGGTACGTATTATTTCAACATTCCGAACCGCTTGCTTCACTTCTCGTTCTGCCTCGTTTTTCGCGACCTCTGCATGAAGCAATTCAACTTTAGCAATCATTCCGTTATCGAATAGTTTTTTTGCATCGTTGTAATGATTCTCCATACTTCTCAGCATTTCTTCGCGAAGCTTTTCCACTTGCAATCCGAGGGCAAGACCATAATAACGCGTTACCAGTTCGGTCAGCAAAACCCCTTCGGCATGACGCAATTCCTGTTGGCTAATATCCAGGTTTACTTCGGCAGCCTGGTTCGCACCGTTAATTTTGCTTCCGGCATAAATTGGCATCGCAAAACTCGCTGTCAGCAATGCAAAATTCTTTTCCTGAATAATCTCATCCCAGTCGTGTGCTTGAATTGCTTCGCCTCCTTCAAGTAATTGCTGACGCACAATTTCGGTACTCATGTCGTCACTTAAATAAGGATAAAGTGTATTCGTCGCCGGATCGGGATTTGGAACACCGCTAAAAACACCATAATTACCAAGTGTTTCGTAAAGCGGACTGATGGCTTCACCAACAGGAGTTAAATCGAGATGCAAAGGATCAGACATGGCCACTGCCGTTGCATTCAATGAAACCTGAGGTAAACGCAAACCTTTCTTCGATTTGATCTCGAATTCTTTCTGCCTGATCTCTTCTTTTTGGCGCAACAATGCCGGATTTTGCTCCAGCATTATTTGCATCGCCTGATCGAATGACAACAATTGTTCCCGGGACTGCCCGTGGACCGTTATTCCTACTACCAGAAGTAGCAGGAATAATAAAACTGTTTTCTGTTGTTTAATTGTTTTCATTTCTATTATTGTAAGCTGTATTTTATTGTATTATCAATTTCTTTGTTCTATCGCGTTGCTTATTTCAAAAACTTAAAAATCAGTTTTAGCAGGTGCTGAATATCCTCTTCTGCAATAATATTCTCATCGTGATATTTGTATTTTTGATTGATAAACTGAATGGTGGTTATTATCAATATCAGGTACAAATCACTAACGATTAGCGTCTTGTCCAATTCGTTGCGTGAACGCCCCATTTCCATCAATTTTTCAAGCAGCATTTGTGTATTTCCCTGGATATGTTTATCGATTACGAAGTTATAATCGTTGGTAAGCACATACAAAAATTTCACCCGGATTGGCTCCTTGTTTGCCAGTTCAACAAAGTGGCGGATTATATTTTCAATGGTTACATGAAATGGCTCACCCTGCCCGATTAGTTTTTCGAACATGCCGAACACTTCGCTGTAAACCTCTTGTAAAATGGTATTTACCAGTTCGTACTTCCCTTTGTAGTGCATGTAGAAATAGCCCGAAGCAACTTGTGCATCTTTTGAAATCAATGCCACCGAAGCACCTCCAAAACCATTATCAACCACCAATTTCATGGTTGACTGTTTTAATCGTTCAATTTTTGTTTGATCTGTAATCCGTGCCATATCTTCAAATTAATAAATGAACGTTCATTCATTTATGCAAAAGTAATTGCTTTACAGAAATGGCAGGTGTTTCGTTTTAAGAAATGGCAAAACTTTAGGATGAAATAACATTTAGAGGTACAAAAAAACCGGATTCAAATGAATCCGGTTTTCAGTGAAAATATCGTTTGCTTAAACAAAAAGCTTCGCATTAATATTATCGATACTTGCTTTCACACCTTCAAAAGGTTTTCCGTTACCCTGGTTGTCGTCTTCAACAAATAAATACTTCATACCTGCAGTTTCACGAGCATCGTAAATACTTTTGTAATCCGCAACACCGGCACCCACAGAAACAATATCGTCTTTGTCTACTGTATAAAACGGCTCTACAACCTCTTCTCCCATACCTTTAAAGTGAAGCAGCTGGAAGCGTCCAGGATATTTTTTGAACATTTCAACAGGATCCTGACCTGCTTTCAATGCCCAGTAACAATCCAGTTCCATAGTAATCAGGTCGGCATCCATTTCTTTTAGGAATACATCGTAATAAGGTACCATTCCATCGGTTGGTTTAAACTCGAAGTTATGGTTGTGGTAACCAAACTGAATACCTACATTTTTCATGATCTCACCAACTTTGTTCCACTCGGCAATCATCTTTTTATACGATTCAATATTACGGTCTTTTTCTTCTATCCAAGGCTGAACGCAATACTCTACACCAATTTCGGCATGTGCATCGGCCATTTTCTGAGCACTGGCAGTAGTAATTCCTTCCGCTTCAACACTGGTGTGGCTACTTACTACTTTCATTCCATTGTCTTCCACCATTTTTTGGAATTCTTTAGGTGCTACGCCATAAAATTTGCCATCGGCGTATGAGGCCATCTCAACAAATTTATAGCCCATGTCGGCAATTTTCTTTAACGAACCGGCAGCATCCGCTGTCATTGCATCGCGAATACTATAAAGCTGCAGGCCAAGTCCCATACCTGTTGCAGCCTTAACTACTTCTGCCGCTTGTTCTGCAGGTTTTTTACCACCCGAGCCACAAGCATAAGTTCCCAGTGCCAAAACACCAACTGTACCTGCCGTAGAAATTCTTAGAAATTCTCTTCTATTCTTCATGATTTTTTGTTTTAGTTAGTTATACTGATATTAATATTTATTCAAATTAAACGCTCAAAATAGTGAGTTAATTTTTGAGAGGGACTAAAATTATAAAGATTTTGCAGAAAATGCCAAATTCAAACGAATATGTCGTATTTACACAACAACAATTAATAAGCGGATCAGGCATTATTACAATTAAAAGGGAAATCCGATACTAAAATGAAAACGGGATTCATCATCCTGGTTATTTCCGGAAACCATCAATTGGATTGGCCCCAGCAACGAATCGTAGTTAAATCCGAAACTATAACCCCAGATATTATTGCCAAAAGGTTCTGTAGTAATATGCTCTAGCAGGTCTTGATAGGTATTGGCAGTAGCGGCTACATTTACATTTGCAGAGAAGTATAAGCCCGAGGTAATTTCTACATTCAGCGCCGATTCTAATATCGCATAATTGTAAGCATAAATTTCGGCTAAATTGAAGCCTGCCATATTTTTGAAGTTCATTTTATTTTCTCCTACCTGCGAACCACCCAGTATAAACAATCCATTTGTACCTGAGTCTTCGGTACTTAAGCCCAGGTCAACTCCAAAATTATATGTAAATCGTGAAGCCAACGTTTTGTACCAATTGTGTTCAAGATTTAATGTAGCATAGGGATCATTAACCTCGTTGATAAAATATTCAAACGTCTCATTATTCTTTAATTGCAGATGGCTATTGGCCGATAATATGTGTTGAAATACCAGGTTTAGCTTTATCCCCTTTTTTGGAAAATAAAGATCATCCGTAGTATTTACCTTGTAATACCCCTGGTATCCCCAATCATGCGATTTTAAATAGGAAAAATCAGCTTCAGGATAAATTGATTGCAAATCTTTTCTGGGAGTTAAACGATTGTATTTATAAAAAGCATTACCTCCTATTTGATGATTCAGACCAAATAAATACTCAATGCCGTACCCTCCTCCAAAATAACCTCGTTTATAAGTTCCAAGCCTCTTACCGCCATCATAAAACGGAAGTTTGTAATTGTAAGTGTTCAGAAAAAAATAATCCGACAACCGTTGTTTTTTACCAACAAACTTGTTTAGTTTTATCTCCATGCCCGGATTTTCAGCAACATTTACAGAAAACAACATTCGGGTTGCAGGAGCAACAATATTGCGCAATGTAAAATTAGTGGTTATACCAACTCCCAAATCATCGTCGTACCGGGGGGCCAGCTTAAACATGGCTCTTGGAGTTTCTTTTATTTCGAAAGTCAGTATGTAACCATCATTTTCCAAATCCTTTTTTAAAGAGTAGGTAAGTTTCCCAAAGTGCATTGTACCATACATAAAATCGATGGCTTCTTTAATATCATTGTAACTAACCGAATCACCTTTCTCAATCCCCGACTTCGAGAGCATGAAGTTTTCGTTCAGAAATTGCAGTCCGGTTATCTCCTGGTCGGTAATTTTTATTTTACGAGGTTTTGGAATCCGATCTGCGGCCTTGTATTTCAAATCGTATTTTTTGGCAAGGGCTTTAATTTCATCAAGCTTTTCTCTTGTTGCAACTTCTCCAATCTGTTGAATTAACTCTCCTTTCACAAAGTCGGCTGCAGAATAATCGTGCAAATCCGGAATAATCAACACATCACATTTTTCAAACTGTTCTTTGGCGTCAACAATACCTCCCAGTGCAATAGATCTTTGCAAAATATCTGTCATTGATTTGATATCATCAACCGACACATCTTCCTGAAATCCAACATAAACACCAATAATTATATCGGCTCCCATATTTATCGCCTCCTGAACGGGAAAATTACGCGTTACTCCGCCATCAACCAAAAGCATAGAATCCATTTTAACCGGAGAAAAAACTGTTGGGATAGACATGCTGGCACGGATCGATTTTACCAAATCGCCGGAGCTGTGTTCAACTGTTTCTCCCGATATCATATCAACCGACATACAATGAAAGGGAATAGGAAGCTTGTTAAAGTCTTCTTCGGCGGTAAGCGGCCACAGCAATTCTGAAAAATATGCTTCCAGATGTTGGCCTTCGATAACACCGGCCGGCAGATTGATTCTTTTATCGCGTATTGGAATTTCGAAGAGGTACTTTTTTGTTTCGTTTTTCTCGTTCATTGCTACACTCAACAACCTCACCTTGTCGGTTAACAACAAATCCCAGTTGGCATTCTTATTAATTTCAGTAAGCTCGTCAGCCGTATAGCCGGCAGCATACAAACTTCCCATAATTCCACCCATACTGGTTCCGGTAATAATGTCGGGGATTATACCTTCTTCTTCCAATACTTTTAGCACGCCAATATGCGCAAGTCCTTTTGCACCTCCTCCACTCAAAACCAACCCAATACGCGGTTTATCCGGGTTTTTTATTTCTTGTGAATAAACAGGAGTAACAGCCGATATGGCCGTTAGAAAAATTACGGTTGAAATTATAAGACAAGCAGAGAGTTTAGTGTTTTTCATGTCGAACGGCTTAGTCAATTCCTTTTTTCATGGCAAAACAGCTAATATCTTTGTCTCGAACGAAACTGAGATAAAACCGTTTTTAATCGCATGAATTTAAGAAATTAACCAATTCGAGCACATCTTTTTGTGATGAAAAAGGATAGCCACCATTTACTTTTAATGAGTAAATGTTGTGGTATAGAATGCTTTCTTTGTGAGGTGTGGCATCTTCAATCATCGCAATTGCTTCCTCATATAACTGATCTCTTTGCTTCATTTTTGCTCTGGTTTAACTGACAAATATATTATAATCTTACAGATGGTATCTGCTTTTTGCTCATTTCCCTACCCACTCTTTAAATTCGGTAGCCTTTAAACGGCTTATTGTTATCGGCTCATCAAACGGAGAAATCAATCGTAAAATTAGCTTTCCGCCAAAATGATTTTCAAACTTTCTGATGGCATTAATGTTTACAATCGAGCTCCTGTTAGTTCGAAAGAAAAGTTCCGGATCGAGCTGTTCTTCAAGCTTTTCTATGGTCAGATCAATTACATTTTCTTTCCCGGTAAAAGTAACGGCTGTAGTAACCCTGCTTTCGGTATAAAACCATGCCACATCATTAACATCGAGTTTAAAATAAGAGGTGGCACCGGTAATTAGAAATCGTTTTCGGTATTTCTTTTCTCCTGAAGTAATTGCCTGCAAAAGTTCTTTATAATCGGGTTTACTTTCTTCTTGTTTGCTGCTCCCCTGCACCATGTGTTCGAATTTTTCGATAGCCGCACTAAGTTTGTCTTCCTTAATCGGTTTCAGCAAATAATCAATACTATTTACCTGGAAAGCACGTAAGGCATATTCATCGTAAGCCGTTGTAAAAATCACCATGCTTTCAACATTCACCTGATCAAATATCGAAAAACTGATACCGTCGGTTAGCTGAATATCCATAAAAATAATGTCGGGGGCAGGGTTGCTTTTTAGCCATGCAACCGAGCTTTTCACACTTTCAAACCACTCAACTATTTGCCAATCGGGACGAAGTTTTTCAACCATCCCCCTTAACAAACGATAGTTATGCAGCTCATCTTCAACAATTATAACTCTCACTTTTCCCGTTTTTTAAAATCATTCGTTAATCTTCGCCGGTATAAATTGTGGCGCAATATCTGAGATTAAATTTACAATTTCTGTAACTCAAATCGCATTCACAATAATGGTACTTTTACTTCAAACCGGTTCTCATCATACTGAACCACAATTTCTTTTTCTGTTAAAATCTCATAACGCCTCACCAGGTTTTTTAATCCTGTTTTGGTTGAATAAGAGGCCTCTCTACGATTTAAACTATTTGAAACCACCAGAGAGTTATCCTCTACATAAACCTTTATCTGAAGCGGTGTTTCTCTGCTTGTTATATTGTGTTTTATTGCATTTTCAATGAGCAACTGCCCTGTTAATGGTGCGATATCCTTATCTAAAACATTAATGGGCACAAGCGATTCAACATTTATCCCCTCTCCTAACCGCTCCTTATGCAATGCACAATAGGCTTTCATAAAATCGAGCTCATCACCTAGTTTTACCAGTCGTTTATCTCTACTCTGCAACACATAGCGGTAAACATCAGTAAAGTTTTCAGTGAACTCCACCGCCACATCCGGATCGTAAATAATCAGCGATTTTAATACACTCAGGTTATTGAAAAGAAAGTGCGGATTCAACTGGTCTTGTAACGAGTTGTAATCCATACGCAACTTTTCGCGTTTCATTTCGGCAATTTGCTCCTGCGAGTCGAACCATTTCTGTGTAAAACGTGCAATCGTTAGTGAATTGGCCACCATTTGCACAAATACCAAGCCGGTTACCATACCCATAATTACACCTGAGCGCGAATCCGAAAGTGTAAGTTTTGGCTCAACAAAAAACATGATCCCACGGTGGGCAACATAAAGGAATAGAATTCCGACACTAACCTGAAGAAAAAGCCTCAATTTTATTTTTTTAGGCACAGGAAGAAATCGTTCCAAAATATTGTCGAGGATAATTTGTAATTCGGCAGCCGCATTAAAAGCCAGAATCACTACCACATAAATTATAAATGGAATTTTAACATCGGGCTCTGTAGGAACTTTAGTTACATACGAAATAAAGTGCAATACAAGTACAGCAATTATGCTAATTATTACAAACCGCCCAAGTATACTAACAGGTTCGTAGCTGGGCAACCTCATTACAAGGTTTTGCTTTTTCTTGCTATGTAAATCTAAACACTTCATTTCAGTAAAGAGGTATGTCTAATTAACCTCTTCAGGAATATATAAATTTCCGGTTACACTTTGCCACTTGGTTTTCAGCACTTCAAAATTGGCAATTGCCTGTGTTAACTGTGCTTTTGCCTGCACCCACTGAGCCTGGGCATTTAACATGTCGGTTGTAGTATTTAAACCAACTTCGAAACTTGCCTCGGTTTCAGTCATACTTTCTTCAGCTTCAGCTACACTTTTCTGTGCCAAACGAATTGATTCGTAAGCTTCCTCCACCTGCACTTTTACCTGCATTACTTCAAGATTAATCAAATCATTTGTATGTTGCAAATCTGTTTCGGCTTGTTGCACCTTTAACTGGGCAGCGCGTTGTTTCTTTTTGCCCTGTCCCCACTGAAAAATTGGTATGGAAACCTGCGCAGCCAACATGGGTTGAAAATCGATCTCTTCGTATAAATCTTTTACCCAATAACTTGTGTATTGTGCACTAACGCCAACGGTTGGCAAATAATCGGCACGCGTAATTTTTGCATCCAGCTCCGAAATCTCTTTTTGTTTTTCAAGAATTTTAAGCTCGTTACGATTGTTACTGGCCTGCACCAAACCGTCTTCAAGATTAAACAATTGCACTTCGGCTGTAGCATCATGACTGATCTGTATATCAGTATTCAGCGACTGTCCCAGTATTTGATTCAGATACATTTTGGCCACTTTTAAACCGTTCCGGGCTTTCAGAAGATTCAACTCTGCCTCGTTCTTTTGAACTGTCACCCGCAATTTCTCACTGGCCGGCTGAAGTCCAACTTCGTACATGGCAGTCATTTGTTCTTCCAGTTCGGTAAGCATCTTTATATATTCTTCGGCAATAATTATATTTTCCTCAACCGTAGCAACCTGCCAAAATGCCTTATCGGTTTCTTCAATCACCTCAGAATATTTCATATTAAGCGCCATGTCTGCTATCGAAACTCCTGCATCAGCCTGCTTATTCGAATTCCTGATTTTTCCGCCGGCATAAATGGCCTGGTTAACTTCAAAACCGCTATTAATAAGCGTTAAACTACCAAGGTCAACATTAATTCCCGGACTCCAAACATCGCTGGTTCCTGAAAAGTCTCCATTCAGAGCATCCTCTTCACTGTCGGCCGTCGGTAAAAAATAACCTGGCATGTTTATAGCATCCATTCCCGGCCTGTGCATTAACGAAGAAGAAAAGCCAACTGATGGCAGATAAGCAGTTCGTGCCACTTCCTGGTTTACCTGTGCTTCCCGGTTCTGCAAAGCCGCATTTTTTAATTCTTTGTTAAAAGCAACGGCTTGTTCTCTGCATTGCTCCAATGTCATTACTTTTTGTCCGAAAGCATTGCCAATTACTGCGGCTGTTATTGCAACCGTGACAATTATATATTTTATTGATTGATTCATTTCTTTCGTGCTATTTATTCATTGAATTCTTTCCCATTTTTTGATAAGATAAAGGCTAACCCTGAGTGGCCTCTGTTATGAGAATAAATTGCCTTCCCCCCGACAATTTCCAAACAGGGTAACCTTTTCATCTATCTATACTGCATAAACTAACTAAGCTTTTTGTTTTACTGCTTTCAGCTTGCTTCCATCAATACGATACAAAACAGCGTACAACACCGGAACAACTACCAGCGTAATTACCGATCCAACTGCCAGTCCGAACATAATTACAATTGCTGTTGAGTTAAACATGGAATCTGTAATCAGCGGAGCCATTCCTAAAATTGTTGTCAGCGACGCCATCATTACCGGACGCAAACGCGATAAAGCTGCATCGATTGTGGAATTCAACCGGTCTTTCCCTTCGCGTATGTTTCGGTTAATCTCGTCGAGAAGTACCACCGCATTCTTGATCATCATTCCAATTAAACCAAGTGCCCCGATAATACCGGCAAAGGTTAAAAAGACTCCTGTGGTAGCCAATCCTAAAACAATACCAACAAAGGCAAACGGTACAATCAGGAAGATGATAATTGGTTGTTTCAGGTTATTAAATAATCCGATGATTATGATTGCCATCAGGCCGATTGCCAGCGGCAAGAACATAAAAAGTGCTGTATTTGCTTCTCCTGAGCGGGCCGTAGCTCCTTCCCACTTTAATTCATATCCATCAGGTAAATCTATTGCTTCAACTTTATCCTGAAATTTTGCCTGAACTTCGGCTGCAGTGTATCCGTTTGCGGCGTCGCATTGTGCTTTTATTGCACGTTTATTATCCAGGCGGTGAATGAGTTCGTAGTCCCATGTTACTTTCATGGTATCAACAATTTGCGAAAGCGGTACACTTGTGCGGCTTTGTTGTCCCCATACCGGAATGTTCAGCAACTGTTCCATATTTTCAGCAACTTCGTTATCAGTTCGCAACACAATTGGCATCATTCTGTCGCCTTCGTAAATCGCCCCAATTGGCATACCGTTGGTTGCAACCAGTATTGAATTCCCCATATCAGAACGGGATAAACCCAGTGGCTGTGCACGTTCAACAGAGTAAGCAGGAACAATCTTTTTCGTTTGGTTTTTCCAATCGTCGGTTACATGAATTGCCGACGGTTCTTCCAAAAAGATTCTCTTTGCCTGGTTGGCCAAATCTTTTAATACTGCGGGATCTGGACCGATAAACTGAGCTTCAATATCAGCGGCGGCAAAAGCAGCACCGTATTCCTGCACCCTGAAAAAGGCATTCGGATAATTATCATTTAAGTACGATTCTATTTCAGGAATTACAGTTGGTACTCTTTCTGTACTTTCAGTTTCAACAATCAGGTCGGCGTAATTTGCACCACCGGTTTGCATGTATCGCATTAACAGGTAACGCGCAGGCGGACGACCAACGGCTGAAGTAACAGTATGGACACCTTCCATTTCCAAAATATCAGCCTGAATTTGTTTTATATCAGCTTCAACGGCTTCAATATCGGCTCCCTGTGGTAAAAAATACTCAATGTAAAACTGGTCATAATCAATTTTCGACATAAAGTCTACTTTAACAAAACGGAACGACCAAAAAGCAAAAATCAACACAGCAAAAGAACCAAGCGCAAACATATATTTGTTACGAATTCCCCATTTTAAGAATGTACTAAAGAATCGATACAATCTCGTGTCGTAAGTCTCGGCATGTTCTCCTTTCGGTCGTGTTTTCCGGTAGAAAAATTTTGCATTGAACGGAGTCTGTATCATTGCAAAAATCCAACTCAAAGTAAGTGAAATTATAAGCACTGTAAATAACGATGCCAAAAACTCACCAGCCTCGTTTGGCGACATACGTAGCGGCAGGAATGCCAGAATTGCTACAGCGGTTGCGCCCAGCAATGGCAGCGCCGTTTTTTTAGCAGTATTTACAAAGGCTTTACTTCGGTCCATCCCGGCTTTTAAATCAACCAAAATACCATCGGCAACAACAATGGCGTTATCAACCAACATACCCATTGCCAGAATAATAGCAGCCAGCGTAACCCGGTGTAGCGGTAATCCAATGGCCATCATCACTATCAACGTTCCCATGATGGTAAATACAAGTCCACTTGAAATAAGCAGCCCCGAACGTAATCCCATGGCAAACATCAACACAATAATTACAATACCTACCGAAATTACCAGGTTCAGCATAAAATCTTTCACCGCTGCATCAACACGATCGGGTTGATAATACACTTGGTTAATCTCTATTCCAACGGGCAATTCTTTTTGAATTTCGGCCAGTTTTTCATCAAGGCGATCACCCAGCTTTACAACATTAATTCCGCTTTCGTTTGATAAGCCAAGTGTTAAGCCCGCTTTGCCATTATAAAAAAGTGCTTCGTTTTTAGGTTCGAGATACGATCTTTTAATCGTGGCAATATCGCCTAAACGAAAATTACCTCCACCGGGAACCTGTATCAACAAGTTTTCAATTTCTTCAACGGAAGTAATCTTCTGACCAACTCCCACACGAATGGATTCTTCGCCGGTAACAATCGATCCTGGATTAATAATCGCCGTTTCGTTTTGAATAGCCGCTGCAATAAAAAGCGGATTTACGCTTAATCCTGCAAGTTTTTCGGGCGAGAACGTAACATCGATCGTTTCGGTTTGTTCGCCAAAAATTTGAGAGCGACGAACACCACTTACACTTAAAAGTTCGCGCTCGATGTACTCGGTATATTTTACCAGTTCGTGATGTGTATAACCTTCTGCAGTAATTGCGTATAAAATTCCGTACACATCGGCAAAATCATCGTTAACAATTGGGTCCATCGCACCCGATGGCAGCGATCCTGTAGCGTCGTTAACTTTTCTACGAAGGTGATCCCAAAGCTGCGGCAACTGTGGAGTTTTTACCGTTGGCTGAATATAAATGGTAATCAATGATAAACCGGGGCGTGAAACAGATTCAATTTCGTCGATATTCTCTAGTTTCTGAATAGCTTTTTCCAGCAAATCAGTAACTTCTAGTTCAACTTCGTGAGCTGTTGCTCCCGGGTAAACGGTAATTACCGTAGCCGCTTTAATCGGAATTTCAGCATCCTCCAGCTTTCCTATATTGTTGTAAGCAATTAACCCTCCCAGCAGCACTGCCACCAGGATGGTTGAAATCATTGCTTTCTGATTCAGTAATCTTTCCAGCATTACAACAACCCTCCAATGTTAGTTACCGAAGGTGTTTTAATTGGCTTTACCCGTTGGCCTTCAACCAAATAATGCACACCGGCCGTAACAATCTGCTCTCCGTTGTTAATGCCCGATACAATATTTACGCGTCCCTGCGTTCCATCAAGGGCAATTTTAACTTCACGCTTTTCAACTTTATTTGTTGAGGCATTGTACACCCAAACGTAAGTGCTTGTTTTTTCGTGAAAAACTGCTGATGCAGCAACTGATAATTGATTTTCCTCAGATGCGCAGTGAAGTGTTACTTCTGCTGTCATTCCGGGTGCTACTTCCAATTCTTGTTTGTTTGCAAAAGAAAACCGCACTTCGTACAAACCGTCTTGTTTTGCCTTTTCACCAACGCTCAACAATTTAACCGGAAGATTTGTAATTCCGGCATTTGCTACGGTAAGAAAACTTTCAGTATCATTTTTTACGCGTTGCAGTTGACTTTCGGAAACTGAAACAACAACTTCAAGATGTGAATTGTCGATAATTGAAACGATTGGAGTTCCTGCTCCAACTGTTTGATAAGCTTCAACAAACTTTTCGTAAATATATCCCGAGAATGGTGCTTTCAGTTCCGTGTCGCGCAACTGGTTCTGCGCATTTTCGTAAGCTGTTTTTGTCATTAAATACCCCGATCTGATTTTTTCGTAGGTATTTTCCGGAATCTTCTTTTGCTCGATCAATTGTTTGTAGCGCTTGTATTCACTTTCTGTTTGTTCGAACTGGGCTTTTGTAGTTTCAACCTGAAGTTTGTAATCACGCTTATCGATTTGGGCAATTATGTCGCCTTGTTTCACGTAATCGCCTTGTTTTACATTCAATTGTACAAGCGGACCACCAACCCGAAATGAAAGCGAAGTAAGGCTCTTTTCCTTAATCTTTCCATTCAGTTTCATGGTATTCTGAACAACACCGTCGGAAACGGTTTCAATCTTCACGTTTTTAATTGTTTCGGCCTGAGGCACTTCGCCGGTTGAACTTTTGCAACCGTAAAATGCAAGAGCTGCAACTGCTATAACCAGAATAATGTTTTTCAATTTCATATTGTGACTTTTTTAATGATTCCGAAAATATTGGCCAAAAGTAACCCTACTGATTACTAACTATTTATTAAACTGAGCAGAATGACAATATTTACACCTGAAGTGCTTTTATATCGTTTCAACTTTTACGATCTGCTCTTTCAGGTGCTTCATGTATTGGTTTAACTCTAGTTGTACACTCGAAATAGTTGACTGTGTGTAGTTTTGCGAATTCTGAATATTGTTCTGAATGCGTTTGGTTATCAAATCGATATTTGAGATTATGGCATTGGCAATTTCCTTATCTCTGCCCGAAGTTTTTTCAACGGTATATTTCTCCGGAGCTGTGTTCTTCTTCTCCAAGCCATTCAGTGCCTGGTAGGCAATCCTTTTCCGCAGCGCCTGGTAGTAAATGGTAATAAATGCCTCAACACCAAAAAGTATTTCCTTTACATCTTTTAAAATTGGAAGAAAGTCGCTTTTCAACACCGCCTTTTCACCCATAAAGGTTTTGTAAGGATTAATGCCGTAATCAATTGTAAATGAGAGAGGATTACCCACTACCATGTCAGCTTCCTGATTCACAATCGGGGAAAGCATCGCTTCAAAATGCTCCTCTCTCAGATTTGTAAGATTGGCGTTGATAAAAAGTAAGATTTCGTTGCTCGCGTACTCAGCACCATAAGCCATTGCATAACTCTTTCCATGGTTTTCAGGCAACTTTAAATAGTCGAATTTGTAGTGTAACGAAAGGGTTTCAAGAACACTTTCGGTTCCATCGGTTGAACCGTCGTCAACTACGATAATTTCGGCTTCGGGATTGTGCTTACAACAAGAGGCAACAACATTAAAAATCGTTTCTTCCTCATTGTAAGTACATACAATAATGCTAGTTTTCATACGATAATATCGTTTTCTTAAAAGGCATCGTATGGAATTCGCTTTGCACTTAAACGTTTCAATTAGCGCGAATCCATCTACATGCTCATTTCATGTTTTCTGTTTTCTACTTTCGAAAATAGCAGATGAAAGAACAGGTTGGTAGAGAAGATTCGTGAAGTGCTTATATCAATACGTAAAGTGAAAAATCGTTAAAATTCTTATCCAATTGCAAGCAATGGTTAAAGCGATTTCTTAAAAAAAGTCGTACTTTCATTATCCTTAATTCAATGAGCCAGTAATGAAAATCAATCCGGAAGAACTTGAACAAATTAATGCCCAACTAAACGAAATCGTTGCCAAGGCAAAAGAGTTTGAAGACAAATACGCAGAAAAAATTAACCGTGTGCTACCTGTATACCGGCGAAGTGCGCGGAACCTGGTTCATTACATGGCCTTCCGTACTTTTGAAATTGATGAGTTACAACAAAAATTGCGCGACCTCGGATTGTCGAGCCTGTCCAGTATTGAGGCGCATGTAATGGACAGTTTACTCAATGCTAAAACCATCATCAACCACCTTCTGAATAATCCTGTTGTTGAAGATATTCCGGGAGTGGTTCGCACTTTCGAAAGTCGCAAACTGCTCAAACGAAATACAAAACTGTTATTTGGCTACAAGTCGAAAAAACGCTTAACACGCATCATGGTTACTCTTCCGGGAGAAGCCGCTACTGATTATGAATTTGTACAAAATCTGTTGGAAGCAGGAATGAACAGTGCCCGTATCAACTGTGCACACGACGATCATGAAAAATGGCTACAAATGATCGACAATGTAAAGCAGGCCAAAAAAACATTGCGCAAAAACTGCAAAGTAATGATGGACCTTGCCGGCCCAAAATTACGCACAGGAGAAATTAAACCCGGTCCGCAGGTGTTGCGCATAAAACCAACACGTAACGTGCTTGGCCAGGTTATTAAACCGGCACGGGTTTGGCTGGCACCACAAGGCGCCGAAAGACCAGCAAGCAAACCCGATGCAATTATTCCGGTTGATGAAGACTGGCTGGCCAATGTTAAACGACATTCGCAAATTTTGTTTACCGACAGCCGAGATAAAAAATGCAAAATTACTATGGAAGGCCGCGAAGGAGCCGGCCGCTGGGGAATTTGTCACGAATCAGCCTACCTTACTTCAGGAACAGATTTAATATTAAAACGAACTAAAAAGTCGGGGAAAGAGATTGTAAAAACCGGGGAGTTATTACCACTTGAACAATTCATTAGCTTGAAAATTGATGATATTCTGGTACTGACCCGCGAAGCCATTGCCGGAGAAAATGCAGAGTTAGCCGAAGATGGAACAGTGCTGGTTCCGGCTCATATTTCCTGTACACTTCCCGCCATATTTAACGACGTAAAAGCCGGCGAGCCAATTTATTTTGATGATGGTAAAATTGAAGGAATTATTGAAGAAGCTGAGGCTGCATCACTGAAAATCAGAATTACCTACGCACGCAACTCTGGCGGAAAGCTTAAAGCTGACAAAGGCATAAATCTTCCCGACTCAGATCTGCAAATTAGCGGTCTGACGGAAAAAGACAAAAACGATCTGAAATTTGTCGCGCAGCAAGCCGACGCCATCAACTTCTCCTTTGTAAACTCGGAATCTGACGTTCAGGAACTTTTAGACGAACTAAATGAACTGGACGCAGAACTCGGAATAATCTTCAAAATTGAAACGAACAAAGGTTTTAAAAACCTGCCACTCATTCTGCTAAAAGGGATGAAAACCTACCCGATTGGGGTAATGATTGCCCGTGGCGATTTGGCCATTGAAACCGGCTGGAACAATTTTGCATCGATACAGGAAGAGATTTTACGCATTTGCGAAGCCGCACATATTCCCGATGTTTGGGCAACGCAGGTTTTGGAGAATCTGGCCAAAAAAGGTGTTCCTTCGCGGGCCGAAATTACCGATGCTGCGCTGGCCAACCGGGCCGAGTGTGTAATGCTGAACAAAGGTTTTTACATTACAAAAGCGGTGAAAATGCTGGATAAGATACTTCGGAGAATGCAACGTTTCCAGAAAAAGAAAGATACCTTGCTGCCACGATTGGAGAATGCAGAAGATTTGCAGCTTTCGCACGATCAGTTCGACGTTTAATTGTCTTCAACTTTGTGCACTTCGTAAATTTTTATCGATTTTTTCTTGCCAAAGAACTTAACAAGATCAACATATTCAATTTTGTATTCTTTGGTATTTTTAATCAGTCGCACAGCAAATTCGCGGGTAACCAAAATGCGTTTCCGGTACCTTTTACATTGTTTTTGAATGCGTGCAGCAGTGTTCAGCACATCTCCATGAAAAGCCAACTCGCGTTTAATTTCGCCAACCTCGGCCGCCATCACTTTTCCAACATTTAACGAGGCCGTAAAAACCGGCACCATACCATATTCTCTTTCAAAATAATCGCGCCGTTTATTCAGAGCTTTTTCGTAGAGATAATAAAAGTCTACCGCTCCCTTGTAGCACGTTGGCTTTTTGGCATCCCACGATATAACTACCTCATCGCCAACAAACTGATAAACACGACCGCGGGTAGCCAAAAGCGAATTGGAAACACATTTAAAACAATCCTGAATAAAATAGCTGTATTTTTTATGGCCCAATTTCTCGGCAACTGTGGTTGACGACTGCAAATCGAGAAACATAAAAATCAAATCTTCTTCGCGCGGCTTTTGATAATAGCCCATCATTATTTTACCAAGCGGAGCATAACCGACCTGATGCAAAAGCGTATTTAAAAGCTGGTACACATAGCCGCCAATAAAAAGTACGATAAGAAAAAACAGTATCGTTGAATTGAACAAAAACCTGGGCAAATGCGAAACCGACTCAGCAAGACTAAGATCCTGGCTCACTCCGTAGTGTACGATGCCCAACAGTACGCTAATAATCAAAAATATAACAATGTCGAGGAGTACAACTCCAACTGCCAGCCTGCGCATCTTAAAATTGCGCACCATCCTGGGATACAACATATTTAGCGTAAACCAACTTAACGCGGCAAACACAGAAATTACCACTGATGACGAAACAATTTCATCTACCAAAAAATTCATCCCCTTCGACAACATGTCTGCCATATGATCGTCGCGGGCACCAAGCATACGCATAAAAATGGCAAAACGTATTACAAGGTTCCAGTAAATGAGCGAAAACAACAGCAACTGCAGCTGATATCGCCGCATGGCACCTTTATATGTTCTTTCAAGTTTTGGCATTCACAAAATCGTTTTCTATATTTTAGATAGGTAAAGAGCTAAGAATGTGAGTACTGCGACTACAAAACTGGCCATAAATACGTGGTACGAATAACGCAGTAATTTATATTTCTGAGCCAGTACTTTCCCAAGGTTGTATTGGTCCTTGGTGAGCGTCCCGTACAAATAATCGTAATCGTTCATCATTTCTTTCACGCCTTTTTCATATTTCTCGTACGGCATATTAAAGAAGTTACCAAAAAACAAAAGGTTAAGTTTTCGTTTTTTCAGGTCTTCATCGCTGTAATCACCTTTGCCATATTTCGGAATTACAGAAAGAATTGCAAATACCAACGAAATCAAACAGCCTACTATCAGTATAATTCCGGGAACCAGAAAATTCTGCTCGCTGGTGCGCAAAGTCAGAGCACTTGTACTCATCAGCGCTGAAACCAAAACAGCGTTAATCGTGAGCATGATATTGGCCTTATTATCAGCAATTGAACTCAGATTTATTTGGTTACGTGCCGTTAAACGGAACATGGTCTCGATACCTCGAGCAGTACTCTTAGGTGCTTTTTTCGGCAATTCCGATGCATTATCTGTGGAGAGCTTTTTTATACGTTTTTCAACCTTTTTAATGTTCTCAATACGAACCGGTTCGAAATTATCTTTTGCATAATCCGTATAAAATTCAACTTCAAGAATAAACTCCAACGTTTGTTTCCAGTAATCCAACTTCGAACATTTCCGCTCAACAAAATTGCACATCTCCTTTCTCAGCAGGTTCGATATTTGCATAAAATTGTCCATTCCTGCATGTGCATGATCGGCATCGCCAATTATTTCTTCCAGCAACGAATTTTTCGGCGCACCCATCTTGGTTGACCGGATGCATTTTTCAACCTCCACAATAAACTCCTCATCAATGCCTTTTTCGTTTAAAAAGTTACGGGCAATCTTACAACTTTCTTCTTCGTGGTTGTTTAACGAAACTGCATGGCCAATATCGTGAAACCAGGCCGCCACCACCACAATACTTTTGTTACGTTCATCCAGGTTCTCGTCATCAGCAATAGCTTCCGAAACATGTGCAACCAAACGGGTGTGTTCAATTGAATGATAATTTAACAAGGCAGATACTTTTTCCTCGTAATATTTTATCACATAAACTTTTACCTCTTCTACTATATTCATAAAACCGGTTTTTAATCCTTTCTTTCTGCTCCCGACAGCTATTTGCTTTCTTACCGCAAACAGGACTATCAGAAATTTAGTGAAGTTAAAAATAACTACTTTTGATTCAAAGTAAACAACAATAAGCAGGGAACTTGTATTTTTAGGTGGTTTCTTTGCAAAAAAACGAATAAGTAAACCCACAATTTTGTTGTAATTTGATGGAAGTAATTGCAACGAACTAATAAGATTTGGTTAATATGAATTTGGTTAAAAGATGCATTCTTCTACTCCTTTTTATAAACAGCTTGTTTTGGCCGGTTATTGGGCAAGAGAAAATTGAATACAGTGTGTTCCTCACCGGAAATACGGCACAGGGTTTAAGTCCTGAACAAAATCAATTTCTCAATGAACTTACCAACACTCCACAACCAAATGCTTTTGTTTATTTGGGAAACTTTTCGGATTACACTATAGAAGAGGACAAAACGGTTTACACTTTTTATCCTCAAATTTCGAATAACAACACTCCGCTGCTTTTTGCCAATGGTTTTAACGAATGGCGAAATGGGAAAAAGCAAACCAAAAAAGTTGCTAAAGCACTTCGCAAGCAGTTTCCTGACAATGAGGTTTACACAAATGACTGGGGTTGCCCGGGGCCCACTGAAGTTCAACTGAGTGATCAGTTAACTGTTATTCTGATAGATACTTACTGGTGGCTGACAGCTCTCGACACTCGTTATGGGAAATGTGGTATTGAAGATGATGAAGATGTTTTTATATGGCTGCAGGATGCGTTGCGAATGAACAAAGATAAAACGGTAATTCTTGCGGGCTACCACCCGTTGGAGTCGTATGGTCCTCACGGAGGCCAATTCCCAGCGCTTGTAAATATTTTTGGATTTCCTTATTCTATTTATAAAAATACGCTGGGTGGCAAAAACGATTTGGTTCATCCAAATTACCGAAACCTACGTCAGCAACTTCACAGTGTATTACACCGCTTCCCAAATGTAATTTATGCATCAGCGCTTGAAAATAGTTTGCAATACATTCAAACCGACAGTATCCACCAGGTAATTAGCGGGTCGCTTGTTCAGCAAGAATTCGTAAACAATAAAAAAGCCGATTTTGCCACTAACAGTGCGGGCATTTCGCGAATTGATGTATATGAAAACGGCACAGTGGCATTGAACTTTTTCACCATTGACAACGGAACACAGGAGCCGGTTTTTAGCAAAACACTTTACACAGGCAGTGCAAAAACCGAAGAAAACCTCACCGCCAAACGAGAGGCTCTTTTTAAGGAAAATACGCACACAACATACGCCAGCAAACAATACTCAGCCACAGAAAAATACAAAAAGTGGATGGGAGAAAACTACCGAGAAGTTTGGGAAACACCGATTGAAGCGCGTGTTTTTGACATCAGTAAAGAAAAAGGTGGACTAACTTTGCTAAAACGAGGTGGTGGACAACAAACGAAATCAGTCCGCATGGAAAATGAAAAAGGGCACCAATATGTATTGCGTTCTCTGGAAAAATATGCTGAAGGCGCCCTGCCAAGTGAAATGAAACCAACATTTGCCAAAGACATTGTTCAGGATCAGATATCGGCCTCAAATCCCTATGCAGCTTTGCCGGCGGCGGTATTAGCCGAGCATGCAGGAGTTTTTCATACCAATCCGGAAATAGTTTTCGTACCACAAGACCCGCTATTTAAGCAATATAAAGAAGACATGCGAAGCGGCTTGTTTTTATTTGAAGAACGGCCGGCAAAAGACCGTAGCGATTTAGCCAGTTTTGGCTATTCGAAAGACATTGTCAGCACTGATGAAGTATTGGACAACATGATTGAAAGTGAAGATTACCAGGTTGACCAAAAGGCAGTGTTACGTGCTCGTTTGTTGGATATTTATATAAACGATTGGGATCGTCACGACGACCAATGGCGATGGGCCTCGTTTAAAGAAGATGGAAAAACCATTTATCGCCCGATACCACGCGATCGCGACCAAACATTCTTTGTCAACCAGGGGATTTTGCCAGGAATAGCATCGCTGCCTTTTATTCTTCCAAAGCTTCAGAATTTTCAGCCCCGCACAAAAAATGTAATCGGACTTGGATTTAACGCACGATATTTTGATCGTACTTTCCTAACACAAATGGATTGGGAAGACTGGAAAACAACGAATGCAGACCTGATGCAAAGAATGACGCCGGAAGCCATTAATGAAGCCATGGCAACTTTCCCCAAAGAAGTGCAGCCGATGGTAGCCGATTCAACGGCTAAAATTCTGCTGGCAAGAAAGCAATACATGGAAGAGATGGCTCACGAACTGTATCTATACCTGGCCCGAAGGATAAATATTGCGGGTACCGACCGAAAAGATTTATTTGAAATTAACCGAAAAAATGATGATGAAACTGAGATTTCGGTTTACCATATTAAGAAGGACGATACAAAAGGAAAACTCATTTACCAACGTACCATAAATACAAATGAAACCCGCGAGATTGTTTGTTATGGTTTGGACGAGGAAGATCGTTTTGAGATTAGCGGTGAAGTGAAAAAGGGCCCCATAATCAGAATTATTGGCGGACAGGATAAAGATGTGGTTGTAAATAATTCGAACGTTACAGGACTGAAAAGCAAAACATTGGTTTACGACCTGAAAAAAAGTACAAAGATTACAGGAAGCGGCAGAACAAATGCAAAACTTACTGATAATAAAATCATTCACGAATACGACCGGAAATATTTTAAACGCGATGTAGGCATGCCTCTTGCTTCGGGAGGTTACAATGCCGACGATGGCGTTTATTTTGGTTATGGCCGGTCGTGGTACAAACAAAAATTCAGACGCGATTCCAAAACCTCGGTCCTGGGGGATTATGCCATAAAAAATGCAGCTTTTAACGTTACGGCTCAATTCGAATCGCTCTCTACAAATAACGGACTGGATGCCATTTTTGGGATTGATGCGAGTACCGAAAATTACACCACCAACTTTTATGGTTTTGGAAACAATACATCGTATACCGACAGCGGTTTCGACTACAAATACTTTAAGGTTCGACAGCGAAGAATAGTAACCCGGTTGGCCGTTCAAAAGCGCTTTGGGGAATCGGTTTGGGCGCGCTACGACGAGGAAGATGAGCACAAAGATCACCCGATTAACGAGCATAAAATTGGCTTAATGGCGCAATGGAAACTCAACGACACCAAAGATGAAGAGAATAAATTTATCACCGATTTTGATAAAAATGGTTTAACGCCCGAAAATCTTGGTCAAATTCACTATGCCGTTTTGGGTGGCTATTACGATTACCGAAACTTAAATAAAGATTTCAGACCAACACGCGGTTTTGTTGCAAATGCCTCAGTAAGTCATTACCTGAATTTACAAGGCGAGGAACCCGATTTTACTAAATTAAACGGATCGGCAGCAGCGTTGTTAAGCTTTAACAAATATCCACGAACAGTTTTTGCATTCAGGATTGGCGGAGAAAAAATATTTGGAGATTACTATTTTCACGATGCCGCAATTCTGGATGGAAAAACAAATTTACGTGGCTATCGCGAAACCCGGTTTTATGGCGATGCAAGTGCCTATTTTAATTCGGAACTCCGGTTTAAACTCATCGATTTTAAAAATTACCTGCTTACCGGGGAACTCGGAATAATTGCTTTCGACGATATTGGAAGAGTCTGGCTTGATGGTGAAGATTCATCAAAATGGCACAACGGCTACGGCGCCGGAATCTGGGTTTCACCGTTTAAAATGGCAATTATCACGGCCACCCTAAACAAAAGCCGCGAAGAAACGTTAGTTCAATTTAACTTTAGCTTTTTGTTTTGAAGACATTTGTTCAATTAATTCTCATACTTGGTGCAATATTTTGTACGATGCACATGCAGGCTCAGGAAGTGATTCTGATTCGTCATGCTTCAGTGAAACTGGAACAAAAAGGTTGGGTGGGAGCTAAAAAGGCTTCACGATTACGTGAGAATTACGATACTGCTCCAATAAAACAGTTCGATCCGGATACAGTGCTGAATAAAATCCCCGCGAGAATTACAGATACAGTTTATGTAAGTGCCCTGCCAAGATCAATTGCCACGGGCTTAAAACTATTCGGCGACTCGGCAGCAATTGTGTCTTTAAAAGAACTAAACGAATTTGAAATGCACATGATTTGGTTGCCACTTTATCTGCCTTACAAAGCATGGACTTCCATATCGAGAACAATGTGGTTGATGGGGCTTGAAAAACCCGGATCAGAATCATTTCAGGAAGCAAAAGACCGTGTTGACGATGTCTGTAATTTTATCGAATACAAAGCAGAACAAAACAATCAGGTAATACTTGTAACGCATGGTTTTATTAACCGCAACATTTCAAAAGAGCTGGAAAAAAGAGGTTGGCAAATCATACAAAACAATGGCAAAGAAAACCTGGGAGCTACTGTTCTAAAGAAATAATAATTAATACGATTGAACGTTATAAGGCTTGTGAAATATATTTTAGGACTCATATTAGTTGTGATAGCTGTGGCTGGATCTGCTCAGGATACCATCTCGAAAGAAGATTGGACACCCTATTTTGAAAACAACCTGCCCACGCGTTTTTTATACCTGAAAATGGAAGGTCCTTTTCAATATAATATTTCATCAACGTCTGATTTGGAAGCCATTGGTGATGGGTCGGCAGAGATTACAGGAAACAGAACGGTAACAGCACGCTTAAAATTTCCCATTTTAAACAAACAGCGGGTTAAACTTACAGGAGGAATCCGCTATGTAAACGAGCAGTTCTATTTTGAAGATATCGAACCCGACGGTTACCCTATGTATGTTGGACTTAACGACAGAGGTCTGCGTCGATTGGGTATCGACATGAAAGGTATGTTCCATTTATACGACAATCATTCTCTGGTGGTGCAAACCAGTTGGAGCCTGGCAGGCGATTTTCATATTCACGACAACAGGTACTTTTCTTTTGGCGACTTATTAAAATCTTCACTGGCCATTGGTTATGCCACCCGAAAAGACCTGAATACCTACTATGCTTTTGGCGCATATTTTGGATATACTTTTGGCGATCCGGCCATTTATCCGGTCTTTAATTACTCCAAACGCTTTGCAAATGGAATAGGACTGGATTTACTTCTGCCACAAGGATTTAAAGCATGGAAACAAATCAACAAAAGATTCTATGTCGTTTGCGATGCCGAAATATCAGGAACCAGCTACACGGTACGTGTCGATAACACGGTTCTGAACGAAACAGAGAGTATTCAATTGCGCCAATCAACCATTGATGCCACAGTTGGAATTATTACTCAAATAAACAAATGGGTTGGTTTTGAGGCGAAATTTGGATATTCAAACAACATTAATTTTAACGTTACTGAATCGAATTTTAAACCGGGAAGCACCCTGCCTCGCCCCGACACTGATTACCTTATTAAATCTACGGTTTCGGGTGCTCCATATGCAAGTGTTGCTTTGTTTCTCTCGGTTCCGAGAGATTTAATGGATCGTTGTATTGAATAACTTTGCCTTGCTGATTTAGAAAGATTCGTCGAGCTCGCGAACAATATCTTCCATTACTTTCACGGCTGAATCACCAATTTCAGTTGCTCCTTTAATTATTTTATCCAGATCCTCATCCATATCTTCATCAATGTATTTCTGAACTTTATCGCCAATATTGTTTACATCGTCCTTAAAAAGATCGCGTAATAGGTCTCCCACACTTTCTTTGTTTTTTAAGGCGTGGTATTTAATAATAAGTCCCTTAATTTTTATCTGGTCTTCAACAGTAAAATCGTCGCGATAATCGAGGTACCATACCGAGTTGAAACGCTCAAATCGCTGATCCGCCCACTCCCAGTCTTTTTGAGTATACTTTTTATGATTGCTCTCCACCCGCTGAACAAATCGTTCAAAGCTGTCGAGGTAATCTTCTTTTGTAGTTGGTGCTGCACAGGCTATCAGTGCTGCAAAACAAATGATGAGAATCTTTGAATACTTCATTTCGAATTTATAAACAAGCTAATTAAGCCTTCCATGGCCATTTTACACATTCTTTTATTTCAGGGAACAGAACAAATTCGGCTTTCCCTTTCATGGCACATGTTTTAACATTTAAACCTTTAAGTTGCGCGAGTGCAGCCTCCATTGTCTTTCCCGACACCGATACATCGTCCACCAACAAAATACGCTTTCCATCTAAATCCCAGCTGGCTTTTTCCAATACTTTGGGTTCAGTGTAGCGTGGATTATTTTTTTCATCACGGTAATTCAAGGTCATAACCAACAGCTCTGCATCAAGATGATAAGCAAGCATTGTTGCGGCCGGCACACCCCCCGAACCGATGCCAATTACTACATCAACTTCCGGGAAATCAATTGTTTTAAGTCGTTTTGTTATTTCTTTAAAAGATAATGGAACCATGTATTTTTACTAAATAATTTATCAATTGTTTTACTTTTAGTTTTGCTCGTATACCGGAATTTCGAGGAAGAAAGTAGTGCCTTTACCCATTTTTGTTTCAAACCAAATCCTTCCGGCAAAGTTTTCTACAATGTTTTTTACAATTGCCAGTCCCAGTCCCATTCCACTGGTTTTGGTCGTAAAACTGGGGCTAAACAATTTATCGCGCAATTCGGTATCAATCCCTGCGCCATTGTCTTTCACCGAAATTACGGCCATGTGTTCACGCCTTTTCAATTCTATTTTAATCTTACCAAACCGATCCTGAGGAATGGCCTGAATGGCATTTCGTATAAGATTAATTATTGCACGCGACAACTGTTCTCTATCGGCATTCACTTCTAAATCGTCGTAACTATTTGAGTCGAACTCAATACTAATCCGATCGTGTGTTTCATACAGGTCGATTGTTTTTTTCAGCTGCTCAGCCAAACAGAAAACCTGGTTGCGAGCCGTTGGAATTTTTGCAAAGTTCGAGAACTCGGTGGCAATATTCGACAGGTTATCAATTTGCTCAATCAGCGTAGAGGTAACACGTTCAAGAAACTCATTGTATTCTTCATTATTCCCTTTGGCACGTTGCAAATACTGAATATTAAGTTTCATCGGGGTTAACGGATTTTTTATTTCGTGTGCAATTTGTTTTGCCATTTCACGCCATGCCGACTCCCGCTCTGAACGCGCCAACAGATCGGCACTTATCGCCAGTTCATCAACTTTTTTATTGTACTCTTTTACCAAACTTCCAATTTCATCCTTTTTGTTGTACTGAATTGGTTCATTTCGTTTACCCAACTGCATTTTTTGCAGATTTTCCTGAATAACAACAAGTGGGCGAGTAATTTGATTGGCAATAAAAACTGCAGCAATAATACTGGCCAAAAACAACAGAACATACAAATTAATGAATGCCACAATAAAAGTTGAAATTTCCTGGCTGTAATTATCTTGTCGGATAAAATAGGGCAAATTTATTACCCCCAGATAATCGCCACTATTATTAATAATTGGTCTGTAAGCAGAAAGATAGGACATCTTCCCAATGTTTTCGGGTTGAAAATAGCTAATCGAAAAATTCTGATAAACCTCGTAACTAGCCCGGGCGTTAATACGTGATGAAACCAAACCTCGTTCAAAAATCTCAGAACGTGAAGAGGCAATTAGTCTTCCGTCGGTTCCGTAAATATTGATGTCAGTCCGGAAGATATTCGAAAGTTTTGAAAGCTCTTCCAACAGCCAGTCTTCCAGTTCGGGTGTTATTTCAGCTTTATCCGTTAAGCGCATATCAATCTCCTCTGCTATCGATTTCATTTTTTCATTTAAATCGTCCTGGTGTTTCTGCCGGTATTCCTTAACATTGTAGTATAGCGTAACGCCAGCTACCACCATCAGCGAGATAAATACGATAGAAATTATAGCCGCCTGAATCTTAAACTTCAAATCAAAAAATACCCGCCGTTCCCTTATCGACTGGTTAATTACAATGAGAACAATTAGCAAAGTCAGGAAATAGAAAACAAACAAATATGGAAATGAAATGAGATAATCAATTGGTGTTAGCAACTCCCTCGACACAACAACATAGTTCTGTTCGCTGGTATGATAAACCAGGTGCTCAAATTTATCCTGACGCAGAAAAGCAAACTCTTCATCCGATTTCAAATAAACGTGCCCGTTGTAGTTGTAGTTATAATCACCAAACTTATCGGTAAGCTCTCCGGCATAATATTTAGCGTAATTGAACTTGCGATAGATTTCAGAACGCGCCATCGATTTATCGATCAGCAACTCCGGAAAACCAATACCTTCGAACAATAAATCCGAATCAAGATCAATATAAATGGTAATGCCTCGCCCGCCATCAGCCAGTGGATAATTCAAACGACCGGTGTAAGAAATCCGTCCGTTCATATTATCCATAAAATAAAAGTTTGTGCCCGGAATCTGAATTCCTTCCGACTTTATTTTTTCATTCAAATAAGGTCTGCAAGAAACCTCATAATCCATAGAAGGTATAATCAAATTACTTTCATCGTGGCACACCAGAATATTTAAAAGATATTTCCGGAAATAGGTATTAAAATAGGATTGCCGGATATACTCAATAGCATCTTCATCCTCGTTTTGAACCAACAAACTTTGAATTGCAGGATCTTTAGTGATCTGGTAATTTATTTCAGTCAGAAAAACCTCGGCAGCAGGATCCCGTTCAGCAACCAGGGTAACTGCCAGCAGTTTTTGTTGCTCTTTGTCTTTTTTACTGATGGTTCGGTTTATTACTACCAACGAGTAAATTGAAACTACGGCCACATAAGTGATCATGTAGCTTAAAGTAAACGATTGCAGGTAGTGCCGGCTTATAAGCGACGAAAGAATAACACAAAGAATAAACAGGAAGAGGGCATAAATAGATACATTTTGAACGGCCAGGTATTGTACCCCGGCAAAAAACAAACTGACTACCAACGTTATAAGAACAATTTCATAAAACTTAAAATCCTTGAGGTTTTTCTCGTTAACCCTGATAGTAAAAAAGACTACCCCCAACAAGAGCAAGCTAACAGCAAAAATCCCTAAAATACTTTGCGGAGAGATATCGATTATCTTATTAAGTGCAAATGAAACGGTTGAATTATAAATCAGTTCTTTAATAAAATAGTCTACCAACAGGTATAAACTGGCATTAAATATTAGTAGCAAAATAATTATCCCCTTTCGCGGCAGCGGCGAATTTTTCTTTAAATCTTCAATATTCAGGTCAATTGCAAAATTGTAAATCCAGAATAAAAAGAAAATGGCCAATAGAAAATAATCACCCAGCGAAGGCAGCCATTCGTTAATGGCAAAATAGTCAGGGCTAAAAAACTTTAAATGAAAGAAAACCTTGGGAACCTCAAAAATCAGGTGTATCCAGTAAACCACAAACAAAGCCACGCCCAGCGATAAAAGTTTAAGAAAAAACGGCGCCACACTGTCAACAAACTCTTTTCTGAAGTAAAACAATAACAGAATAAGCCCGATAAAATAAATAGCTCCCGGGAAATAAAGCTGGTTTGTGGTACACAAATAATTTCCGTAGGGCAAAAGGGTAAACAGGTAATCGCCTTTCAGGTTTACAATATCGTAGCCCTGGTTGTATTTTTTTGTTCGGATAATATAATCGCTTGGCAACTTGTAACTCTTGTAGAAATTGTTTTGCAGGTATTTGTTTTCGTAAGTATAGTTGCGCTTTACAAGATGATAAGCTACAGCCGTATACTCTCCCACTTTTGCCGTGTCAACCAGGTAATAGCCATTTGGTAATTTTGCCAGACCCGATGTTTCTGCAACATCTTCCAGGCGATCATAAAAAGTAATTCCCCGGTCCGACCAAAAGAACAGCTCATTGCCTTTAAAGACCATTACACCAAAACCGGTCTGCCTTATCAATGTTTGTTCCCTGCTAAAAAATTCGCCTATGTTATCTTCCAAATCTTCTTCAAGCAGAATAGCTTTGATCTCTGCCAGCTTGTCGTTTAAAGTAGATTCGTTTACCAATAGTTGTGTCTGGAAATCATCAATCAGTTTTGTTTCCGGATTCCGCCTCAGCAAACCATTTTCAAGAATAGCTGCCACCACTAAAATTCCGATGGCCAAAATAAGGTAAGTGTATTTATTTAGTTTATAAAACATTGGCTATTCGTGATGATAAGGTTCACCTTTTAAAATTGTCATTGCCCTGTAAATTTGTTCAACACACAACAATCGCACCATTTGGTGCGAGAAAGTGAGTCGCGAGAGTGAAATCTTTGTGCTTGCACGTTTATACACCTCGTCAGAAAAACCATAAGGGCCGCCCACTACCAAAACTAATTCTTTAGGCCCGCTTATCATTTTTTTCTCCAAAAAACGCGAAAACTCAACAGACGAAAACATTTTACCTTTTTCATCAAACAAGTGCAGCTCTTTTCCCGCAGTTAATTTAGAAAGAATAAGTTCTCCTTCCTTGCTTTTTTGTAACTCGGCATTGGTATTCTTTCCCTTTTTAATATCGGGAATCACCTCCATCTCGAAATTAACATAGTGTTTTAGTCGTTTTAAATATTCGTTCATTCCATCGCGTAAATACGATGCATCAGTTTTACCAACAACCAATAATGTAATCTTCATCTTTTTACTTTCTGAGCATAAAAAAGAGTAAACACTTAATCATCTGAAGACGAATTAAATAAAATTATGTTTTTATTACAATCGCCTAATTGATTTTTAATTTTATAAATTTACAGTAAAAATAAGCGTATAAAAGTGTTTTTGCATAGTTTTTGTTTATAATGCAACACATTTACCGAAATAGAAAATGATGAAGAATCTAAAAGAAATAGTTTCAGTTATCGTATTACTTTGCAGCATGGTTGCAGTATCTTCCGGGTTTCCGCAGGATAATAAACTGCCCAACGAAATAATTGTTGGGCTGAATACGGGAAACGCAAAAGTACTTTCTTCGTATTTTAACCAGAACGTTGAACTTGTGGTACTTGATAACGACAATGTATACAGCAAGGCACAAGCCCAGCAAATTGTATCTAACTTTTTTAGTAAATTCCCTCCTGTTGTCGAGAACGCTTTTTCAGTTATACACAATAGTGGAAAAGCTGATTCCAGATCAGTTATCGGAAAACTAAAAACTGAAAAAGGCGATTTTAGGGTTTACTTTTTGCTCAAAAAAAGCAGTGGCAAAGAATATATTCATCAACTCCGAATTGAACAACAATAACAGCCGATATGGCAACGGACAAAATCACTTTCAAAGGTTTAAAAAAACTGGGCGAAAGAGCAGTTGAGCGCGCCAAAAGCATCTCGTTGCCTCTTTTTGATGGTGTACCATTGTATGATGTAATGTTATTTTTTTGGCGAAGTATTGTTGACGGCTCAATAACCACCCGGGCATCAGGCATTGCTTTTTCCTTTTTTCTGGCATTATTTCCCGGAATCATTTTCCTGTTTACTCTTATTCCTTCGAGTGGTTTCGAACAAGAACTTTTTATTATAATCAAGGAGTTAGTACCTGAAAAAATCTGGCCTGTAATAGAAGAAACGATTACCGAAATTGTTTTAAAAGATCCGGGACGTAATGTTAAATCGTTAAACTTTGTTATGGCTCTTATGTTTGCAACAAACGGCTTTGTTTCGATGATGAGTGCTTTTGATGCAACCGTGCACAACATAAACAGAAGAAAATGGTGGAGCCAATACCTTGCAGCCATTATTCTGCTGGTAATTTTTACCCTGTTGCTTGTTGCAGCAATTGCATTGCTAACCGGAGGACAAGCATTAATTAACTACCTCGACCAAATTGATATTCTCCGCGACAAATTTTTGGTATACCTGCTAACGGTTGGAAAGTGGATTATAACGGTTACCATATTCTTTTTTGCCTTTTCGTTTTTATATTATATGGCACCTGCCAAAAAAACTAAATGGCGTTTTATTTCTGCCGGTGGCTCACTGGCAACTATTTTAAGTATTTTCGGATTTATCGGGATGAGCTATTACCTAAATAACTTTAGCCAATACAATATACTTTACGGATCAATAGGAACATTACTGGCAGTATTGCTTCTGATGTATGTTATGTCGTTAATTTTACTTATCGGATTCGAGTTAAATGCCAGCATATACCAAGCTCACACCTATCAGGATGACGACTAATAAAGGTTGAAGGATTATTGATAAAGGATTAATGATGAAGGATTAATTATGATTTTTAGGTAGTGCTTTTCATCATCTCAATCAATTCTTTCAACCCACTTCTATCTGAGACTGGAAACTGAAAACTGAGACTGGAAACTATTTCTTCCCTTGTTTGAAAAGCAACTCTTTTTCCTGTTTTGTAAGACTATCGTAACCTGTTTTTGCAATTTTATCCAAAATACGATTGATCTCGTCTTGCTGCTTATGTTTTTGGCGGTTGTATTCATGATCGTCACGCGGAGGTTTCCGATAGGTAACTTTCATTTTACTTTTATGCTTGAAAAGTCCTGCTAAAAACTCACCGATTTTATTCACGAAACCTACTAGTCCCGCTCCCATATCTTTTCCTTTTCGCAATTGATAAATATAAAACCAGCCCCAAAAGGCACCTCCCAAATGTGCAATATTACCTCCCGGATTTGTAGAAGAAATACCTATTACGGATAATAAAATGTAAAAAGCAGCTACATATTTTAATGGGAAACGCCCTATAAAAAACAGGTGAATCTCACGATTAGGGTCGTAAAATGCAATGGCCACCAGAATGGCAAATACTGAAGCAGAGGCTCCCAGTAATAAGCCATAAACCGAATTAAAAGCCGGAAACAAATTATACGCTACTATATACAAAAATGCTCCCCAAAGTCCTCCCATTAGATAAACGCCCAGGAGTTTGTCTCCTTCAAAATGATAAAGGAACAGCTGCCCAAACCAATACAGTCCCAGCATATTAAACAGAAGATGTATAAACCCCTGGTGCAAAAACATGTAGGTTATCGGGGTCCACGGACGCTGCACCAGAGCCTCGGTAACCGAAGGAACTGATAACCATTGATACAATGGAATGCTTTGTCCGCTATGATAAAAGAATACACCTATGATCTTCAGCAAAAGAAAAACACCAATATTTATATAAATGAGTCGGGTTAATGCCGATCCTTCTTTAAACGTTCTTTTTATATCACCAACAATATCCACGATTTTTCCTGTCTGTTTTTTAATAAAAACGGTTCGAGTTCTTGTTCCAGTATTTAATCATAAAATAACCAAATAACATTCCCCCAAGATGTGCAAAGTGTGCCACGTTACTTCCGGGCTGCGAAAGTCCAAGATAAAGCTCAAGAGCACCATAACCGATTACAAAATATTTGGCTTTTATAGGAATTGGTGGAAATAATAACATCAGCTGTGTATTTGGGAAAAGCATTCCAAATCCCAACAATATACCAAACACAGCACCTGAAGCTCCTACCGTTGGCGTATTCAAAATCATTGTTAGCTTTTCAGATGGCGTATTCGGAATGTATTTACCCTGCATTGCCAGATCTTTAAAATAAGCCAACTGTTCGGGTGCAATATTCGACATGACGGCCTGATATTCAAAAAAATGAACCAGCGTATGTAAGGCAGCAGCACCCAAACCAGTTACAAGGTAAAAAGTAAGGAAACGTTTTGGCCCCCAAACCCCTTCCAAAACCCGACCAAACATGTAGAGTGCGAACATATTGAAAAAGATATGCCCAATACTTCCGTGCATAAACATATGCGTAAATACCTGGTGTAAACGAAATTTTTCAGAAGCAGGGAAGTATAGTCCTAAAACCTGGTATAAATCAGTGCCTGTTTGCTGCATTACCATGGTTATCAGAAAAATCACAACGTTTGCAAGTATTAAATTCTTAACCACGGGTGGCATATTTAAGGCTGGACGATAATTCATAATAAAAAAGTTAGAAGACCGGAGACCGCAGCCCCAATGAGTTTTCAGTTCTGCATTCAGCTATCTTCGTTATTAATTTTAATTTCTTTATTTGGTTGAAGCATTACAATAGCCAGACCAAAGTTTATTTGCCGTAAATTAAGGACATTCTGTCACTTTGAAAAACTTTTTTCGATATCATCTGTCGAAATAATGGTCAACACCTTTTTCCCGTCGGGTGAAAAGTTTGGCGTTGCACAGGCAAATAAATTGTCAATCAGGTGATCCACTTCTTCCTGTTTCAAATCAGTACCGTAATCCATTGCCGATGCTTTTGCCAACGACGCCGCAATCTGCTCTTTGGCTTTTGAGCGCGCATCAACAGGTGATGTTTTATACTCTTCAAGCAATTTTTCAAGTATCAACTCGGGCGACGAAATATCTAAAACAGCCGGTGTTCCGTTTATAATGAAAGTGTCTTTCCCAAACTCACGAATATCAAATCCAAGTGACAACAAATCTTCCAAAATCGATTTCAATAATGCCGAGTCGGCAGGATTGAGTTCAATGGTTTGCGGGAAAAGTTGTTGCTGGCTGGCTACCGAATCCGATTTCAGCACCTCCATAAATTTCTCGAATAAAATACGCTCGTGTGCCCGCTTCTGATCGATAACCATCAAACCCGATTTTACCGGCGTTAACACATAACGTTGTTTTAGTTGCAATACTTTTTTGCCGCTGAACTGCCCGGGTGCATTGGCATACAAATCGTCGGACTGTGGCATACTCTCGCGGTATTCCGGCTCGGGTTTTAATTTTAATTGTGCTCCCTGGTACAAGTCTTCCCAGTTTTCCAGGTTTTTCTTTTCCCGGCCAGAATCGGGCGAAGAGCTTCGTCCCTGTCCTGCTGAATCCTTCTCAAATGGCGAGTACCCGCGCTCGGCGAAATCCTTTTCGTTGTTAAACGGATTGTAGTCTGGATTGATCTGAATCTCAGGGAAACGGACTCCCTCGCCATCTCTTTTCGGTACAGGAATATCAATACTTCCACTTTGGTCAAAATCGATGGACGGCACTACATTATACTTCCCTAACGATTCGCGTATCGATGCATGAATAATTGGCCAGATATCGCGTTCGTTTTCAAATTTTATCTCGGTTTTAGTCGGATGCACATTGATGTCGATCGCTTCCGGATCGAGCTCCAAAAACAGAAAATACGATGGATAAGTATCGGGTGGCAACAACTGCTCGTAAGCCTGTGTAATGGCTTTATGAAAATAAGGATGGCGCATAAAACGTCCGTTCACAAAGAAGAACTGTTCGCCCAATGTTTTGCGTGCATATTTTGGCTGCCCGATGTAACCGAACACTTTTACAATGCTGGTATCTTCATCCACATTTATCAAACTCTGATTCAACGTCTTGCCAAACACATCAACCAGGCGTTTCCGATGGTTGGCAGGCGGCAAATCATAAACAGGTGAGCCGTTGTGAATCAATGATAATTTTATGTCGGGATTGGGCAATGCTACCCGCTGAATTTCCCAGATTATATGTTTCAATTCAGTGGAATTTGCTTTAAGGAATTTACGACGTGCCGGTACATTAAAAAACAGGTTTTTAATCATAAAGTTGGTACCGTTATTGCACCCCGCCGGCTCCTGTGTTTTCACTTCAGAACCAATAATATGAATAAAAGTCCCCACCTCATCGTCGGCTTTTTTAGTACGCAGTTCAACATCGGCAATGGCAGCAATCGATGCCAGCGCCTCGCCACGGAACCCCATGGTACGAATGGCGAACAAATCGTTGGCAGAACGTATTTTTGATGTAGCGTGACGTTCAAAAGCCATCCGGGCATCGGTTGGCGACATTCCACAACCATTATCCGAAATCTGAATAAGGGTCTTTCCTGCGTCTTTTATGTTGATGGTTATTTCAGTTGCGCCCGCATCAAGAGCATTTTCCACAAGCTCTTTCACAACCGATGCCGGTCGCTGAATAACTTCTCCGGCAGCAATCTGATTGGCTACTGCGTCGGGTAATAACTGAATGATATCGCTCAAGATTAAATCTTTAGAAATTTGTACTACGATGTTGGTTTCTAGGCAAAAAAGTCGGAAAAGAAGAAAAGATACAGCACCAGTGCAAGAATTGCAACAATCCAGATAAGCCGGCGATTTTGTGCTCTCCTGGCCGATTCAGATGAACGGGCCCAGTTATCTCCCGAACGAAATTGTCCTTTAATATTCGGACGATATGGACGATTGCTGTCTTTTTTTTCATCAACAATTCCCAACTCCTCCTTTATTCGGCGTTCCCGCTCGTCTCTCTCGTCCTTATCGGGATCCCAAAATCGTGGAGTTATTCTAAACTTTTTTGTTCCCGGTGTATGAAAAAAATTGCCAATCATCGCGTTCTGTTTATTGTACAAAGATAGTTTTATTCTACAAAAATTGTTCCGATAACGGATTGTCATTTACAATGATCGCTCCAAAATCCTAAACAACTGCTCATCTGTCAGTTTAACCGGATTACCTTTCATACTGCTTGCAACTTTTGCTTTTTCAACCAGTACCGGAAAATCTTCTTTTGCCAGTCCAAATTCCGAAAGCGGCGGTATCTGAAGTTCTGCTATCAGTTCAGATGCCCAAATGGCTGCATCACTCGAAATAGCCTTTTCGTTTCCGGTAAGTATTTTTGCCAGTTCATCATATTTCGAGCTATCGAGTTTACTTTCTCTCAAGACCTGAATATTCTCTTTAATTACAGCTGTCATCAGGCAGGCGCAAACAGCTCCGTGCGGAATAGGAAACATTCCTCCCATTGGTCCGGCAAACCCATGCACGGCTCCCAGTTTTACGTTGGCCAATGCCATTCCTCCCAAAAGGCTGGCCATGGCCATGTCTTCGCGCGCCTGTTTATCGTTGCCGTCTTTATATGCTTTGCGTAACGAACATGAGATTCGTGTTAATCCCTCGCGGCAAACCATATCGATAAACGGGTTGGCCTGGTTCGACACAAATGTCTCCATCAAATGAGTTAAAGCATCAACGCCGGTGCTGGCTGTTAACGCCGGTGGCATCGACCAGGTAAGTACCGGATCAACCACTGCAACATCGGGGTACATCTGGTTACTTCGCAGGCTAACTTTCACATTATTTTCGGGCGATTTAATAACCGAGTTTTTGGTGACTTCAGCGCCGGTTCCGGCAGTTGTTGGAATGGCAATACACGGCAATGGTTTTTCTGTCAGCGGGTTCCCGCGCCCAATTACTTCCAAATAATCCAGCAACTCGCCTTTGTTGGTTGCCATGGCAGCAATTGCTTTTGCACCGTCGATTACACTACCGCCTCCAAAACCAACAACTACATCACTTACATGTTGGCGTGCTAATTTAACACCGGCCTCAATCAAATCGGTGGTTGGCTCGCCGGGCACATTAAAAATTACGGTATCGGTTCCCTGGCTGAATTTCGCCATCAACTCTTCAGCTCGCGACGATTTTTTTCCCGTTACCAAAACCACTTTCTTCCCAAAACCGGCAACAAGTTCCGGCACCTTCTCCAACGAGTAATTTCCAAAAATGATTTGCCCCGCCGTTGCAAATGAAAAATTAAATGCCATATTTTCTGTCGTAATTAGTCCCAACCTTTCTCGTCGGGATGTACATTATAAAACTTGAGTGCAGATCGTGGTTCAGCCATCATGTCGGCAACTGCGTCGCGCCACTTTTGGTAGTGTGCCGTTTCTTTGTGTTTTGCCGGGTCGTCAGCTGTGCGATACACCTCTACTAATACAAAACGCGTAGGGTCGTCTTGTTGTTCTACAAAATCAAAACGGGCAATTCCGGGTTCGTTAATACTGTTTTTTGCATTCTCGATGGTGGCCGATTTAAACGCCTCGATACTATCTTCCTTTACATGAACAAATACGTGAACGATAAACATTGTGTAAGATTTTAAGTGGTTCTCATACAAATGTGGAAAATATTTTTGTACCATTCCAACCTTTTCAGAATATCTTCGTCTTAAAGGCAAAGATCAAGCTTCAATATTGAGCAGAAAATGGTCTGGCAGCATTAAAAAACAATTTGAAAATACACTACAACGATAACGAAGTTAGCTTAATCAGGCTTTGTAAAAAAGGCGATGCGAAAGCTCAGTACAGACTCTACAAACTTTATTGCAAGGGAATGTACAACGTGGCTATTCGGATGACGAATGACAAAAGTCTGGCAGAGGATGTGCTTCAGGATGCGTTTGTAAAAGCGTTCTCGGAAATTGACAAATTGAAAAACGAAAAAGCCTTTGGGGGTTGGCTAAAACGAATTGTAATTAACCGAAGTATTGATGTTACCCGAAAAGAAAAGATGTTTTATGCCGAGGTTGAAAATTTGGGTAGCGATGACCATGAAATTGCAGTTGAAATTGAGAGTGATTTTAGTCCGGAACGAATTCACCATTTTATTAAACAACTGCCGGATGGCGCCCGCGAGATTTTGGTGCTTCGCGCTTTGGAAGGTTACAAACATGCTGAAATTGGAGAAAAACTGGGGATTTCGGAATCGACAGCAAAAACGCAGTTTTTCAGGGCAAAACAATTATTAGTTAAAATGATGCAGGATGAAACAGGATTTAGAAAAATATCTGAAGGAGCAACGGCTTAAGCTCGACGTGGAAGAACCCGAATCCGACATTGTTTGGGAAGGAATCAGAAGCCAGCTTCACCAAAACAAAAAGCAAAACCTGCCACACTGGTTTTGGAAGGTAGCGGCCATATTCCTATTTGTTGTTTCGGCCACGTACTTTGTGGTGAACGAAACTTCTGAAAAACAAGTGGTGGTTGTTCAACTGTCCGATATTTCTGAAGAACTAGGCGAACAGGAAGCGTCACTTCAACAGGTGGTAAATGCCAAATGGGAGCAAGTGGAACAAGAACTGCCTGAGGAAAATTCGGAGATTCAGTTTTTACTCGACGAACTAAATCACCTCGACGAAATTTATGCCACCTATCAAAAGGATCTAAACAATACCATCGACAACGAGCCTGTGATACATGTTATGCTCGATTATTACCAGAAAAAAATAAAAGTTTTAAACCGAATTCTACTTGAAATTGAAAAACAAAAGCACGATGAAACGACCATGAATTTTTATCAATTATAATTTTCAAATTGATTAAAATTCATCGAGAGTTACATCGAATACCAATGAAATTTTAAATAATTATGAGATGAAAACAAGATTACACTTTAAATTATTCGTTACGGTTGCGGTTCTTTTAATGAGCAGCCAGTTGGTGTGGGCTCAAAACTATGAGGCCTCAAAATCTTTAAATAAGTCGGCTGCAGTGCCGGCCGATGTAAGCATAAAATTATCGAACCATGCAGGCGACATAAAAATTAATACAACCACCAATAAAACGGTTAGTATCAGCACTGAAATTAAAGTGGATGCCCGCAGCCAGGAAGATGCAGATAAGCTGATAGCCGCAATTGAAGCTTTTGAATTCGACCTGAGCGGAAACCGAATGAATATTGATACGCGTTTTTACAGGAGCATGAACTCGGTTAACGGACGCAGCACCATTACCCTGTTAAATGGTGATAAAATTAAAATCAAAAATTTTGAGATCAGACATGAAATGAATATCCCAAAATCGGCCAGCCTCAATCTTGAGAACAAGTACAGTTCAGTTTTTATTGGTGAAATTGAAGGAGAGAATGAACTGAACCTGTACAGCAGTGAACTTCATGCTGAAGGCTTTCTTTCGGCTGTTGAACTGGAAGCGAAATACTCGAAACTACACGTGGAAAAATTTGAGGATGAAGCCACCTTTAATTTTTACGATACGGACATTGAATTTAAAACAGCCGGAGATATTAACATCGAAAGTAAATATTCGAAAATTGAAGGTACAAAAGCCGGGAGTTTGAAGATCAATTCGTACGACGATAAAGTACTGATTGATGACTTTAGCAACCTAAAAATGGAGGCTAAATATACTGATCTGGTTTCGGAGGCTGAGCTTGACAAACTTGAAATTGACTTATACGACTGCAACCTGGAAGTACAATCTGCAAAAACAGCAGCGTTTACGGGTAAATATTCCGACTTGAAATTGGGCAATGTAAAAACACTTACTATACCTGATTCTTACGACAACAATATTTATCTCGACAAAACCGTCAAGATCGATATTACCCAAAGTAAATACAGCAAATACGAAATTGAGTCGACGACAAAACTCTCGATTTCAAGTTACGACGACGATATAGATATTGATGAGCTAAACTCCGACTTTGAAGGAATTTCCTTTGACGGTAAATACGGAAAACTGATCATTGATTCAGGTTCGGTGCCTTTTAAAATTGATGCGCAGATGAAGTACGGCAAAGTAGATTTCCCAAAATCGCTGTCGCCTACCCGCCATATTGAAAAAAGTGGCGAACTGGAATTACTGGCTGGCGATAAAGGCAATACAATTTTGATAAGAGGTTACGACAATACTGTAACTATTGAATAACTCCGCTAATCAATCTTATCGGGTTTATTTTTAAATACCAGGGTTCGATAAGGAAATGGAATTTCAACGCCTTCTTTATCGAATCTTTTTTTAACACTTTCTAAAACATCACATTGTAATACAAAAGCTTCGTCGTTTGAATTAGTCCATACATAAGCCCTGATATTAACAGAGAAATCACCCAACGACACCAGCCGCATAACAACAAGTGGCATTCCCTCGCTTTTCTCTTCGTCAGTTCGGTTATCGATATAGTTCGGATGTTTTAAAATTTCTTCTTCAATGATTTTTTTAGCCAGATCAATATTAGAATCATAACTGATACCAAAATCAACATGCTTTTTAATCTTCACATCCGTCATTGAGCTATTAAGCAATGTTGTTTCACTAATGAGGCTGTTTGGAATTACGATTCGCCGGTTTTCGTAATCACGAATTACAGTATGCCTCAGGGTTATTTCTTCCACAACCCCCTTCAAACTGTCTGATTTTATTTCGATGGTATCCTGTACACTGAATGGTTTAAAGATGAGAATAAAAATACCGCTCAGAATATTTGAAAAAGCTTTTTGCGAAGCAAAACCAATTGTTGCCGCCAGAATTCCGGCACCTGCAAACAAGCCTTTTCCAATGTCGTTAAGTGCCGGAGTAATCAGAAAAATAATGATTAGTGCGACTGTAAAAATTATAAACGATACACTGTTTTTCAGAAAGACGAATTTGGTAGGATCCTCTTTCAGGTTTTCCGATTTCCTTCTGATAATACGGGCCAAAATTCGCCGGGCGATAAAAGAAAGGAAGTAGGATATAATTACAATCCCAAGAACAATGCCCCAATACAAAAAATTAATTTCCATAGTTTACACTTTTCAAATTTTCATTTACCCTTAGATAACTCACCAGTAGCTTTATGCCCATAAAACCTAATACTTCAGCGTGGTAGTTACTAATATTCAATCACCCTAATTCCCTTTGTATTTAACCTTATTTGCAGCCAATCTGATATTCTTGTTTTCAGGTCTTCTTTTTCATTTGCTCCCAATTGGCTGTTAAAACTTACGGCAAACAGTGGTATGGTATCCATACGCAAGGTATCTCCGATGTTAATTACCTGGGTTGCTTTTGCAAACGAATACCTGTCCACTTCGTTAAAATGATACTTAATTTCCCTGCTTACTTGTTGGTAAGGTATCGTATCCGTTTTCCCCAACCTTATAACCTCATCCTCGAGTAATTTTATTTTCAGGTCTTTATCGCGTATCGTTTGTTCGTTTTTCGTATAAATATCCTCTAAAATATTCAGGCGCAAATTATTGTTTAAATCAGCCATTCTTTGTTCAAAATCAGCAGACATGTCGGTTTCCTGATGCACCCTGACTATGGTTTGTTTGGTTATTGGGAAACGGCTTTTCCCTACCAAACCGTAATTCGATAACATATCCTGAAGATACAATTTTCGCTCCTCACTTACATCATTACCAAGATAATACAAATCGATAACCGATAATGTATCGGAATAAGAAACCTTCTTACTAATTAACTCTGAACCCTCGAAGTAACATTTCTCGGTGATAAAATTCTCAGAGGCAATATTGAATCGGGTTTCCTGAATTACGCGGTAAAAAATTACACCACTCGGAATTATCGTAATTATCAGGAATAAGACTAAAACAATACGATACCTTTTTGCTTTTACCGGATTTAAAAACGATACATGTGGAAATTTAAGGTACTTAACCACCAGAAATGTGGCCAGACTAATAAACACCGAGTTTATAAAAAAGAGATAGAATGCCCCAAAGAAATAATTCATTTTCAATGTGGCAAGTCCATAGCCTGCAGTACAAAGTGGCGGCATCAGAGCGGTGGCAATTGCTACCCCCGGAATTACACTTGATTTTTCTTTTCGCGAACCGGCTACAATACCTGCAAAACCACCAAACAAGGCCACCAACACATCGAGAATTGTGGGTTGTGTACGAGCCAATAATTCAGACTGCTCAATATTTAAAGGTGTGATTGAAAAGTAAAGCGTGGAGGTTATTAGTGCTATTGAAACAGCAATCCCCAGGTTTTTAAGCGAGCGCAAAAGGGTCTCAAAATCGTTGGTACCAATCGACAAACCAATACCCAAAATGGGCCCCATTAACGGCGAAATAAGCATGGCTCCGATAATTACTGCTGTAGAGTTTACATTTAACCCGATACTGGCAATAAAAATCGAGAAAATAAGAATCCAGGCAGTAGGACCACGAAATCCAATGTCGCGTTTTATTCCTTCAATTGTAGCCTGAACATCGGTGCCGTCTTTAATACTTAAAATGTGGCGTAAGAAACGGCGAACTGCAAGAACCAGATAACGCGAGTTTGAATTCTTTTCCATTTGAAGTTAGATTAAAAATTAAGACAATTAATAAAACACATTCAATTCCCGATATGATAAAGAGCATCACCTTCGGTAACGATAGGCGAGTAATTCAGGCCAATAATATGCCCGTTGGTTTTGGCTTTTATCAGGTATTCAAATTCACCAAAGGGATCCGAGATACTTCCCAGCGTATGCCCTTTTAGTATGTATTCACCGCCGTTAATAAAAGAGCGAAACAATCCTGAATGCCGTGCTCTGTGCCAATACGAATCTTCGATTAAAATCGGATCTTTTAAACTGTTTTGGTTTATACTGGTAGAATAGTCGCGCATACCAATGGCATCCATTACACGCATAATTCCATTCAGTCCTGCCTCTGTTACAGCATTGTTAAAATCAAGTGATTTCCCGCCTTCAAACAACAAAACCTTTAAACCTTTAGCGGTTGCCGATTCACGAAAAGACTTGTCGCGGTTTTTTGCATACACAATAAAATGTGGATGAAAAGCTTTGGCAAGTTGCAGCAAAGTTTCATCGTTTCTGGAAATACGAATCTGTGGAATATTAAACCTGTTTGAGCCACCGGTATGAAAATCGATACAATAGTTGGCATGAGGGACAATTTCCTGCATAAAAGTGTAGGCAAATTGGCTGGCTAATGAACCTTTTGCCGAACCCGGAAAATAACGATTCAGATCTTTCCCATCGGGAAATTCACGGGTCTGGTTCAAAAAACCAAAAACATTTAAAACCGGAATACAGATTACGGTCCCCTTTTCGGGGCGTAACATGTTGCTCGAAATGGCCTTCCGTACAATTTCAACACCATTTACTTCGTCGCCATGAATACCGGCATTGATTAGCAAGACCGGACCATCTTCTTTGGCACGCTCAATAATTACCGGCACATTTATTCGTGTACGCGTGTGCAGTCGCACTGTATCGAGGTTGATTTGCACGGATTCACCCGGCATTATTTCTCGGTTCAGAATTTTCATAAATGCTTATTTAGCCCAGTTTATTCATTACCCTTTGCGCTATGATTAAACATTTCGTTCAACATAACGAATTATGCTTTTGGCAATGTCAATACCTGTAGCGCTTTCAATGCCTTCTAAACCAGGCGACGAGTTTACCTCCATAATTAGCGGCCCGTTTTTCGATTGCAACATATCTACTCCTGCAACACCAAGCCCCATTACCCTGGCTGCTTTTAATGCTGCATTTTCTTCTTCATCGCTCAATTCAATAACTTCTGCAGTTCCTCCACGGTGTAGGTTCGACCTGAAATCGCCTGGTTTACCGCTTCTACGCATGGCTCCTACAACCACGCCATCAACAACAAAGGCTCTGATATCGGCACCTTTGGCTTCCTCAATAAATTCCTGAGCAATTACACGGGCTTTTAATCCATGAAATGCTTCAATTACCGACGAAGCGGCATTCTTATTCTCGGCCAAAACAACGCCAATCCCTTGTGTGCCTTCTAAAAGTTTAATGACCATTGGAGCTCCTCCGATACTATCGATAATGTGATCGGTATTTTTGCTGTAATTGGTAAAAACCGTTTTGGGCAATCCTAATCCTGCCCGGGAAAGAATTTGTAAACTGCGTAGTTTATCGCGCGAACGCCCGAGGGCAATTGACTCGATGGCGGTAAACACCTTCATCATCTCGAATTGACGGACAACTGCAGTTCCGTAAAAGGTTATCGATGCTCCAATTCTAGGAATTACGGCATCAATATCTTCAAGCTTTTTCCCTTGATAGATAATCTGTGGATTTTTCTTTTCAATAACCAAATCACATTTGGAGTGATCTACAATCATCATTTTATGATCTCTTTCTTCTCCTGCCTGAACCAGTCTCTTGGTTGAATATAACTTTGGATTTCGTGATAATACTACAATATTCATAGTGTTTTTTTAATTTTCAAATTGAATTCTAATTCTGTTTTCTGTTTAATTTATGTGACAAATTTGCTACCGAAGTATCAACCAAAAACTTTTTATTCAAAAATTTTCTTCCAATTAACACGTCGTACTTCATTAAATTCCTGTCTGTTAACGACAAATCTATACTATAAACTTTATTAAATAATTTTATTTCGGTTTGAATAAGAAACCTGTCTTCGCTAATTCCATTTGAGCTTTTTATACTCTTTTTTTTGTAAGTGGTGAAAAGGTATTCTTTTCCAGTATATTTTGGATGCTGCGGATCGAGAAATTTGCAAACCAACACTTCTTTCCTGTCTATTACAGTCTCTTTAACCCAGTGACAATTAATACTTGAAGTATATGCACCGGTATCGATTTTTGTTTTTATTCCTGTTAAATCCAAAGCTGGAAAATCGGCATAATCCTTTCTGCCAATTAACTGTTTTTGGTGTTCTGAATTTTGCATTACCACTTATTTCTTTTTCAGACTAAACAGATCCTGTCGCCTGTCTCTTAAATTTCGTACGCTTCCAAATTGGTTCAGTTCGCGCAATAATCCTATATCTACATCGGCAATTAGTATCATTTCGGTATTAGGCGTTGCTTCAGCTTTTACTCCATTTGCCGGGAAAGCAAAATCGCAAGGTGTAAAAACCATTGATTGTGCATACTGAATGTCCATGTTATGAACTTTAGGAAGGTTGCCTACACTTCCGGCAATAGCCACATAACATTCGTTTTCGATGGCACGCGCCTGCGAGCAATTTCTTACCCGCGAGAATCCGTTTTGTGTGTCGGTTAAAAAAGGCACAAACAATATATCCATTCCTTCGTCGGCCAGCAAACGGCTCAACTCCGGGAACTCCGAATCATAACAGATCAACACGCCAATCTTTCCGCAATCAGTATCCAATGCTTTCAGCGTGCTGCCCCCTTGCATTCCCCAAACTTTCACCTCATCGGGTGTTACGTGCAGCTTCTCGTAACGCTCGGTACTTCCATCGCGGCGACACAAATATCCCACATTGTATAAAGTGTCGTTTACCAGTTCGGGCATACTTCCTGTAATAATATTAATGTTGTAACTAATGGCCAGTTCCGAAAACTTTGCCGTAATATCATCGGTATGTTTTGACAGTTCGCGAATAGCTTCGGGCTCAGTTAAATGATTATTCTCGGCCATTAAGGGCGCATTAAAAAACTCGGGGAACAAAGCAAAATCGCAACGGTAACCAGAAACGGCGTCAACAAAAAACTCCGCCTGCAACATCAAATCTTCCAGCGTTTTATATGGCCGCATTTGCCACTGCACCAACCCTAAACGCACCACCGTTTTTGTGATCTCAGGTTTTTTACGCGGCTTTTCGTAGTAGATGTTATCCCACTCCAGCAACACCGCATATTCATTCGAATCAGTGTCTCCTTCTAAATAACCTTTTATAATTTTTGCCGGGTGAAAATCGTTCGATATTTGAAAATTCAGCACCGGGTCGTGAATCTCTTTGGTGCGCACTTTTTGTATGTACTCTTTTGGCGACAGCTCATCCTGATAGATATGATAATTGGGAATACGTCCGCCAAAGGCAATTCCTTTTAGATTTAAACGCTCGCACAACTCCTTTCGGTAATCGTACAACCGGCGTCCCAATCGCAATCCACGAAATTCGGGTTTAATAAAAACATCGATTCCGTACAACATATCGCCATCGGGCGAGTGCGTATCAAACGTATAATTTCCGGTAATTTCTTTATAGGTGTGATTATCCTCAAATTTATCGTAATCAACTACAATGGCCAGTGCGCAACCGGCAATCTGCCCATTAACTTTTAGCACAACCTGTCCTTCGGGGAAACGATCGATTAACGATTTTATATGATGTTCTTTCCAGTAGGCATCGGGCATGCTGGTATACACCTCAATCATTGCCTGCTTTAGTTCCTGGTAATCCTGAAGTTTTAAATACTTTAGTTCTATATTCTCAATTTCCTGCATTTCTGTATTTGTTATGCGTATTTACAACCATTTCTTTCGTCTAAAATAAATCAATAATCCGCCTCCAAGCAGTAAAATAACCACCCAAAAAACAAGGTAGCCATACTTAAATTTCAGCTCGGGAATATAATCAAAATTCATCCCGTAAATACCTGCAATAAAAGTTAGCGGAATAAAAATAGATGCAAAAATTGTTAAGGTCTTCATTACCTCATTCATGCGGTTGCTCATGTTCGAGTTATATATATTCAACTGGTCCGAAGTCATGCTGTTATACATTTCAACGGCTTCTGTACATTGAATAATTAAATCGTTCAGGTCTTTCAAATATGCAATATTCTTTTTCTGGAAAAAAGTATCTTCAGTACGCAACAAAGATGCAATAAACTCGCGCATTGGGCGAACAGCCTTTCTAATGTAGTTCAATTCGGTCTTAAACTTGTAAATCTCTTCAACAATTTTGGCGTCCATGTTTGTAAAAAGCCGATCTTCCATGTCTTCAACCTGCCGACCAATATTCTCTATCAGAATCGAATAATTATCAACTAGAGCATCCATTAATGCGTAGGCCAGATAGTCATTTCCACTCGACCGAACTCTTCCTTTACATTTCCGAATACGCTCACGCACCACATCAAAAACATCTCCTTTTCTTTCCTGTAGCGTTAACACATAATTCTCGCCGAGAACAAGTGTAATTTGCTCGGCATGAATCCTCGTTGAACCTTCTTCTTGATGAAGAATTTTCATAATAAAAGCATCGTAAGTATCACCATTCTCGTACTTGGGCGACTGGTCGGTATTTAGAATATCCTCAAGCAAAAGAGACGGCAACTTATATTCTTCCCCCAGTTGTTTAATCATTTCCAGATCGTGTAATCCGTAAATATTGATCCAGTTTACATGACCAGAGAGGCATTTTTCTTTTACCTCCAAAAATGATTCTGATGTTTCCTCATACAATTCGTCTTTATTAAAACGTATTAATTGAATGACCGGGTTAACCATTTTTTGCCGACCAATGAGTACTAAAGAACCGGGAACCATTCCTTTCGCTTTTGAGCGATCTTTTAAAAAACGAGCCATACTTTTTAATTTATGCTTTGGGCATGCTATAATTTACAGCTAAGTGCCCCAAAGAATTTTAGCCAATTTAATAAATAATTTGGTGTTAATCACAAGCTGTTTTTTTCAATAAAACTGAAAAATTATTTCAATTCAAAACAAAAAAAATTCCACCTGCAAAAACTACAGATGGAATTTTCAAACTTTGCCCTTCCGGCTCCAGGCTCCCTCTACTTCTGCCTGAAGTAAATTTGGATAGGCACACCAGTAAAATTGAAGTTATCGCGCAACTGGTTTTCGATATACCTTTTATACGGTTCTTTAATGTATTGCGGCAAGTTGGCAAATAATGCAAAGGCCGGTGTTGGTGATGGCAACTGCGTACAATATTTAATTTTTATGTATTTACCTTTTACCGATGGAGGCCCGTAATTTTCGATGGCTTCCAACAGAATTTCGTTCAGCTCCGATGTTTTAATACGCTGCTTACGGTTTTCGTGAACCTGCATGGCAACCTCCAGCGCTTTGTGTACGCGTTGTTTTGTTAATGCCGAAATAAAGATGATCGGCACATCGGTAAACGGAGCCAGGCGATTATGAATTTCCTCCGTCATTTTTTTGGTGGTCATGGTGTCTTTATCAACTAAATCCCACTTGTTCACCAAAATAACCACTCCCTTTTTGTTTTTCAAAATCAGGTTTAAAATGTTCATGTCCTGCGCTTCAACTCCGCGGGTTGCATCAATCAGCAACAAACAAACATCTGAATTTTCAATGGTACGCACCGAGCGTAAAACTGAATAAAACTCCAGATCTTCACTTACTTTTCCTTTTTTGCGCAGTCCGGCAGTATCAACGATCATAAAATCGTGACCAAACTTATTGTATCGGGTATGAATAGAATCGCGTGTTGTTCCGGCAACGTCGGTTACAATGTTGCGGTCTTCGCCAATCAGAGCATTAATAAACGACGATTTACCAACATTCGGGCGGCCAACAACCGACAAGTGAGGTAATTCGTTTTCTTCTTCCAACGATTCTCTATTTGGAAACTTGGCAACCAGGGCATCCAACATATCGCCGGTTCCGCTTCCAGTCATCGATGAAATACAATGAATATCGCCCAATCCCAAACCATAAAATTCCTGTGCATCTAAAATACGGTTGTTATTGTCTACCTTGTTTACTACCAGGATGATCTCCTTTTTGCTACGACGTAAAATATTGGCGATGGCGTCATCCAGGTCAGTAATACCGGCTTCCACATCCACCACAAACATAATTACATCGGCCTCATCAATGGCCAGGTGCACTTGTTTGTTGATCTCTGCTTCAAAAACATCTTCCGAGTTAACTACATAACCACCTGTGTCAATCACCGAATATTCAACGCCAATCCACTCACCTTTTCCGTAGTTACGGTCGCGGGTAACCCCTGCTGTTTCATCTACAATGGCTTTTCGCTGCTCAATCAAACGATTAAACAGGGTTGATTTTCCAACATTCGGGCGTCCTACTATAGCTACTATTCTGCTGCTCATTTTTTCTAATCTTTAATGAAGAAAGAATCCTTTCTTCCAACTTCTGTCTTCAGGCTTAAAATTTATCGTAACCAAATTTCTTTAACTGACCATCTTTCTCGCGCCAGTCTTTCGCTACTTTTACATACAACTCCAGAAAAATTTTCTTATCAAAAAACTCTTCAGCATCAGCTCGGGCTTCAGTTCCAATGCGTTTAATCATTTTGCCCTGATGACCAATAATAATTCCTTTCTGGCTCTCTCGCGAAACATAAATTACCGTGCGGATATTGATAATTCTTTCTTCTTCTTTAAACTCCTCAACTTCAACTTCAACCGAATACGGAATTTCTTTTTGATAGTGCAGAAGAATTTTCTCGCGAATAATTTCCTGCATAAAAAAGCGCTCGTTCCGGTCGGTCAATTGTTCTTTCGAGAAGAAAGCCGGGCCTTCCGGAAGATGGTCGAGAATACGATCGAAAATAGGCTCGATATTAAATTTCTCTAATGCCGAAATCGGAAAAACATCCGCTCCCGGGAAAGTGTTCGACCAATGATCGTACAATTTCAAAACCTCTTCCTGGTTCGACAGATCGATCTTGTTCAGCAACACGATAACCGGCATGTTCGACTTGCGTACTTTTTCGATGTACTCCGGATTTTTATCGATCTTTTCTTTTACATCGGTAACAAAAAGAATCACGTCGGCATCTATCAAAGCTGTATCAACAAACTTCATCATCGATTCCTGAAGCTTATAACTGGGCTTCAGAATTCCGGGAGTATCGGAATAAACAATCTGGAAATCGTCGCCACTTACAATACCTTTAATGCGGTGGCGCGTTGTTTGCATCTTTTGGGTGATGATAGACAATTTTTCGCCTACCAGTGCATTCATAATTGTTGATTTACCCACATTCGGGTTGCCAACAATGTTCACAAATCCTGCTTTATGTGCCATTATTTCAAGCTATTAGGTGTTCCTTCCCTGGTGGGAATTCTCTGTTATTTTTTAAAAAATCGGCACAAAGATAATCGAATTCGACAAATTGCATTCACAACGGTATAATATTTTGATTTTCAATGTAAAAGTTTCACATGGGCACTCGTATCCACAATCGTCTTCTCTTTGATTTCAATCCAATTTTTCGTACCTTAAATGATCCGACAGCTTTACTAAAAAAATTTACGCCATGGATTCAATTGCTTTTTGGGACAAGGTTGGAATCTCCGTACGCGCACGCAAAATTCTTCAGAAATTATTGACCGAAAATCCGGTTCTTGAAAAGATTATCCGAAATGCCAACAACGTAGTTGAAATTCATGACGCGCTGCGCAATTGGGTTTTGCCTATTTTAAAACGAAATCCGGCTGCCGAGAGTTATTATTTAGGGACATCGAAAGATGAAGAACTGGCCGAAAAACTTAGTTGGCAGGATTTGGCAGCTATTCGTATTCTGGATTATATCGACAATGCCGGCAAGGAATTTCCCGACCAAAATATTGGCGGCCAGTTGGCACAAACAAACCCGTTTAAAATGCTTTGGCTGGCAACGCATAAAGGAACCAGCGGTGCAGAAGCAGCTTTTTTTGAAGACATGCTTCAATTGTTTCGACAGCTAAATGATACACAAGCAAGAACACATCCAACAAAAAGTCAGGTAGAAAAATGGATGAAAAGATATCCTTCGGGACTTGATCCGTTAGTAGCAGAGCTAAGACGAGCAAATAAAAAGAGGATTATCCGAATTTTGATCGAAAAAATCGATAGTGGAGATATTTCCAGCCAAAAATACTCCTTCGATTCGGGGTTAAGTTTTGCCGAAAAAGAAAAGCTGATGAACGAGTGGTGGAAGGATAGCAATTTCCATTTAAGGTTTGCCATCCGTTCACCAGAGTTGCTGAACGAAATGCTCGACTATACACTTACTGAGGAGACGATGAAAGTACTAAAAAAGGCAAGAAGAAAAGGCATTCCGTTTTTTGTAAATCCTTATTACCTGTCGTTGTTAAATTCGTACATCCCCGATTATGTTGTGGGTGCCGACATGGCCATTCGTTCGTACGTAATTTACAGCAAACAACTGGTTGAAGAGTTCGGGAAAATTGTTGCCTGGGAAAAGGAAGACAAGGTAAAACCCGGCGAGCCAAATGCTGCGGGCTGGATTGTACCGTCGCACAATATTCACCGGCGCTACCCCGAAGTGGCCATTTTTATTCCTGATACGGTTGGCCGTGCCTGTGGTGGTTTATGTGCCAGTTGCCAACGGATGTATGATTTTCAGAGTGGGCGTTACAATTTTGATCTCGATAAGTTAAAACCACAAAAGACCTGGAAAGAACGCCTCCCCGACTTACTCGATTATTTCAGAAACGATGCCCAGCTTCGTGATATTCTGATAACCGGTGGCGATGCTTTAATGAGCAGCAATAAAAGCCTAAAACAAATTCTTGACGCTGTTTACAACATGGCATTGGAAAAAATAGAAGATAACAAATCGCGTGCTGAAGCAGAAAAGTATGCCGAGATTGTGCGAATAAGAATCGGAACTCGTTTACCGGCCTATTTGCCACAACGAATAACTCCCGATCTGTGCAAAGTTCTTTCAGCATTTAAAAAGAAAGCCCAAAAGGCAGGCATTAAACAGTTTGTTATTCAAACACACTTTCAGTCGCCTATGGAAATAACTTCTGCATCAAAAAGAGCTGTTCATTTATTGCTTGAATCGGGTTGGGCAGTTACCAATCAGGAAGTTTTTACTACGGCAGCTTCCAGGCGCGGACACAGTGCAAAACTTCGTAATATTCTGGATGAAATCGGCGTGCTTTCTTATTATACGTTTACAGTAAAAGGATTTAAAGAAAACAAAAACAGTTTTACCCCGAACTCACGCCTAATGCAGGAACGAATGGAAGAAAAGATATTTGGGACCATACCGAAGAAAGACATGGATTTTGCCCAGCATCTTTTACTGCATCCGGTTAAGATTGTGGAGAATATTAAATCGCTTCATAAGGATACTGAATTGCCGTTTTTATCTACCGATCGTAGTATTCTGAATCTTCCGGGAGTGGGAAAAAGTATGACATTCAGAACAATTGGCATTACACGCTATGGCCGGCGAATTCTGGAATTCGACCACGATCCTACTCGCGCCCACAGTCCAATTATTCACAAAATGGGAAAGGTTATCGTGATTGAATCAAAATCGCTCGACGAATACCTGGAGCAATTGGAAGAAATGGGCGAAAATCCGGAAGATTACGCCGGGGTTTATGGTTATACCATTGGTCATACCGAGCCGCGAATGGCGATGTATGAATATCCGGAATACAACTACCAGGTATCTGAAGAAATTACAAATCTGGAAATCTGAACAGATTTTTTCTCTTCTTTTCATCCATTCTATTCACTAAAAACTGCTTGAAAAAAAATGAGCCAGAGTATACCATAGAATTCCACATGTCTAAAACATCTTACTCATCAAAAAACTGCCCGCGGCAGGAGGCAGTTTTTATTTATTCTCACCATTTTTTTAGTAACACTCTGCAATTTTCTGGCCATAATATCGAGCAAAACTGTCGAAAACACCAGCTAGTTAATGTTTGTATAGTTTAACTTACTGTCAGGTCAACTGCAGCACTTCCACTCTTTTTTTCCACGCTTTCTCCATACGGTCAAGTGCCTCCTGAAGAACCCAGGTTGGACAAGCCAGATTGATACGTTCAAAACCTTCTCCCGGCTCTCCGAAAATATATCCTTCATCAGTAAACAGAAAAGCTTCCTCTGTCATGAATTTATTTAACTCTTTATAATGAAGTCCTAAACCACGGCAATCCAACCATTGAAGATAAGTGCCTTCCAATGGAATAACTTTTATTTGTGGAAACTTTTCAGTTATAAAAGTCTCCAATAGTTTACGGTTATCTTCCAATACCGTTAAAAGTTCTTCCAGCCAGTCCTCACAATCATTGTAGGCAATTTCGCAACCTTTGTAACCGGCTATATTGCAGAAATAAACGGCCTGACTTTCGCGATATTCATATACCTTCTCTTTTAGTTCAGGATTAGGTATAATTAAGTTCGAAGTCATTAATCCTGCCAGATTGAATGTTTTACTTGGTGCAGTACAAACAACACAATTTTGTGCCATTTCCTCTGATATTGTTGCATAAACCTTGTGTTTATATCCGGGCATTATCAAATCCTGATGAATCTCATCAGAAATTACCAACACATTATTGTCGAGACAAATTTTACCGATACGAGCCAGTTCGTCTTCTGTCCATACACGACCTACCGGATTATGGGGATTGCTTAGTATACAAAGAGTGTTCTTTGAATTCTTTGCTTTTTCTTCAAAATCCTCAAAATCGATTTCATAACGATCTTCGGTTAATTTTAGCTGTGTTTCAACCAGCGTTCTTCCACCATTTCGAACAGCATTATAGAAGGGATAATAAACCGGAGTGAATAAAATAACACCTTCATCCGGTTCTGTAAATAATTTTACCAGGTGAAATAATGCGGGAACAACGCCGGGGTACTCAACAATCCAATCCTTTTTAATATCCCATTGATGACGACGTTTCATCCATCCGATTACCGCGTTATAATAGGCATCTGTTGCGAATGTGTAACCTAAAATTGAGTTCTTTAAATGTTCTGAAATTCCCTCGGCCACCTGTGGCGGATTTTTAAATTCCATATCTGCTACCGAAAACGGAACAACTCCATCCGGAACATCAGGATTTTCCTTATACATTCCGTCCCACTTACCTGAACCCGTATTTTTTCTTGATATCAGGGTCTCAAAATCATATTTCATTTTTATCTCTTATTTATATTGAATTAATCTACAATCTCTTCGTAGCTTGGGCTAAGATCAACATGCTTCAAACGCATTTCTGCGAAAATTACAGCGATTATCAGCAATACAACATTTCCAATAATTAATGTCGTAGAAAGCTGCATCACATTTAACCAAATATTAAATACAGCACAAGCTGTAGAAAAAATCAGAATAAATGTCAACATCGGTTTACTGCTTTTAAATTTTGATTTTTCCCATCCGGCCGGGCTAATCTGTGGTAATTTCCAGATAAAAGCACAAATAATTGCTACTGCGAAAGTTGTCAGAATTAAACAAAGGTTACCCAATATACTTATTGATAAACCTGAAATAATACAAACAACTGCCAGTACGTATAAAATGGCCAGTAAAACAACCGGAGTTTTATATTTTGGATGTAAATAAGCAAGTTTTTGTGGTAACCATCCATCGTCGCAACCTTGTAAAATTGGTTTTGTTGCCCATGCAAACTGTGCATTTAAGGTAGAAATTAGCGCAAACATTGCACCACAAACTATAAAGAATACATACAATGGACGAGACAAAATATTCTCTGCTACTGTAGCCAGATTTATTCCGGCAACCTGTTCAACAGGAAGAACACCGGCAGCTACGACACCAATTGCACCATATACCAAGGCTACTGCAAGTGTTGAGACAATCATTACAAGAGGAATATCCCGGATTGGATTTTTTGCTTCGGCTGATAGGTTCGCAATAACAGTACCACCACCAACGGCAAATGTAAGTAACCCACCTGCCTGAAATAATCCACCAATACCATTAGTCATGAATCCCGATGTAAGATAGTCGGGTTGGATATGACTAACACCAAAAGCAGCAAATACACCTAGTGCTACACATAAAAGAATTACGATAATATTTTGGAATTTTGCCATTACATCCACACCAATAATGTTGACAATAAAAAACACAGTATTTAGAATTAACGCTATTATTTTCTCGTCACCAAAATGAAATAATGAAATAAAGTAACTGGCAAACGAAAGCGAAAACATGGCCAGAGACAGGTTGCTTAGTGCATTAACAACTGTATAAATGCCAGCCATACGCTTGCCGGCTAACATGGCAATCATGGTATATTCGCCACCGCGTACGCATACTGCCCCGCAAATTAAAATTTTGGGAATAGAGAATCCTACAACCAAAACTGCCGAAATGATAAATGCAATTGGAACCGAACGACCGGTTAATGCAATTGCCGCTCCTAACAAGGTCATTATACCTGCACCAATAATCTGACCAATTGCTGTACTCATCAAATCCCAAAAACCCAATGTCTTTTTTAACTGTTTTGTAGAATCTCCTTGTTTTGCCATAATGAAATATCCTGTTTTATTTCTTAGTCATAATATCAAGTACCATCTTATCGGTTTGGCTCATTCCTTCCGATCCAATATCTGTAAGGTTCCGAATGGTTTTGTCCACATCGTTGTCGGCAATTCCTTCCAGCGACGAAACCACTTTATTGTCCATAGCCATCATTGCCGAAAAGGTGGCTGACGATGCAGCATTCGAAACTTTAAGCGCACAACTTGGTTTTGCTCCGTCGCAAATTACCCCGGCAATATTTCCGATCATATTTTTTACCGAGTAAGCTACCTGATCGCGATTGCCTCCCATTAAGTAGGTAATTCCACACGATGCCCCAATTCCGGCAACTGTTACGCCACACAATCCTGACAGGCGACCCAATCCACGCTTGATGTATATTACCATCAGGTGACTCAACGCCAGTGCACGAATCATCTGTTCTTTTGTTTTTTTCATTTCTTCGGCAAAAACAACCACGGGCAAGGTTGCCGTAATTCCCTGGTTTCCACTTCCGGAATTGCTCATCACCGGAATCATTGCCCCGGCCATCCGAACATCGCAAGCGGCAGCAGTAACTGCAACAAGCTTATTATAAACACTGTCGCCCATAATATTCTGATACGAACTACTCTGAATTACGCGAGCCACAGAGTGACCAAATGTTCCGTTAGCAGATTCATCAGCTGCCAATTTATTCAGAACGGCAGCCTGCTGCAAAAACTCCAACTCTTCCAGCGGTGTTTCTGTAGCAAATTCGTAAATTTTATTAAAATTGAGATCCACCTGATCGGTATCCTCTTTTGTTATTTTATTGCCCGATAGTTTATCAAGTATCACTACATCGTTCGACTCCACATAAGCAATATTTGTGTGCGTTCCACAGATTATTGCTTTTGAATGCGCTTTGTTGCCAAAACAACAGGCTTCGATATACAGTTTATCAGGTGCATTTTCCTTCAGGTGCACAACTATTTGCTTCTCTTCAACTACTTGTTTGGCTTCTTCCAGTTTATCGTCGTCAAGATCCTTCAACACCTCCAGTCCGTATTCCGATCGGCCAATCACGATGCCTAAAGCAATAGCAATGGGAAGCCCGATCATTCCTGTACCGGGAATCCCAACTCCCATTGAATTTTTGAGAATGTTACTGCTCAAATACAACTCGGTTCGAACAACTTTTTCGCCCAAAACTTCCCGCGCCTTTGATACCGCCAATGCTACAGCAACGGGTTCAGTACATCCAATAGCCGGTACCACTTCCCGCTTCATGAGCTGAAGAATAACTTCTGTCTCTTCCTTCTTCATAAGAGAAATAACTTTATATCAGCTTGTAAAAAAACTTTAAAAAATGTGGGGTTAACAATTAAGATCGGTTACATTATTCGCTCAGCAAATCAACGTTAAATTGTGCTTTGTACGAAGCATCCAGATAACTGTCGACCCATGCATTGAATTCGATAATTTCCTTTTTAGAGTATTTCTCATCCAGTTTCGATATCAATTCCTCCGTTTTATCAAAGATTTCATTTTCAATTGGTTTAAGCAGCTGCCAATAACCTGTTCCTTCTTTATTTAAAACTGCAGAAAGATTAATGTAGTTTGTTCCTTTATCAATGGTAATCGGGAAACATTCGGCTTTAAAATCCAGGGCTGCGTTACAAACCGGCGCTCTGTAATCGTCCATGTTCAGTTCTGCTGCTTTTGGTAATTCGTCAGACGATAACCACGCCGGAATTGCAACTGAAGTTAACGGGAATCCAAGAATGGTCCACATCATCATATTGTCAACATGCTCCTCATCCTTTGCTCCAACAAACATAAACGACGAAGCTGTAGAAACACGAGGAATATAATCGATGAAAAAACGAAAATCAGCCACATCTTTTTTCGCAGGAATATTAACAGTTAAATCGGTTTTTGTACGTGGGTGATATAAACTACGAGGAATAGCCTGTAACAAATATTCGGCGCTAAGTTTATTTTCAACCCAGGCGTTATTCAGTATCCGAATGGCATTATCGTACCGGTTATATCCAAAACCAACACTCAAATCTCCGCTCATCGAATGGTTGGTACGAACCACAATTCCGCGCGGTGCTACTACCGGATCGTTAACATCAACTTTTATGTATTTGTAATTTCCAGTCTCGAAATATGCGGCACCACCGTAAGCATCGATAACACCATAATTTGAATTCACACCCATTGGGCAAGACAAGGTGTCGAGAAAATGCTGAAAGTCTTCAACAGATGCACAAACCATCAGCGCCTTTTTCATTACCACACCATCCTGACCTTTTAACTTTGTAGTGTCGCCAACATTGTTGGTATATGCAGCAGTGTTAATGATAGCAAAGCCTTTTTCGTTGTATCCGCCCCAAACAGATTTATTCCATCGTTTTTCAACGGCATCAACAAGACCCATGTATTTGTATTTCCCATCAGTGAAAAGATGTAGTGCGTTGTCCATTGTTCCGGTGTCGCGGTTTTTAAACAATATCGGTTTACCATCAACGGTATATTTACCGGAAATAATAAATGAAGTACAGGCAATTGCGCTACCTCCAAAAAGAAGGGACAAGCCTAAAATTGTAAATAGTATTAGTTTTTTCATGCGATTTAATATTTTATCGAAGAGTAACATCTTCATTTTATTGTAATTAATTCCGTTCTAATTTACGCCAACAGCAGTATTATCGGCGCGAGGATCAGATCCTCCCTGCAAACTACCATCGGAAAGTACAGTTACGGCATTCAATTGCCCAAGTGTGCCCCGTTCCTGCATGGTGTGCCCAAGTTGCTCCAACTGCTGTATCACTGTTGAATCAAGCCCCTTGTTTTCATATAAAATCAAGTCGGGCAACCACTGATGGTGTGTTTTTTTCGCATTTATAGCCTCCTGAATATCCATCCCAAATTCGGTTACATTCATTACGGCTTGATACACAGAAGTTATGATCGTAGATCCTCCCGGAGTTCCAACAACCATAAACAGTTCTCCGTCTTTTTCCAAAATAGTAGGAGTCATTGAACTGAGCATTCTTTTTTCGGGAGCAATTGCATTTGCCTCGCCGCCTACCAGTCCGAACTGATTGGGGACACCGGTTTTTGCGCTAAAATCGTCCATTTCGTTGTTTAAAAAGAATCCCGATTTTTCAACGTACACCTTCGAACCAAAAATTCCGTTCAGCGTAGTTGTTATAGCAATGGCATTATGATCTTTGTCGACGATTGAAAAATGTGTTGTCTCGGTGCTTTCGATCACTTCAACCTCACCTTCCTTAATATCATGAGAATCTGTTTTGGCGTCCATACGAATATCTGCAAACCGGCCTTTCAAATAATTTCTATCTAGCGACATTTTAACCGGAACATCATAAAAATCCGGATCGCCAAGGTACGTTGCTCTGTCGGCATAAACCCGCCTTTCCAGTTCGGTCATTAGATGAATGCTTTTTGCAGAATTGTGTCCGAATTCTCCGAAATTATACGCCTCACTTCCTTTTAACAACTGAAGCAAAGCCACTCCTCCGCTTGATGGTGGCGGCATTGAGATTACTTTATAATCACGGAATGTTCCTTCCACAGGCGTTCTCCAAACCGAATGATAATCGTCCAGGTCTTCCTGCGAAATAATTCCGCCCGTTTTGGCCATTTCCTCAACTAAATTCTTTGCAGTTTCTCCGGTGTAAAATCCATCTCGACCGTTATCACGAATTAATTTTAATGCTTCAGCCAACTCCGGAAGAACAACCATATCACCGGTTTTCCATTTTCCACCGTTGTAATAATATGTTGTACTGTCGTTGGCCAGCAAAATAGATTCCTGACTACGGTTATATTTTCGAGCCTCTTTTTCTGTTAAAGGGAAACCATTTTCTGCCAGATCGATAGCCGGCTGAACCAGCTTTTTGAAAGGCAGGGAACCCAATTTTTCGTACAGCTGCATCATCCCGTCAACCGATCCCGGTACTCCAACTGCTAATGAGCCAAATGAGGAGAGCCGTGGAATTACATCACCCTTGTCATCCTGGTACATCGTTTCGGTTGCCGACTTTGGTGCTTTTTCCCGAAAATCGAGACTGCCGTATTCTCCATCTGCTTTTCGATAAACCGCAAAACCACCGCCGCCGATATTCCCGGCACCCGGATAAACTACTGCCAGTGCAAAATGCACCGCTATAGCTGCATCGTAGGCATTTCCACCCTCTGCCAGAATTTGCGCCCCAACTTCAGAGGCTAAAGGATGAGCCGAAGTTACCATACCATTTTCGGCAACAATTCCCCTTCCGGAGATAAGCATCGCTTTAGATCCTGATTCAGAGTTGCAGGCCGCAAGCAAAATTGCGAAGGCAATGCCAATAATCAGTTTTTGCCAGTTCTTATTAAACATACAGATTAAAAGATTTTTATAATACACCAGTAAATCTATTTAATTTACATTAAGGAATCGGGAGGATAATTGCTTATCCTCCCAAAACTTTTTAATCTAAAATTGCTATCTATTTACCTCTGTTGGAGCATAGGCTCCCGGCTCAGCCGGTGAAGAGGTATTTGATTCTAATTCGTCACTTGGATAGATCAGGCGCTCAACATTAGCTGTTTGTGTAGGCGTATTCAAACCAAAAGGAACAGCAATATCCGAGTCGTCTTTTTGTAAACGTCGGGTATCGTCGTATGGCATAAAAGTCATAAATCCGGTCAGGTATCTTTCTTCCACAATTTCCCTCAATAACGCTCTGTCAGCCGATAAACTTCCGTCTTCATTTTCGATTCCACCAGCTTCAAAATCGTCTGCCACATAAGGATCATAAACCATTTCCATCGACTCAACACTTTCGTTAAATAAAGCTCCGGTGCTTAACACGCTTCTTAAAGTATTTAAATGCCCCAAACCAGTGGCAAGACTCTGAGACCTTGCTCCTGCTTCAGCAAGAATTAATAAATTCTCCTGGTACGAAACAAGTGGCTGAGGTTCGAATTGTGCCGCAATACCTGTATTTCCATCGGCATTGTCATGATCGATAGTATAATACTGTGTTCTTGCTTCTTCATTGGTTTTTGAGTTTGCACGCAAACCAAGAAGTTCGAGCAAATAACTCGGATGCGTATCATCAGGAACTACTCCTACACGGTAACCTCCTGTTGACAAACGTGCGTAGAGCGTATTTTTTGATCCCGGATCTACAACTCCATCATAGGGAATAAACATCATGCTATTGGCAACAGAAGAAATTCCATTCGTCGCAGCGCTATAGGCTTCGCTATATTCTTTAGTAATCATATAATAGCGGGCTTTTAATGTATAGGCCGATTCGATCCATTTATCTTTGTCGCCGTTAAAAATATAATCACCGGTAACAACATCGCCTGCAGTAACATTCTCCAAATCGCTGATTGCTTCAGATAACAAAGATTGCAGCGAGCTAAACACTGCCTTTTGGTTATCGAATACAGGATTGTCGATACCGTTTAGTGCTTCAGAATATGGAATATCGCCAAATAAAGAAGCGTAAGTTCCGATAAGATGAGCTTCAATAACTTTGGTAACTCCCATATAAAGGTAGTTTCCTTCTTTTCTCTCGCGAATATCACGAAGAGGTGTAAGTACGCTTTGGTAACCATCCCAATCAAATGAACGATCGGTAAAAATATAGCTATAAAACTCTTGTTCAATCTGCTCGTAACCAATAAGTTGACCAGAATAATAACTAGCAACACGGTCGAATGTCCCCAATTGAATCATCATGTTTTGAATTTCCGCTCCCTTTAAGAAAAGACCGGCATCCACCGCATCAACAGTTAACTGATTTGGATTGTCATTTATATCATCTACCAGATCCTGACACCCAAAAAATGAAGTAAGAATTGCTAACGCAAATATGTATTTTATATGTATTCTTTTCATCTGTATTAAATTTTTTGATTTCTGAAGGTTCTGTATCCACCAACCGACGGACAGGAACTCATCATGTCAATTTTTACTATTCTATAAATTCAATTGCAGGTTAAACAATACTGAACGGGTACCCGGGTTGTTAAAGTAGTTCATTCCCGACACGATACTCACACCATAGTTATTCGTCTCAGGATCAACGTCTCTAACTTTTGACCACAAGAATAAATCTCTACCTGTTACTGAAACTCTTAACGACTTAATTGCAAATTTCTGAGTAATGTTTACCTTATTAAAGGTATATCCTAAAGTAACATTACGAAGTTTTGTCCAGCTTGCATCGTCGAGGAATAAGTCGTTTGCTTTGCTAAAACCTAAACCACCACCAATTGATTGGCGATACCAGGTTTCGTCGAGTAATACATTTCCGACTCCAAAGTCTTCAATATTACCACGTACTGTTGATCCGGCCGGAATAACCTCTCCGCTGTGGTTTACAAGATCTTCAGTTAAAGTAACCTCTTGGGACACATCTTCGTGTTTTCCGAAACCGTACAATACAATGTTGGTTCTGTTGATGTAATCGCCACCATGTGAATGCTCAAACAATACACTTAAATCGAAATTTTTATAATTCACATCAAAACCTAATCCACCTCTCCAGTCAGGATTAGGATCGCCCAATACCCGGTTGTCGGAATCTAATTGCGGAAATCCGTTGGCATCCAGAATCATTTCGTCATTTTCATCGCGAAGCGTTCCAGGCAGGTAAAATGAGCTTACCGGATATCCTTTTACAATTTTTGAAGTACCTCCGGTATCCACAGTTTCGGCACCGGCTATATCATCAACATTGTTGCGGTTTCGATTGAAATTGGTATTTAACGTAACCTGTAAATCTTTTTTGTCGATAATTCTGCCGCCCAAATCAATCTCAATACCTTTGTTCGACATTGTTGCAGCATTCTTATAATTATAGGTATAACCTGAACTTGGGTTAGTTTTTACGGCAAAAAGAATTCCGGAAGTCTCGTTCTGATAGTAAGTAAAATCCAACGAAATTCGGTCTTGCAAGAAACGCAGGTTGGTACCGACTTCCCATTCCTTTTTAATTTCAGGAGCAAGATCTTCGCTGCCCTTTTCGCTATCGAATGCATAAGCACCTCCAAAACTGGATAATCCTGCTGTTGCCAGGGTTTGGAATTTATAAGGAGCAGGCTGAATACCCACTTTACCCCACGAAGCCCTGATTTTACCAAAGCTCAATAACTCCGATTCAATCAAATCGGTAAACTGCCAGGCCACATCTGCAGAAGGATAGAAGAAATTTCCTTTAATAGTTGAGGCAGCCTCTACAGTACCCGAAGTTGTTATAAACAGTTGGTCGAACAAACTAAATGCAAGAACGCCATATCCTCTGTTAGAGCGAATGTGGCTGATCGTTTTATCCCATGAAGTTGCTTCAGGAGCGCCACCAGACAGTGCTGTTGACTGAAGACTGGAGGTAACTGCAAATGGAGAAACTGCAGTTACATCGATGGTACGATACCTGTCGTTGTAGTTTACACCAAGAGTTGCTGTTAAGCTGATATCTTCGGTTAAATCGCGGTCGATTATGGCAATTGCATCAGCATTTATTTCTTTGCTGGTAATATCCTGTTGTTCCATACGCCCAACAGCTCTGCTACCTCCGGCAGAACCTACAGGGAAAAATTCGGTCCTGTTGTCGTTATAGAAATCAAGTCCTCCACGCAGAATAAACTTAATCCATTCTGTCGGATTTATCTCCAATTCGGGAGAAACTACAAAGTGCTCAACTTTATTTGGCATCTTTTGTTCATTAATCGCCCATAACGGGTTATTGTAGGTTGGGTTAATATTTTCTCCCAAGTGTCTTCTGTATGAACGCTGACGTTCGAATACCTCGCCACTTGCATCAACATATTGACCTTTGTAATCGGTAATATCAAAGTCGGGAGCGTTACGATACAATCCCAAAACAGCACCGTTTGTATTATCACCGGCCTGCTGAATCCTGTTCGATTTAACAGAGGTGTAACTGAATTTGTTACTGAACTTTAACCAATCATAGATTTTGGTTTGTGTATTAATTCGGGCGTTGTTACGTTCCAATGTATAGTTTCTAATAATACCTTCCTGATCAAGCCTTTCGAAACCAAAGTAATACGAAGTAGTTTTTCCTCCACCGCTCACGGAAACATTGTGTTGGTCGAATCCTCCGGTTTGGAAAATCTTATCGTAGTTGCTGTCGGTAAAAACTTCTGTAGAATTTTTTGCAGTAACAGGATAGTACGATGTTCCGGTAATATCACCAACAAAATAGGCTCCACTGGTATTTACTTCATCAGCTGCGCCTGAACGATCGGCAATTTTATCACCCCACGATTCGGCGTAACTGCTTGACCAAACACCTCCACGTCCCTGACCATAAGTGCTTTGTAGCGGCATTTTTACACTTATCATATCGTAAGACTTGGTATACGAATATTGTACATTTGGTTTTTGGTTCAACCTACCACTTTTGGTCGTAATTATAACAACACCGTTGGCAGCTCTCGATCCCCAAACGGCTGCGGCCGAGGCTCCTTTTAATATTTGCACCGAAGCAATATCGTTTGCATTTATATCATCTAAACGCGACTGCTGACTCAATTCAGCACCGTAAGCGATGTTGTCATTACTAAGTGGCGTTCCATCTACAATAATCAGTGGCTGGCTATCTCCGTAAATCGTGTTAGCTCCCCTGATTTGAATTGACGAACCTGCGCCCGGGTCACCATTACTTCGGCGAATCTGAACACCGGAAGCTTTACCGGAAAGTGCGTTGATAACACCAGACTCTCCAGATTTTGCCATGTCTCTGGCTTGCACTACCGAATTAGTTGTTGCCGTTTGGTCGATCCGAACCGTTGTTCCAAGTGCGGTAACAATTACTTCATCAATTTCGGTAAGCGACGATTTCATGCTGACATTGATAACCGATTGGCTACCAACCGTAATTTCCTGAGCCTCGAAACCAACCGAAGAAAAAATAAGAACGGCATTTGCATCAGGAACCTGCAAGGTATAATTACCATCAAAATCGGTAGTAACCCCTATGGCAGTTCCTTTTATCAAAATGGTTACACCCGGAATTCCCATACCATCTTCATCGCCTGTAACCTGCCCGGTTACCTCATTTTTTTGTGGTTCCGGAGAAGCTTCCGGGGTCTTCTCCAACTCCTTTTTTTCCGGCTTTATTACTATTACCTGATCAACAACTTCATAACCCAGTCCTGTATCATTCAGGCATTTGTCCAATACTTCTTCAATTGAAGCATTTTCGAGGTTTACGTTAATACTTTTTACTCCAAGTACTTCTTCATTAGAGAAAAAGAACTCATAATCACTTTGAGCCTTAATGATCTCAAGAACTTCTTCCAAACTTGCTTCTTTCATATTCAGGCTAAAACCTGACTGAGACTTTGCAGAAAGGGAGAGTTGGAATGCGAGAATTAGAATCAGAATTAGCTTCATTCGCAATAACAATTCAAAACTCCTCCTCGGAGGAACATGATTAGAATAGAATTTTTTCATACCTTTAACTAGTTTAAATTAATATCCTTCTTTCAGTAGGTCAAGGGTGTTATTTAAGTTTTGGAGGGTGTTGCCGCATCCTCCATTTTGTTTAATTAACCGAAATAAAATTCTCAGAATTCTCAAAACTTACATCAGTTGCCAATTCAATAATGTGCAAGGTTTCGTTAATGTCGTTGTATTTGTGTAAAGTGCCCGAAAAGTGAATATTCTTCTTCTCAGCATTTACAAACGATACATCTACATTATACCATCTTGAGAGTTTTGCCATTACACTTTCCAAATTCTCGTACTTAAAAATGTACTTGCCAAACCTCCACGATGTAATTAGTTCTGTGTCAGTTTTTGTTTGATTTAGCAGATTGTTAGTTTTATTGAGTTGAGCCGTCATTCCTGGCTCCAGGATTAGTTCGTTAGCATCGGTTTTCACATTTACCTTTCCACTAACCAAAGTAGTTTCTGCTACTTTATCCTCGGGATAGGCCATTACGTTGAATGAGGTGCCCAATACTTCAACTTCCATTTTGTTGGTAGAAACAATAAACGGGTGTGTAGTATCGCGTTTCACTTCAAAATAAGCTTCGCCAATAAGAAATACTTTCCTGGTTTTACCTGTAAAATAAACCGGGTATTTAATTGCTGAAGAAGCGTTAAGCCATACTTTTGTACCGTCGGCCAGAACAACACTATATACCTTGCTTCGAGGGGTGACCAAACTGTTGTATTTAACTTCTTCTACTTTTTTCTTTCTCGCGTTGTATAATAAGGTTGAATCTTTTTTATGAATTTCGGTTCCATCAATTTCAACAACTGTTTCATTGTTTTTTAATTGCAGACTCACAACTTCTCCTTCATCTGTAATAAGCGATGATTCCTTTAACTCTGATATTTGCATTTCGAGCTCAATAAATGTGCTTGTCGGATCATCGTAATTAAAGCTGCGATATAAAAAGAAAGACGCGACCATTATTGGCAGTGCCAAAATAGCCGCGTATTTTATTGCCTTACTATAAAGCTTTCTTACAGGTGTCTTTTTCTTAAGTTCAATTTTCCTTAGTATTTCTTCCCAGGCTGCTTCATTATTAATCTTTTGATATTGCTTTTTTATTAGAACAAGATTTTCCCTTTGCACCAGCTTTTTATAAAGTGTCCTATTCTTTTCAGACATAGACAGCCACTCATTAAGCAGATGTAACTCTTCATCTGTAGCTTTCCGTTTCAATTTTTTCAGAATGATTTCCGGAATCCGGGTAATATTTTCTTGTCGACTATTCATATTCGTAATAGTAAAACAGGTGAGCAGAAAAAAGGAACTATACAAAATCACATATTTTTTATTCCTTTCTACCTATTATGACAGATATAGGCCACAATTAGTATCAATATGTCTGCAATTCTGAGATTTTCTTTCAAATATTTATATGCGACTGCCTTGTGATTTTTTACGGTATAAACGGAAATTTTCAATTTTTCTGCAATCTCGTCGTTCTTTAATCCGTCTAATTGCATAAGAAGAATTTCACGTGCCCGTGGAGTTAGTTTTTCCAGCGATTGATGTATAAGACGTTGCGTCTCATTTTCCACAAAGTTCAAATCAAAAAAGTCTTCGCTTGATTTCTGCGTCAAAATGACCTTCTCCTGGTATCCCTTTTTAACATTTTCATGCTCCAACAGATTAAGCGACTTATTTTTTGCTGTTTGATACAGGTATGATTTAAAAGCTTGAGTATTTTCGAACGGACGTTTTTTCTCCCAGATGCTAACAAAAACATCTTGTGCAATATCTTCTACCTGATCCGGATCGGAAATATATTTTCCTATGAAAAGGCAAATACTTTTATAGTATGTGTCGAATACACATTTAAAAGCATCCCTGTCACCTTTTTGCAGGCGTAATATTGCTTCAAACTCTTCCATTTCTCCAATAACTGGCCGAAATATATTTAAAAATAGTTTCCGCGTTAAAAGCAACTTTGTGATAAAATTGAAGAAAAACAGTTCAGAATTAGTTCTTTTTGGGGCTTAAGCTGTTTTATTTAAAAACAGTTTAAAATATAACGAATTAATATACAATTAATGTTTTACTAGAAATTCTGATTTAAAATGTCTAAAAAATTACTCATTTTGCTATTAGCACTATTTAATACAACTGTATTTGCTCAGGAAAAAAAAGAAATTGATTTTACATCTTTCGATATAACTAAAGTTGGCGATAAAGTTCCGGATTTTTCATTCAAAACAATTGATGGCCAGAGCTATAAAATGTCGGAACTTGAAGGAAAAACTGTGCTGCTGGTTTTCTTTGCTACCTGGTGCGGACCATGTATGAAAGAATTACCCCAAATTGAAACTGAAATTTGGGAGAAATACAAATCGGACGATTTTATGGTTGTAGCTCTTGGAAGAGATCATTCGATGGAAGAGATAGTGGAATTTAATGCCAAAAAAGGTTTCACATTTCCCATTGGCCCCGATCCGGAACACAAAATCTATGGGCAGTTCTTCAAAAAATATATTCCGCGAAATGTATTAGTAAATAAGAAAGGGCAAATTATTTATCAGAAACAGGGATATCGCGAAGCGGATGCACAGAAACTTAAAGAATTAATAGAACAACAAGCTATTTAACAGTATAGCTGTTGCCCATAAACCAACTAAATTTACTTTACCGGTTTTCTTTTATGTACTTCATTACATTGATAAAGGAGTCGCTATAAAGATCATCCCGGTTATCACTCACATACTGCAGCAGTTGTTCGTGTACATCTGCTGCAGTATTTAAATAACCACCGCCAACACTGTGAAACATGAATACTACAATTGTTCCCATATTTTTTGCTTTCTCAACCAGAGATATCAAATCTTTAATATCCGGATCTGCAGACATGTAACTTGGTGTTTTCCAAATTTCATAACCATCCATGGTTTCCGGAATTGGTCCATCGCAACGCGCTGCCATAAAAATGTTTTTTACCAAATCGGTAAAATCAACTCCTCCGGCAACATAATTACTACAAGTGTATCCAAAAGTTCGCTCGGTTTTTCCGTCAATAGCTTTCAGTAAAGTGTTCGCAGTTTTTAATTCGGCAACAATTTGTTCCGGAGTATAAGTTCTCAGATCGTACTCCGGTTTTACCCAGTCCTGCCCGGTTCCGTCGCACGGGTGAAACAAAGTATGGTTTCCCAACTCGTGTCCTTGCTTTGTAATGGCACGCCACTCATCAGTTCGGTTATATAAACTTGGTGAATTGCCGGTGCAGAAAAACGTTCCTCTCAAACCGTACTTGTTTAGCTGCGGAACGGCAACATCTAAATGGCAATCCAACCCATCGTCGTAGGTAAAAACAACTGCTGCCTTTGAGCCCTTGGGCCATTTAAATTGTGCGTTTGAACTAAAAACAAAAACCGAAAAAATAAGGATCAAAAGTGTTCTCATAGTTCTAAATCCTGGATTAACTCTGCACCTAAAGTTCCCGATCCAATTTCGCGCACCTCGCCGGTCATCCGAATTTCCCAATCCTCATCAATTTCGATGGCTAACTCTCCGCCAGGCATTTTTATGGTGAGATTTCGGTCCGTTAAGCCTCTTTTTAGTACGGTGCAAGCAACTGCGCACGACGAGCTTCCCGACGCCAATGTCCAGCCGGCACCGCGTTCCCAAATCATTATCTCAACCTCGTTTCGCGAAATTACCTTGGCAAACTGTACATTTATGCGGTTCGGAAACATCGGATGATTCTCAATATCCGAGCCGTAAGTTTTTATTTCTTCCTCGTACAATTCGTCTACTAAAACTACACAATGCGGATTTCCAACCGAAACACAATTAATCTGAAACGTTTTATCATGTAAGGGCAACGCCTCGTCAATACATTCTTCTTTTTCAAGATTTACAGGAATTTTTTGGGCCTCGAAAATCGCTTTGCCCATATCCACTTTTATCATAAAAGCCTTGTCGTTTTTCTCCTCCACAATTTCAGCATGAACGAGTCCGCCCGGAGTTTCAATACTAAAGCTTTTTGCTGAAGTAAAACCATGGTCGTACAAATACTTGGCAAAAATACGCAGTCCATTGCCACTTTTTTCTGCTTCCGAACCATCCGGATTTAGAATACGCAAACCAAAGTCTGCATTTTCGCTTGGCACTTTTAAAAGAATACCATCGGAACCGATTCCAAAATGCACATCGCAGATTCGGATTATAGCTTTTTCTGTTAATTCAAAAGTTATGTCTTCCTGGCTTAAAACGATATAATCGTTGCCCAAGCCGTGTGATTTTACAAAGAAGTTTTGCATCGCGAATATTTTTTTTCAAAATTAACAGACTTTCTATAAACCCAAACTGACTTCTTGCATTAAATTAATCTAAATAGCCATTAAGGTGTCTGACATCGAAAATACATGCCGGTATAATTTTTTATCTTTACGCTTCAATTTTCGAAATCATTATAAAATAGACAGATATGGCACTTATCAATGAAAATTACCTGAAACTACAGGCGGGTTACCTTTTCCCGGAAATTGGGCGCAGAGTTAGCGAATTTATTGAAGCTAATCCCGATAAAAAAGTGATAAAAATGGGTATTGGCGATGTTACTCAACCGTTGGTTCCAAGCGTGGTAAAAGCTTTTCACGAAGGCGTTGACGAAATGGCGAAAGGCGAAACTTTTAAAGGTTACGGACCTGAGCAGGGTTATGCTTTCTTGCGCGAAGCTATTGCAAAAAACTCGTATCAAGAAAAAGGTATCGACATTTCGGCAGATGAAATTTTTGTTTCTGACGGTTCGAAATGCGACACCGGAAACATTCAGGAGATTTTTGGCAACGACAATAAAATTGCGATTTGCGATCCGGTTTACCCGGTTTATGCCGACACCACTGTAATGAGCGGAAAAACCGGTGCTTGCCAACCGAATGGTTACTACGAAGGAATTATTTACATGCCGTGTACCAAAGAAAACCATTTTATTCCGGAACTACCTACTGAAACTCCGGATTTGATTTTCCTTTGCTACCCGAACAATCCAACCGGAACTGTGGCATCAAAAGAGGAATTGAAAAAATGGGTTGATTATGCTATCGAAAAAAATGCCATCATTCTTTACGATGCGGCTTACGAAGCTTTTATTACAGAAGATGGAATTCCCCGTTCGATCTACGAAATTGAAGGCGCAAAAAAGGTGGCCATCGAATTCCGCAGTTTCTCTAAAACAGCAGGTTTTACAGGAACACGTTGTGCAATTACCGTTATTCCAAACGAATTGGTAGCATACGATTCAGAAGGCAAGACTCACCAGGTAAAAACATTATGGAACCGCCGTCAATCAACAAAATTCAACGGTGTATCTTACCCGGTTCAAAAAGCAGCTGCAGCCATTTACACCGAAGAAGGTAAAAAAGAGGTGGAAGAAGTAATTGCTTACTACCTGGAGAATGCAAAGATTATGCGCGAAAGTCTGGCCGAAATTGGTTACGAAGTTTACGGTGGAGTTAATGCTCCTTATGTGTGGGTTAAAACCAAAAACAATATGACATCGTGGGACTTTTTCGATAAAGTATTAAACGAAGCCAACCTTGTTGGAACTCCGGGATCGGGCTTTGGTCCGGCCGGTGAAGGTTACTTCCGCTTTTCAGCATTTGCCGACAGAGAAAATGTACTGGAAGCAATGGAACGCGTTAAAAACTTACAATAAGATCTCTCATCAATAAGATGATAAAGAAATAAAAATCCGGTTTGAAGATTCAAACCGGATTTTTTATATCCTTTTGCAAATAATTTTTCTCCGCTACTACTTAGCGACTTTTTCTTCCGGGATACGCTTTTAAAGCCTCATCCAAAATTCTTAAACAAACTGCCAGATCAGCTTTATTCAACACGTAAGCAATCCGAACTTCATCCTGTCCTTTATCCGACCCCGTATAAAAACCTGATGCCGGAGCCAAAAACAGTGTCTGTCCTTCGTACTGAAAATCAGAAAGTAACCATGCACAAAATTTATCGGCATTATCAACCGGCAAACGTGCTACGGTATAAAATGCACCCATGGGTATTGGTGAATATACTCCATCAATCCGGTTCAAACCATCAATCAAAAACTTACGACGCTGTACATACTCGTTGTAATTATTAAGCATGTACTCCGGATCAGCATCCAGCGAAGCCTCTGCTGCAATTTGCCCGATAAGTGGCGGACTTAATCTCGCCTGGCAGAACTTCATCACATTCTTTTTTACGGCTGCGTTTTTGGTAATCAGTGCTCCAATCCGCAAACCACATTCGCTGTATCGTTTTGAAACCGAATCAACCAAAACCACATTCTGTTCGATTCCCTCAAGATGGAAAGCAGAAATATACGGAGCGCCTGTGTAACAAAATTCGCGGTAAACCTCATCAGAAAACAGGTACAAATCGTACTTTTTAACCAGGTCGCGAATGGCATTCATTTCCTGCTGTGTATACAAATAACCGGTTGGATTATTTGGATTGCAGATCATTATTCCCTTTGTTTTTGAGGTAATCAGCTTCTCAAATTCTTCAATTGGAGGCAATACAAATCCTTCTTCAATATCACCTGGTATCGATTTAATTTTAGCACCGGCAACAATAGCAAAAGCTTCGTAGTTGGCATAAGCCGGCTCGGGAACGATGATCTCGTCGCCCGGATCGAGGCAACTCATAAAAGCAAATGTTACTGCTTCGCTACCTCCAGAAGTTATTATAATATCATCGGCACTAACATCGATATCGAATTTATGGTAATATTTTGCCAGCTTTTGGCGAAATGATAAAATCCCCTCACTGGGAGTGTATTCCAGAATTTCCCGGTCGATCGACCGGATTGCCGCCAGCGCTTCAGGTGGAGTAGGCAAATCGGGTTGTCCGATATTTAAATGGAACACTTTAACTCCTTTCTCTTTAGCTTCATGAGCTAACGGAGCTAATTTCCTGATTGGTGAATCAGGCATAATCCTTCCTCTGTCTGATACTGTCGGCATGTTATTAAATATATTTTAAAAGCAAGCAAAGATAAGATTATCAAATTGAAATCAACAATCTAAAATTTCAGACAAATTAATATCTTATTGGAAACTTAACTTCCAATTTCTCAAGCTATGATGACATACATATTACTTTAGATATAAATTGTTACAAATCCTGAGAATTTATCATGTTTTAGTCTTGAATAGAGGTCTATTTTTGACACAAGAAAAAACTCAAATATTTTAAGAAATGATAATTGGTGTTCCAAAGGAGATTAAAAATAACGAAAACCGCATTGCATTAACACCTGCTGGTGCAGCGGAGTTAGTAAAACATGGTCATGATGTTTATATTCAAGCCGGAGGTGGTTTGGGTAGTGGTTTCCAGGATGAAGATTATGAAGGTGCCGGAGCCAAAATGCTTCCAACTATTGAAGATGTTTACGGCATTGCCGAAATGATCATCAAAGTAAAAGAACCGATTGAAGAGGAATATAATTTGATTAAGGAAGGACAAATTCTTTATACGTATTTCCACTTTGCATCGTGCGAGCCATTAACACACGCAATGATCGAAAACAAGTCAATATGTCTGGCCTACGAAACGGTTGAACTACCAGATCGTTCGCTTCCGTTGCTTGTTCCAATGAGTGAAGTTGCCGGTCGTATGTCAATCCAGGAAGGTGCAAAATACCTGGAAAAAACTTACGGTGGTTATGGTGTACTTCTTGGAGGTGTTGCCGGAGTTCTTCCAGCCAAAGTATTGATAATTGGTGGTGGTATTGTTGGTACCGAAGCAGCAAAAATGGCTGCCGGACTTGGTGCCGATGTTACGATTATGGATGTATCGCTGAAACGTTTGCGCTACCTCGACGATATTATGCCGGCCAACGTAAAAACCATGATGAGCAACGAATACAATATACGCGAAATGGTTAAATCGCACGATGTTATTATTGGTGCAGTGCTTATTCCTGGTGCAAAAGCTCCACATTTGGTTACCCGCGATATGTTGAGCACAATGAAGCCTGGTACTGTTTTAGTTGACGTTGCCGTTGACCAGGGTGGTTGTTTTGAAACTACACATGCTACAACTCATGCCGATCCAACTTTTGTGATCGATGATGTATTACACTATTGTGTTGCCAATATGCCGGGAGCTGTGCCTCGCACATCAACAATTGCATTAACAAATGCTACACTTCCGTATGCTATCGAAATTGCTGAAAAAGGATGGAAACAAGCATGTATCGACAACGAACCTTTACGCAAAGGGTTGAATGTTGTTGATGGAAAAGTAGTTTACAAAGGCGTTGCCGATGCTTTCAATCTTTCTTACGAAAAAGTTGAAACAGTTCTGTAAAAATTATTTCAAAATAATTTCAAAAGCCTTTCCCTTTATTGGGGAAGGCTTTTTTTGTGCACTATGGAAATCAATTCATATTTGTATATTTATTCGGAATTTTTGGAAAAATGAGAAAGACCAAACAAAAGATCTACGAAGTTATTTTTGAGGCTGATACCCCAGGTGGCAAACTTTTCGATGTGGCCTTGCTGTTTGTTATCCTTATCAGTGTAGTGTTGGTAATGCTTGAAAGCGTGCCCGGCATACGCGAAAACTACCAGCAATTGCTTCGAATTCTGGAATGGGCTATTACCATTATTTTTACAATTGAGTATGTGTTACGCATTGCTATTATTAATAAACCCTTTCGCTATATTTTTAGTTTTTATGGAATTATCGATCTGTTGTCGGTTTTACCAACTTACATTGGACTGGTGGTAGTTGGATCGCACAGTTTGGTTGTGATTCGTATACTACGTTTGCTTCGTGTTTTCCGAATATTAAAACTTACCCGATATACGCAAGCCGGCCGCTCTTTGGCCAGGGCGATTTGGAATAGTCGGGAGAAGATCAGCGTTTTTATCTTTTTTGTAACCATGCTGGTAATTATAATTGGCACAATTATGTACCTGGTTGAAGGCCCGGAACATGGTTTCACCAGCATACCAAAAGGAATATACTGGGCAATCGTTACCCTTACAACTGTTGGCTATGGCGACATTAGTCCGGAAACACCAATGGGACAATTTTTGGCAAGTATTGTAATGATAATGGGTTATGCCATTATTGCCGTTCCAACAGGTATTGTTACTGCCGAAATCATAAACCCAACCAGCGAAAAAAATACACAAGTTTGCCCGCAATGCCTGCATCCATCGCACGATGACGATGCTATTTTTTGCAAAAAATGCGGGGCAAAAATCAATCCTAAAGTATAACTTTTCGCTCTCTCGGATTTCCGATTTACAAACTACCGTTAACAACCTCATACCAATTGTGAATATTTAGGCGTTTCAATCATGAAGCATATTTTTGTGAAAGTTTATTTTTGTGGGAAATATTTGAAAGATGAAGCAGTATTTAGATTTGTTGGAAACAATTTTGGAGAAAGGGACAGAAAAAAAAGACCGCACAGGAACAGGAACGATAAGTCGTTTTGGGCACCAAATGCGGTTTGATTTGAGCGAAGGTTTTCCGATGGTGACAACAAAGAAACTGCACCTGAAATCGATTATTTATGAATTGCTTTGGTTCCTGAAAGGAGATACCAATGTAAAATACCTGCAAGACAATGGCGTTCGCATCTGGAACGAGTGGGCCGACGACGATGGCAACCTCGGACACATTTACGGCTACCAGTGGCGCAGCTGGCCAACTCCCGATGGCGGCCACATCGACCAAATATCGCAGGTTATTGATGCCATAAAAAACAATCCTGATTCGCGCCGCCACCTGGTGAGTGCGTGGAATGTTGGCGAATTGGATAAAATGAACCTGCCTCCGTGCCACATTCTTTTCCAGTTTTATGTTGCCGATGGGAAACTGTCGTGCCAGCTATACCAGCGAAGTGCCGATGTATTTTTGGGAGTTCCTTTCAATATTGCATCTTATGCACTGCTCACAATGATGATGGCACAGGCTTGCGATCTCGAACCGGGTGATTTTGTGCATACCTTTGGAGATGTGCATATTTATTCCAATCACATCGAGCAGGTAAAATTACAGCTTACACGTGATCCTTATCCGCTGCCAACAATGAAAATAAATCCTGATGTGAATAACATTTTCGATTTTAAATTCGAAGATTTCGAATTGGTTGGTTACCAGTCGCACCCACACATTAAAGGTGTTGTTGCCGTTTAAAATTTAGTTAAAATGACAAATACAATCCAAAAGAATATCTCGATAATTGTTGCTATTGCCGAGAACTTTGCCATTGGCAAAAACAACGATCTGCTGTTTCATTTACCAAACGATCTGAAACATTTTAAAGACATTACCAGCGGGCATACCATAATAATGGGGCGAAATACCTTGTTATCGTTGCCGAAGTGGCCGCTGCCAAATCGCCGGCACATTGTAATAACCGACAAACAGGACGATGTATTCCCGGGATGTGAAACCGTTTTCTCCATTGATGAAGCCATTGAAAAAGTGAAGGACGAAAAAGAAGCTTTCATTATTGGTGGCGGAATGATCTACAAACAATTCTTCCCGATTGCCGGCAAACTTTACCTCACGCTGGTACATAAACCTTTTGATGCCGACACATTTTTTCCGGAAGTTAATTATAACGAATGGAATGAAGTAAAACGTGAAGATTTCTACGACGAAAAGAACGATTTTGAATATTCTTACCTGGATTTGGAAAGAAAATAATTTTGCGTTAGTAGCTTAGCTACTCAATTTTTACATCATGAGAAAAAAAACTGCACTGGTTGTAGCGCTTTGCCTTATAAACCTGTTTTTGTTTGCCCAGAAACCATTGTTAAACTTGAAGTACGAGCAAAATTACACACCAACTTACAACGAAGTAATTGACATGTTTGAACTGCTCGATTCAAACTACGAAAATGCAACACTCGTTGAAAATGGTTCTACCGACATTGGTAAACCATTGCACACTTTTATAATTAATAGCGAACCGGAATTCAATCCTGAAAAAATAAAAAGGCAGGGGAAATCTGTTTTACTCATCAACAACGGAATTCATCCCGGCGAGCCGGAAGGTATTGATGCCAGTCTGCAATTTGCCGACGATATTCTGCGGAATAAAAACGGCATGAAAAAGTGGCTCGATAACACGGTAATTGTTATCATCCCGGTGTACAATATTGGCGGACATCTGAACCGCGGTAAATACAACCGTGCCAACCAGGCCACTCCTTACGAAACCGGTTTTCGCGGAAATGCAAAAAATCTGGATCTGAACCGCGACTTTGCCAAATGCGATTCGGAGAACGCCCGGTCGATTAACAGCATTTTTAATGAATGGGATCCTGATGTTTTTCTGGATACTCATACTACTAATGGTTCCGATCATCAGTATAGCGTTACATGGATTACGCCATTCCCTGATTATTTTCCGCCTGCACAGGAGCAATTTCTGCGCAGCCAAATGATCCCTGATATCTTTGAAAAAATGGATGAAGGCGAATACAAACTCACACCATACGTAAACTGGATTCATAACGATCCACTGAAAGGAATTATACTCTGGCAAGATTCACCAAGATATTCTTCCGGTTACGCAAGTTTGTTCAACTGCTACGGAATGATGACCGAGAATCACGTGTATAAAAATTTTGCCGATCGCGTAAAATCATGCTACCAGTTTATTACTGCACTAAGCGAGTTTACGTCAGAAAATTCTCGGGAGATCATTTCCAGCCGTCAACAGGGAAAAGAGGAGCTGATGCAGATGACAACCTATCCGATTACTTACAAAGTTGACACCAGCAGTTATACCTCATTCACTTTCGATGGCTACGAAACCAGCAACGAGATAATTGATAAAGTTACCGGCCTGCCACGTTTTGGCTACGACCGTTCTAAACCATTTTCGAAAGAAATCCGATACTACGATTCATACAGTACCGTAGAAGAAATTACTATTCCTGAATACTACGTTCTTCCACAAGGCTGGACGGAAGTAATTGAAAGATTGCAATTGAACGGAGTAAAAATGGAACCGCTAAAAACGGATACGGTTATGAATGTGACTGTAGATTATATAGATGAATACTCGAGTCCGAAACAGCCGTTCAACGGTCATTATTTTCATAATGAAGTAACTACCAAAAGCGAGGTTCAGCAAATCAACTATTATGCCGGCGACCTGCTAATTCCGGTTCGGCAAGATAAAATGAAATACATTCTGGAAATGTTGGAGCCCAGAGCAATGGATTCCTTTTTTCGCTGGAACTTTTTTGACTCAGTTCTCGATCAGCGCGAATATTTCTCGTCGTATGGATTTGAAGAAAATGCGCTGAAATATTTAAACGAGCATCCGGAATTTAGAAAGCAGTTGGATGAAAAACGTAAAGCGGATCCGGAATTTGCAAAGAATCACCGGGCCCAATTGAGTTACATTTACAACAACACCGAATGGGCTGAAAAAACGTATAAACGTTACCCGGTAGCAAAAATCTATTAAAAGTAAAAAGGCCTGATTTTCGAAGATCAGGCCTTTTTATTTATTTATGCAAGCAATTTGCCCAAATTAGCAAACTTGTTATTGTAGTCTTCAACCGAAAGTTTGATCACTTCAAGCGCTTCATCGTGCCCGTAAGTTGCAGCAATTTCGGTGTTTGAGTCAACACCAGGCATATCCTTGTAAGTAAGGAAATAATGTTCCAAGCGTTGGATTACAATTTCAGGTACTTGCGATACATCGGTAAAATGACCGTAAACCGTATCATTATCCAAAACGGCAATAATTTTATCATCGGCCTGATCGCCGTCGATCATACGGAAACCTCCAATAGGTCGTGCTGTTACCAGCAAATCACCATGTGCCAGATCTTTTTCGGTTAGCACACAAATATCAATGGGGTCACCATCGCCTTTTATGCCTTTCCGATTCACTTTATCGGAACAGTATTCGCCAACTTTAGTGCCGCAATAAGTCTGCGGAATAAAACCATATAAAGCCGGAACAACATTCGAGAATTTCTGTGGCCGGTCAACACGCAGGTAGCCGCTATCTTTATCAATTTCGTATTTTACTGTATCGGTTGAAACCACTTCGATAAAAGCGGTTAATTCTTCGGGAGCATTTTCGCCAATTGAAACGCCGTGCCAGGGGTGCGATTTATAACGCAATCCCATCAGTCGTCCAATGGGATCGGAAAGTCTGTCTACCATATTAGTTAAAATTATGTTTTTTATTTGAAACCAATAGTAAGGTTTTTAGTTCATACTATTCGCCACAAAGGTCATTAAATTTTTATTAAGCCACAACAACTTCTGCTCTGTTACCTGCTTTGTCAACAGAAACAAGAGTAATACCTCCTGTTTTATTCAAATCAAAACTAAACGGCTCGCTTTTTAGCAATTGTGGTTTATGTTCCACTTTTCCCAGCAATTCGGCACCCTGCAGAACTTCGTAATGAGAAATCGGTTCTTCATCTGCCAAAGCAGTATTCCACGTCAATTTTCCATCTGCAAATTTTGCATCGCGGGGAGCTGAAAGCGACTCCTTATCAATGACCTGGAAATAATTACTTCCCGGCTTCACACTTTTTGCCTGTTCCTCAATTCGTTTTCGCTCTGCTGCACTCATACCGTCAGGAGCTATCTGTGAAGCATAAAAGTTCTGTACCAGTTGGCATTTCATCGGATCATCATCGATTTGCCCTATTCCAATAATTAGTGTGTGCACGCCGGGTGTTGTCAGCGAGTATTCAATAAGTGGTTTACTTGGCAGTTCATCGGTTCCAATTTTCCGGAAAACATCGGCAGGCGTTTGCGACCAGCGTGGCTCTTTATGATACATGGCAGCATCGGCAAATACTTTCATGCCAATTATTCCCATTCCTTTGGCCTCTGCAATTGGAATTACATTGTGCTGCATGTTCATTTTTGTTTTGTCGTTGGCATTTATTGAGACAAGCATTCCTTCCAATATACCGTACTCATCGCGCTGAATCATATCCATCATTACTGGAGGATTCGCATGTCCGGAAAAACCAATATGTTTAATGAGCTTTTCATTTTTAGGGTTCATTCCTGTCAGGTTGGTTCCATCGCGCAAATCGCGAAGTGCTACCAATGCCCCAAAATTACCATCAGGATCGAGCGGAGTTTCAAGACCTTCGTATAGCACATCAACCTCATTTGCATTGTTAAGTGTATGGCACAAAACCATGTCCAGGTAGGAGCCATCGGGGTAGTTTCCTTCTCCATCGCCAAATAATTGCGTTAACGACCGTTTTACATCGTCCACCGCGCACTTTACATTTTCGCCGTTCGACCAGTTATTAACTCCCTCCTGCTCAGGCCATCCCGGTTTTCCCCAGCGCATAGCCGTTTTACTTGTCAGCCAGATAGATTTTCGCAAATCTTCGTTGTAACCCTCTTCTCCGGGAATCAGGTTTAAATGTTTAAAAGCTTTGTTATAATTCAACTGACTATCTGCATATAAGTTGGAAGTATCGAAGTAGTTGACGCCCAAATCAAATGCTTTCAGAATAATTTTTTCAGGCTCAACATCATCGGGAGTCCACTGAATGGATGCCTGACCACCGAGACCAAGTGTGGTTACATTAAAACCTAACTTACCAAAAGGGCGTTTCATGGGTTCCGGTAGTTTTTCTGAATTACAAGCACCAAGCGACATTGCTGAAACTGCTGCAGTTGATGCTGCAGAAACTTTGATAAAATCTCTTCGGGAAACGGGATACTTTTTTGATTTAGTCATAATAGGTAGAATTTGATTTCTATAAAATTAATTGAAATCAATTGAACTACCTAACATTAAGCCAATTCTTAAGTTTCACGTATGTCATTCCGAACTTGATTCGGAATCTTTATCAAAAAGATGCTGAATCCGTCGGCTGACAGACAGCATGACGCAACGAAGTTACATAGTCGACTTAACACTTAATATCCAGCTCAACCCACGATAGCAGAAAACCAGACGATATTAATAACTAACCAACCCGGCAAGCGCATAAACCAAAGCAGCCTGCCAGTTTATTGCAATTTCGTTATGGCTGTATGATTCCTGTTTATCTACCCAATCGGTTGCTGAGTGGCCACCACCAACCAAGTAGCCCGGCCAGGGTGCATCAATATTATCGGCCCCTGAACGTCTGTCGTGCGGGTGCATTGGCGGATTGATTCCTAAACCGGTAACATACGATCGATTATAGTAATTCTTTCCGAAAATATGATCGACAATATCAATGACCGCCTGTTTGTATTTTGGGTTGGGCTGAATACGGTTTGCCACCTGCAGGTTTACGGTTTGGCGGGCCACCGTTCCGTTGCAGCCCCAGTAATACCTGCCACCGAGCGCACGCGAATACACATCAGTTTCTGCCTTTTCTACCAAAACTTCGGCGTTGGCAATGATGTTTTTCTTTATTGTAGCTTCTGCTTCCGGATTTTTTCCTTTGCGCGAAGAAAGAGCGTAAGTGAACATGGCCAGGTTCGACACATTTTGCCAGTCCCAGTTTTCTTCAATTTTATAATCGATTGCTGCTGCTCGTTTTTCAAAATCACGTAAACAACTTTCGTCCCCGGTAGTTGCCCATAACTCAGCAGCTGCCCACAACCGATCATCCTCATCTTTCGACTGGTACCCTCCGGTGCGGAAATCTCCCTGCTCGAAACGTTTATACTTTGGGTTTTCCTGCAGAAAACGATAACTCACCCACGCTGCATCCAGACATTTTTTCGCATAAGCGGCATCATAGGGTTTAAAGTAGCGGGCAGCCATGGCCATCATTCCGACAAAATCGGCTGTTGCCGCAGAGCTCCATTCGGTAAAATAGCGTTTGACATCATCGTCACTGGCCATTATAAATCCTGAAAAGTTTTTTCGTGTTAGTTTATGCGACACCCTGCCCGAACCATCGGGATATTGCATTTTTAATATCCAGTCGGTTTCCCATTTTAGTTCCTGCAGAAAATCGGGAAATCCGGGTGCTGTTTCGGGAATATCCAAATCCATTTTTTCCAATTGAGGTTGAAAATGCTCCCATGCATAAAACAAAACACCCAGCGAAATACCTGCATTTACCACATATTTTCCATGATCGCCAGCATCGTGCCAGCCGCCTGTTCCATCACGTTTCGAGCCTCTCTTCCCGATATAATCTTCGTAGGCATCATCCAGGTGACAAACATCCTGATGATAATGATTGCCTGCAAATTCACCATCAACTGCCATTCCGCAGCGCCACAAATAAAAGGCGCGCATACTTGTTACTGCCGCAAAATTGAATGCATCTTTTGCGATTTTAAATTCATCTGACCGACCAACTCCGGGAACTTTCAGGTAGTAGTTACCCGCTTTTTGGAAGTCTGTGAAATCAATTTTCCAAACCTCCTGATCTACATTCTTCTGATATTTTGGTCCTAAAGCTTCTCCTACAAAAACAATGTCTCCGGTAGAAACGGAAACAAGCTGAAATGAAGTACAGGACTGTAGGATAGCAGCCGATTTTGAGCCATCAGTTAAAAACCCCAGCGAGTTTAAATGAATATTTTGTGCGAATAACGTTGGAATAATGCTCAAGAATAAGAGCACCAAAATAACAGGCTTCTTCATTTTGTGGTTTTATTGATTTAGGCTATGAAGATACAAAATTTAGCTTATTGTTTGAACGACAATATAAAAATTAATTAGCTCTGCCTTAAGACTATCCACCCCAGTTCTCCCGGTCCAGACTGCGGTAATGAATGGCCTCCGAAAGGTGATCGACCTGCACATCTTCCTGTCCTTCGAGGTCGGCAATGGTACGCGAAACCTTTAAAATACGGTCGTAGGCACGGGCCGAGAGGCCAAGACGATCCATGGCATTTTTAATCAGGTTATTGCTTTCATTGTCGAGTACCACGTATTCACGTATCAATTTCGAGGTCATTTGTGCATTGGCGTATACCCCTTGATGCTCCGCAAACCGTTTCTCCTGAATTTTCCGGGCAGCTAACACGCGCTCGCGCACCGCTTCACTATTCTCCGATGATTCCATTTCCGACAGTTTTTTAAATGGCACCGGAACAACTTCCAAGTGAATATCAATTCGATCGAGCAGCGGCCCGGATATTTTATTGAGGTATTTTTGCACCACGCCGGGTGCACAAACACACTCTTTTGTGGGGTGATTGTAATAACCGCACGGACACGGATTCATGGAAGCTACCAACATAAAACTGGCCGGGTATTCCACCGAAAACTTGGCCCGCGAAATGGTAATATTCCGATCTTCCAATGGTTGACGCATCACTTCGAGAACGGACCTTTTAAATTCAGGTAGTTCGTCCAGAAACAAAACGCCGTTATGCGCCAAACTGATTTCTCCCGGTTGCGGATAATTCCCGCCACCGACCAAAGCCACATCAGAGATTGTGTGGTGCGGACTACGAAACGGGCGTCGTGTCATCAAAGAAGTCTCTTTATCGATCTTCCCAACCACCGAATGAATCTTGGTGGTTTCCAACGCCTCTTTTAACGAAAAAGGTGGTAAAACTGTAGGAATTCGTTTCGCGAGCATCGTTTTTCCCGATCCGGGAGGCCCAACCAAAATTATGTTATGACTTCCTGCAGCTGCAATCTCCAAAGCCCGTTTTACATTTTCCTGTCCTTTTACATCAGAAAAGTCGAGCGGATTATTGTTCACCTGCGCATAAAATTCAGCTCGTGTGTCGATTATCGTTTGTTCGAGATTTCCTTCGTCGTTTAAAAAGTCTATCACTTCAGTAATATTTTCGGCACCGAAAACTTTCAATCGGTCAACAACTGCTGCTTCTCGTGCATTTTGTTTGGGCAGAATCAAACCTTCAAAATCCTCTTTTCGTGCATTAATTGCAATGGGTAAAACGCCTTTTATGGGTTGCAAAGTGCCGTCGAGCGAGAGTTCCCCCATTAAAACATATTTCGATAATTTTTCTGAACTAATTTGATCGGACGCGGCCAAAACTGCTGCAGCCAGCGGAAGATCGTAAGCCGAGCCTTCTTTACGAATATCGGCTGGAGCCATGTTTATAATGATTTTCTTTTTCGGCCATTTGTAGCCATTTAAACGCAGCGCCGATTCAATACGTTGCTGACTCTCTTTCACTGCACTGTCGGGCAATCCAACAAGCAAGAATTTAATTCCGGTGGTTACGTCTACTTCAATGGTAATAGTGGTGGCATCGATTCCAAAAACTGCGCTTCCGAAGGTTTTAACTAACATAAACGGGGACTTAGTTTAATAATAGTTAAATGTAGTAAAAAGCTCAGAGAATTAAAAGGTTAGGTACTAGAACAGCTTTTTGCGCTTCACGAGATACGAAAACAGCACCTCCTTAAAATCCTTATTTATGTCGGCTTCTGCCAGGTCGATCTGGTATTGCCCACACTTTACTTTCAGGTCTTCAAAATAATCGCTAACCGTGCTTGTGTAGTACTGTTTCACCTCCCAGGGATTAAACTTAACCACCTGCCCGCTTTCCAGGTCAACAAATTTGTGCGGACGGTTTCCAAAGTCGAATTTGCGCTCAAGCGCATGATCGGTTACATGAAAAAGAATAACCTCGTGTTTGTTGTAACGCAAATGCTGAAGTGCAGAAAACAACTCCTCGTTTTTCGAACTGTCGAGCATATCGCTAAAAATAATTACCAGCGAACGCTTATGAATATTCTCTGCAATTTGATGAAGAACTTGTGTGGTGTTGGTGGTTTTTCGCAAACTAGCATTTTCTGGCTGAATGAGCTCCGATAGTTTTCCGTACATCACCTCGGCATTTACCGATGAAATTCGTGGTGAAGAATGGAACTCAATTTCGTCGGAAAAAAGTGTAAGTCCTACAGCGTCACGCTGTTTACGCATAAGGTAAATAAGTGCTGCAGCTGTGTATACAGAAAAAGCCAGTTTGTTGTGTAAATGCTTTTTCCCTTTTGAATAAGGGAATAACATGGATGAAGAAGTATCGACTACCAGTTGGCAACGAAGATTGGTTTCCTCCTCGTATTGTTTCACAAAAAGTTTGTCGGTGCGAGCAAACAATTTCCAGTCGACATGCTTGGTCGACTCGCCCTGGTTATACAAACGATGTTCAGCAAACTCAACCGAAAATCCATGAAACGGACTTCGGTGCAAGCCTGTGATAAACCCCTCAACAACCTCGTGTGCAATTAAACCAAGGTTATCAAAGCGGTGAAATTGTTCTATGTCGAATAGGTTCTTCAAAATGATGAAATAAAAACTGTCATTTCGAAGATGGGAAAATCAGCTCTAAACAAGAGATTTCTCCTCGCCAACTCGTCGAAATGACAGCTTTAATGATGTAATTTTATTACAGCAGCGCGTTTAGCTTGTCAACAAATGCTTGTTTTGGAGCCGCGCCAACTTGTTTGTCAACAACTTCGCCGTTTTTCACAAACAATACTGTAGGAATATTTCTGATTCCGTATTTCATTGCAACATCCTGGTTGTTGTCAACGTCAACTTTACCAATCACTGCTTTTCCATCGTACTCAGCAGACATTTCTTCAACAATTGGTGCAATCATTCTGCATGGGCCACACCAAACTGCCCAAAAATCGATCATCACCGGTTTGTCTGAATTCATTACCAATTCTTCAAAATTGGCATCTGTAATTTCTAAAGCCATATCTCTATATTTTTATTGTTGTATGTCGTTTGTTTGTATCACAAAACTAATTAATTCTGTAACTCATTTCCGGTTGTTCATCAAAAAAGTTCAGAAAACTATCTAAAGGATTTACCCTTGTTGTTCTTGAAAACATTTCAATGTACATATTGTTCTCGGTATCAAAAACATTAAACTTCAACAGTGCCTTACCTTTGTATTCACCCGCCATCTGATCAACGCGTTTTACAAAGTCTTCGGTAAGCGCTTTAAGCGGCACATTAATGGTTAAACTCTTAATGTACTTTTCGCGCACATCATCGAGCAACTCAATGCTATTCACTTTGTACTCGTAGAAATCACTGTTAAAACGCTGTTTCACCGATCCTTTCACCATAATAAAAATCCCAACTTTGCAGAATTTGCTAAAGTTCACATAGTCGTTTCCAAAAAAGAAAAGCTCTTTTGAATCGGTATAATCAGTCAGCGTCATAACGGCGTACATATTTCCGTTCTTCGATTGTCCTTCGCGGGCTGCAGTTACCATTCCTCCAAATGTAAAGTCTTTCCCCTGGTATTTCGAGATATCGTTGTTCAGGTCTTTGAGCGCCACCTCTCTCGAGCAGAAATTGGTGATCTCCAGGCGGTAATCATCAAGCGGATGAGCAGTTAAGTAAATTCCGATAAGGTTCTTCTCTTTCTCGAGTAAAATTAGCTTTGCCCACTCATCAACTTTCGGAACCGCCGGTTTTTGAATGTCCTGTCCGCCTCCCATTCCACCGAACAAACTTTGTTGGGCACTCTGTGCTTCCAACTGCACCCGGTTTCCATACCGAATTAGTTTTTCAATAAAATTGGTATCATCGTTTTCATTTTCGCCTGCAAAAAAACAACTGCGATTTACATCTTTTAAATTCTCGAAAGCGCCTGCCATAGCCAGTGCTTCGAGGTTCTTTTTATTTACGGCCTGAAGATTTACATGCTCTACCAAATCATAAATGGTTTCGAAATGGCCACGCTCGTTACGTACGTCGATAATGTGTTGAACAGCGCCCGAACCGACCCCCTTAATTGCTCCCATTCCAAAACGGATATCGCCTTCAGGGTTTGCCGTAAATTTGATAAAACTCTCGTTAACATCCGGCCCCAGAACATTTAATTTCATGCGCTTACACTCGGTCATCAACTTGGTAATATCAGTAATATTATTGAGGTTTCGGCTAAGGTTGGCCGCCATAAACTCGGCCGGGTAATGTGCTTTCAGGAAACCTGTTTGGTATGCAATGTAAGCATAACAAACCGAGTGCGATTTGTTGAACGCATACGATGCAAATGCCTCCCAGTCTTTCCAGATTTTATTAATTACCTCGTCGGTCTTTTTGCCTTTGTTTTTGCATTCGTCAACAAATTGGCGGTTGGCTTTACAACCATCAACAAACTTAACTTTAAGCTTCTCCATCACCGACATAATCTTCTTACCCATGGCTTTACGCAGCGTATCCGAGTCGCCACGGGTAAAGCCCGCAAGCAAACGAGAGAGTAACATCACTTGCTCCTGGAAAACCGTAATCCCGTAAGTATCGCTCAGGTATTCTTCCATCATCGGCACATCGTAATCCACTTTCTGTTTACCATGTTTACGAGCAATGTAATCGGGAATGTATTCCATCGGTCCCGGACGATAGAGTGCGTTCATAGCCACGAGGTCTTCAAAGCGGTTTGGCTTCAAATCGCGCAGGTGCTTTTTCATCCCGTCCGATTCAAACTGGAAAATAGCAGTGGTTTCGCCATGACTAAAAAGCTGAAAGGTCTTTTCATCATCAAGCGGAATATCGTTTATCGGAACTTCAATTCCCTTCGAAAGTTTAATGTTTTCCAGGCACTCTTTAATAATCGATAAGGTTTTTAGTCCCAGGAAGTCCATTTTCAGCAAACCGATGTCCTCTACAAAACGTCCGTCGTACTGCGTGGTTAACAGGTGTTCTTCGTCTTTTGTCGGCATTAACGGAATATGATCCGTTAAGGTATCACGACTAATCAGAATTCCACAGGCATGCACTCCGGTATTCCGCACCGATCCTTCCAATTTTTCGGCATAATTCAGTGTATCAACAACCAAGGGAATAGGCGAATCCTTTTCCCTTGCCAAATCAGGACTTTCTTTAAAAGCCTTTTTGAAACTCATTTTCGGAGCTTCGGGCACCAACTTTGCCAAACGATCGGCTTCGGGTAACGGCAGTTTCAATACCCGCGCCACATCCCGGATGGAAGACTTGGTAGCCATAGTCCCGAACGTACAAATGTGAGCTACTTTATCCTGCCCATATTTATTGGTTACATATTCCAGTACCAGCTGTCGTCCGTCATCATCAAAGTCGATATCGACATCGGGTAGCGATATACGATCGGGATTCAGGAAACGCTCAAAAAGCAGGTCGTATTTAATCGGGTCGATGTTGGTAATTCCGGAGCAATACGATACTGCTGCACCGGCCGCCGAACCACGTCCCGGACCAACAAGAACACCATTATCTTTTGCCCAGTTAATAAAATCCTGCGTGATAAGGAAGTAACCCGGATAACCCATTGTTTTAATGGTATTCAGCTCGAAAATGAGGCGTTCTTCCACACTCTTCTCCAACGGATCGCCATAACGTTCTTTTGCGCCCTCGAATGTAAGGTGCTCCAAAAATGCCGACTCCAGTTTTACGCGAATTACTTTATCGTATCCGCCCAAACGTTCGAATGCCGAATCGCCAAATTCTTCGCGTAAATCAGCTTCTGAATATTTCTCCTTAAAACCTTCTTCTGTTCCAATTTCTTCAGGAATGGGGAACATAGGCATAATCGGCGCACTATTCAGCTCAAAAGGTTCAACCTTTTCTGCAATTTCGTTCGTATTTGCCAAAGCCTCGGGAAGATCTTTAAAAAGTTCATTCATTTCGGCCTGCGTTTTAAACCACTCCTGTTTGGTGTAACGCATCCGGTTCGGATCGTCGAAATCTTTCCCGGTATTCAAACAAATTAGCAAATCATGCGCTTCCGCATCCGATTCGTTTGTAAAGTGAATATCGTTGGTGGCAATCAGTTTTACGCCAAGCCTTTTAGCCAGCGGAACCAGTTGCTTATTTACTTTTACCTGCCAGTCGTACACCTCTTCGCGCTCGCGTTGCGATTGCGCCGGATGCCGCATCAACTCAAGGTAATAATCATCGCCAAACAGTTTTTTATACCAAAGAACGGCGTCTTCGGCCGCCTTTATATTATTGGCCATTAAATGCTGTGCAATCTCCCCACCCAAACAGGCCGATGATGCAATCAATCCTTCATGATGTTTTTCTAGCAGTTCTTTATCAATACGCGGTTTATAATAGAACCCGGTAGTGGTGGCTGTCGATATCAGCTTGATTAGGTTAATGTAACCAACCCTGTTTTTTGCCAGCAAAATAAGGTGATGTCCCGAGCGGTCAACCTTATCACTTTTATCATTAATTGTACGGGCAGCCACATAAGTTTCACATCCTAAAATGGGTTTAATCTCAGCCTTCGAACAGGCGGCATGAAACTCTTTTATGCCAAACATTGTTCCGTGATCGGTTAAAGCCAAAGCCGGCATGTTATCCGATTTTGCTTTGCCTACCAGGTCGCCAATGCTGGCAGCGCCATCTAGAATAGAATATTGTGAGTGTACGTGTAAATGCGTAAATGGAACCATAAAAACTGTGCTAAAAAAGTTTTTAAAGATACCAATTCTCTCAGCCTTATCCGGGGGATGTTAATAATTTTTGATGGAATTTTTGGAGCAAAAAAAAGTCCTGATATTTCGATCAGGACTACTGTTCAATATTTTGAGCGATGAGCCTTGCCAGCTCCTCCATTTCCTCTGGTGGAAACTTTGTTTTGTCAGCAAAGTTCAGCAAATCGTGTTCGCTTTGCATGGGCACCAAATGTATGTGTGCATGTGGCACTTCGAGACCCAAAACCATTACCCCAACTTTTTTGCAGGGAACAGCTTTCTCCAGTCCTTTGGCCACTTTTTTGGCAAACATCTGCAAACCGGCGTAGGTTTCATCATCCAAGTCAAAAAGGTAGTCTACCTCTTTTTTCGGAATTACCAGAGTGTGTCCTTTTGCTGTTGGGAAAATATCGAGAAAAGCAAAATAATTCTCGTCCTCAGCTACTTTATATGCAGGGATCTCACCATTGATAATTTTTGTAAAAATGCTTGCCATTGTTCTTAAATTGAAATTTCAACAATCTCAAAAGGTATTACTCCTGACGGAACTTTAATTTCAACCACATCGCCAACTTTTTTGCCCATAAGTCCTTTGGCAATGGGTGTTTGTACCGATATTTTTCCTTCTTTCAGATTTGCCTCACTTTCAGGAACCAAAGTATATTGCATGGTAGCATTATTCTTTTTGTTCTTGATTGTTACTTTGTTCAGAATCTGAACTTGTGATGTATCAATTTTCGATTCGTCGAGAATACGGGCATTTGCCACTTTTGATTTTATCTGGGCTATTTTAGCTTCAAGCATACCTTGGGCATCTTTGGCAGCGTCGTACTCGGCATTTTCGGAGATATCTCCTTTTTCAATGGCCTCTCCAATCTGCTTCGAAATCTTTGGGCGCTCAACAGTCATAAGGTGCTCCAATTCTTTCTTGAGCTTTTCTAATCCGTCTTTCGTTAAATATGTTACTTCGGACATTTTGTATCCTCCTTTTTTATTATTATTTCGCCTCAACTAGGCATAAAAAAATAGAAAGAATCCCGATTTGCCCGGAACTCTTCCTAATGCAAAATTATATAATTTCTTGAATATTAAAATATTCTAAGCAAAAAAATATCGAAAATGGGTGATTTTTACGCAGTTAGACATATTTACGATTAATAATCTCGCTATAAATCACGGCTTTCTTCAGTGAAAACTCCTCTCCCATTACCAGTTTTTTCTTTTTGGTTCTGGTCAGCTTTTTCATTGGCTTTTTAATCGAACGAACAGCTTCTCGGTCTGCCTTAAATTCATAATTCGGCTTGGCTTCAGAAACAGGTTCCACTTTAACTTCTTCCTCGCGAACAGGGCGCTGAATATCCTGCGGCACGTCGCTTTCATCGTCGAGTAACATGTCCCAAAAGTCTTGGGTACTACCTGACGAAGATGCTGGTTTAGCGGGCGGCACCTCTTTTTTACGCTTTTTGTTAAGGATGCCAAATACGGCAACAATCAGTGTTAATATGATAACAACTATATCATCCATAATTTTCTATCAGCAATAAATTGTACTTTTGACTGTTCAATTTATAAAAGTAAGAAACAAGCACGTAAATAAAAATTTTCGCGTTAAAAGAATGACAATATGAACGAGATACAGAAGAATGATAATAGGAAGAAACGGATTGGCAGCGGCGTGAAATATTTGTTTTTTATTGCACTTACATTTATGATGTATTCGTCGTGCGATGAAATTGATTCAGAAATTCCGGATGTGATGGTAAACCTAAATATTGATCTTGGTATCTGGAACGACCTGACCGTTCCAGGCAACTCTGTTTTTTTCCCAAATATTGGCTTTGGCGGAGTTATCGTTTACTGCGAATTACAAGGTTCGTATTATGCATTTGACGCAGCTTGCACCAACGAAATCAATCCTTCGTGCAAGGTTGAAAATGAAGGCGTGACGGGAAAATGCTCTTGTTGCGAATCGGAATTTATTTTCATTGGCGGCACTCCAACAAAAGGACCTGCTGCCGCGCCATTAAAACAATATAAAACTTCTCTTGCCGGAAATATTCTCAGGGTTTACAACTAAAAATGGGCTCCACATTGTGAAACCCATTTTCTATCGTATAAAATTTTCTTCTTAATATCTATAGTGTTCCGGCTTAAACGGTCCTTCTTTCGAAACACCCAAATACGAGGCTTGCTTTTCGGTAAGCTCCGTAAGCTTTACACCAATTTGCGCTAAATGCAAACGGGCAACTTCTTCGTCAAGCTTTTTCGACAAGGTGTAAACACCAACTTCGTAGTTGTTCTCCCACAAATCAATTTGTGCAAGAGACTGGTTGGTAAACGAGTTACTCATTACAAACGACGGGTGACCGGTAGCACATCCCAGGTTTACCAATCTACCTTCGGCCAATAAGAAAATGCTATGGCCATCTTCGTACGTATATTTATCAACCTGTGGTTTAATGTTCACCTTTTCAATTCCGGGCCATTTTTCCATTTTGGCCACCTGAATTTCATTATCGAAATGGCCAATATTACAAACAATCGCCTGGTCTTTCATATTTGCCATGTGCTCGGCTGTAATTACATCGCAGTTTCCGGTAGTGGTTACATAGATGTTTCCTTCAGCCAATGCATCTTCCATTGTTTTTACCTCGAATCCTTCCATAGCTGCCTGCAGTGCACAAATCGGATCGATTTCGGTTACGATCACACGAGCACCATAACTGCGCATCGAGTGTGCACAACCTTTACCCACATCGCCATAACCGGCAACAACAACCACTTTTCCGGCAATCATAACATCGGTGGCACGTTTAATACCATCGGCCAGCGACTCGCGACAACCATACAGGTTATCGAACTTCGATTTGGTTACCGAGTCGTTAACATTTATAGCAGGAACCAGCAACTCACCTTTCTCTGCCATTTGATATAAACGATGCACTCCGGTAGTTGTTTCTTCTGAAACACCTTTCCAATCGGCCACCGTGCGGTGCCATTTCTGGTTATCTTCTTTTAATGTTTTTTTCAGCAATGCAAGAATTACCTCCTCTTCTTCACTCGAAGCTTCAACATCCAATACGCCGGCATCTTTTTCCGCAGCGTATCCTTTGTGAATTAATAAGGTAGCATCGCCACCATCGTCAACAATCAGTTGTGGTCCTTTTCCATCAGGGAAACTCATTGCCTCGCGAGTGCACCACCAATACTCTTCAAGTGTCTCACCTTTCCACGCAAACACCGGCACTCCTGCTTTTGCAATAGCGGCGGCGGCATGATCCTGCGTTGAAAATATATTACAACTTGCCCACCGAACGTCTGCTCCAAGGGCAACAAGAGTTTCGATTAAAACGGCGGTTTGTACGGTCATGTGCAAACTTCCCATCACACGAACGCCATCGAGAGGCTTGCGTGGGCCAAACTTTTCTCTGATTGCCATTAACCCGGGCATCTCCTTTTCGGCAATCTCAATTTCTTTTCTTCCGAATTCTGCCAATGAAATATCGGCAATTTTGTAATCTAATTTTTCCTGAACTGACACAGTCATATCTTCTTGTTAAATTGTTCAAATAAAAAGGCGTGCAAAAATAACAATTTATACAATAAAAAGGTTGTAAATCAACAATTAGGATTAATTGCCCATATCAGAGAAGAATTTCACGCGCATTAAACGAATGTCTTCCTCCGAGTATTCATCTTCGCCCAGTTCTTCCAATGCATCTTGAATAGAATCAGTTTCTGCTTCGCGGAAATATTCAAAAATATCATCCTGATGATCTTCATCAATCACATCTTCGATGTAATAATCAATGTTTAATTTGGTTCCGGAATTAACAATTGCCTCCACTTCACTTATTACATCAACCACCTCGATCCCTTTTGAATCGGCAATATCTTCAAAGGAAAGTTTGCGGTCGATACTTTGAATGATGAACACCTTCATTTTCGATTTGTTGGCAACGGTGCGCACCACCAAATCCTCGGGTCGTTCAATCTCATTTTCTTCCACATAAGATTTTATAAGGGAAACAAACTCTTTTCCATAACGCCGGGCTTTTCCCTGTCCCACTCCCTGGATATTTTGCAACTCCTCCCGCGTAATGGGATACTGAATGGACATATCGGCCAGCGAGGGATCCTGGAAAATTACAAACGGTGGCAAATTATGTTTTTTTGCCATTTTTTTCCGCAGGTCCTTAAGCATTGCAAACAATTGAGGGTCGCCACTTGCACCACCTGATGGAGCTCCTCCTGCATTACCCGAATCGTCTTCCTCTTCATATTCGTGGTTTTTCACCAACATAAAACTATGAGGCTTTTCAAGGAAATCATGACCTTTTTGTGTCACTTTCAGCAAACCGTAGTTCTCAATATCTTTGTTGATAATTCCCGCTACCATTGATTGGCGGAATACAGCATTCCAAAAACGCTCGTCGTGTTCTTTTCCTGTGCCAAACGATTTTAAGTTGTAATGCTTGAATGATTTTATGGCTGCAGTGCCATTGCCAATAAGGATATTGGCAATGTGGTCGCCCTTATATTTCTCATTCACTTCCAAAATGGCCTTCAGCGCAGTAACAATATCATCTTTGGCTTCAATCTGTTCTTTTGGATTTAAACAGTTATCACAATTCCCGCAGTTAGTTGGCTCGTATTTCTCTCCAAAATAATGTAACAAGATTATCCGGCGGCATATAGCGGACTCGGCATACGAAACGGTATCGAGCAAAAGCTGTTTTCCAATTTCCTGTTCAGCAACGGGCTTGCCATGCATGAATTTTTCCAGTTTCTGTATGTCTTTATAACTGTAAAAGGTTATACACTTTCCTTCGCCGCCATCACGTCCTGCCCTACCGGTTTCCTGGTAATATCCTTCAAGACTCTTCGGAATATCGTAGTGAATTACAAAACGCACATCCGGTTTGTCAATTCCCATACCGAAAGCTATGGTTGCAACAATTACATCAACTTCTTCCATCAGGAATTTATCCTGATTGCCCGATCGTGTTGCCGCATCCATTCCGGCGTGATAAGCCAATGCTTTTATTCCGTTAACCTGCAACGTTTCTGCCAATTCTTCCACCTTCTTCCGGCTCAAACAGTATATAATTCCTGATTTACCTTCGTTCTGTTTAATGAATTTTATGATCTGCGTCTCGGTTTTTACCTTCGGCCGTACTTCATAATATAAATTCTCGCGATTGAAGGAAGCTTTAAAAACTTTGGCTTCCAAAATGCCAAGATTTTTCTGTATATCGTGCTGAACTTTTGCCGTTGCTGTTGCTGTTAGCGCCACCATCGGCGATTTACCTATTTCTTCAACAATCGGCTTTATTCTTCGATACTCCGGTCTGAAATCGTGCCCCCATTCTGAAATACAATGTGCTTCATCAATGGCATAGAACGAGATTTTTATTTGTTTGAGAAATTCAATATTCTCTTCTTTCGTCAACGACTCGGGAGCAACGTAAAGCAGTTTTGTTTTTCCGGCTATAACATCTTCTTTAACCTGGGTTATTGCAGCTTTTGATAACGACGAATTTAAGAAATGAGCAACACTGTCTTCCGAATGCGTTCCGCGTATTGCATCTACCTGGTTTTTCATTAAAGCAATTAGTGGAGAAATTACAATGGCAGTACCATCGAGAATTAAAGCCGGTAACTGATAAATTAACGATTTTCCTCCGCCAGTTGGCATTAACACAAAAGTGTTATTACCCTCCATCACACTTTTAATTGCATCTTCCTGTTGCCCTTTAAAACGGTCGAAACCAAAGAAGTGTTGCAACTTCTCTGCCAATACAATTTTTTCACTCATATCTTCACTCTCCCAATATCTGTAGCATTAAGTAAATTCTAAATTATTAAAAGTAAGCAAAATGGCAATACGTTTTCACAAAATTTATATTTTAAAAACCAAAGTATTTATTTGCTCTTAATATTTAAACGGATTATTAAAGTTATACATTATATATATTAAGGAATAATTGAAATTTTAAATGCAAAAAAATCGTGTACATTTGTGAAGTTTTTTGAAAACCAGAATTCATGAGCGAAGAACAAACTACAAAAAAACAGGGTAAGGAAGGCGAGAAAGGCGAAATGTCGTTTCTTGAGCACCTGGAAATACTTCGTTGGCACATCATCAGGTCATCAGCGGCTATCGTAATTTTTGCCATCGTTGCATTCATTTTAAAATCTTTCATATTCGACGTTGTTATATTGAGTCCTCGGATGCCCGACTTTTGGACCAACCGTATGTTTGCCAAACTGGGCGACCTTGTAGGATCGGAAGCAGTAAAAATTAACCAGGTACCATTAAAAATGCAGAGTATAAAAATTGCAGGGCAGTTTTCTACCCATATTATGGTATCGATAATTGCCGGATTTATTTTGGCTTCGCCGGTTGTTTTTTACGAATTCTGGCGATTTATAAAACCTGCATTATACGAAAACGAACGCAAACATGCCGGCGGTGCTGTTTTCTTTACATCAATATTATTTTTAATGGGAATATTGTTTGGCTACTATTTAATTGTACCATTATCCATTCACTTTTTAGGAACTTACCAGGTAAGTAGCGAAGTGGAAAATACCATTAATCTGCGTTCATATATTGGATCAGTAACATCTATATCGCTTGCAGCCGGAGTGGTTTTCCTTATTCCTATTTTCTCCTACTTTTTGAGTAAGGTTGGGATTCTCACACCTCAGTTTATGAAAACATACCGCAGGCACTCATATGTTGTAATGTTATTGCTATCTGCGATTATTACTCCTCCGGATATTTTCAGCCAGGTTATGGTTTGTTTCCCGCTGGTTTTCCTATACGAGATTGGAATTGTCATTTCGCGTCGTGTAGTTAAAAATCGTGAAAAAGCGATGGAAGCCATGTAATTCAATGAAAAATTGACGTTATTTGAACCATTATGATTCTTCGAGCAGAAAATATCGTAAAAAAATACCGGAAACGAACCGTTGTAAAAGGGGTTAGTTTCGATGTAAAACAGGGTGAAATTGTGGGTTTACTTGGTCCGAACGGAGCAGGTAAAACCACTTCATTTTATATGATCGTTGGGCTTATTCAACCCTTTTCAGGAAAAATTTTTCTCGACGACAAAGAAATTACAAAACTCCCGGTTTACAAAAGAGCCCAACGCGGCATTGGTTACTTGGCACAGGAAGCATCGGTTTTCAGGAAGTTGAGTATTGAAGACAACATCAGGGCAGTTCTGGAAATGACCGACTACTCGAAAGCATACCAAAAAGAAAAGCTGGAAACACTTATTGATGAGTTCAGCCTGCAACATATTCGCAAAAGTAAAGGTATTCAGCTCTCGGGAGGAGAACGGAGAAGAACCGAAATTGCACGTGCACTGGCTATCGATCCGAAATTTATTTTACTCGACGAACCTTTTGCAGGAGTTGATCCGATTGCAGTAGAAGATATTCAGCAAATCGTAATGAAATTAAAGGAAAAGAATATTGGTGTGCTGATAACGGACCACAATGTGCACGAAACACTGCGAATTACAGACCGCTCATATCTGCTTTTTGAAGGAAATATTTTAAAAGCCGGCACCGCAGATGAACTGGCAGCCGACGAAGATGTGCGCCGTGTGTACCTCGGTCAAAACTTCGAATTACGTTAGTGTTGTATCAAGCCTGATCTATCGCCCCAAGTTTTGTTCTTTTTCGTTTTTACTTACCATAAAAAGATTCACGTAGCTATGGCTATGCTTACTTTTTCTGATTTCGTAAAATTCAAAAAATAACCGAAACTTAAGCGTCATTTCAGACTAGACACAACACGGAGAAACATTTTCCCATTTTTTTTCATTTTTTGTTTGCAGATTAAAAAATGTTTCTTTCCTTTGCAGCGCTAAAATAAAAACGGGGCTTTAAACGAAAAGCAAACCGATTTTAGCTGATAAAAAAATCCTGAAAAAATTTGGTCGATTACAAAAATGCAGTATTTTTGCAGTCCCAAAATTAAGGGAGTTAAATAGGAAGGCCCGTTCGTCTAGGGGTTAGGACGCCAGGTTTTCATCCTGGTAGCAGGGGTTCGAATCCCCTACGGGCTACTAATTTTTTAAAAAGAGAGAAAGAAAGAAAATGGCACATCATAAGTCAGCATTAAAAAGAATTCGTCAAGACGAAAAGAAGAGAGTACACAACAAGTACTACGCAAAAACTACTCGTAATGCAATTAAAGCATTGCGTAATGCTACTGATAAAGCTGAAGCAGAAAAAATGTATCCTTCAGTTGCAGCTATGATTGATAAATTAGCAAAACGCAATATCATTCATAAAAACAAAGCTTCTAACCTGAAGTCGAAATTAGCTGTTCAGGTTAATTCATTGTAAGCAAAGAAAAACCACATAATATAAAACCTCTCCGAGTTTCGGAGAGGTTTTTTTGTGTTTCAAATTCCCGTATGTTCTGTAACTATAATTTACTGTTTCCGAAATCATTAATTATGATTAATTTTAGGAAAGAACACCGGGCAGATGGGAGAATACAAAAAATTAAACATTAAAGATTGGGCTGTTGAGGATCGTCCGCGCGAGAAACTTTTGAACAAAGGACCACGATCGTTGACCGATGCAGAGCTTATTGCCATACTAATTGGCTCGGGCAACCTTGAAGAAACAGCAGTAGAACTCTCTCGGCGAATTTTAACTTCGGTGGATAACAACCTAAATGACCTTGGCAGAAAAAGCATCGAATACTTAACAAAATTTCAGGGAATTGGCGAAGCAAAAGCAGTAAGTATTGTTGCAGCTTTAGAGCTGGGAAAACGAAGAAAAGATGCTGATGTATTCAACAAAAAACAGATAAGCAGCAGCAAAGACGCAGCTGATTTTTTTATGCCGATGCTGGGGGATTTGAACCACGAAGAATTTTGGATTCTGTTACTAAACCGTGGCAACCGTATAATCGATTCGTTTATGGTTAGCCAGGGCGGAATATCTGGAACAGTAATCGATGTTCGATTGATACTAAAAAATGCGCTGGATAAAATGGCAAGTGCCATTATTCTTTGCCACAACCACCCTTCAGGAACTATGCAGGCATCAAATGCCGATCTGAATATCACCAGTAAAATAAAAAATGCGGCCGAAATTATGGATATTACCGTACTCGACCACGTTATTATTGGCCAGAACAGTTATCTGAGTTTAGCCGATGAGGGAATGTTAAACTAATAAACCGTACGAAAATGATACTTCTTTATTCTGATGAAGTTAACCCGCGAATCGAGTACATTGGAAAACTGATTTTCTCCAATATTTTGCAAACGGAGATTGCTTTTACTCAAAATTCCGATAAGTTCAGAAAATCGGAGTTGCCAAAAATCAATTACTCTCACGAAAAATTTGATGACGAGTTTTACATTAAACCTCACAAACTAATTTTTCAGAAAGCCTTAATTACACCATCCATTAATCCGGTTTGGTACGAAGGCGAAAAATATTTTTGCGAAACTTCGAAAGACTCCGATTTGCCTTTCGATCCGTTTGCTGCATCGTTTTATCTTGTAACCCGATTCGAAGAATATGCCGTTAATCAGCGCGATAAGCTCGGGCGGTTCCGCTATCAAAACAGCATATTATACAAATACAACCTGCTGCAAAAACCGATTGTAAATATCTGGGCAAAACTGCTGGCTAAGTTGCTGAAAGAAAAACACCCGTCTTTCGAATTCATTGAACCAAAATTCAGCTTTCTTTCAACCATCGATGTTGATAATGCTTATGCTTATCAGAACAAGGGATTTCTACGTACTACAGCAGCACGTGCAAAAGCATTATTTACAGGCAATAAAGAAGACTATGCCAAACGCAAGCGCGTGTTAAGTGGAAAAGAAAAAGATCCGTATGATACCTACGATTATCTCGACAGCGTGTTTGCCGGCAACGAAGATAAAGTTAAATACTTTTTCCTACTGGGCGACTACGGCAAATTTGACAAAAACATTGCCCATTCCAATAATCGTTACAGGGCACTTATCTCGGAAACAGTAAAAAAGTACGATGTTGGCATACATCCTTCGTTCAGCAGCAGTAAAAAAGGAGGCAAAAAGAAAGTTCGGATTGAGAAACAACGCTTGGTAGAAATTACCGGTAAAGAGGTCGACAAAAGTCGCCAACACTTTTTAATGTTGAAATTTCCGAAAACATATAATCGCTTAATAAAAGCAGGAATAAAAGAAGACTATACTTTAGGATACTCCGGACAACCGGGATTTAGAGCAGGTATTTGTACTCCCTATTGTTTTTACGACCTGAAAAATGATAAGGTAACGGACCTGAAAATTATTCCTTTTCAGGTTATGGATGGAACACTGCGTTACTACTTGCAACTTCAACCGGAAAAAGCTTTTGAAGAAATAAAAAAGATTATGCAGGAAGTTAAAAATGTTGGTGGTACATTTGTAAGTGTCTGGCACAACGAAACAGTAAACGACCTGGGTACGTGGGAAGGTTTCAGAGGAGTGTTTGAACAGATGAACAAACTGGGATTTGAATGGGCAAATGAATAGTCCGGCATTTTTAAATGAGCAGCGAAAAAGAAATTCACTACATAAAACACGCAGAAATCGATTCTGATAAATGGAATCAATGCATTGATGGAGCGTTTAATTGCAGAATTTATGCCTACGACTGGCATCTCGACAGAACTGCCATTGAATGGGACGCTCTTGTTTATGGCGATTACGAATTTGTGATGCCCTTACCTTTTCGGAAAAAAATGGGCATAAAATACCTTTATCAGCCACTTTTTTCGCAACAGCTTGGAATTTTCCCAACGCCATCAAAAACTATTTTTAGTGCATTTATCGCTGCCGTAAGTAATCGTTTTAAATACGCCGATATACAACTGAATGCGATAAATATTCAGGAAGAGAATAATGGAGATATTTTTTTCGAGCGGAAAAACTACCTGCTTTCATTAACCCAGAATTTTAAATCTATAACTTCCGGCTACTCGAAAAATACAAAGCGCAATATTGCCAAAGCACAAAAACAGGATCTGACAATTATTGAAGGAATCCGACTTGAAGCCTACCTCGAATTTAAAGCACAAAACCTGCCCGCCGGAGTTAACAAATCGGCTATTGATAAATTAAAAAGTCTCATTGCTTTTGGCGAATACAAAGGTTTTGGAAAAATATACGGCGTATACACTCCGGGAAATGAACTTTGTGCTGCAGTGTATTTTTGCCGTTGGAAAGACCGTGTAATTTATTTTAATGCAGCATCAAATGAAGAAGGCAAAAACACAGGAGCCATGTATTACCTGATTAACCGTTTTATTGAAGACAATGCCGAAAAAAACCTGATTTTGGATTTCGAGGGATCGATGATTCCGGGAGTGGAGCGCTTTTACAAAGGCTTTGGAGCAAAACCCGAAACCTACTTTCAACTTAAATATAATCGTTTACCTTTGCTTTTCAAGTGGCTAAAACGATAACTGGCAATGAGGCATTTCCCGCGTTTGGTAAGTAAAAAACTGAGTCCGCTGTTTTCAACCCGAAAACTTCTGGAGGCAAAAGCTCCGCTTTTTTTACCTTTCTACCATGTTGTTAGCGACCAGGCTCTGCCACATATTTTAAATTATCCAACGATAAGCGAAAAACAATTTAAGCAGGAACTCGATTTCTATTTGAACTATTTTATGCCTGTTTCGCTGGAAGAATTATTAACTACTCCTAAACCCAATAGTTTTCATTTAAGTTTTGATGATGGCCTAAAAGAATGTGCTGAAATAGTTGCACCTATTCTTTTGCAGAAAGGAATTCCGGCTACATTTTTCGTAAATAGCGGATTTGTGGACAACAAAGAACTATTTCACCGTTACAAAGCCAGCCTGATTTTAAACGAAATGAAAGCTCACCCAGATGCTGAAGTGGAAAGATATCTCAATGAAAACGGACTCCCACCAGAGAAGATATTGCAGGCTCCCTTCTCTAAAAGAACGATTCTCGACCATGCGGCAGAGTTGCTTGAAATCGATTTCCAATCCTATCTTGAAACCCAACAACCGTACATGACAACAGCTCAAATTAAAGAGCTTCAAAACAAAGGTTTTTCAATTGGCGGACACAGCCATAAACATCCTGAGTTTTGGAAGTTATCGGAAAAAAGGCAGTTGAAGCACATTAAAAAAAGTATGAAATGGGTGACTGAAAATGTAAATCCCAAAGTAAAAGCGTTTGCATTTCCATACACTGATGATGGCGTTTCTATCAAGCTGATAAAAAAAATACACGACAAAGAATGGTGCAATATTAGTTTTGGAACAGCAGGCGTTAAACACGATATAATACCGTATCATTACCAACGTTATCCGGCAGAACAAAAAGGCAATTTTGAAGTAAATGTGAAAGCAGAATTTCTTTATTTTAAATTGCGAAAAGCAATAGGCAAAGCAACAGTAAAACATTGACTTTACAGGTAAAAAAAATACGACTAAACGAACTGGAAAACTTTGTAAACAGCAAAGCGTTTCAAAATTACGAAGTGGTTCCCATTTCTCCGATTCGCGCCCGGTCGTATCTTGCCAATCCGCATGCACTAAATAATGACATTGTGCTTTATCTTGGGTTTAAAAATGAGCGTTTGGTGGCTTTTCGAAGTATTTTTGCCGACACGTTAAATTCAGATGATCAGCAAATTCGTTTTGGTTGGTGCAGCGGAAACTGGGTTCACGAACAATACCGCCGCCTGGGTTATTCCGAGCAACTTTTACGCGAAGCTTATGAAGATTGGGATAAAAAGTTATTGTTTACCAACTATGCTCCAAATTCGGAAAAGCTGTATGTAAAAACCGGTCTGTTTCAACCCATTCACCAGTTTGAAGGAGTTCGTGCATATTTGCATGCCAAAACAGCTAGACTTTTTCAAACCCAAAAAAATACTGTTACGGCACTCCTATCCAATATTATAGATTTTTTTATTTCACTCCTTGTTCATTTGATTGGCTTCTTTTATAATCCAAAACCAGGTTCCGCAATTTCTTTCTCCGACACAACGAAACCTGACGAAGCCTGTTATGAGTTCTTAAAATCCAATCCGGTTAACAGTGTTTTTAACCGGGACGAAACAGAACTGAAATGGATTTTTGATCATCCCTGGATGTCACAACAAAATAATGGAGTGTCCTCTCGCTATCCCTTTTCATCCTTCTCGAAAAATTTTTACTACAAAACCGTAAAAGTAAAACGAGACAAAAAAATGCTTGGCTTTTTTATTTTCTCCGTTCGTGAAGGACATTTAAAAACACTTTATTTTAACCTCACCGAAGATTGCACAAAAGAAATTGCCGTGTTTCTAAAAAAATATTGCCTGAGCAACAAAATTGAGTACTTAACTATTTATAAAAAGGAACTTGCAGGCCAGCTTTTAAGCAGAAAATTCCCATTTTTGCATGCGAAAAGATACGGGCAAAAAATATACAGTACTTTTCAGGTATCAAATAAAAAACAACATACATTTCAGGATGGTGACGGAGATGTCTTCTTCACCTAAAAAAAAAATTATGAACGTTCGAGTTTTAGGCCACAGCCACTCCATTTTAGACCAGTATCTGGCAGAAATCCGCGATACAGGAATTCAAACCGACCCACTTCGTTTTCGAGATAACCTTAACCGAATTGGTGAAATTTTTGCTTACGAAATAAGCAAAGAAATGCAATTTGAAGTTAACGACGTTACAACTCCGCTGGGTGTTGCCAAAGTTCCTAAATTATGCCGGCAACCGGTATTGGCAACTATTTTACGTGCAGGCCTGGCAATGCACAATGGATTGCTTCGTATATTCGACCGGGCGGAAAATTGTTTTATATCGGCCTTTAGAAAATATACCGAAGGAGGCGAATTTGAAATTGAATTTGAATACATGGCCTCACCTTCACTTGACGATAAAGTGGTTATTCTTTCTGACCCGATGTTGGCTTCGGGTAAATCGATGGAAATTGGTTACGAAGCTTTATTTAGCAAGGGAAAACCAGCGCACATTCACCTGGTAGCAATTATTGCCAGCGAAGAAGGTGTTGAATATGTAAAAAATGCTATTAAAGACGAAAATGTAACTTTATGGTTGGGTGCCGTCGATCCTGAAATGACTCCAAAATCGTACATTGTTCCGGGATTGGGTGATGCCGGGGACCTTGCCTTTGGCGAAAAAATCGATTCAAAATAAAACAAGAATGCCATCCCTTATAATGGGATGGCATTTCTCGAAAAAACTCTCTCTAACTATTCTTTTGCAATTCTATCTTAAAAATATACCTCAACAGTAATATTCTCTCTTCCAAATCCTTTTTCGTTTAAAATCTCCATCGAGTCGAAGATCATATCGCTGTTTCCACAAAGGTAAAAACACGTATTTTTATCAAAATCTGTCTTTTTCAGGTAGTCTGTCACCCTGCCATTAAAATCGCCATTTTTATCGCGCGAAGTGCACAGTGTATAATTCTCCTTACTGTAATCTTCCTGCTCATATCCTTCCTCTACATGGCGAACTCCGTGAATCAATTGGTAATTCAAACCCGGGTTACTTTTTACCATACTGTGAAACGGTGCAATTCCTGTTCCGCTGGCAATAAAAACATGTTTGTGAGTGTCCTTATTTTTTTCGTCGAGACCAAATTTTCCAAAAGGTCCGTGAACTTCTACCATATCACCAACTTTTAAATGCTTGAGTTTAGGAGAGAAATAACCACCTTCTACTTCTTTTACCAACACTTCAAGATTCTCAGCTTCTTCGGCACTGTAAATGGAATACTCGCGGCTTTGATAGTCGCCTGTTATAGACAACGAAACATGCTGTCCTGCAACAAATTTGAAGCGACTTTTTGGCAACGACAGAACAAAGGTATGATCTGTTAGCCTTCTTATTCCTACAACCTTATAATAATTTGTATCAAGTTGTACTTCTGGTTTCATATCAATTGTCATGATGTATTTATTTTCTTTCGGCACAAAAATATGTGCAATTATTGACTTAAAAGACTTTTTGGTATTTTATTTTACCGATAGTTTTAGAGAATTAACCGATTTTTAACACGAATGTTCAATTGTCTTCCATAAATTCGAATAGATATTTTCGAATATCAATTGCAATTTCTTAAAAACCAAGTCATCAGAAAAATGAAAACATTAATCACCTATTGTACCACACACGGTTGTACAGAAAAAACAGCAAACGAACTTAAAGATTTCCTCGGAGGCGAGGTATTATTAGTTAACTTAAAAAAAGAAACTGTCCCGGATCTCACATCTTTTGACCGTATAATTATTGGCGGCTCAATTCATGCCGGTCAGATTCAGAAAAGAGTAAAGGATTTTTGTAGCCAGAATCTTGAAACACTGCAAAACAAAGAACTGGGATTGTTTATTTGTTGTATGGAAGAAGGCGAAAAAGCTGAAATTCAGTTGCAGGATGCGTTTCCGAAAGCTTTGTTACAAAGTGCGAAAGCAACAGCCTCTCTGGGTGGAGAATTCAATTTTAATAAAATGAATTTCTTTCAGAAACTGATTGTAAAGAAAGTAGCCAAGGTTGAAAACAGCGTATCGCATATTAACCACGATGCCATAAGGAAATTCTCACAACAAATGAACCATATTTTTAATCCGTTCTTGTTTCTGGTTTAAAGCTTCAGGTAAAAATCGTTTGTTAAGATCTTAAATGCGTCGGTATACGTTCCGTCGCTGTTGTAAATTGTCAGGCAGTCGGGAATTACGGCTGCTTCTTTTTTTGCTATTTCCACCAAAACACGGTTAGCTTGTTTCTGCTCATTCGGTTTCACCAATGTTTTACGACTTAGGAATAAATCGTTTTCACGGGCCAGTATTTCAATTTCTTCACACGTCTGTATGGGGAGCACAAATGCGCAGCGTCCTTTCTTCGAGAGCAAACCTGCTGTTGATTTCATAAGAACCGGAAATGGCAAACTATCGGTATGACGTGCCAGTGAGCGACTTTCGTTTCCGGCTTTTAGCGAATTCTGAAAGAAAGGCGGATTGGAAACAATTAGATCAAATTGTTGAGACGTTTCGGCTGCAAAATCCTGTAAAGAAACATTCAGTATTTGCATCCTGTTTTTCCACGGCGATGCCACAACATTTTCGGCAGCTTCCTGCGCAGCGTTTTTCTCAATTTCAATGGCTGTAATTTGGGCTGATGAACGCTGGGACAGCATTAAAGCAATTAAACCGGTTCCGGTACCAATATCAAGAATCGTACTGCAATTGCGAATATCGGCCCATGCTCCCAGCAAAATGCCATCGATACCCACTTTCATGGCTGAACGTTTCTGATTGATACGGAATTGTTTGAATTGGAAATAATTGTTTCTACCCATTACATTATAAATCGCTTAAGGCCGTCTTTTAAGCGCAATACATTAAAATTCAACAACAAACCAAGCTTAAAATCCCCAACCTTTAAATAGGTAAGTATCTGTGCAAAATGAACATCAGTAAATGCTTCAACTGCTTTCAGCTCGATTACAATTTTGTTTTCAACTAACAGATCGATTCGATAACCATGATCCAGTTTTATATCTTTATAAATAATAGGTAATGGCTTTTCCTTTTCAACATTCAATCCCGATGCTATCAACTCATAATAGAGACACTCTTTGTAAGTGGACTCCAATAAGCCCGGACCAAGTGCTTTATGAACTTCGATCGCTTTACCAATAATTAAACCTGATAATTTATTTGTATCCATCTCCATCGTGTTTTGGTGAAAAATTAAAGTTACACAAAGATTCACCAAGACCACACAAAGAACCACAAAGTTTATTTTACTCGGTGAACCTCTGAGCTTCCTTCGAGGTCCTCTGTGTAATTCATATACAAAGGTTAGAATTTTTCAAAAACGCCCAATCCGAAAAGTGCAAAATCGTACTTAATCGGATCGTTAGGATCGAATTCGCGCAAGGTGGCTGTAATTTCTTCCACCGCTTTCCAGTCGTTTGAGCGCCGTTGCAGCAGTCCCAGTTTTCGCCCAACATTTCCGGTATGTACATCAAGTGGTAGCATTAACGCCGATTGAGGAATTGAATCCCATAATCCAAAATCCACTCCCGATTTATCATCTCGGCACATCCACCGCAAATACATGTTCAGGCGTTTGGCTGAAGCTCCTTTCGCGACATTCGAAATATGTTTGCGTGTTCGTTCGCCCTCTGTGTCGAAAAATACAGAATAGAAATGCGCTAAAGCTGATTTTACAGTCTGTTCTTGTTGAAATCCGCTTTCAAAAACGGCTTGTAAACCACCGTGCCTTTTATAAATATTTCGGAGCGAGCGAATAAAATAAATACAATCGTCGCCATTAAAAGTGCGGTGCACAAACTTTCTCAACCGGTCGAGTTCCTTTTCCGCAGCATTTACAACAAAATCGTGCGGCTGATTCTCGAGCAAAGCCATCAGGCGCAAAGCATTATTTATGATGGCAGCACGGTTTCCCCAGGCAATAGTTGCCGCCAAAAAACCAGCGATCTCAATATTTTCTTTTTCAGCAAATTGTTTGGGAACCTGAATCGGATCGGTTTCTATAAATTGTGGTTGATTATACTGTTCAACTTTTTCGTTGAGGAAGTCTTTTAGATCTGCTATTTTTTCCATTGTTCAATTTTTAGTGAAGAATGGTTCTGGATGCTGGATACTGGATGCTGGATGCTGGATGCTGGATGTTGCGACTGATTACTGGCCACTTTCTTCACTCGATGATTCCGTCTTTAATATGAATAATGCGGTCAGACTGTTCGGCGAAATGATCGTCGTGAGTAACAATAATAAAAGTCTGCCCTAAATCATCGCGTAGTTTGAAAAGCAAATCGTGCAATTCGTCGCGATTGGCAGAGTCGAGATTTCCCGAAGGTTCATCGGCCATCACCACCGACGGGCTGTTTATCAGTGCACGTGCCATTGCCACACGCTGTTTTTCGCCACCTGATAATTCGGATGGTTTATGGCTCATGCGGTCGGCCAGTCCCAAATAATCAATTAATTCCTTTGCACGTGTTTCTGCTTTTGCTTTTGGGGTTTTGGCAATAAACGCCGGAATACAAACATTCTCAAGCGCAGTAAACTCGGGCAACAAATGATGAAACTGAAACACAAATCCAATTTCACGATTACGGAAATCGGCCAGCTTTTTATCGTTGAGACCTGAGATTTTTGTGTCGTTAAAGTAAAGCTCTCCGCTATCGGGTTTACTCAAAGTACCCAAAATTTGCAGCAAAGTTGTCTTCCCCGCGCCACTGGCTCCAACTATCGAGTACAATTTCCCTTTCGGAATATCCAGATCAATTCCCTTTAACACCTCAAGTGCTCCGAACGATTTTGTTATGTTTTCAGCTCTTATCAAAAACGCAATTATTTAATATAATAAACACAAATTTTACAGTGTTAGTATTTCATAACCCACATAAAAAATGTATGCCAGCAACAGTGCTATTCCGGTTAATTTGCCCACTCTCCAACGTTGAGCAAGTAACAGTACAATCAGCAACAATACTGAACCGGACAATATTAGCGATGAACTGAGTAAATCGCCACCCGCTTCAATCGTTCCTCCTGATATCAGCATCACCATTATAAACGGCAATCCCAATCCTACCAGAATATCGAAAATATTGGATCCTATAGCATTGCTAACGGCCATATCGCCACGTCCCTGACGTGCTACAATAAGCGACGAAAACAGGTCGGGAATTGAGGTTCCGATTGCCAAAACGGTTAGCGCAATTATGGCTTCGGGAATATTTAATTCATGTGAAATTACAACAGCCAACTCTACCAGCGCCCAGCTTAATGCAGCAATTAAAACGATGGATACAAAAAATACCAGGTAGTAGCGTTTTGGTTTCGGAAAAATAAAACACAGCACATGATCGAACGGCGCCAGAATTCCTTTCGGATTACAATCGGTTTCTTCCTCCACATCACTTTGTTTATCTTCGTATTTAAACCACTTTCTCCAGTACACCACCGCAATTACATACAGCACATAAACGGCCAGAAATACGGCTGTTTCCCAAATTTCCAGTTTGCCATCCCAGATAAAAAACACCAGCAAAGCCACTGAAAGAGAATAAAAAACAAGATCGCGAATAACAGGAATTTTTGTAAGAGTAGCTTTTCGCACCAAAGCAGATGCTCCAACAATTACCAACAAGTTAAAGATGGCGCTTCCCACAATACTGCCAATTCCAATTACCTGGTGTTCTCCAGGTTTTATTACGGCAAATAAAGCAACAAATAATTCGGGGGCACTAGATCCCACCGCCATCAGCGTTGCTCCGGCTGCATCACTCGATAATCGGAGATCTTTCGAGATTTTATCAAGAGAAGATATGAAAAACAAATCGACAACACGGGCAAGCAAAATAAAGCATGCCAGCAAAGCCAATATGGAAAGTATAATCATTTACAATGATTTTTGTGTTTAATCCTTCATCTTATCAGTAATACCTTTTTGAATATCGGTAGTTTCCTTTTTTACCGTCGAAGAAACTTCGTTAATATCTTTTTGAATATCAGAAGTATGGTTGTCGAGTTCACGTTTTATTTCATTTGTGGCCTTTTTAAACTCTCGCATTCCTTTCCCCAGTGTTTTGGCAATATCAGGAATCGCTTTCGATCCGAAGAACAACAATGCCAACAGCATCACCAAAACTATCTCGCCACCACTTATAAATAATAAATACTGCATCGTCAAATTGATTTAGATCACAAATATATAAAAAGTTGGAAGTCAGAAGACCGAAGACGGAAGATAGTTTTTGAAACTTGAATACATAAAATTGAAAGACGAATTACCCCTTGCCATTTGTACAAAAAACTTAAGTGCTAAACTCAAATCACCAACGGAAATTAAAGTTGATGTTTTAATTTTCATTTCACGCAGCGGGAAATTACATCCGGAAAATTTTTTTAATGTTTGCGCCGGCGGAAAATGAAAACTGAAAGTTTTTTTTCGTTAAACGCTGTGGGGAAATGTAAATTGATAATCCAGATTGATTTTGCACGGCGGGGAAATGTGTTTGGAAAACTTTTTTACACTTCGCGGCAGCGCGAAATGAATTTTGAAAGTTTTTTTTCGTTTAACCCGGTGGCGAAATGAAAATCGAAAATCCAGATTGATTTCGCGCGGTATCTCAAGTATTTTCATTTCGGTCAGACTCTCAAAAAAAAGGATGTCATCCCAGTTAAGCGATGACATCCTTTTTTATATCGTTAGTCTTCCGTCTCCCGACTTCCAACTTCTTTCTTCAATCTATTTCTTACGTTTTGCAACTACTTTGGCAACACGGCTACGCGTGTCGTGTGCAATTGGTGTTGCAATGAAAAGCGAAGAATAGGTACCAACAAGTACACCTACCAATAAGGCAAACGTAAAGCCGCGAATGGTAGCTCCACCGAATAAGAAAATAGCAAGTAATACTACGAAAGTTGACAATGATGTACTGAAAGTACGACGCAATGTACTGTTCAATGCGGAGTCAACATTTTCTACACGGTCGCGTTTTGGGTGCAAGCCCAGGTATTCCCTGATACGGTCGAATACAACCACGGTATCGTTAATGGAGTAACCCAGCACCGTTAAGATTGCCGCAATAAATGCCTGGTCGATTTCCAACGAGAATGGCAGTACTCCTGATAATAATGAGAAGATACCTAATACGATTAACGAGTCGTGTGCCAATGCAGCAACGGCTCCCAAGCCATATTGCCAGTCGCGGAAACGAACAAGGATATAAAGGAAGATAATGATAAGCGAGAAACCGATTGCAATAGCTGCATCTTTGCGAATATCATCAGAAATGGTAGGACCAACTTTTTGTGAACTTTGCTGATATTCCTGAGTAAATTGCTCAAGCGTTACTGATTTATCAATTAGATCTGCATCCTGCAAACCTTGCATTAATAAAGCTTCAACTTCGTTGTCGATATTTTCGCTGTTATCATCAATTTTATAATCGGTAGTAATTTTAATATCATCACCCGAAGTTTTTACTTCCGGTGCTGCATCAAATACATCAGCAAGTGCTGCACGAACTTCACCAACTTCAACCTCTTTTTCAAAGCTTACAATGTACGAACGTCCACCTTTGAAATCGATACCGTAATTTAAACCGCGAACAAAGAATGAACCAATTGAAATCAGAATAAATACACCCGAAATCACATAGAACATCTTTCTTTTCTCAAGGAATTTAATTTTGGTTTTTCGCAACCAGTTTTCTGTTGCTGAAGAAGTAAACAGGATACGACCACCTTTTTTCAGTTGCCATTCGAAAATTAAACGGGTTAAGAAAATTGCAGAGAATAACGAAGTTAGAATACCAATGATCAAGGTTGTTGCGAAACCTTTGATAGGACCAGAACCAAACAAGGCTAAAACAATACCTGTTAGCAAGGTTGTTACCTGGCCATCGATAATTGCTGAATAAGCATTCTTGTAACCATCAGTAATGGCTAACTTAACACCTTTACCGGCGCGCATTTCTTCCTGAACACGTTCGTAGATAAGTACGTTGGCATCAACCGACATACCGATAGTAAGTACAATACCTGCAATACCTGGCAGTGTAAGTACCGCACCCATTGAAGCAAGGATACCGAAAATAAAGAACATGTTGGCAATCAAAGCAATGTTTGCAGCTAAACCTGCATTTTTACTGTAGAAGAACAACATATAAACCAGTACAAGCGCAAAAGCAATTACGAACGAAATCAAACCGCTGTTAATCGCTTTCTGACCCAGTGAAGGACCAACAATATCTTCCTGGATAATACGTGCAGGAGCCGGCATTTTACCCGACTTCAGCACGTTTGCAAGGTCTTGCGCCTCTTCAATACTTTCCAAACCGGTAATGCTTGAACGTCCGCCAGGAATCTCACCATTAACCGTTGGGAACGAACGTACATAATCATCCAAAACAATGGCAATAGATTTACCAACGTTTTCTTTGGTCATACGTTGCCACACTTTTGCTCCTTCAGCATTCATCTGCATAGCTACTTCCGGATTTGTACCAAACTGGTCGTAATCCTGACGTGCATCTGTAATAACACCACCATCAAGCGGCGCTTTTCCGTCGCGGGTAGTAACTTTTAAAGCAATCAAGCGGTAAAAAGTACCTGCCTCGTCAACTGATTTTGCTGTCCAGGCAAATTTCATATCGCGTGGAAACAAACTTTTGATTTGCGGATTTTGCAGGTAAGTATTTATCTGTGAGGTATCTTTTGCATTTGCCATACCTACAACCGGGCCAGGATAAAGCTGACCGGTTTGATCAGTACTTGGATTTAAAATAGCAAACAGAGGGAATTGCTCTTTAAAAGCAGCCAGATTATCTACCGATGCTGTTGTATCATCAGCTGCTCCGGCTTCCAATTCTGAAAGCAATGAATTTTCTTCTGAAACTTCTACATCTGCTGTTTCTGTTGAATCGCTTTCTGCTTCTTCAACATTTGCACCAGATTTAAGCTCCTGCATTTCTTTAATTCTTTCGTTGGCTTGCAACATGTACTGATAAACTTCCTGGTTTTCGTAGGTTTCCCAGAACTCCAGGTTCGCAGTTCCCTGCAACAGGTTACGTACACGGTTCTGATCTTTTACACCAGGCAGTTCAACCAAAATTCTACCTTTTGTTTGCAGGTCTTGAATATTAGGCTGTGCTACACCAAAACGGTCGATACGAGTACGGATAATGTTAAATGCATTATCAATAGCTGCTGATGTTTGCTCATCAATAATTTTCAATACTTCGTCATTGGTTGTATTAAAATTCACCTGATCACGCAGTTCTAATGTATTGAAAATAGAAGCCAAACGTGCATTAGGATCAATCTCCTCGAAAGCTTCACCAAACAGTACCACAAAGTCTTTTGTACTGTTTTGCTGATTTTTCTGTGCCAGTGCCAAAGCAGCATTAAATGTTTCATCGTCGCTGTAGTTCGACATCGCACGAATAATGTCTTGCACTTCCACCTGAAGTGTTACGTTCATACCACCTTTCAGGTCAAGTCCCAGGTTTATTTCCAGTTCCTGAACATCTTTGTACGTAAATTTTTTCAATCCAAGGAAGTTGTAAACCACTTCACTTTTCATTGAATCAAGGTATTGAAACTCTTTCAAGTCATCACCTTGTGCATATTCCACTGCGTCTTTTTTCACCTGGTTCGATACCCAGGTAAACGAAAGCTGGTACATACATACCGCCGCCAACAGAATTGCAAATGTTAAAATTGCACCTTTGTTTTGCATTTGAATTTAATTTAAATGTTTAATATAATTTCTTGTAATTGATTGAATTCGAACATTTTCAGACATAACATGCCTGTTCTTCTTTTAACGAAAAAAGAACTGATTTCAACCTATGGAGTCTTCGTCGGGGGAGAAAACATGGTTTTGAAAAACCAGGTAGTGATAAGATGAAATGAGCGGAGTGGTTTGTTTTACAAGCTCTGCTTTAAATACCTGGTAATTCCGAATTGAATGATAATTTCTTAGGAATTTGTCGTGCAACTGAACCCTCAAATGTTTTGAATAAACCCTGTCTTCGAAGGTTTTTGTAGTATTCTGAGCTGTTTGGGTAATCAGGTATACTGTTCCCTGTTCATTATTCTGCTCCTGAGATTCAGCCTGAATCTTCTCCAGCTCCTCTGGATTATTTCCAAAATAAACATCAAGAACAAATGCCGCAGTAATAACTGTCATAAAAACAGCTATTCTGATAATCAGTTTTCTTGTGCTATTTATTTTTATTTTCATTCCTCTAATATGCCTGTTTATTAATGTATTAAAACAAATTAATATAAAATTTTCAAAAGCAAAATGCCTGTAAACTTTCCAGAATTATTTTAACGCATTATTTTAAGCGGAGCAAATATACCGAAATACTTGAGGTTTCCAAAGACGATGCCTGGAATTTTCGAGTATTTCGTTTAACACCAATTGTTTATGACCAATGTATTTGTTTATGGATCGTTGCTTTTTCCTGAAATTCCGGAGGGTCTATGTCAGAAAAAGCTCCAGACGGAGAATGCTATATTGAATGGATTTGCACGCTTTGCGGTAAAAGGTGCTGATTATCCGGCAGTAATTGAGAAAGAAAATTCGAATGTAAAAGGGAAAGTGCTATTGAACCTCGATTCAAGAGACATCGATTTACTTACTTTTTACGAAGGAAATGAGTACGAAATTGTGCCCGTTAAAATAGAACTGAACTCCGGGAATATAAATGCGGTAGTTTATGTTTGGACAGGCGGAGACGAATTTCTTGAAACATTTGATTGGGATGCTGAACGGTTCGGAAATGAATCGCTGGAGTTTTATCGTGATGAAGTTGTTGCGGCAACCCTCAAAGAATATTATGGTTGAGAATTAGTTCGGAGGAATGTGTTCAAGAATAGGTTCTACATGCTAAGAAATGAATGAAAACTCCTTATTTTTACAATCCTTACAACGCTTACCAACTAAATTAAAACGTCATGATAAAAACTGCTTTCATTCGTTTAATCACTGTTCTTTGTGTATTACTAATCAATATGAATTTTACAACGGCACAAAACAAACTAGGTATTTTCGATAACCACACAAATATTGGAGCTTGTCAACACCAGGGATTCGCATCATATAATCCAACGGATCAAACCTACACACTCGGCGGTTCGGGATTTAATATGTGGTTCGGCGATGACCAGTTTCATTACTTGTGGACTACGCTTCAGGGCGACTTTATTTTACGTGCCGAAGTAAAATTATTAGGCGACGGTGTTGATCCGCACCGAAAAGTGGGCTGGATGGTTAGGAATAACCTCGACAGTAACTCGCCCCATGCCAATGCAACCGTTCATGGCGACGGGCTCACTTCATTGCAATATCGTAAAACGAAAGGCGCAGATACCGAGGAAGTAATATCGGAAGACCAGGCACCGGATGTAATCCAATTGGAACGAAAAGGCTCAACATTTATAATGTCTACCGCAAAATTTGGTGAACCTTTCAAAGTAGTTCAACTCGAAAAACTGTCGCTCGACAACGAAGTTTATGTTGGGATTTATGTATGTGCGCACAATGCAGATGTTATGGAAAGTGCTGTTTACAGGAATGTACGAATCATCCGCCCCGAAAAGGAAGACTACATTCCGTACCAGGATTATATTGGGAGCAATCTTGAAATACTGGATATTGAAAGTGGCTTAAGAAAAACAATACATCATTCGGCACACTCTATTCAGGCACCTAACTGGACACCAGATAACGAAAAGCTGATTTACAATTCAAAAGGCCATTTATTCACCTATAAGCTGGCCAACGGAGAAATAAAACCGTTGAATACCGGTTTTGCCACAAACAACAACAACGACCATGTTTTAACTTTCGATGGAAGTATGCTGGGCATTTCGCACCACAGCGCCGACAATAATGGAAGCTCTACGATTTACTACCTGCCTGCCAAAGGCGATTCCACTCCGGTTCGGGTTACAAAAACCGGAATTGGGGCATCGTATTTTCATGGCTGGTCACCCGATAAAAAAACCATGCTTTTTACCGGCGAGCGAAACGGACAATACGACATTTACAGTGTTGAGGTCGCTACCGGAGAAGAAACACAGCTAACTAACGAAAAAACACTTGACGATGGACCGGAATACAGTCCCGATGGCAAATACATATTTTTCAATTCGGCCAGAAGTGGCAAAATGCAATTGTGGAGAATGGATGCCGATGGCAAAAATCCTATTCAGTTGACCGACGACAAATACAACGACTGGTTTCCGCATGTAAGCCCTGATAAAAAATGGATCGTATTTATCTCGTTTCCCGAAGATGTAGATCCTGGCGATCATCCGTTTTATAAACACTGCCTTATCCGGCTTATTCCTTACGAAGGTGGAGAACCTCGCATTTTAGCCTACATTTATGGTGGACAGGGATCAATGAATGTTCCGAGCTGGTCGCCCGATAGCAAAAAAATTGCGCTTGTTACAAACAGCGATTAGAACAAGACCCGAAAACAATAAAGTGCTCATAAATGTTAACAGCAAAAAACGATGATCAAGTTTTTCCGAACAATTAGATTTCGTCTTATCGGCGAAAATAAAGTAAAGAAGTACCTGTTTTATGCGCTGGGTGAAATCATCCTGGTGGTTATTGGAATTTTAATTGCGCTGGCCATTAACAACAACAATGTAAAACGTACGATTCTGAAAAAAGAGCAGACCTACCTTGCCGGCCTGAGAGAAGACTTTACCGCCAGTAAAAATAAGTTGCAGGAACTTATAAATGTTAACGCACAAAATTACGAAGGTGCCCGCCAAATTATCAGGTATATTTCCAACAGCGATTTACAGCCCGATGAAAAACAGTTTTCTGAACTTCTGTATAAAACGCTGGTTTACGACATTTCTTTTAATCCAAATAACTCTCTTCTCAACGAGATGATGAATTCCGGAAGCCTTAAAGACATTTCGAACCGGGAATTGCGAATATATTTAACCAACTGGATTTCGATGCTGGAAGATATTACCAAACAGGAGAATGACCTGGGTAATCAACGGGAGATGATCGTTGATATGTTTCGGGGGAATGAGCAAAGTATCAGAACTGTTTTTGATCTTTCGGGAGTTACAGAAAACGAATTGGAAATTAAACCACGAAAAAACAATACCAGTAATCTCAACCTATTAAAATCAACCGAGTTTGAAAACAAACTACTTGTTTTTATTCTTACCAGCGAAGCAACCGAAAAGGCTCATTACGTGCCGCTTATGAAAAATATAGATGTAATTCTTGAATTAATTGAGAAAGAGATTGAGCATTAATTTTTCGGTTCCAGACTTTTACACCGACAATTTTAACACCTTTCGTTTATAATCGATAACCGCATTATTTCTTAGCAAAAAATCGCTTCCCAACAGACCGCAAATTTTAATATCAGCTACATTCTCATACAGCTCATTAATCTGATTCATGTCGAACAAGGCAACTTTCATATTCTCCACTTTCAGTTTGCCAAAAAACAGTGGTTTTAGTATTCCCAATGATGTTTTTAAAGGCTCTTCACTCATGTTGGCTGCATGAAGTTCTTCTGCACCTTCCTCGGTAAAAGCAATAAAATCAGCAAGATTTTTGTCGAATACCGATTTTGATGCACCGGTATCAATAACCCAATTATCGATTGTTCCGTCAATCATTTTTGATGAAACCAAAACATGATAATTTGACGACTCTAATTCTATAATCTCAATCGGTAATTTTATGCGCATTTGCCAAATTTAAAATAAAATGATTAGGACAAAAAAAGGCCCGCAAAAATTGCGAGCCTCTGTATGCTTTTTTGTATTCTTCCGAATTATAGTAAAGCGTTCACTTTTGAAACACCTTCTGCACTTGCAGTCAGTTTTTCTTTTTCGGCATCTGTCAATTCAATTTCAACAATTTTTTCGATACCGTTTTTACCAATAACACAAGGAACACCTATTGAAATATCGCTTAAACCATACTCACCTTCAAGCAATGCTGAACAAGGGAACATTTTTTGAGAATCCAATGCAATGGCGCGAACCAATTCTGACACTGCTGCACCCGGAGCATACCATGCGCTGGTACCCAGAAGTTTTGTTAGAGTAGCACCACCAACTTTAGTCGCTTCAACTACCTCAGCTTGTTTTTCTTCGCTTAAGAATTCGGTAACAGGAACACTGTTAAGCACGGCTTTACCAATCAGCGGAACCATACCGGTATCACTGTGGCCACCAATTACCATTGCAGAGATATCTGATTGTGGACAATCCATTGCCTCAGCCAGTCTGTATTTGAAACGTGCGCTATCCAAAGCTCCACCCATACCGATAATACGGTTTTTAGGAAGACCTGTAGCTTTATGAGCCAGGTAAGCCATTGTATCCATTGGGTTACTAACCACAATGATGATTACGTTTGGCGACTCAGCAATTAATTTTTCAGCTACGTCTTTAACAATACCTGCATTAATACCGATCAACTCTTCACGAGTCATTCCCGGTTTACGTGGAATACCACTGGTAATTACTGCAACATCGCTACCAGCTGTTTTAGTGTAATCGTTAGTGCTACCAACGATAGTAGAGTCAAAACCGTTTAACGAAGCAGTTTGCATCAAATCCATTGCTTTACCTTCAGCAAAACCTTCTTTGATATCAATCAATACAATTTCGTCTGCAAAATCTTTAATTGCGATATACTCGGCACAACTTGCACCGACTGCACCTGCTCCAACTACTGTTACTTTCATTTTACTAGTGAGTTTTATTATTATAAAATCGTTTATATCTTAAACAATTGTCTGTCAAATTGTTTTAAGGCACGCAAAGTTAATTTTTTTTCGCGATGTTAGAAATATTTTGAAGCCCCCAAATCCGGTTTAACAAATTGGTAAAACATACGATTTGTAGCTCTAACACGAAGTGATTTTAGTCACTTATGATTGTTTTTTACGAATAAGAATGAGAATGGTTTAGCAAGTTTTATTTCCGGCCAATTACCCTAATTAAACCAATAAGTCATTTTTAAAACTACTGCCCGGTTTCGTGAGTTCCAGTTTCCGGTAAAATAGTTGTCGGTGTATACCAGATAAATGTCTGAAACCGGTTGATATCGCCATTGAAATCGTGAATTGATGTTCAGATTATCGATTTGTTCGTTGTATTGCACAAAAGTCGACCAGAATATTTTATCCGTAAAAGTGATGTCCATTTTCGGGCCCACCAGCCAGAATTTTTCGCGGCTAAACGGATCGCCCAAATCCATATCGGTGTAATTAAAATTCATGGTAAGGTTTACGTAAGGCTGAAAGCGGTAACCAATTTCTCCCTCAATAATCTGAATGTCGCCGCTATAGAAACTACCTTTAACAGCCTCGGCTTGCCAGGTAAATAATGATTTACGGGTTGATCGATAAGCCACTGAAAAAAGTCCAAAATCATACTCCGAACCTTCTGGTAAAAAATGATTCGGATCCTGTGTCGGATTAAAATCATTTCTCAGTTTAACAAATTGATCGGTATAACCAAAGCTGAGTTCCGCCCTGTTTTCAAATGTCAACTCATATTCGAACTCGTATTCATGTTCGATCAAGTCATTATCAGGATTGAAATAATTGTCGACCTTTACACTTGGGCCATGACTTGCCACTTTTTTATTCGGGACAAAGGTATAACCAACATTTCCACCCAAAAAGTTGTATCCTGTTCGGCGCACATATCCTGCTTCGGCACGGTAATTTTCGCCCACCGAGGTTTCGTAAATACCAAGTTTAACATGTGGCGTACTATAGTTCAACATGGCTCCCTGTGCATATTGTTTATCCGGATTACCAGGCTGAAAAGAGCGATGATAAAAGAATTTTCCACCCCAAACATTGTCTTTACTGGCCAGGTTATAATCAATCCCTATCACACGGTTATACATGCTGGTGTCCGATGGAACATCAAAATATTCTTTATTAACGGCAATAAATCCAAGGCTCGATCGCGTAAACATTTTCTTTTGAACCGAGGCCACTGTGAAATTCCGCGCCAGGTTCTCACCGGTTTCTTCCGTGGCCATATTCATAAAACCCACGCGCCAGTTGTTACCAATTTTCCCGCTCAACCGGGCTCCGGCAAGTACCGGAGCATCCAACCCGATACGGCGCGAGAAGAAAGGAGTTAATGTATGCTCGTATCCGTAGCTTGAAAACAGGTCGCTGTTCTCGAGAAAGAACTGTCGTTTTTCCGGAAAGAATAGTTCGAAACGGTCGATATTGGTAACCTGCTGATCAACTTCTACCTGTGCAAAATCAGGATTGTAGGTAAGATCCAGAGTCATTGAAGAGCTAATGCCAATCTTGGCATCAAAACCAACATCGGTGCGATAATCGGTGTTTGTTCCGGCTTCATAATCTTTTGATGCGCCGCCAAGTACGTAAGGAATTACAGAAAACTGCATCTTCGATTTTGGTAGTGGTTCTTCAAACTGCATACGCCCGGTGTAGGCCAGCGATGCGGTTGGAAACTGTCGTGGAACCGGCGCCCATGCCGATTTTTCGTTGGCTTTCAAGTCTAAACGACTAAAGTTAACATTCCATTCTTTGCTACCATTCGGATAGCGAACCGATTTAAACGGGATACGCATTTCACTTACCCAGCGGTCGTCGTAATGTTTGGTTTCCATTTCCCATTTGCAATCCCAGTCGAGCGACACACTGCTGCCGTTACTCATGGTTCCGTCCCATTTTGCCCCTGAAGCAGAAACGCCAAACGAAAATCCATTTGTCTGATCCAAAAAAGTATCGAAAAATATGAGTAGGTTGTCGTTACTCCCAAAACTAAAATCTCGTCGGAAAGATTCCATGATTCGTTTACCGGGTAGCTTGTCGTAAAAAATCTGTGCAACGTACAAAGCTTTATCGTCATAGGCCATCATCATAGTTGATGGCTGTGTGGCAAATCCTGTATCAACAGGTAACACACGATAAAAATTTTCAGTTTTTTGTGCACGCTCCCAATCAGGTTCGTCAATCACTCCATCGATGGTTATTCCACCCTCTGTGATTTTTTTTACACGATAAATAAAATCTTTATTGAAAGTATTGACAGTACTATCTGATTTTGTTTTAAAACCGTTTGCTGATCCGCTTAACGATAGCAAGAGACAAAACACAAAGACCAAAGACAACTTCATACGAAATAGCTTTAATTGATTTAGGTAAAATATTTGGGTGACAAAGATATCAAATTGTATGAACAACAAAGTGCTAATTATCACCTTCCTTAAAGTTCTGCCAATAAAAAGCCTCCGACATTTCAGCCGGAGGCACAAAAAACAATGTTCAAGCAAGATCTGCTACAAGGTGATTGGTACACCGTTGTAGAAATCAAGTATTTTCGTTCTGAAAATATATTCGTATTTCGCCTGCACAAGATCACTTTGTGCATTGGTAAGATTGGTTTTACTTTGGTTGTATTCTACCGAGTTTATCATTCCGACATTGAATTTTTCTTCCGTGTAGCGAAAGGCTTCTTTCATTGAAGCTACAGCCTTTTCAGACGAAAGGTAGCGATTTAATGCAGCCAGTGCATTGGTATACACCTGTTCAATATCTCTACGCAAAACATTACGCGATTGTTGTAACTGGTATTCGTAATCGGCAATTTGTAACTCCGAATTGGTAATATTGTTCTTTGCCTGGAAACGATTGAAAATTGGGATACTCAGTGTTAATCCCAGACTCGAGCGGCTGTTGTTTTTCAACTGTTCGCCAAGTTCAATGCGGTTTCCTTCAAAATCTTTGTACTGGTTATTGTACTGGTTGTAATAATTGGCTCCAAAACTCAAACTTGGGTAACGACTACCCTTTGCAATTGCCAACTGTTTTGATGCACTTTGTACACGCAGTTGAGCAGCTTTAATCTCGGGACGCACGTTAATTGCCGTACTGAAAACATCATAGGCATTTATCATGGTTAGATTGGCCTGAATTTCAGGAAGCACCGGTTTTTCAATTGAAAAACTCTCTGCCATTGGTAATTCCAATAACTGAAATAAATTAAGATACGCCAACTGAACCCTGTTTTGCGCGTTTACCAAATCCAGTTCCTCACGCGCCATTTGTGCCTCAATTTCTAACAGGGCACCACGTGCTTCACTTCCCGCATCAACAAGTTGCTTGGTGCGCTCAATTTGTTGTTTGGTAACCTCCATGGTTGCCTCAGCTACCAACTCCAGCTCTTCGGCAAAAAGAATCTCCAGATATTCTGCCGATATGGAAAGCATAATATCATCTTTCGTTTTTTGCAGATCGGCCATGGTTGCCTGCAAATCGAGCTCACGCATTTTAACGGTATTGCTTAGCGTCAATCCGTTGTACAGCGTCATATTGGTGCTCAAACCTCCTGCAAGACTTGTCGAGTTAATATTATCGTAAGTATTGTCATAAGTCAGTGAACGACCAAAACTAAAATCGTTGCTCAATTGACCATTGAGGTTAGGCAGTTTATCATCTTTTGCCTGCTTAACCATTGTTTCGTTGTAACGCGTTGTTATCTCCTGTCGTTTTACCTGGAGATTGTTTTCTATGGCATAATCGAAACATTTTTGCAAATCCCATTCGTTCTGAGCTTGCACAATCAACGTTCCGGTAGTAAGTGTTATTCCTAAGAATAAGGTTAATAGACTTTTCATGTCGATATAATTGTTTTTTGTTTGCTACTAATTTACATAAAGCGATGTGAATTACCTACTCCTACCCGTTATTGGCTTGGAGTTCCTTCACTTTCTTCGGATCGATCTTTTCACCTTTCACCTTATCCTCTACTTTCAATCCTTCTGTAATTTCAATATTAATACCATCCGAAAGACCGGTTTTCACCATACGTTTTTCGTAGTTTGGTTCTTCAGCAGAACCCACATTCACTTCAACAAACGATGAATCGTTATCAAATTGAAGTAAACCTTCAGGAATAACCATTACGTTGTCTTTGCGCTCCAATACTATATTGGCGTTGGCACTGTAACCGGCACGGATAAACTGGCCTTCCATCAGTTGTACATTGGCTTTAATTTCAAACTGAATGGCTCCGTTTTCTTCCACTCCTTTTGGTGAAATATATTCCAGAACGGCAGCGAATTTTTCTTTTTCAATCGCCCCGATTTCCAACTCAATTGGCATTCCTTCACGGATTTTTCCAACCTCGGTTTCATCCACATTTCCTTCAAAGATCATGTCGCTCATGTCGGCAACCGATGCGATGGTAGTTCCTGCGTTAAAGGTATTTGCCTGAATTACAGAGTTACCTTCTTCTACCGGAACATCCAGCACCATTCCGTCAATGGTTGAGCGTACCAGCGTATTAGTAGCTGTTTCTGCCTTTTTTGTTACACCGTTTTTAATTAATTCCAAATTATTTTCGGCGGCAGTCAACTCTTCTTTTGCTGAATCGAAAGCTACTTTTGCAGCTTTAAACTCTTCGTACGAAATCACTTCTTTATCGAATAGTTTCTGTTGACGATCGTAGTCGATCTGTGCATCATCGTAACTGATTTTAGCACGGTTCATACGTGTTTCTGCCGAGTTCAATGTTACCATATCAGGAATTATCTTAATACGTGCAACCACTTGTCCTTTGCTAATTTTATCGCCGGCTTCAACGTATAATTCGTCAATAATTCCTGAAACCTGCGGAACGATCTCGATTTCAAAACGCGGCACTACCGAACCGGTAGCTACTGTTTTCATTACGACCTCGCTGTAGAACGGGTTCTTGTTCTCAAAAAAATCTGTTTTCTTTTTCGATTTGTTGTACAGGAAGAAAAGTGTTCCTCCAAATATTGCAACCAATACTACAACTCCTAAAATTCTAAATACTTTTTTCATGGCTAATTTTTTTGCAAAACGCAAAGCGCAGAGAGCAGAGCGTTTTTTCATTGTTTTTTGTTATTGTTTTGTTTCAATTTATCCTTAATCACTAATCTTTAATCCTTTTCTACTCGTCCCGCAAAGCATCGATCGGTTTAATACTTACCGCCCGGCGCGCCGGAATCAATCCGGCAAAAATTCCGGAAACCACCAACACTGAAAGTGCTCCAACTGCCATCTGGAAACTGATCTCCGGACGACGGAAGAAAATATCATCGCCACTACCGGCATTCATTTCCAGTGCCATATTCAGGAGTTCAAGCAATCCAACACCCAACGCCAAACCAACGTATCCGGCAATTACAGTCAGGAATACACTTTCGGCAACAATATGAAGTATCACTTTCCCAGGTGTGGCACCGATCGCACGCTGGATACCAATTTCCTGGGTGCGTTCTTTAATGATCACCAACATTATATTGCTCACTCCAATTACACCGGCCAGTAAGGTTCCAATTCCCACGATCCAGGTCAGGATCTGAATTCCGGTGAACAAGCCCATGTATTTTTTCCATTCCACTTCAATATTGAACGAACCAACGGCCTGCTGATCATCGGGAGCAACACTGTGGCGCTCTTTCATCAGCTCTTTTAGTCGGGCTTCTACTTTACTTACAGGAATACCGGGTTGCGATGTTACCGAGAAGAAATGTACATCGTCGCCCATGTTAAAGGTTTTTTGCATGGTAGTGAACGGCATAATTATGGTTTCATTCTTTCTGCCACCACCAATATTTACGCGTGTTTCGCCTTTTACCACACCAACAACCTGGAAGTAAACACCGTTAATTTTCAGGTACTGTCCAATTGGATCTTCATCCTTGTCGAACATCACTTCTACAACACGCTCTCCAATGTTTACCACTTTGCGTGAATGCTGAATATCGATGGTATTTATCAGACGTCCCTGCAGCGGCGTCCACGGATCGATTTTGAAAAACTCTGGATAATCGCCATAAATATTAAAGGCACCTGTTTTTTTACCGCGAACTACATTATCACCACCGCCGCTACTTGGTCCGAACAAACGTGGCGACAGGTATTCGATATCGCTGATGTTGGCTTTTATATATTCAATATCTGTGTTTTTATAATTCCAGCGCCTTCCCCGTTGAAATCCTTTATAGGGTTTGCTGGTGCGCTCGGTCCAAAAGAATGCTGAGTTTGATGCGAAAGCTTTGATTCCATCCATCACCCCGTTTTCAAGGGCACGGCCGGCTCCCGACATTACTATCAGCATAAATATTCCCCAGAACACACCGAAAGCGGTCATAAAACTGCGCATCCGGTTTTTCTTTAAAGCGCTTAATATTTCTTTCCAAAGGTCTAAGTCGAACATTGTTTTCTGCTTTTGTTTTCGTTTCTGTTATTCGTCTCGTAAGGCCTCAATCGGTTTAATCTTTGCCGCACGTTTTGCAGGAATATAGCCTGCTATGGCTCCGGCAACTACCAGTAATAATGTTGCCGACATGGCAATTCCCAGGTCAACAGTCGGATTGCGGAACAAAGTTTCTCCGTTTCCTCCGTTTGTTGCCGCTGAAGCTTCAAATTGTTTCTCCACGATAAAATTCAATCCTTCCATCAATCCGGTACCGAGCACCAGTCCAATGTATCCTGCAATGGTTGTAATCATTACGGCTTCCAAAAGAATTAATCCAATTACAGAGGCGGGACTGGCACCAATGGCTTTTCGGATACCAATTTCTTTGGTGCGTTCTTTTACCACAATCAGCATGATGTTGCTTACTCCAACCACTCCTGCAATAAGGGTTCCGATTCCAATAATCCAAATGAAAATATCGATGGCCTGGAAGATTTTCATGGTTTGAATTACATCCTCCAGTTTACTGTACGATCCCATGGCCGATTCATCCGTAGCATCGAATTTATGCTTGCGAGCCAGTCTTTCTCTTACACGGTTTTCGATTGCCTGACTTTCTTCTATTGTTTCGGCGTTAATGGTTAAGGCAAAATTGTGCAGGCGGTTCGATCCGTTAAATACTTTTTGGCCTGTGGTTACCGGAATATACGCATTTCGGTGACGAGTGCCACCGCCTTCCTTACAAATTCCAACCACTTTAAACGGGATATTATTTACACGAACATATTCTCCAATGGCCTCCTTACCATCAAAAAGTGCATCGTAAATATCTTTTCCCAGCACCACCGATTTCCGGGTCTGATCAATGTCGACCTGATTAACAAAACGACCGTCAACAATTTCAATCGATTCTACATCTTTTAAATCGGGATGGCAGGTTATAGCTGTATACTCGCCGTACTCGCTTCCGTATGAGAACAGGTTTCCGCCAATGTAATAACGGCCTGATGTGTGCTCAATTCCTTCCAGATCTTTCAGAATATCGTAATCGGCATTGGTGAACCGGATTTCCCTGTTTTCCTGCATTCCCTGGTAAGGAATACTGGTACGGCCACTCCATAACCACATGGCGTTAACGGCATCGCGCATAAAGTTTTCCGACACACCATTGCTTAAACCGTTACCGGCCCCCAGAAGAATCATTAACATGAAAATCCCCCAGGCTACGCTGAATCCGGTGAGGAAAGTGCGCATTTTATTTTTTTTGATGGTGGCAAAGATCTCCTGCCATTTATCAATATCGAACATGATTGTTTTAGTTATAAGTGATAAGTAAAAAGGCAAAACTGCCCACTGCGAAAGGAAACGGTTTACGCTGTTTCCAACTCTTTGGCGTACTGATGCTGAAAGTGTTTCAAATCGCCGTTTTTAATGATCTCATCGATCCGGCCATCTTTCAAACGCACTATCTTTTGAGTCATAGCAGCAATATCGTGCTCATGCGTAACCAGAATAACGGTAATTCCGTCATCATTTATTTCCTTCAGAATATCCATTACTTCGTAAGAAGTACTGGTATCAAGTGCTCCGGTTGGTTCATCGGCAAATATGATTTTTGGCTGAGAAATAAGCGAACGAGCAATTGCAACGCGCTGTTTTTGTCCTCCCGACATTTCGCTTGGCAAGTGTGTTGCCCACTCCAGCAATCCTACTTTCTCGAGGTATTCCAAAGCAATTTTGTTGCGCTTTTTACGGTTTACTCCCTGGTAATAAAGTGGAAGTGCCACATTTTCCATGGCATTTTTAAACGAAATGAGGTTGAACGACTGAAAGACAAAACCAACTAAATCGTTTCTGAGTTTAGCTGCCTTTTTTTCCGACATATCTTTTACCAACGATCCGTTCAGGTAATACGATCCTTCATCGTAATTATCCAAAATACCGAGGATATTAAGTAAAGTTGATTTCCCGGAACCCGATGACCCCATAATCGAGACGAACTCTCCTGAATTAATTTCGAGGTCGATTCCTTTTAATACATGTAACGAGTTACTACCCGTTACGTACGATTTGTGAACATTGTTTAGACTAATCATGGCTTGAACTTGTTTTCTGTTTATATGGCTTTTACATGCCGTTGATTTTTGTTTTCAATTTAAAGTTGAGTAAAAAAAGGTTTACCCGAGTTCTTTTTTCGACGAACGACCTGTTTTGACATGTAAAAAAATAATTCTCTTCGTTTTTTGTTTTCTGGCGTTGAAGCTCGCTTGCTTTGTTTCGATTATGGGACGCACAACCTTTTGTTAGGTTACAACGAATTTTCGTTTTTTTAAAATGGCAGTCAGAATCGTATAATCTTTCCGTATTTTTGGCAGGTAATATTTCACCACATGGGAATAAAATCAGTTTCATTAAAACTACCCACCAATTACAGTCAGGAATTACTGCAGAGTAGAATTGCCAAAGAGCTGCGGATTAAGAACTTTTCGTACGAACTGGAAACAAAAAGTCTGGATGCCCGAAATAAGTCGAACATTCACTGGCTGGTAAAAGCTGTTGTTACATCACCTGAAATTAAAGGTGGCGAACAGATTGAGAAAGAAAAGCTGGAAATACCTTACAGGAAAAACAACCAAAAAGTGGTTGTTGTTGGTAGTGGCCCCGCCGGTTTCTTTAATGCTTTTGTACTGCAAAAAGCCGGCTTTGATGTAACGCTGATCGAACGCGGTTCCGATGTTACAACGCGTGGCAAAGCCATTTCAAACTTTGAACGGACCGGGATTTTTAATGCGCAAAACAATTATGCTTTTGGTGAAGGTGGTGCAGGAACTTTCTCTGATGGGAAACTCACTTCGCGCTCGAAACGCATTTCGAAAGAGAAACAGTTTATCCTGTCGAGTTATGTGGAAGCAGGTGCCCCTGAAGAGATTTTATATATGACTCACCCGCATTTGGGAACCGATAACCTGCGAAAAATCGTGCAGAACCTGCGTGATGCTTTTGAAAGTCTTGGAGGCAAATTCCTGTTTGAAACCATGTTGGAAGATGTGATAATTACCAACTCGAAAGTAAAAGAAGTGGTTACATCCAAAGGAAATCTACCCGCTGATGCCCTTTTTATTGCTCCCGGCCATTCTGCTTTCGAGACTTACAAAATGCTGATCAGAAGAGGTATTCCATTCCGCACAAAAAACTTCGCCATTGGCAGCCGAATGGAGCACTCACAGGAAACAATCAATCGGGCACAATGGGGAAAACCGCAACTTCCGGGAGTGAAAGCCGCCGAATACCGCCTCACCTCGCAAGCCGACGGCAAACATTCGGTTTTTTCGTTTTGTATGTGTCCGGGCGGGATGGTAGTTCCGGCAGCTGCCTACGAAAATACCAACATCGTAAACGGAATGAGCTACTACAAACGCAACGGCAATTTTGCCAATGCTGCCTGCGTAGCCGCTATTCACCCCGATGAGTTGGCAGGAAAAACAGTTTCGCCAATTGAAGCACTTGATCACCTGCAAAAACTGGAAGAAAGTTTTTATCAATTTGCAGAAGGTTATGCTGCACCGGCCTGTTCCATCAGCGACTTTTTAAAACAAAAAGGAAAAGGAGCCCAGTTCGAAACAAGTTATCCACTGGGATTAAAACCGGCTCCACTCTGGGAATTACTGCCCAAACCGGTTGTTGAGTCGATGCAGGTTGGCTTGCAGGATTTCATCCGTAAAATGCGCGGTTTTGAAAATGGCAATTTGCTGGGCTTCGAAAGTAAAACTTCATCTCCTGTTCAGGTTATTCGCGATATGAATGGTTTATGCGAAGGATTCGATAATATTTTCATTGTTGGAGAAGGCAGCGGCTATGCAGGCGGAATCATTTCGAGTGCTGCCGACGGCATAAAAGCGGCCATGCACTACATCGAACGCTCATAATTGTAAACTTCCGGTTAATTAGATTGTCCTTTATTTAGATTGATTCTACAAGATCGAAAAAAAGGTTATTTTTGTAGTCCTTAAAATAATACGAAAAACATGGCAGTTAAAGATTTACCTTTTAGTAAAGAACAGCTTGAAAGCATAATTGAAAATCACCCCACACCATTTCATATTTACGACGAAAAAGCCATTCGCGAAAATGCGCGTTATTTCAAAAATGCCTTTTCGTGGAACGAAGGATTTAAAGAGTATTATGCGATTAAATCAGCTCCAAATCCATACCTGATGAAAATTCTTCGTGAAGAAGGATTTGGAATCGACTGTAGTTCGATTGCTGAGTTGGAACTGGCTAAACGCGTTGGAATGAGTGGCGATGAGATCATGCTGACATCGAACGATACACCGGCATATGAATTTCAGCTGGCAAAAGATTTGGGTGCCATTATTAACCTCGACGACATTTCTCATATCGATTTTGTTGAAAAGAATGTTGGTCTGCCGGAAACGATTTGTATGCGCTATAATCCGGGCAGTTTAAAAGAAGGAAACGTAATCATCGGACATCCGGAAGAAGCCAAATATGGTTTTACGCACGAGCAAATGATCGAAGGTTACAAAATTCTAAAAGAGAAAGGGGTAAAACATTTCGGAATTCACACCATGGTAGCTTCTAACGAACTCGAATCGAGCTACTTTGTTGAAACTGCCGAGCTGCTTTTCAAACTGATTATTGAGGTTTACGAAAAAACAGGCGTAAAAATTGAATTTGCAAACCTTGGTGGCGGAATTGGAATTCCATACAGACCGGGAGAAAAAGCAGTAGATCTGGAATTTGTTAGTGCCGGAGTGAAAAAACTTTACGACGAAATGATCGTTAAAGCCGGACTTGCTCCATTGAAAATATTTTTTGAATCGGGACGTGCCATTACCGGACCTTACGGCTACCTGGTAACTAAAGTTCGACACATTAAAAAAACATATAAAACATACGCCGGATTGGATGCCTGTATGACCAACCTGATGCGCCCGGCACTTTACGGTGCTTACCATCATATTACTGTTATGGGTAAAGAAAATGACGAGGCGAATGTGAAATACGACGTAACCGGCTCATTATGCGAAAACAACGATAAGTTTGCCATCGACCGCATGTTGCCGGAAATTGAGCCGGATGACATTGTTGTGATTCACGACACAGGAGCGCATGGTCATTCGATGGGATTTAACTACAACGGGAAACTAAAATCTGCCGAGTTGCTGCTTCGCAAGAACGGAGATGTGGCAGAGATCCGACGTGCAGAAACGCTCGAGGATTATTTTGCAACGCTCGACTTCAATGGTGTGAAAGACTTTTAAGAAAATTACTTCACAATAAATTAATGAGGCCGGGCAATAAAACCCGGCCTTTTTTGTATTTTTAAAACCGCACAAAACTTCAAACAATGAGAATAGGATACGACGCAAAAAGGGCATTTCTCAACACCTCCGGATTAGGAAACTACAGCCGGAACACATTGAATGCTCTGATGAAATATTTCCCCAACCATCAATACACACTTTTTACCCCGGAGATTAAAGCTGCCATGCTGGAAGAGCAGGAGAAATTTGAAATAATAGCACCCGACAATACACACTCAGGATTAAAAAAAGCGATTTGGCGATCGATGCAACTAAGTGATGAAATCGAAGGTCTCAACCTCGATCTTTTTCATGGATTGAGCAACGAACTTCCGAAGGGCATTCATAAAACCTCCATCCCTACTCTGGTAACTATTCACGATCTGATCTTCATTCGTTATCCTGAGTTTTACAAAACACTCGACCGAGCTATTTATTTCCGCAAAACGAAATATGCATGCAACGCTGCCACGAAGATTTTAGCGATCAGTCAGCAAACCAAGGACGATATTATCGATTTTATTGATGTTGATCCGGATAAAATTGAGATTCTCCATCAGGCAATTTCACCGCTGTTTTTTGAAAATGCCAACACCGGAAAGATCAAAGAAAAATACAAGTTGCCCAACGAATTCATTCTTGCCGTTGGAACTGTTGAGGAACGTAAAAATCAGCTTTCAATCGTTAAGGCACTGGTCGACAAAAACATCAAAATGCCATTGGTTTTGGTTGGAAACCCAACATCGTATTGTAACGACATACATAAATACATTGCAGAAAAGCAACTCCATAACAAGGTCATTTTCTTAAAAAATATTCCGGAAGCGGATCTGGCCGGCATTTATCAACTGGCACAATTATCCATTTACATTTCGGTATTCGAAGGTTTTGGCTTGCCGGTAATTGAATCGATGGCCTGTGGTTGTCCTGTAATAACTTCAAACGCTTCGTGTTTGCCGGAAACAGCAGGTGATGCAGCGGTGCTCTGTTCGCCGCAGAATATTGAAGAGCTGGGTAACAAAATCGAAAAAATCCTTACTGATACCAATTTCCGCAAAGAATTAATTATGAAAGGGCGAATCAGAGCCAATGAGTTTCAACCAAAAAAATATGTAGAAAAATTAATTTCTTTGTACGCGCAACTTTTAGCTTAGATTATGCACGACGATTTAAAAAAGGCCGTTGAAGTTTTGAAAAGCGGGGGAATAATTCTCTACCCCACCGATACAATTTGGGGTATTGGCTGCGACGCTACCAATACTGATGCAGTTAAACGCATTTACGACATTAAAAAACGAGAAGACTCGAAAAGTATGTTGGTGTTAATGGAGAATCCGGCTTTGCTCGATCGTTATATCGATGAAGTTCCTGAGGTTGCATGGGAATTGGTTGAGATTAGTACAACGCCGCTAACTGTTATTTACCGCGGTGCAAAGAACCTGGCAGCAAATTTAATTGCAAAAGACAGCAGCGTAGGTATTCGTTTTACCAAAGAAGAGTTCACCACTAAATTGCTGCAACGTTTTCGACGTCCTATCGTTTCCACTTCGGCCAACATAAGCGGTGAAAAATCGCCGGCTTTTTTTTATGAAATTTCGGAGGAAATAAAGGATGCAGTTGACTACATTGTTGAATATCGTCAGGACGATCGTACCGCTTCAAAACCATCGAGCATAATAAAACTTGGGCCTGGCGGGCAAATCGATATTCTCAGAAAATAAAAAAACTGCCCCTGGCAAGAGGCAGTTTCCATTTCTCACAATTATCTTCTTAGATTACTCAACAATTTCTTGTCCGTATTTTGTAGCGAACTTGTTATACAACCTTTTGTGGCGGTTATCAAGACTAATTTCGCGGCCATTAACGTATGCAAGACGAACTTTATTCGTTCTCATATCCAGTAAGTCGCCATCTGAAACCACAATATGTGCATCTTTTCCAACTTCAAGGCTTCCGGCTTTATCGTCGATTCCTAAAATTTTTGCAGCATTTAGTGTCACTGTTTTTAAAGCTTCTTCTTTGCTTAAACCGTAAGCAACTCCCTGACCGGCAACAAAAGGCAGATTCATACTGTAGGCTTCAGTAGCGTATGTTAATGCGGTTAATATTCCTGCTTCGGTAAATCTTGCAGCCATTTCGTAAGGCCCTTTTGTATAAGAATCTTTCCGTTTTGGCAAACGGTGAATGTGAGCACAAATTACCGGTATTTCATTCTCTTTCAAAAAATCTGCAACCATTAATGCATCTTCATCCGCATCGGCTAAAACAATCTTTTTCACACCCATCTTCTTTGCAAAAGTGATACTTTCGATTACCTCCTTTACATATCCGGCCTGGATGTACAAAATGGTAGATCCATCGAAAAGTCCCTGCAAAGCTGCCAGTTTCGAATTTACAGGCGACCCGGAATAAACTTTTGCGTCTTTAAAAATGCGCTCCAGTTTTTCTAAACTTTCAGCATAATTCTTGTTTTCTTCCAATGTGCTGTTGCTACCATAACCTCTTCTTCGGTAATACGACGGCCATGAAAGCCACATTCCTTCATCCATTGAATACAAAGCATCTTCATAATTCCAGGCATCCAGGTTCATTACTGATGATAAACCACATAATGTTCCTCCCTGCGGAATTACCTGTGCCAATAAAACTCCGGTTGAGCGAACAACAGGAATTACCTCAGAATCGGTATTATAAGAAACACACGACCTTACACTTGGATTAAATTCTCCTATTTCGGTCGCGTCAATCGTTGCCCTTACTCCTTCAATCTCAACCAGCCCAATTTGCGAGCCCATCAAAATCAATCCCGGATAAACTTGTTTTCCGGCAACATCGATGCTTTCATAATCCGAGAAGTCAGTCCCTAATTCTGTTGCTTTTCCTACAAAAGTTATCGTTCCCTTATCAAATGCAATTGCTGCATTTTCGATTACTTCGCCGGTACCTAAGTGAGCAGTGGCGCCTTTTAACACAATTCCCTGTTCTTGCATAGATGCCGGTGCCGGAACCTGGGCTAAGCCAGCCAAAGTCGCACTCACAAATAAAAATGTGATAGTTATATTTTTAATGATCGTCTTCATTTTTGTCATATTTTGATTATTCATCAATGGTAAAATCGGTAATATCTTCATCGCTGTAAAGGAACTGATCATTTACATGCATCGGCGACCGTTTCATTCCCGAACCACCCTTTGCACTGCCTCCTTTTGCTAAAATCTTATTTACAATGCGTGAACGTTCCTCCTGAATCGATTGATACATCTCCTTATCCTTTTCCTTGTCGTAATATGGAATACCACCGACGAAAGTTTTCGACGGCATGGCGTAAACCGAAAGCGGATGATCTGTCCACAAAACCATATCTGCATCTTTCCCGGGTTTCAGAGTTCCCATTCTGTCATCAAGATGGAGGATTTTTGCCGGATTTTTAGTAACCAATTCCATCGCTTCAATTTCTGACAAGCCTCCGTATTTCACCGTTTTTGCAGCCTCCTGGTTTAGTCGGCGGCCCATTTCTGCATCGTCAGAATTAATACAAACCAGCACTCCCTCGTTGTGCTGAATGGCAGCGTTATAGGTAATAGCATCGTAAACCTCGTATTTATACATCCACCAATCGGCAAAAACACTACCGGCAGCGCCGGCCTCCACCATTTTATCGGCTACTTTGTATCCTTCTGTATTGTGAATTAAAGTATGTGGCTTAATACCAAACTCCTGAGCCAGTTTCATAATCATATTGGTTTCGCTTTGCACGTAGGTATGGCAAACCATAAAACTCTTTTCATTGAATTCGTCGACAATGGCATCCAGCTGCAGGTCTTTTCGCGGAGCCTGTGTTGATGCTTTTTCACTCTCAGATAGTGCATTGTATGCTTCCCATTTCTGCTGGTACTCTTTGGCTCGCGTATAAACGTCTTTAATAGATTGCTCCACCCCCATTCGAGAGTTTGGAAAACGAGTGGTCATTGGCATTCTTGACTGTTTTACGTTTTCGCCAAGTGCATGTTTTAAAAATCCAACCTGATCTTTCACCATAATTTCATCAGGAGTAGCCCCCCAACGAAGTTTAATCAATACCGACTGCCCACCAATCGGATTTGCCGAACCATGCAGCAAATGCGAAGTAGTAACTCCTCCGGCCAACTGGCGGTAAATTGTTAAGTCTTCAGGATTCAAAACATCGCTCATCCGAACTTCAGAAGTAATTGCATTCGATCCTTCGTTGGTACCATTTAGTGCCATGTGCGAGTGTTCATCAATAATACCGGGAGTTACGTGCATTCCGGTTCCATCAATTTCCCAAACATTACCTGCTTTTAAACCTTTTCCAACCTGGGCAACTTTACCGTCTTCAACAAGTACATCGGCATTTTCAAGCACGCCATCCTCCTCCATTGTCCACACGGTGGCATTTCTGATAATGTAGTCTTTGTATTGCGGTTTTTGCTCATTTCCGTAAGCAATAAATGGGTAGATTACTTTTCCCGGCGCAGAAAGTTCTTCGTCTTTCTTTTTATCCTTTTTCTCTTCACCGGCTTTATCCAATGTCATTTTCCAGGTAATATTTTTACCGTCCGGCAGAATTCCTGTACCGGCCAAAACATCATCTTTAATCCAGCCCGAAAGACGTGTCCACTCTTTATCTTTTGGAAATGAAAGCGAAATCAAATTCTCAGTAACACTGATTTTTCCAGATTCGCTTTTGTCTTCTCCACTTTTAATTTTTAGAGAATAAGATGTCGGCTTCCCTTCAATTGTAATGGTGTAGTTTTCATCGTTACTCAGTGCAAGCGTATATTCACCTTTCAATTCAGGCAATTTGCTGTCAGTAATGGTATATTTTTTCCCTTTCACCCAGTTCTCGTAAATCACACAGTCTGACGAAAAGATTTCGTCGGAAGTAATAAGGAAGCTTGCCAACTTCCCGCTTTCAAGCGATCCGAGCATATCGGCGCAACCAATCATTTTTGCCGGAGTTTCTGTTAGAGCTTTCAACGCATCTTCTTTTGACAAACCACATTCAATGGCTTTCAGCAAATTGGTTCTGAACTGTTTTTTGTCCTTTAAACCATCTGTAGTAAATGCGATATCAACTTTTGCATTAGCCAGCCTACCTGCATTGTAAGGCGCCAGTTCCCAGTGTTTCAAATCTTCAAGCGGAACCAAAATTGCTTTGTATGGGTCTGCTACATCAGGGGCGGCAGGAAAATCGAGCGGTAAAATTACCGGCGCCCCGGTTGCTGCCACTTCATCCAGCAATTGATATTCATCGCCATTCCCTTTCATACAGAAATCAATGCCGAATTCCTTGCCAAGTTTGGCCACATCCAACAAGTTGATTTTGTCGCGAACCTGAAAAACAGAAGGTAATGTGCGATTTTCGTTAACAGCTTCCAGCGAAACATCGTAAACACTTTTATCTGCCTTGGCAGCATACCACTCTGTATCATACAAGGTCTGACGCAACAAAGCGAACGACCCCATTAACGAACTGGGATAATTCATTTGCGAGCTTCCTTTATCGAAAGAATAACCACTTGCAGCCTTACCTTTTACTACTGCCTGTGTTTCTTTTCCTTCCAACAAGGCAACCAAAGCAGCACTTCCTCTCATAATTCCGTCTTTCTTCTGAGTAAGAACTGTACCAAAACCAGCTTTGCGAAAATCGGTAGCATCTTTTTCATTTACATGAAACGACTCAACAGCGCTGACATATGATTTTATGGCATCGTTCCAGTAGTATGGTCCGCCATTTGGCGACTCAAAATTTTGTGACCGCATGTAATACGACATCATGGTTCGAGGTGCCGAAGAAGGAGTGTTTTTACTCATACCGTATTCGGTAAACAAATCGATAAACGAAGGATAAATGAATTTTCCTTCCAGGTCGATAACCACAGCATTTTCAGGAATAGCAATATTTTTCCCAACATCTACGATTTTACCTTTTTGAATAATCATCACAGCATCTTTTAATACTGTTTGATAATTGGCAACTACAGTTGCATTGGTAAATGCATAAAGCTCTGCTCTTTCATCGCCAACCCCCAAAACCGGCGATAGGTTCTGGGCCTGTGTGCTGAAGATTAAGAGTACAGCAAATAATAAATTAGCAATTTTTTTCATTGACATTATGGTTTTTTAATAACTTAAGAATTGACCAAAAAAGGTCGGAAACAGCCAATATTTTTTGATCTTAGGTTTACTAAGTTGATTTAGTTTATTCAGTAAAAAATTTCGTTCAATTTGAAAGTATGTACTGACATTCTGAAACAAAATTATGAGAATCTTTGAATTATTGACATTTTACAGCATTAAAAACAATGACTTCAAGGATTTTTTTAAACAAAGATCGAACACAATGATAATTCGCCATGAAGAAAATGACATTTCTCATAAATCGAATGTATAAACAAAAAAATACCACCCATAAAAATGGATGGTATTCAGTCATATAGCTAGTGTATTCAGATTACATATTTCTCACTCGACCCGATCCGGCCACCGAAGCGTCAACACGTGGATTACCTTTATAATACACACTGCCTGAACCAGCGATTCGTGCTTTTAGCGAACCATTTGAGTTTACGTTGCAATTACCCGATCCGGATGTGCTAACGGTTACATCCTCTGCTTCAAACCTGTCGGCTCTAAAGTTACCGGAACCGGAGATTGAAACCGAAAGTTCGTCGGCAACACCATCGCTTTCAATATTAATATTACCAGATCCAGAAATTGCGCCTTTTACTTTCTTTGATGTCAGATTATCTATTTCAATATTTCCGCTGCCACTAACAGCCAGATCAATAATCCGTGCTTTAATCTCGTCGGCTAAAATATCGCCAGAACCGGAAACTCCCAATCCATCAATATCCGGTACACTAATGTAAATATCGATCTTTCCTGGTCTGTAATTGCGCTGAAAAATACTTTTCCCGGGAAAACGAATTACTAACTTACTTCCGTTTACCTCGGTAATTATATCTTCAAGGGTAGACTGCTTGGCAACTATCCGCACACTTTGCGGACTTCCCTGCTCCAGGTGGACTGTTGCAGGAATTCGCAAACTAATTTCTGAGAAACTTGATACATCACGTGTTTCTTCTTCTGCCTGAACTGTTGAGGCAACAAATAAGCCCAATACAAAAAGGCTAAATAACAGAACTCTTGTTTTCATGTAGTAACTATTTAAATTTTTAATTCTATGTTCTTCATCACTAAAAATAATGCTCGCATTTATTTACAAATACTATTTTAACGTTTTAATGACGTGCAAACCCTTTTAAAGTTGCACACGTGGGGAAAAAAATTGCACCTTTATTTCAATAAACAAAGTATTTCATGAAACAGGAACACATTGTACCGGTACAAATTCGGTTTAACGACATCGACCTGATGGGGCATGTTTACAATGCCAAATACCAGGAGTTTTTTGATTTGGCCCGCCTACAATATTTCGAATCAGTTCTGGGAGATCTAATAAGCTGGACGCACAAAGGATTGATAATCGCATCGGTAAAAGTGGATTACATGCAACCTACTTTTCTTGAGGATAAAATTCATGTAGTAACCTCCGTTTCGTTGCTTGGCGAAAAGAGCCTTGAAATGAAGCAAGCCGTTTACAAACAAAATAATACTGAACCAGTAGCAGTTTGTGCATCGGTAATGGTTTGTTTCGATATGCAAGCACGAGTTTCGGAAACTATTCCTGAAAACTGGAGAAAAAAATTTATTGATTTTGAGCCGGAGTTAAGCGTCAATCAGTCCGTCGGGTAAGTTTAAAGTAATAGAACTTTCATTCTCGCTATACGAAACCAACATCTCTTCGTGAAACGGAATTAGCAGTTCCTCACCCCTGTACGAAACGGTAAATACGATATTTCCTGAGTAGTCATCCACATGATCGATTACACCAATTTCACCCAGTTTACTGTCAATTAGCATTAAGCCTTCAAACGTAGATTCTGTTTCTTCCAGTTCATCTACAATTTCGGAATGAAATAGATAAGCTCCGGCACCGATCAGGCGTTTGGCATATTTTTCATCATCCACCCAATCGAATTTAACAATGGCTGATTTTGATGAACGAAAACGGAAACCATCTTTTTCCACAAAGAAAGGAACAAGCAATCCATCCAGTTCAATAAAAAAGCGGTCGCATTCTTCCACTGAATATTCAAACTGTTCGTCAAACTCAAGGACCACTTCACCATGCACGCCGTGCGTCTTTCTGAAGAATCCAACTTTTTGGCAATCGGTTTTTGGTATCGTTTCCATACTTCAAAAGTAAGGCATTTTCCCTTGAAACGGTAGTTATAAGCAGAAAGTTCCAAAAAAGTGTTACATAATTTTTATCCAGAGATGTTAAACCATGGATGTAAACACAAAAAAACCACCTGCCAAATGGCAAGTGGTTTTCTATAATAAGATGAGTTGTCTTTCTTAAGATTCCGCACCTCTTTCTTCTTCCGAAGCTTCCTCTTCAACAGCAGGTGCTTCAGCTTCAGGAGTTTCTTCAACTTCAGCGGCTACTTCTTCTGCAGCTTCTTCAGCTTCTGCTTCTTTAGCAGCAGCTTCAGCTTCAGCGGCTAATTCTGCATCTCTTGCAGCAATAGCGGCAGCTCTGTCTTCGTTGATTTTCTTCTCAGCTTCTAATTGTTTTTGAGTTTCTGCAGCAGCATCACCGGCCAAACGGTCGATTTTTGCCTGAATTTTAGCTTCTTTTTCTGCAATCCAACTCTCTAAACGCTTTTCAGCTTCAGCTTCATCGAAAGCTCCTTTTTTAACTCCACCCATCAGGTGTTTTTTGTACATAACACCTTTGTAAGATAAAATTGCTCTTACAGTGTCGGTTGGTTGTGCGCCTTTAACAAGCCAGTCGTAAGCTTTGTCAAAATCGAGATCGATAGTAGCAGGATCAGTGTTAGGATTGTACGTGCCAATTCTTTCAATGTACCTGCCATCTCGTGGCGCCCTGCTATCAGCTACTACAATGTGGTAGTATGCGTAGCGTTTGCGACCGTGTCGCGCTAATCTCATTTTTACTGGCATAATTCTATTTTTTAATTTTGAAAAATGTGGCGCAAAGATAGTATAAAAATCTGTTTCTGAAACTTTTGCAACACAATTTTCAAAGTCGTTTCAATTCTTAACATCCAAGATATGAAAATGACAACAAAATTAATTTTCGCCAGCCTGTTCTTTTGCAGCATTAACCATATCCTCGTTGGCTGTAATGGTAAACTCTACCCGGCGGTTTTGTGCTTTTCCTTCCTTTGTATCATTCGATACCCTTGGTTGCAATTCACCCATTCCTGTTGAGCTTAACCGTGAAGCCAATATTCCGTTTGATGTTAAGAAACTCTGTACCGATGCCGCTCGTTTTTCTGATAGTGTTTGGTTATACGATTCAGCCCCATCGCTGTCAGTATGCCCAATAACCAAAATGTCGGTATCCGGGTATTTATTGAATATCTCAACCAACTTACCCAGGTTGGTTTGCGAAGCACTTGTAAGATCTGAACTATCAAATTCAAAACGTACATCGGCGTTTTCATCCAGAATTAACTGAATTCCTTCTTCACTTCTCACCACTTCGGCACCCGGCATTGTCGTTTCAATTTCTTCTGCCTGCTTATCCATTTGATTACCAATTATGGCACCGGCTCCTCCACCAACAGCAGCTCCCACTAAAGCACCCGCTGCACGGTTATTTTTTCCACCAATTAACGCACCTAAAGCGGCTCCTGCCGCCACTCCTATTCCTGCACCTTTTTGTGTGCTGTTTGCATTTTGCAGAGAGCTGCAACTATTTAAAAACATTCCGGCAATAAACAAGCCAAGAACTACTAATGTAATATTCTTCATAACTGTAATCCTAATTTTTGGTGAATTGATAATAAATTGAAATGACACTGCCTTCGAATGCAGCATCCTGGGCCAACACAAATTCTGTTTCTGATTCTGAAAGCAGTTTTAACTTATAACCGGCGGTAACATCTTTGGGCTTTACACCATCAGGAATAAATTTCCATAAGAAATAAATATCGTCACCATCTTGCTCCATGAACCATTTTATGGAGTGGGTAGAATTAATGCAAGCCACATCCATAAAAGAATAAGTTCCGGAATTGTTATTGCTAACGAAACTCCACTCACTGCCCTCGAAACAATCGGGCGATGCCTGGTTAAAAAGTTCCTTAATTTCTACTTTATTCCCCTGGTCAGTAGTAATGGTCGACAATGTCCAATTGCCTTTTAATCCTTTCTGCGAATTTCGCACTTGTTTTGTTGTACTGCACGCTGCCAGCAAGGCAATCAGCGCCAGTAAAAGAATTTTTTGTTTCATGTTTCTGTTTTAAATTTTGTATGTTCTGATAACGGATTTTATGTGCTTGTACAAGTTACTACATTCTAAATCAGATTCAAATATTAAAACAGAAAAGGAGACACAATGTTGTATCTCCTTTTCACTATTTTTTTGGTACGATTTATCTTTTTATGTATTGCTGTTCGTAGTATTTCTGGTAATCTCCTGAAGTTACATTTTCAAGCCATTCGGTATTTTCGAGGTACCATTCAATGGTCTTTTCAATACCTTCCTCAAACTGCAGCGAAGGTTCCCAACCCAGTTCGTTTTTAATTTTTGTGGCATCAATGGCATAACGCAAATCATGTCCGGCACGATCTTTCACAAAAGTGATCAACTTTTCAGATTCTCCAACCTGGCGCCCCAGCTTTTCGTCCATTTTACGGCACATCACCCGAATCAGATCGATGTTGGTCCATTCGTTAAAACCACCGATGTTGTATGTTTCTCCAATTTCTCCTTTATGGAAAATTACATCGATGGCACGGGCATGATCGACTACCCAAAGCCAGTCGCGAACGTTTTCTCCTTTACCGTAAACCGGCAGCGGTTTGTTGTTTTTAATGTTATGAATAAAAAGCGGAATCAATTTCTCGGGAAACTGGAACGAACCATAATTGTTCGAACAGTTTGAAATTACTATTGGCACCCCAAACGTGTCGTGGTAGGCACGTACAAAATGATCGGAACTGGCTTTTGATGCCGAATACGGACTGTGCGGATCGTAAGCAGTTTCTTCGGTAAACATTCCCTCATCGCCCAGCGAACCATAAACCTCATCGGTTGAAATGTGATAGAACCGTTTACCTTCGAATTTATCCTTCCAAATGTGTTTTGCGGCGTTCAGCAAATTAACAGTACCAATTACGTTGGTAACAACAAACTCCGTCGGGTTAGAAATCGAACGATCTACATGCGATTCAGCAGCCAGGTGAATCACTCCATAGAACTGCTTCTCTTCAAACAATTTCTGAATGAATGCACTATCGACAATATCGCCTTTTACAAACTCGTAGTTCGGCTTGTCTTCAACATCCTTCAGGTTAGCCAAATTCCCGGCATATGTAAGTTTGTCGAGGGTTACAATTTTGTAATCAGGGTAGTTATTTACAAATAAACGAACCACGTGCGAACCAATAAATCCGGCACCTCCTGTAATCAGTATTGTCTTCATAATGTGTCTGTTTTTAGGCAAAAATACAGGAATTGTTCAAAAGATAACTGACAAAGGTTTTATTTCGAAAATATTATTGAATTCCGCGAACCTTCTTCTCCCAGTTCCAGGCTGAAAGCAGCGTTTCATCCAACCCTTTCTCAGCTTTCCAACCAAGTTCTTCGTTGGCATATGTAGTATCAGCCCAAATTTGCTCCACATCGCCGGCACGACGACCAACAATTTTATAATTTAGCTTTTCGCCGGTTGCTCTCTCAAAGCCTTTTACAACTTCCAATACCGACAAGCCATCACCGGTTCCGAGATTAAAAATTTCGTAATTCGTTTTATTTTTCCCCTCCAGTAAACGAGCAATGGCGGTAACGTGTGCTTTTGCCAAATCAACAACATTTATATAATCGCGAACAGCAGAACCATCAGAAGTATTGTAGTCGTCTCCGAAAACCTTAAGCTCATCGCGCAATCCGGCTGCAGTTTGAGTAATAAACGGCACCAGGTTTTGTGGTACTCCCAATGGCAGTTCTCCAATCAATGCTGTTGGATGTGCTCCAATCGGATTAAAATAGCGTAGTGCAATTGCTTTTAACTCGGGATATGCTTTAACACTGTCTTGCAAAATATCTTCGCTTACTCGTTTGGTATTTCCATAAGGTGATTCAGCATCTTTTCGAGGTGTAGACTCAGTTACCGGTAGTTTTTCAGGCTGTCCGTAAACGGTACACGACGATGAGAAAACCATATTTGGCACATCAAACTCACGTTGGCAATCCAACAGATTCATTAACGAAACTAAATTGTTACGATAATAATTTAACGGTATTTGTACCGATTCGCCAACAGCTTTAAATGCTGCAAAATGAATAATGGCCTCAATTCCTTTATTGCGTTTAAAAAAGTCGACTGTTTTTTCTTTATCAGCTAAATTAAACTGCTCGAATTCCGGCTTTTTACCAGTAATCTTCTCAATATTATCAAGTACATCGATACTTGAATTCGATAGGTCGTCGACTACAACAACATCGTAACCCGACTCTTGCAACTCAACAACTGTATGCGAACCAATGTATCCGGTTCCGCCTGTAACTAAAATCTTTTTTGCCATGTTTTTTTTTGATTTGAGCTGTAAAAGTAGGAAAAATTGCAACAGAATTCCACTGCTTACCCAATTGCACAACAGCCTTTTGTATAAACTTAATTTTAGAGCAATTGCAGTTTAGTGTAGGTTTTGTAATTTTACCATCTAAATTTATTCAAGTGAGCTTCGGAAAAGAAATATATACGCTACTGTTACAAAACGAAATTGTAATCATTCCCGGTTTGGGTGCCTTTGTTTCGGAATACCGCCCGGCAGAAATCAGCGATGACAGCGACAAAATTAAACCGCCTTCAAAAACCGTTTCCTTTAATCCTTTATTGAAAAACAACGACGGGCTACTGGTTGGGCAAATTGCCGAAAAGCTTCATATTTCGCATTTCGAGGCGTTGGTTAGGATTGAAAAAGAGCGGGAAGATATTTTGTTTAAACTCGATAAGGGAGATAAAGTTGAACTTGAAAGAGTTGGAACACTTTCGTACAACGAACAGGGCAAAATCGATTTTCTGGCTTCGGAAGAAGAAAACATGCTTCTCGATTCTTTTGGTTTAGAACCGATGTCAATTAGCGATCCAAAACCGGAAGAAGTGCCGGTAGAAGAACAGGAACCAGAAAGTGAGCCTGAAATCACTGAAACAGAAAAACCGGAAGAAGCTATTCAGCAAGCACCACAAAAAGAAGAATCGGTACAAGAAGAAACGGAAACAGGAGAAGAACCGCCAACACAAAAACCACAAGTAACCGCCCCTTCTGAAGAAAAAGAAGAGAAGAAAAAATCGAAGGCCTGGTTGTTACTGCTTATTTTTATTCCGTTAATTGCCGTAACTGTATTTGTTTTCACAAAAGGCTTTAACGATGATAGTGAGGACAAAGAAGCAACAATTACTCCTGTTCCAACCGAAGAACAACCGCTTGCACAAGAGCCTGCCACAGTTGACACTTTTGCAAGCGATTCCACATCAATAACGACTACTATTGAAGATACAACTTTAACTATTGATAGTATTAAAAACATACCAGAGCCAGTTGAAACATTGCCTCAGGAACAAAATTTAGTAAGATACTACCTGGTTGGAGGAAGTTTCTCGGTAAAAGAAAATGCTGACAACTACCTGTTTGAGCTTCAGCAAAAAGGATACGAAGCTTTCCATGTAGGCAAAAAAGGTCGTTTTTTTATTGTTGGTATTGCAAGCTATAACTCCTTTAGTGAAGCAGATTCGGCCAAAACGAAATATATGAAAGACAATCCGGGATCGGAAGTCTGGGTTTACAGAAAGTAATTACACAGGCAGCTAATTGAAATCAGCGAGTTTACTGTTATTAGACCACGTTAACAGGAAAACACAACAATTTGGCTGATATTGAGTTACTATTGAGAGTACATTTTTTTATAATAACCAAAACAACAATTATCCGTTAATTATAAAAACTTTCTTATGAATATCGCACTCTGGATTATACAAATTATTTTGGCAGCTCTCTTTCTTACTTCCGGTTCACTTAAACTGGTTTTAGACAAAGACAAACTTGAGAAAGTTTTTGAGTGGATTGATAATTACCCGGAAAAACGGTTAAAACTGGTTGGTACTTTTGAAGTGCTTGGAGGACTAGGCCTATTTCTCCCCGGTGTTTATTCTGTGTTCGATATTCTTATACCTCTCTCTGCCATCGGTCTCACAATTATTATGGTACTGGCTACCTTGCTTCACTATAAGCGAAAAGAAACAAATGAGCTGGTTGTAAATATAATTGTCCTTGTTCTTCTGTTGCTCATTATAGCAGGCCGCTTATTTATTTTAAACTGATTTTATCAATACATTCTTAGCCCCCTGTAATCTACTCCCTCAGTGGCTTTAAAAGGTTGCGGAAAATAATGGTATACGTACACAACTATTTTACTGCATGCTTCGTACAAAAAAGAACCTTTAAAATTATTAACCAAAAAACTGAAACGTTATGCCTAATAGTGTGTACAAAGTTATTGAACTTGTGGGGAGCAGCTCTGTTTCGTGGGAAAAAGCAGCTCAAAATGCCATAAGCATGGCATCAAAATCATTACGCGACCTAAGAATTGCGGAAGTGTGCCAAATGGATATGCACATTACCGAAGGAGAGATAGAATGCTACCGTATTAAAATGAAAGTATCGTTTAAATATCAGGATTAGGATTTCTTTCTCATCATGCAAAATCCCTGAACTTTATTAACCAACAAAGAACTTTCCGGTGGCTTTTGGGAAAAAGCCAGTGAAGAATTTTGCGAAGTTACAAAATAAAAAGCGGCGCCTCTGTGAAGAGATGCCGCCGGAAACTGAATAGCCAAACAATGAAGGTTGGCATGAATTATTTAAACTAACTGAACGGTTAAAAAACTGCGTTTCATGGCTTTGAAACAGTTGCATTAAGGAATACAAATGCTATGCCAAAAACACAATTTCACCCTTCAAAGTTTACTCTTTTTTAAACGACGCGATGGTATTTGCAAGCAACTGAATTACATTTTCCACATTTTCGTTAAATACTTTAAGCACTTCCTCCCAGGTTACCGGTGCCTCATCAATATTCCAGCTATCGTAGTCTGTACTTAATGCAATGGCAGCATACGGAAGGTTTACCTCATTTGCCAATGCACATTCAGGCGCGGTAGACATGTTTATTACATCTGCTCCCCAAATTCGGAACATATTCGATTCTGCTCTTGTCGAAAACCGGGGACCTTCAATTGTAATTACCGTTCCTGTTTTGTGAAATCCCAGGTCCAGTTCTTTGGCATTCTCTATGAGTCGTTGCCTTAATTTCCAACTGAATGGTTCCGACATAGCAGGATGATCCAGGTTTCCGTTTTCAAAACTTTCAACAAAAGTAGATTTTCTGAAACGCGTAAAATCAATAAACTGATGAGGAAAAACAATCTCTCCCCTTCCAATCTCGAGCCGCAAACTTCCGCAGGCCGTTGTTGCAATAATACAGGAACAGCCAAGATGCTTAATCGCCCAAATATTGGCCCGGTTGTTCACCAGGGTTGGAGGAATAGAATGATCGCGGCCATGTCGGGATAATATCACCACATCAACGCCATCTATTTTACCACATTTAAAAGTCGACGAAGGTGCACCATAAGGGGTGTCAACTGTTATTTCATTCACATCTTTCAGAATGGCTGGATCTTCCAGACCGGAACCACCAATTATCGCAATCTTTTTCATAGTACTATCTGTTTTTTTCCGGATATAATTCTAAAATACTCTCTTTATTCGCTTTACAAATACCCCGCTCTGAAATTAATCCGCTTACCAACCGCGCCGGTGTAACATCGAATCCATAATTTGCCACGGCGCTGCTTTCAGGTATTAATTGTACCGATTTAATTTCGTTGTTGTGCCAACCTTCAATTTCCGCAACTTCATCGGCAGCTCGCTGTTCAATTGGAATCTCCTTCACACCGTCATGCATTTCCCAATCGAACGTACTCGATGGCAGTGCAACATAAAATGGCACCTTGTTATCGTGGGCAGCCAGTGCTTTCAAATAGGTTCCAATCTTGTTGGCAACATCGCCGGTAACGGTGGTGCGGTCGCTTCCAACAATTACCATATCTACCATACCGTGCTGCATAAAATGCCCTCCTGCATTGTCAGGAATAACTGTATGCGAAACTCCCTGCTCACCCAACTCGTATGCGGTTAGTCTGGCTCCCTGGTTTCGGGGCCTCGTTTCATCTACCCAAACATGCACAGGAATACCTTTTAAATGTGCTTTGTAAATTGGGGCAGTTGCGGTTCCCCAATCAATACAAGCCAACCAGCCTGCATTACAGTGGGTAAGAATATTTACAGTACTTCCTTTTGCTTTGTAGATCGCCTCAATTAACTTCACTCCGTACTCACCAATGCTGTCTCCGTATTCTATCTCCAGTTGTTTTAACGCTGCCGCTTTTGCCTGTACTTTTTCTTTAAGTCCGGCTTCTTCCTTTTGTGCAAGAATAAACGCCAGCATTTCATCAACAGCAAAAGCAAGGTTTACTGCCGTTGGCCGCGACGTTTTTAAATACCCGGCAACTTCATTCAACTCCTGCTCCCGGTTTTCCTGTTTTAGATGAAGTAGCGCCAGGTACATACCATAAGCGGCAGTTACTCCAATTAACGGAGCACCACGAACCACCATTTCTTTTATGGCAAAAAAGGCGTCATCGGCCGAACGAAGCGAAAAAGTTTCGAATACAAAAGGCAGTTTCCGCTGATCGATGACCTTTACTATCGCCGAATCTTTCTCATCTACCCAAATCGTATGATAATGTTTCCCCTGAATTTTCATTAATAATGAATTTCCTGTGATTTTTAAAGTTTAACATGAAGTTAAAAAAGATTTTCCCCAAATGCTTATTTTAGTGAAATTAAATTGAAGAAATGAAGGCAGATCTTTCAAACATAAAAAATATCATTTTCGATATGGGGCGGGTTTTATTGAATCTTGATTTTGATGCATCGATAAAAGCGTTTCAGAAATTGGGGAGTAAAGGAGAGGTTTTAGACCACAAAAATGCGTATGCCGATCCGGTATTCTACAACTTTGAAGTTGGGGAAATTACTCCCGCTGAATTTCGTGCAGGAATCAGACGACTTTTAAATAACGAAGAACTCACCGATAAACAGATTGATGATGCGTGGTATGCCATGCTTCTGGACATTCCCGGATACCGTGTAAAAAAAGTGCAGGAGCTCAAAAAAAACTATAACATTTACTTGTTTAGCAATACCAATCAGATTCACATTGACAGGCTACTCATTGAATTTAAGGCAGCGCACGGCATCGACTTCCCTGATCTGTTCAAAGCGGTTTATTATTCGCATGAAATTCATGATCGTAAACCAGAGATCAGTTCGTTTGAAAAAGTAATAGTACTTTCAGGAGTGAAGCCGGAAGAAACATTATTTGTGGACGACCTGGAGAAGAATGTGTTGGCAGCTCAAAAAGCCGGGCTAAAAACACTCTGGTTAAAGCAGAATATGGAAATGGCTGAATTATTTTAAGATTCGCACCCGTTTTATACGAATATCTTCAAGTGGTCGCCAGCGCCGATCGGTTTCAACCTGCACAATTTTGTCTACCACATCCATTCCGGAGATAACCTGCCCAAATACCGTATAAGTACCATCGAGGTGAGGTGCGCCTCCCACTGTTTTATAGGCGTGACGTTGTTCGGCTGAGAATTTGTAATTATTGGCTTCTTCCAATTCGTCCAGTCCCTTATCGAAATATTTACGCCCGGAAACGATGTAAAACTGCGATCCATCAGATCGGCGGCGTTGATTTTTTGTATCCGGTTTTCGTGGCGATCCAATCATGCCGCGTTTATGGTATAAACCCGGAACAATATGCGCCGGAATGGTGTACCCCGGCCCTTTCCAGCCCACATTTGCTCCGGGCTCGGCGTAACGGGTATCAGCAGCACCGCTTTGAATGCCAAAATCTTTTATCACGCGGTGAATCAATAAACTATCGAAATAATGTTCTTTTGCCAGTCGAATAAAATTATCGCGGTACTCGGGCGTTTCGTTAAATAATTTTATGGTAATGTTACCGGCATCGGTTTCCAGCACCAGCCCTTTTATTTTTCGGTTTTCGGCAGCGATTTTTTCGTTCGATGTATTTTTAAGCAGCTCCAGAGGCTGAGGCGTTGCGTACTTTTTTTGCAACATATCGAGAATAAATTCCGACGGTATTGCAAAACTCTGCATTTCGTAATTAACCGTTCCTGAATATGCCACCCCGATTACCTTGCCGGTTGACACAAATATTGGCGCCCCAAATTGCGAGGTCCGAATCCGGTTTGTAATGCGGTATAATCTTGTTCCCTTAATGTTTGCAAGGTTTAAAACCTTCCCGGTGAAAAGTTGCAGTGTTTTCCCGGTTTTAGGGGCTACATACATCGATTTGGCAAAATTGGGTAATGTGTCTTTCTGCAACTCGATAGGTTTGCGCGTGATACTATCCACTTTCAACACGATCAAATCGTTAATACGATCGAAAGCAACAAACCTGCGTGCGGTATATTTTTTTACCTCGTTGAATGGCTGCACCTTAACATTTGTAGCCTGATTCACCAGGGAATATTTAGTAACCAAAAGGTCTTCTCCAACAAAAAAGCCCTGCCCCGATTCCAAAATTCTGTCTTCATCGTACGAATCGATTTTAGCGATGGAAGGCATCAAGCTATTCCAAATATCCAATTCTTTATCGGCTGTGGTTTCCTGTTTTATCCCCGTTTCCGATTCCTTTCCCGCCTGCTTTTTTTCGTTGTTCCCGCAAGCATTAAAAAGCAGGGCCAAAATAAGTATGAAAAGGACGTTTTTATTCATCATTCATTTACTTGATAACCGTGACTTTTATTTTCACATCAGTGTACGGTCGGTTATTGCTGTCGGTTTTTAAGGCTGCAATTTTATCAATCACATCGAAACCCGAAATACATTCGCCAAAAATGGTATATTTTCCATCCAATTCCGGATATCCGCCAACAGTGGTATACGCTTCGCGCTGAGCTTCTGAGAACTCCAAAACACCGGGTTCTAAGCTGTAATCGGTTTCAATATTCGCTTTAACCTCGTTAGCAAGTTCACGAAATTCTTTCACCTTTTTTTCCTCTTTCAATTGCTTTAACTGCTCCCGAACCTCCGGAGTCATATATTTCTGAACAATCTTTTTTCGGATGGGCACATTCACGGCCATTTCCATTGTATCCAATTCGCCTTCGGTATGCACACTTCCTTTTATAACGAAAAACTGCGAAATATCTGACTGTTTAAACGGGTTTACTTCATCAGGCTGGCGCGGAGCACAAAGCGATCCTTTTTTATGAAAATAGTGCGGAAGAATTTCGTCGTCAACCGTTTTGTCGGGATCACCATAACCAATTCGTTTTCCCGGAGGAGCATTTCTTGAACTTTTTGAACCACCCTGAATAAGAAAGTTCTCAATAACCCGGTAAAATAATGTCCCATCGTAATAGCCCTGGTTGGCCAGTTCGATAAAAGCATTTCGGTGTTTTGGCGTGTCATCATAAAGTCTGAATTGCATATCGCCATAGTTGGTAGAGATTTCCACAATTCTCGACTGTCCGCTAACCGTAATTCCCAATAAACAAATTAAAACAACTATTAAACCGGTTCTTACCATAAACTATTTTGTACGTTCTACCTCCATTTTTATATCCGTTTTCGGACGATCATACTGATCGGTTTCAAGGGCTGCAATCTTATCCAAAACATCTAATCCCTCAACAACCTCGCCAAAAACAGTGTATTCCCCATCCAGCGATGGATAACCTCCAATTGTAGTGTAAAGCTCACGTTGTTCCTCGGTAAAAGAAAACTGTGGTTGATATGCCCAGGCACTATCTGCTTTTTCCCTTAACTCCGAAACAAAAATATTAAAACCATCCTGATCGTTGTTTTTTCTGAATTCATCTAACTCTGCTTTTGCTTTGGCAAATTTTTCCTGCAAGAAATCATTTTTAGCCCGGCTGTTCATCATCATTTCCATCGTATCCAGTTTGCCCGGTGTAAAAAGTTCGCCATGTACAATATAAAATTGAGAACCGCTTGATCGTTTTTCAGGATTCGATGGACCGCCCCGACGCGCTGCTGCCAAAGCCCCTTTTTTATGAATATGTTGTGGTAGAATTTCTGCCGGTATGGTATAACCCGGATTACCACCTCCTAAACGATGACCCGGCGCTACATCTTTTGAGTCAGGATCTCCTCCCTGCACCATGAAATTTTTAATTACGCGATGAAAAAGCAATCCTTCGTAATAACCTTCATCTACTAGTTTCAAAAAATTCTTTTTGTGTTCCGGAGTATCATCATACAACTTTACTTTTATATCTCCGAAATCGGTTTTTATCAGAACTAGGCTGTTTTCGTCTTTCTGTTTGGCATTACTGCACGATATTCCTGCTCCTACAAAAGCAATTAATATTAAAACAATTAATTTCATTCGTTTATTATTGTTTATTTTCAGTTGCAACTCAGGTAACTCGCCTATAATCATCTTCCGCTTTATAAAATTATTACATGCTCGTTTCTTCATTCGTTTTTAATTTCCTTATTTTACCAATTCTAAAATTTCTGTAAAGATAAAAAGATGATAAACATTCACTCCTGCCTTCTTTTAATGTTCGTTTTTTTTTCATGCACGGCCCCCGAAAAGAAGGAAAACATTGCAACTGTAAGTTTACAAGCAGAAGAATTTATTCCGGAAGTAGCAGGAAAACTCATTGAGATTTCAGGACTAATGATTTTTAACGATCATTTTTGGGGATTTAACGACAGCGGCGGAAAAAATGAACTATATGGTTTTAGCAAATCGGGTAAAATAAAATATGAAATTGAGCTTGACGATGCTAAAAACAGGGATTGGGAATCAATAACACACAACAAAAAACATATTTTCCTTGGCGATTTTGGAAATAACATGGGTAACCGTAATAATTTGCGCATTTATAAGATTAAAAAAAAGGATATCTCGAAAAAAGAAGAGCAAAAAGTTGACACAAAAGAAATTGAATTCCAATACGCCAATCAGGAGAGCTTTCATTTTTTCGATAATGCTACTCCTTACGATTGCGAAGCCATGGTAGCTTATAACAACAAGCTGTATCTCTTTAGTAAAAACTGGCGCGACCGTACTACATGGCTCTATAAATTACCAACCCAAAAAGGCAAATACGAAATAACTCCAACCGATACTTTTGATGTAAAAGGCTTGGTAACAGGAGCCGACATTAGCCCCGATAAAAAAACGCTGGCCCTGATTGGTTATGAAAATTACCGATCCTATATGTGGCTATTTTCCAACTTCCCCGAAGATCGTTTTTTTGAAGGCGACAGCCAAACCATCTATCTTGATGGAATTGACGGAGCTCAAACCGAAGGGATTTGTTTCTTAAACAACGATAGTATTTTAGTTTCATGCGAAGAAAGTAAATCCTTTAATCAACAGGTATTTCTTTTTGACCTAAACAAACTAAAAGATGGAACACATTAGGGTAAATCCAAAAATCAGGCTCGAACAAGTTAATACCTCGATGGCCGAAATAATATTCCTTACTATCGACCGCGACCGCGAATTCCTGAAAAAGTGGCTACCGTTTGTAAACTACACCAGCAAGGTTGAAGACACAAAAGCTTTTATTGAAAGCATTACAAGAAAAGATAATAAAGGCGACCTGGTTTACAGCATTTGGCATAACGAAGAATTTGCAGGATTAATAGGCTTTAAAGATACTGATTGGGTAAACCGAAAAACAGAACTTGGATATTGGCTGGCAGAAAATATGCAAGGCAGAGGAATAATTATCGCTTGTGTTGAAAAGCTTATACGATTTGCTTTTCAAAAACAAAAAATGAATCGTATACAGATAAAAGTAGCCGAAGAAAATTTGCCCAGTGAGAAAATTCCCGTAAAACTTGGATTTATTTATGAAGGCACTGAACGCCAGGGCGAGCACCATCAAAAAGGCTACGTAAATCTTAAAATTTATAGTAAACTCAAACACGAAATACCAGAGTAACTGCAACTTTATTCTGTTCTTTATGTCAATAAGAGTGTTAAACGCGGGTTATAATGCAGATTCATAGCCGATAAGTAATACGAACTCATCGAAATTTTATATATTTGACCCGTAAATTCATTTGTTCGAATTTTAAACATTGATAATGGAAGCAGAAACAGTTACAGAAAAGTCGTTGAGAAGAAACCTCTACAGGGTGCTGCGCAAAACAGGTGTTACCAGAGAGAACATTTGTTTGAGCGCCTCGTTTTATGAGGATCTGAATTTCGACAACATTGATTGGACAATCTTTACGCACTATTTAGAACGCATCTTCGATATTCGAATTAAAGATGAGAACTTAAATAGTTTTTCAAATGTAAATGATACGCTCCTGTATTTACGGGGAGAATTAGTTTATTCCAGTAATTAGGACGTTAAAAGTTAGAGATAAAAAGGGATTCAAGCATATTGAGTCCCTTTTTTATTTGAATATTTCAAATGAAAGTTTGTATCTTATACAAAATTCAAATTACCAAACAAATGGAAGAAGTAAACAATTTATCGGAGAAGATTTACGATTTAGTAATGTCTTATGGCCCCAAATTAGTTGGGGCAATCATCACCCTAATTATTGGTTTGTGGGTTATCTCAATTATCAGAAGTGCTTTGCGTAAGCGATTTGAGAAACAAGATGTTGACCCCTCACTTCGAGGATTTCTGAACAGCCTTATCGGAATTGGCTTAAAAGCAATGTTATGGATTGCCGTTATTGGAATGATGGGCGTTCAAATGACTTCGTTTATTGCCATTTTAGGTGCAGCAGGCCTGGCTGTGGGTATGGCATTATCGGGCACACTCCAAAATTTTGCCGGAGGTGTAATGATCCTGATTTTTAAACCATTTAAAGTTGGCAACTTTATAAGTGCCCAGGGACATTCAGGCATTGTAAACGAAATCCAGATCTTTAACACGATACTTAAAACCCCTGATAACAAAACGATTATCATTCCGAATGGAGGATTATCTACCGGCTCAATGACCAACTTTTCTACTGAACCAAAACGTCGTGTAGATTTGACTTTTGGAATTGCATACGGTGATGATGTGGATAAGGCAAAAGAAGTTTTAATGAAACTGATAAAAGCCGACGAAAGAATTATAAACGACCCGGCCGAACCGTTTATTGCAGTTAGCGAACTGGCCGACAGCTCGGTTAATTTAGTGGTTCGTGTGTGGGCAGAAGCCGCTAATTACTGGGGAATTTATTTTGATCTTACTGAAAAAGTTTACAAAACGTTTGATAAAGAAGGCCTTAATATACCTTTCCCGCAAATGGATGTACACGTTCAGAAATAAAAAATTATATATCAAAGAAAAGGCGCTTATTCAAGCGCCTTTTTTGTTTTTATGTGGATTACAGTTTTCCCGTCTTCGTCGGTTTTCTCAATCTGCTCCACCTCGCTGTTTTTCAATAATTCCTTTACCTCTTCACTTTTTACCTTTTTACCATCGATGTAATAAACAGTACTGGTGTCGCCTGGAGTGGTAAGAAAAATCGGTTGTCGCCCATATTTCTCCACCATCTGCCGCTGTTTCTCAATCATCTCGCGTTGTTTCTCAAACTGTAATTGTGCCTGTTGCTCAATTTTTGCAATTTGTTCATCCGAAAGGCTCGCTTTTTCAGCCATTTCACGAGCGCGAGCTTCAATTTCAGCAAGTCTTGCCTCATCAAATTCATATGCAGGAAAGTTTCCAACACCGGAGAAATAGGTTCCTGACGAGTTATCAATTTTGTACAAATTCTCCAATCCTCGCAAGTTTAATACTTTGTTCAAATCGGCAACTGTTGCAAGGTCAATATCGCCATCCAATTCAACCAGGCTGGTTGATCTGCTTGAGTTTGTAATTAAAGCCAGCGCTATTATCGAGCCATTATTACGTTGAAGATAAACCTTAACATCTTCACCCATCCGTTTTTCGGTTTTTAATAGCGAATAACCATTTTGTTTATAGTGCTCCATAATATCCTCGTGCAATTCCGCATCACCCGATTTTTCTTTTTTTGCCGGCTTTTCGCCATCAAAGAAAGCAGCTTCTGCCGATCCAAAACGACTTTGGCTTATCACCAAAATATTATCAAGACTTTCCAGCGCTTCTGCCAGTTCCGAGTTTTCATCAATGTTTTTCTTTTTCAGGTACAAATCGAACATATCGCTGCTTAGCATGCTGGCACTAAAACCATCCTGATCGGCATATTTTTCTGTTAACTCTTCAAACAGGCTCTGAGACTGCTGTGCCAACACCGGGAAACAAATTCCGATCATCAACACAAATACTACTAACTTTTTCATATCACATTCTTTTTTAAATTGTTTCATTTTCCTTTTAAATTTCTCTCTGGTTTTGGGATTTTCATTAAAACAACCACTTTAGTTTATTATAATTTCCACATCATCATCTACCCAAAGAACCAGCATATCATCAGGTTCCGGTTCCGGCTGCAAACTTTCCGACATCTGGAATAAGGCTTGCTCCATCACAAAAAACTGATCCTCCAATTGAGCCTGTTTTTTACTTCTCACATCGAGAAAAACGGTTAACACGATAAGTACAACTGCTGCTGCCGAAACAACCGAATACAAACGCATTCTGATGCTTTTTCCCTTCCCCGTTTGTTTTTCAATTCCGGCAAAAAGGTCTTCCTCCAATCCTTCCGGAACTGCAGATTCTTTCGCGTAAAAAGAGAAAATATCTTGCTCCGCACTTTTTGTTTTACTTTCTGAAACGGCAGCTTTCAGCTCTTTCTCCTCCTCCAGCGAAGTTTCGCCTCTATAATATTTGTCGAGCATATTTTCCTGATGTGTCATAATCGTAAATTTTTTCAATTTTTTCTTTCACCTTCTGTCTGGCTCGCGAGAGAATAACCCGCAGGTTGGCCACTTCATAACCGGTCATTTCTTTTATCTCGTCGAACGAAAAACCGTCAATATCGCGTAACTGAATAACTGTTTTGTATTTCTCCGGCAAATCGTTTATTACTTGTTTTACTTTCTCATAGCGTTCAATTGTGTCGGAATCTGCTCCATCGGCTTCCACATTCAGAATTCTGTACTCCTGCTTTTCATCCATCACTTTCGGTCTTTTCTTCTTCAGCAAATCGAAACTGTAGTTTCGTGCCATTGTTATAATATAGGCCGACTGGTTTGTACATTTTACTAACTCATCTTTACGGTTCCATAACCTGAGCATTAGCTCCTGCAAAGCATCGCGCGTTTCTTCTTCATTTTTCAGAATACGAAACAACATCGGGTACAGCTTTACCGAATATGGAATTACCGTATTTTTAAACTCTTTAGTGGTCATCTGTTATATTGGACGAGTTGCTTCTAAATTTATAACAAAGATTTTCAAAAAAATTAACTAAACCTTTTGGCGCTTAAATTCAAGGTATTCAGAAAAACTAATTTTATTACTTTTGCGGCACCAATGACTACGGCAAAATTCATAACCTTTTTACTTCTTGGTATTGGCTTAAGTTTCGATTCCTTCGCAGTTTCTGTGTCGTGTGGATTGATGAAACGCGAGATTAAATTTAAACAAGCTACTTTGGTTGCTGCTTCACTGGCATTTTTCCAGGCCACTTTTCCGGTAATTGGTTGGTTAATTGGCGAAGCAGTTAAAGATATGATTGCCTCTGTAGATCATTGGATTGCTTTTGGACTGCTTGCATTAATCGGTGGGAAAATGATTGCTGAAGGAATTAAAGACGATGGCTCACTTAAAAACTTCAATCCTTTTAAAATCAGCGTGCTAATCGGGCTCTCGATAGCTACCAGCATTGATGCACTTGTTGTTGGATTAAGTTTTGGATTTCTGGATATCCCCATTTTATTTCCGGTTTTAATTATAGGTTTGGTAACTTTTATTGCGGCAATGTTGGGCATGTTGTTCGGAAAAAATATTTCAGCAAAAAGAAGCCATCAGTCGCTCATATTGGGAGGCATTATTTTAATTGCAATTGGATTAAAAATTTTGGCCGAACATTTATTTCTACAAGCAGTTTAATATTTTGTTTTTATCTCTGCAAGCTTTGTAAAACGCGTAGGTAATTTTACACAAGAATAAAATGTGTCGGATAAAAAACGTAATTTCACCACTTTAAAAATATACACGAATGGCGAAGATTAGAGTTACCAAGAAGTTTCATTTTGAAATGGCTCACGTGCTTTATGAATACGATGGTTTGTGCCGCAATATTCACGGGCACACCTATAATATGGAAGTGACTTTACTTGGTGAAATCAGGGAGGAGAAAGGCCACCCGAAAGACGGGATGGTGATTGACTTTGGAAAGCTTAAAAAACTGGTAAAAGACAAAATCGTAAATGTTTACGACCACAGTTTGGTGGTAAGCAAAATTTACGCCGATAAAAACCAGAAGCACCTGCTAAAAACTACAGAACGTTTGATCGTTCACGATTTCCAGCCCACATCGGAAAATATGTGTGTTTATTTTGCCGGCGTTCTTCAACAAGAGCTACCGGAAAACGTTTCTTTATATAGTATTCGTCTTTACGAAACGGCAACCTCGTATGCCGAATGGTTTGCCGATGACAATAAGTAATTCGTACCCTGAAATTTAATATTATGGCTGAAAACAAACAGCAAAAACTTTTTCTTTTAGACGCTTTCGCACTGATTTACCGCAGTTATTTCGCATTTATCCGCAACCCAAGGTTTAACTCAAAAGGCGTTAACACCTCGGCAATGCTGGGAGTTACCAACACCATTGTGCAGTTAATGGAAAAAGAGGATCCGGAATACCTGGCCGTGGTTTTCGATGTTTCGGCACCAACTTTCAGGCACGAAATGTTTAAAGAATACAAGGCCAACCGCGATGAAATGCCGGAGGATCTGCGCAAATCGATTCCATACATTCGCAGAATTATTGAGGCCTTTAACATCCCGATTATTGAAAAAGCAGGCTACGAAGCCGATGACGTGATTGGAACGCTGGCGAAAAAAGCCGAAAAAGAAGGTTTCACCACCTATATGATGACGCCCGACAAAGATTATGCACAGCTGGTTTCCGACCAGGTTTATATGTATAAACCCGGAAAAGGCGGTGGCGATGTTGAAATTTGGGGATTGCCCGAAGTACAGGAAAGTTTTGGTATTGAGACCGCCGACCAGGTGATTGACATCCTAGGATTAATGGGCGACTCGGCCGATAATATTCCAGGCTGCCCCGGCATTGGGCCAAAAACGGCACAGAAACTTATTGCCGAATACGGAAGCATTGAAGAGCTCTACAAAAACACCGATAAACTGAAAGGCAAACAAAAAGAACGCATTGTTGAAAACGAAGAGCAGGTGCGCCTTTCGAAAGTACTGGCAACTATTATCACTGATGCGCCCGTGGAATTCAACCTGAACAAACTGCAGAAAGATGAACTCAATAAAGAGGAGCTGGTAAAACTGTTTAACGAGCTGGAATTCAAAACACTGATTTCTCGCTTAAAACTGAGCAGTGCTCCGGCCGAACCGGCCATGCAGGGAACACTTTTTGGCGCGCCGGAAGAAGTTGTTGCCGAAGTTCCTGCCACAAAAGAAAACATCGATTCTGTTCCTCACCAGTACTATTTGGTTGAAAACGAATTGCAACGCGCCAGTTTACGGGCCGAACTTTCGGTGCAAAAGGAATTTTGTTTTGATACTGAAACGACGGGGCTTGATACGCAGACTGCCGAGATCGTTTGTATGTCATTTGCGTTCAGGGAGCACGAAGCGTATTGTGTTACCATTCCCACAGACCGGAAAGAAGCGCAAAAAGTAATGGATGAGTTTCGTGAAGTTTTTGCCGATACGAATAGTACCAAAATAGGGCAAAATATTAAGTACGACATCCTCATTCTGAAGAATTACAACCTGGAAGTAAAAGGCCCACTTTACGATACCATGTTGGCACATTACCTGATTCAGCCCGACATGAAACACAATCTTGACCAGTTGTGTCTGCAGTACCTGAAATACGAAAAAGTTCCGACTGAAAACCTGATTGGCAAAAAAGGAAAAAACCAACTGACCATGCGTTCGGTTACAACCGAAAAGTTGCGCGATTATGCCTGTGAAGATGCCGACCTTACTTTACAATTAAAAAATGCTTTGGATCCGGAATTAGATAAAGCCGGTGTGCGTGAACTTTTTGAAACACTGGAAATGCCGCTGGTGCCGGTGCTTGCAAAAATGGAAAGTACGGGTGTAAAATTAAACTCAGAAGAGCTGAATCGGTACGCCATAGTTTTGCGCGAACAAATAATTCAACTTGAAAAAGAAATTATAGAACTGGCCGGCGAAGAGTTTAATGTTTCGTCGCCCAAACAACTGGGTCCTATTCTTTTCGAAAAATTAAAAATTGATACCAACGCTAAAAAAACCAAAACCAAACAATACTCCACTTCAGAAGAGGTTTTGATTCGTTTGGTTGATAAGCATCCGATCGTACAGAAAGTATTGGATTTCCGGGGACTGAAAAAGCTGTTATCTACATATGTTGAGGCTTTACCGCAATTGGCAAATCCAAAAACAGGAAAAATTCACACCTCATACAACCAGGCCATTGCAGCCACCGGACGTTTGAGTTCAGTTAATCCGAACCTCCAGAATATTCCAATACGTGATGCAGCGGGCCGTGAAATACGAAAAGCTTTTATTCCGTCGGATGACGAGCACACTTTTTTCTCTGCCGACTACTCGCAAATCGAGTTGCGCATTATGGCGGCGCTAAGTGGCGACGAAGAAATGCAGCGCGCTTTTAACGAAGGCAAAGATATTCACGCCATAACTGCAGCAAAAATATACCAGATTGCGGAAAGCGAGGTCGATTCAGACATGCGCCGTAAGGCTAAAACTGCCAACTTCGGAATTATTTACGGTATATCAGCATTTGGCTTGTCGCAGCGACTGAATATTCCACGCACCGAAGCCAAGCAGTTGATTGACGGCTATTTCGAGAATTTTCCGAAGATTAAAGCGTTTATGGACAAGCAAATTCACCTTGCCCGCGAGCAGGGTTTTGTGGAAACCATAAAAGGTCGCCGCCGCTATTTAAAAGATATTAATTCGGCAAACGCAGTAGTTCGCGGAATGGCCGAACGAAATGCAGTAAATGCTCCGATTCAGGGTTCTGCAGCGGATATCATTAAAATTGCAATGATCAATATCCACAACAAAATGGAGGAGGCAAACCTGCAATCGAAAATGATTTTGCAGGTGCACGATGAATTGAATTTTGATGTGTATAAACCGGAATTGGAAACAATCCGTTCGCTGGTGAAAACTGAAATGGAAAATGCCGTGGATATTGGCGTTCAGCTAACGGTTGAAAGCAATGCTGCCGATAACTGGCTGGATGCACACTAGCATTAAGCTTCTGCAGCGATTGTTAAATTTGTTTCGACTACGCTCAACACGACTAAAAATTTGTCAGACTGAGCGTAGTCGAAATTTTAACCTCGATTCTCGTAAAATGCTGACTTTACAATTTCACCGTATTTATTCAGCGACTTCACCTTTTTTATGTGTTTCAGCACCTTTCGCTGATTAGGGAAACACCTGGAAAAGTATATCCAGAACTGTTTCATTTTATTCAGTGCATTGCCTTCGTTATCCATAATCTCAAGGTAACGTTTTAGCATTGTTTGATGAAAAGTATTGAGCAAATCAAACCGTTCCTGCGGAGAAACCTGAACACCTTTTATTTCGTGCGGAAGCAATGGATTCATTAAAATTCCGCGTCCCAGCATCCAGGTATCAATTCCGGGGAATTTATTTTGTTTGGCAATGAAATCCTCCGTTGAAAAAATGTCGCCGTTATACACCAACTTATGTTTTAGGTTTTGTGTGGCATAAGCAAAGGCATTCTCGTCAATCTCGCCCGAATACAACTGTCCGGCCACCCGCGCGTGAAGAATTACTTCTTTTAACGGGAATTGGTTCAAAACTTCAATGATGGCTTCGAGTTCGTGGGCCGATTTAAACCCGGCCCTTAATTTTACAGAGAGTTCGCCTTTATCGCTGCTATAAAAATAGTCGAGTAGCTTATAAATCTCATCCGGGAAAGGCAACAAGCCGGAACCTTTTCCACGGTTGGTGACCATCGGGTACGGACATCCCAAATTCAGGTTAAATTCCGAATAGCCATTTTCAACTAAAATATTCTCCAGAAATTTAAACTCTGCCGCATCTTTTGCCAGAATTTGAGGAACGACCCTGTTTTGCCCGTTATTATCGGGGAGTATTTCGCGAATATACTTATTTGGTATAGTATTGTTTTTCAACGAAATATAAGGAACAAAATAAGCATCAACGGCATTAAAAACTTTAGCGTACGATGCCCGGTATACATAATCGGTAAAACCCTGTAATGGAGCCAGGTAAATCATCAAATCAGCTTTTCGGAATATAATTTCACTTACAAATAAAATAAAATAGCGCTGCTTTTTTTCAAAAAAAGGCAAATAGTTCATACATTAAGCCAGCATCTTCAGTTTATTATTTTGGTATCTTTGCGCCATTCAAAACTATGGGGGCAAATTACACATACTATCAGGACACAGTTACAGCATATATTGACAGTGCTGAAGTACCCCACCTTGAAAAAACAACCCCAACATTACAGAGGAATAACAATTTCAAACAAAATATACAAGCCATTGACAGTTCGGACTACATTATTCCGCGCAAAGAAACGATGTTGCACACCGAACAACTTGAAAAACCTACATTTGTTTTACCTAACCGGGAGCGAAATAAGCCGCAAAGCGATTGGCTAACCTTTCTTATTTTTATTGCAATCGCCCTTTTTGCCAGCATCAGGTACGGCTATGCCAAATACATTCAGCACCTTTTTTTGTCTTTATTCAATTATGCAACATCAGCGCGAATGCTAAACGATAAAAGCTACCCGCTTTTTCATGCTGCATACCGGCTTGAGCTAATTTTTTATCTTGTTTTATCCATTTTTATTTACCAGGGACTAAATATGTTGAAATGGGAAAATGCAGGAATAAATCCCACCTATTTTGCTTTTATTTTCGGCGGAGTTCTACTTTACTTTCTTTTCAAAAAATTTGTATACCTGATTCTGGGATTGCTGTTTGAAACGCAAAATGAGACACAGGAATACCTCTTTAACATGGATAATTTTAACCGATCGCTCAGTTTAATTCTATTACCCATTATAATTATTTTAACTTTTGCACCTTTCAAAACCCCTGAATTTATTGCTATTCTGGGGCTTACAATTCTTTTAATTTTTAACCTATTATTACTAAGAAGGGGTGCAATTATATTATTAAGAAAACAATTTTCGTTATTTTATCTGTTTTTGTACCTTTGTACCCTTGAAATTTTACCCTTGCTTTTAATTTATAAAGTTGTTGTTTGAATAAGAAGGGGGAAAGTCTCATTAAAAGCATAAAAATTTGAAAGTCAAGAGCATTTTAGTTTCACAACCAGAGCCAAAGACAGCAAAATCACCGTATTTTGAATTGGCCGAAAAGAATGGGCTGAAGATTGATTTCAGACCTTTCATACAAGTTGAGGGAGTTCCTGCCAAGGAATTTCGCCAAACACGAACACAGATCCTGGAGCATACTGCGGTAATTTTTACCAGCCGTACAGCTATCGATCACTTCTTTAGAATTGCACAGGAACTGCGCATTACAGTACCGGACTCGATGAAATATTTTTGCATTTCTGAAGCAACCGCTTTCTACTTGCAAAAATATATTGTGTACCGTAAACGTAAAATATTTTACGCAGATGGGAAATTTACCGACTTAGTGAATGTGATGAAAAAACACAAAGATGAAAAATTCCTTGTTCCACTTTCAGACATTCACAAACAGGAGATTCCCGACCTGTTGGATAAAGGAGGATACACTTACACGAAAGCAATTTTGTACCGTACAGTAAGTGCCGACTTGTCTGACTTAGCCGACATTAAGTATGATGTGCTTGTATTTTTCAGTCCTTCAGGAATAAAATCTTTGTTCCAGAATTTCCCTGGATTCGAACAAAATTCAACACGCATAGCTTGCTTTGGTCCGTCAACTGCAAAAGCTGTTGAAGAGGCAGGACTGAGACTTGATATTCAGGCTCCAACAGCCCAGGCTCCTTCAATGACCATGGCTCTTGATCAATACATCAAGAAGAATAACAAGAATTAAATAGAAAAATATATATTTTTGAAAGGCCGTCCGTCGTATGACGTATGGCCTTTACTTTTTTATGGAAATGAATCCAAAAATAGAATTGCCGGTTTCTCATACTTTTAAAAAAGAGGAACGACTGTGTAGTAAAAAGGTGATCGAGAAACTTTTTTCTGAAGGCGAATCTTTTTTAGCATTTCCATTAAAGGTGGTCCATCTTCAAACCAAGCTTCCCGGTCCATATCCGATTAAGGCCGGATTCACTGTGAGCAAAAAGATATTTAAACGTGCGGTAAAACGTAATCGAATAAAACGGTTGATGCGTGAAACCTTCCGGCTGAATAAACAATTACTGCCCAAGTTTAGCCAAAACACACAAGTTGCTGTTTTTTTTATTTTTATTGGCAAAGAATTACCGAAATTCCAACAGATGGAAAAAGCGATGAAGAAAGCACTCTATAAGTTGAATGAAGCATATTCAGAGCCTGATGATAAAGCATAAAAAAGCTCCGAAAAAAATTCCCGGAGCTCAAAATATATAATAACAATTCTATTCCTCATCCATAATTTCAGTTTGCATTCGCACCGAATCTTCGTGAATTAACTGAAACAGTATTTTTACGAATGTTTCGTTAATGTCCATGCTCTTCCCCAGGTTAACACGGTTTTCCATTAATTGTGTCCAACGATTTATCTGAAGGGCAGTAACATTGTTATCGCGTTTATATTGGCCAATCTGTTTCACAATCTCAACACGTGAAGCCAGTGTTTCAAGCAGCTCGGCATCAATTGCATCAATCCGGTTACGCAATACGTCCAATTGGTTATCAAAATCCGGGTTATTTGCACTCTCATTACGAATTACAAGTTTATCGAGCAATTTTCCGAGGTCGGCAGGAGTCAACTGCTGCCCGGCGTCGCTAAGTGCACACGACGGATCGCGGTGCGATTCAAGCATTAAACCATCCATTCCCATATCAAATGCTTTCTGCGAAACTTCGTGTAGGTATTCGCGTGTTCCGGCAATATGGCTCGGATCGCAAATTACAGGCAAATTCGGAAGCAAACGTTTTAATTCAATAAAGGTTTTCCAGTTCGGGTAGTTGCGGTATTTAGTTTGACGGAATGGCGTAAATCCACGATGAATACCCACTATGTTTTTAATACCCGCCTGACTAATTCTTTCTACGGCACCCATCCAAAGTTGCACATCCGGATTTACCGGATTCTTGATCATTACAACCGAATCAGTTCCCTTCAGTACATCAGCAATTTCCTGCACAACAAACGGACTGGCTGTTGAACGCGCGCCTATCCACAACACATCAAGTCCTGCTTTTAATGCATCTTCGGTATGTTGAGCATTGGCCACTTCTGTTCCAACGGGCAAGCCGGTTTCTTCTTTTACCTGTTGCAACCATTTTAAACCAATCGATCCAACTCCTTCAAACGATCCCGGACGAGTTCTGGGTTTCCAAACGCCACCGCGAAAAACAAATACGCGTTTGTCCTTTGCCAGCAAACGGGCTGTTTCCATGGTTTGTTCTTCCGTTTCAAGGCTACAAGGCCCTGAAATTAGCAGCGGATTGTCGATGTTTGGCAACCACGCTTTAATCGGATTAATGTCTAATTTTAATGTCATGATTATTTCGTATAAAGTTTTGTTAATTTCTCTTCGTTCTTTCTGAATTGCGGATTTTCTCCTTTAAGAATACCTCTTATCTTGTTTGCATTTTTAATGAGATCAAGCATTTTATCATCATCCTCTTCTTTCATACAGTCGCGAAATTCAATTAGGTGTTTGATATACACATCAAGCGATTCAACAACATACTCGCGGTTTTGTTGAAAGATTGGATGCCACATGGTAGCTGAACTCTTTGCCAAACGAACCGTTGAACGAAATCCCCCACTTGCCAGATCGAAGATAATTTTACGATCTTCTTTTGCCTGAACGGCATTTGCCAACGCATAGGCAGCGGCGTGGGGTAAATGCGAAACAAAAGCAGTGCTATGATCCTGTTCATCAGACGACATATAAGCAATGTCCATTCCAAGTACCTGAAACATTTTTTCAATTAAAGCAACATGCTGTGGTCCGGAGTTTTCCTGGTCGCACAAAATGGCAATTTTGCCTTCAAATAATCCTTCCAATGCAGCTGTTGGTCCCGAGTCCTCTGTTCCCGACATCGGGTGTGCAGGAACAAAATTACGTCTTCGTTTATGGTCAGCAACCAAATCAACAATCACCTTTTTAGTCGATCCCATATCGGCCACTGTTGTTCCACTTCCAATCAAATCTAAAACCAGTGGCAATACATTAAGTTCGTGGTTTACCGGAATTGCAATAATTACCAGATCCGTATCACTTACTGCGTTTTCAAGTGTTTCAATCCGATCTACCAGTCCAATTTCCAATGCTTTTTTGGAGTTGGCTTCGTTGGTTTCAACTCCGATTAACTCGGTGGCAAATCCCGATTTCCGTAAATCCCGTGCAATTGATCCGCCAATTAATCCAAGTCCGATTACTGTTGTTCTCATTTATCTGTATCTTTTTAATCTATTCCGTTTTTGCACAAAAAAAAGGTCCCGATTTTAATCGAGACCTTCCGTAAAATATCTTTAATTTAAACAATACCCTACTTCCTGATCCCGATCTCAGAACCATAATAAAAATAAAAATAGTTATTGTTAAACGTTGTGGTCATATATCTTATTTTCTGTCAACAAATATAGGCATATAATTTACAAATGGAACTTTTATCCTGTTTTTAACCAGAATTTTAAAGCTACATACGAAAAATTAGTTTTTAATTAACTTTTTCGTCAAAACAGCTTCACCATTCTGACTCACTTTTATCAGAAACATTCCGCTGCCGTATCCCGACAGATTAATATGGCTGAAATACACTCCAATAACACCCGGTTCTTCTGCGATATATATTCTTTGCCCTACCGAATTATACACTTCAATTTGTATCTGCGACTCTTCCTGAACAGCAGATATTTCTACCGAAATATTGTCGGTAAAAGGATTTGGATAAACATTAATCTCTCCCGGCGACAATAAAACATTGTCGACTGAAACGGGTCTTTGAATAACTAAGTTATCGATAGCCCAGCCCCAGCCAGCTGCATATGGATCGGAATATAATCTGAATCGAATCAGCACAGTGTCGCCTTCATAAAAATAATCATTATCTGTAAGTGTAATCGACCTGTTTACAAACCACTCCGCTGAACCTACTGTTTCTGAATCCTGTCCGTCATCGGGGATACCATTATTATAATTTGTACGCCATGTCGATTCATCGGAACTATCATAACCATCGGCAAGCGCATACCAGTTCATTCCAAAGTCGTTACTTCCTTCAATAATCACATAATCAAAAAAATCGCTGTCGCCATAATCAGATAACAGACTACCAGGTTCAACCAATACTACTTCATCAAAAGACATCGTGCCTCCTTCTTTCAGGACTATTGGTTTTTTCAGGAAAGTTGTAAATTCGAGTTCACCATTATCTGTATTAGGAGCCGGGTAAGGATGTGGACTATGTAATGCTCCGTCAGGAAAATTCGTAGCAGTATAGATATCAAAATCTGAAATAACGAAATCAACTGTTTCCTCGTTGAAATCATTTTCGTATTGACTAACGGCGTCGAAAATCTCTTCTACCTCAAACGAGAAATAATCGAAGCTTAATTGAGGTAAACGCTTAGTATTTGCATTTGTTGATGCATCGACTGCGTAAATGGCATATTTTACAACATCTCCATTTTTTAATTCACTTAAATTAAAAGGAAATGTACCAGTATACCTATCATCGTAGTCCCAACTTATCGCAAATGCTTCTTGCTCAACTTCGTTTATAAAATATCGCACATATGCCGTATCAATACCAAGATTGTCGTCAATATGGGCCATTAATTCCAAATTTTCACCCCTTAAAAGGAAGTATGCAATTTCTTCGTGTTCAATAATCGGACGTTCGTTATCCTCTCCAATTCCTATTGAAAAGAATTCTTTTGGAGCCAGCGCAGGAGACGTACGTTTCCGATCCATGGTATCCTGTACTTCCAGATAATATGATATACTTTCAGATGCACTCTCGGGTACATATGTTGCCGAATACATTCCCGGCTCTTCCTCTTCGGCCATATAGATGGTATCCGAATGGTTTTCAAATCCGTCTAAAGAGTAGATCACTTTGGGAGTACCATCTTTCACTCCGTAATCGCTTTCAAACCATCCCTTAAATACCAGCGGCTGCAGTTCTTCAATATCTTTTACCTGGTCAAAACGAATAAAAATATTTCTCCAGCCTATATCATCCATTATTCCTCTTGTTAGCGGGCCAGGGTCGTGTATTGCTTCTGCCAAACCAACAGCATGTGTCATTAGTGAATTTTCATTCCCATTAGGATAAGTATTATCATTTAAATGATAAACACTTGAACCATCATCAAATTCTATTGGAGCATATAAACGTGGTTTATTACCGTTGTTTCGTTTAACTGCTACAGGACTGTTTGCGTATAGATTAGCTGATTGCAACGCCAATAAAAGCTCGGCACTTACATTTTCATATAACGAAGTATCAACAAGCTGTTCTCCAGTTATAGCTCCTTTTCCTACTAAAATGTCAAATGATGTTGCGTCTCCAAACTCATAAAATCCATAAGCTCCAATATCGTCATCGGCAAAAAAGAAACCTGTAAATCCCAAACCATGTCCAATCTCATGTAATACTACCGATACCAAATCATATTTATCATCAGGAGTATTCATATCGGTTCCCAAATACCAGTCAATTTTACTGCTAAACTGGGCAACCATATCGTATCTGCTTTCTCCATTTAGCTCTTGTTTGGCAATTTTCTCGGCAACAGCTACCGGGTAATACCGATCTTTAAATGGGGCATCCTTAAAATTTTTGTAATACGTTTCCGGCCCGCAACTCCCCAGAACATTATTATCCAAACTTCCGCTCCATGTAGCTTTCATCCGTATTGGCATTTCCGATTCAATTATTGTTTCCCAGATCGTAACAGCATACTCAAATGCTTCTTGTGCCTCAGAAGAAAATCCAATATAATCAACAATAATATCGCATTTTGCAGCGCCGGCTGACTTTAACAAAAATTCGGCCGGAGGTTGAATACGAGCCCTTTCAATTTCTCCAGAAGCATAACATACTGGTGGCGGAACTTTAATACTTTGATTGTAATTCTTCATTTGTGCGTTAGAGGATAACACCACAAGAATAAACAAATTTAATAATGTATAATACTTGCTCATTTTACTGTTTTAAGAACATTTTTTTAGCGCGGTAAATTTTCATATTTAAAAGAACATTGCCAACAAAAAGTTCAAATAAAATGAATTCCGGGCAAAAAAATGCCGGAATTCTCATTCCGGCATTACCTAATTTAAGGTTGTAATACCAATCATCTAATATTCTAACCTTTGCGCTTTTTTCTCATTTAATAATTTGTACAACACCACCAACGATGTTACTAATCCGGCAAATGCTGCTACAAATGCAACCATTAATAATGTTTCCATAATCTAATTTTTTATGATTTTTTGAGTTATTGTATTTAAACTGTTATCAGAGATACTCGCCATATAAACTCCGGGAGCTACATTAGGCAGATCAACTTTAATTCTACCGGTATAAGAGGCATCATAAAGTGTTTCACGATGCACTGTTTTACCGTACAGGTCGGTTATTATCACTTCTACATCACTTGCAACATCCGATTGAAATCCATCGATATAAATGCTGCTTTGAAAAGGATTTGGATAGATAGTAACATCACTTGAAGCCAACGATTCGTCAACTGCAGTAGTTACTTCCTGTATCGACAGGTTGTCAATTGCCCATCCCCAACCGGTAACAGCTTTATCTGAAGCAAGACGGAAACGGAATATAACAGTATCTCCGGCTTCAAATCCAGTGTTATCGGTTAGGTTTATGGTTTGTTTCAAGAACATATTTTCGGCACCAGCTGCTTGTGAAACAGCACTTTTTAACGATCCTGCAAACTGAGAGTTCCAAAGATCATCAATACTTGAGTCGTAACCATCGGTTACAGGCAACCAGCTTTTGCCATTGTTTTTGCTTCCTTCAACAATAACAAAATCCCAAAACTGCTCTTCAGTATAAAAACTTCCTTCTTCGCCCGGTTCTACCAAAACTACCTCATCAAAACTCATTAGACCATTTTCTTCAAGAACAATCGGATATTTTAACTGGGCTACAAGGTTGTATTTTGTTTTTTCAGAATTCGACTCAGGATAGGGGTTAATTGTATGCAAATTTCCACTGTTAAAACCTGCAGGTCGTGTTACTTCAAAATCAGAAATTTCAAAATCGGAATTGGGAGAATCGAAATTACTAAAGTAACCTGCCAAAGGCTCTTCTGCATCAAATACAGCTACAGTATAATAACCACTAGTTGGTAATCTGCGTTTGTTTTCACGTGAAGTATTATCGATGGCAACAACACGGTACTCCACAATATCATCACTATTTAATGCTACCGGAAACTCAAATTTACCACCGTACACATCGTTACCTAGCGACGGCATAATAAATGGCTCCTGGTCTATTCCATTAATTCGATATTCAATTTGTACCATTTGAATAGCCACGTTATCGGTTGCAACCGCCGCAACATCCATTACCGGGTGATCGGCACTTACCAGTTTTTCCGGATTATGCTGTAGTACCGGAGGGTAATAATCGTCACCTATTCGGAAAGAAAGCTTTTGATCCGGAGCTCTTTCCGGATAACTGAAAGTTACATCTCCGGTGGTATTAGCCTGGTAATAATACTGTATTTTACCTTTAGCAAAGTTTAATGGAAGATCGCCTTCAAACTGATCGGCATTTTCATTGTAAGCCAAACTAACCGTTTGCGATGTGGCAAAATTATCTGTTGAAAAGGTAATTTTTACTGATGATTTATCAATATCCATTTCACCGTCAACCCCAACAAATACGGTTAATTTTTCGCAAGGCTCTTCAAAATCTTTAATTTCATAATCATCAAAACTCACTGATTTCCATCCCAACTGTCCAAGAACTTCCAATGTTTTATCGCCAGGATAATGAATTGCCTCCCCTTTAAAAATAAAAGGCGACATTAATGCATTGGCATCTCCTGCGCCAAATTCTGTTTCAGGATAATGATAAATACTGGTTCCAACATTCCAGTTTTTCGGAGCGTAGATGTTTACTTCCTCAGAATTTCCCTGGCTTTTTAAAACCAGATTTTCAGAAAGCAGTTGCTCTTTTAATGTTGACGACGGACGTGCAAAAAGATTTTCATCTGCAATTTGCTGGTTCAGTTGATTATGAATAAAAACATCGTAAATACTTGGAGCATTCGAGCTGTTACTAAACGTTCCCTGGTTATTTACAATATCGAAAAATCCAACGAATCCCAAACCGTGTACCAATTCGTGTAACACAACGGTTACAAAATCGTACTCGTTTGACGGGCAATCGCCGTTAATTCCGTAGTACCAGTTAATCGAGTTGTTAAACGAACATTCGATATCAGCTTCAGTACCGTTTAAATCTTTTTTGCCAAGTTTTTCGGCCAACGCAACCGGATAATATACATTACTCAACCTTGCGCCGTTAAAGTTACGGTACAGGCTTCCGGGAGTGCTGCTTGCCAAAACATTGGTTCCCATGCCTTTCCATGTTGCACGTACTTTTATTGGCACGGGCGATGAAATCAGGTTTTCGTAAATGGAAACAGCATACAAGAATGCCGGCTTCGCATTTTCAGGGAAGTTCACAAACTCAACCTGGAAATCGGATTTTAATACCGATCCGGACTTTAAGTTTGATTCATGGGGTGCGATAAATGATTTTTTACTGTCTTCAGAAGCAATGTTGATCGGGGCATTGATCTTTGTGATCTTATCCTGATCTGATTGCTCGGCCCTGGCACAAAAAGCGCCAACTAATACCAGGGCGGTAATAATTAAATGTCTCATTACAATTTAAATTAGGGTTTGTAAAATTGCCATGCCAAAAGTTCAATAAGCGCAAAGCACTTTCGGCATGTTTAGGAAACTTGCACTGCGGTGTACCTGTTCCGCCTGGGTTTGTTTTGTAAACGGAACAGTGGGTTTGTATTTCCCGCCATGCTTATTCCTAAGACTTCTTTTCAGTAAACAAAGAACTTAATCTTCTTGGAAAACGACTTCTATTATTCTGTATCAATTCTGTATAAATCTACATTACAAAGAACCGGATATTTAATAGAATACTCTAATTTTTATTGCTGAATGAGCAACCGCTGATTGACTAAAATCTTACCGGAAAAATGCGCAGGCTTTTATAAAATCCGTTGAACTGTTTAAGAAACCGGGATGTTTTGCTGAGTGAACTGGTGCAGTTCGCTTAGACCATTTGTCGTGCTTCTGCCCGCAAGTCCTCAGACTTTTGTTCTCACATCCTTTCCTGTTTCTTATTGTTCTTGCCTGAATCGTCGGTTTCGGATTTGATTTACCGGGTTTGTAATGTAAATCAATGGGTTTGTTGAAACCTTAATTCCACATCAATAAGATTCGTCTTACTACGATCAGTAATTAATTTTTCTTTTGCTGTTAATCGCGTCCTGAATAATTAAATGATTTTGTTTCATTACAACTCAAATTAGGTTCTATCTTCTCAATTATAGATATTGAAAAATTCGTTTGACAACGGAAAAATCCTTCGCTAAAACAGCTGCACAAGAGTTTCAAAATGAAAAAGTAATAATCCGATTTATACGAATATAAAGCGGTGGGTTTGTTGCTTACTTCCACAAAAATATCTACCCTCTAACAAAGGTTTAATAACGCAAAAAATTCAACTTTTGATTTTAAATTTGATGATTGATGTTGTGTTGAAAATCAAAAGCGCCAGTCAAAGAACGGTTCTATATCTATGGGTTTGTGGATGTAAATGTAGGAATTAATTTTATTAAACCAAATTTTTTTTCCTATGTTTAGTGCGGTAACAAAAAACAAGCATAAAATTTTTATGAACTTTTTATCAACAACCGTACTCGCTATTGCTCTGACACTTAGCCTTCCGGCTCAAAAAGGAGAGCCAAAACTTTACGATGAAATTTATCGGCCACAATTCCATTTTACGCCGGAGAAAAACTGGCATAACGATCCAAACGGACTGGTTTTTTATGATAATGAATACCACATGTTTTACCAATACAACCCAAACGGTAACGAATGGGGATACATGCATTGGGGACATGCAGTAAGTACCGATCTTGTTCATTGGGAGCACCTTCCAATTGCGCTTTTCCCCGATGAGGGTTCAACAGACAAGGAACGATGCACTGCATTTTCAGGATCGGCCATAGTTGATGAAAATAACCTGCTGCAAAAACAAAGCGGCGACATCAAAACACTAGTAGCTTTTTATACCAGCCAGCATTGTGGCCAGCGCATTGCGTTCAGCACAGATAAAGGAAGAACCTGGGAGAAATACGAAGGAAATCCGATTATTCCATTCGATGAAAACGATGATGCCCGCGATCCAAAAGTCATCTGGCACGAAGAAAGCGGAAAATGGGTAATGGTTCTATACCGCAAATCAAACGAAGATGAAAAATCTAAAGGCATTTCATTTTATACTTCAACAAACCTTACCGATTGGCAGTGGGAAAGCCATATTCCGGGTTTTTACGAATGTCCCGATCTGGTAAGATTTCAAGTTACCAATCGACCCGATGAAACGAAATGGGTACTTTTTGATGGTGATGGCAGCTATTTCATCGGAAGTTTTGATGGTAAAACTTTTACACCCGAAACCGTTAAAATGAAAAGCGACTGGGGTAAAAATTATTACGCCACTCAAACCTGGAGTAATATCCCTGAATCAGATGAAAGAGTGCTACAAATTGCCTGGATGCGCGATGGCAAATTCCCGGATATGCCATTCAACGGCCAAATGTCGTTTCCGTGCGAGTTAACAGTAACAAAATTCGACACCGGATATAAACTGACAAGGAAACCCATTTCAGAAATTGAACAACTGCACGGTAAACACCAGTCATGGGAAAACAAAAATGTGATTCCCGGAATTAATGATAATAAGCTTAAGAAAGTTTCGGGCGACTGCCTTCACATTATCGGCGAATTCGATTTGAAAACATCTGACAGTTTTGGGTTTATGCTTCGACACAGCAACAAATCAGCAGGAACAGAAATTCTCTACAGCGTTAAGCGAGGTACATTAGCAGTGCTGGGTTGCACCGTGCCACTTCCTCCTATTGATAATAAGATAAAACTAGAAATTCTGGTTGACCGCAGTTCTATTGAAATATTTGCCAACGACGGACAGGCCGTGGTTTCAAACTGTTTTACTCCCGATGAAAAAGCTGTTGATGCTGTTCTTTATACCAACGGAGGAGAGCTGGGCATTGAAAAACTTGACGTTTACGAAGTGAATTCTATCTGGGAGAAATAAAAACACCATGATGAACTACATTAAAACACTTACAATAAGTTTGGTAATATTATTGCCAATGTTACTTACTGCTCAGGAGCAAAAGATTTACGACACAAATGCTGATGCTAAAAAAGATATTGCGGAAGCAGTTGAAGCAGCCAAAACGTTAAACAAACATGTATTTCTGCAAATAGGTGGAAACTGGTGTCCCTGGTGCATTAAGTTTCACAATTTTGTTCATAACGATGAAGAACTTGATACCTATTTAAATGAAAACTACGAAGTAGTAAAAGTAAACTACGACCAGGCGAATCGTCAAGAAGAATTACTTACGGAACTTGAATTTCCTCAACGCTTTGGATTTCCTGTTTTTGTTATTCTTGATGCCAACGGAAAGAGAATACACACCCAAAATTCTGCATTTCTTGAAGAGGATAAGGGCTACGACAAGGATAAAGTTTTACGATTTCTGAAAAACTGGTCGCCTACAGCTTTGGATCCTGCCTCGTATAAAAAGTAATCAGAAGAACATTGTAATTAACTGTACACAAACAATTAACAAAACCATTGCTACCGGGTAAACCGTTGCATAAGCAATTGAGTGCGCATTGGTATCGGTCATTGAGTCGGCAGCAGCAAGTCCGGGAGTACTGGTCATGCTTCCGCTTATTGCCCCTAACAACGATAAAATATTCATTTTAAAGAACCATTTCCCAAGCATTCCTGCTATCATCATCGGCAATATTGTAATGGCCGCTCCATATAAGAACAGTTCAATACCATATTCGTTAAATGTTTCTACAATTTTTTGTCCGGCACCTGTACCAACAGCAGCAAGAAAAAGTAACAAGCCAAACTGACGCACTAACTGGTTGGCAGCTCCTGTCATTGTCCACAAAATAGGACCGGTTTTGCCAATACGGCTAAGCACCAAAGCTACAATTAGTACTCCGCCAGTAAGCCCAAGACTAAAGGCAAATGTACCCATGGCAATACTAATTTTTCCGACAAGTACACCCAGAATAATTCCAAGTGCTACCGGTAAAATATCAGTGTCGGACAGTCGTTTCTGATCGTTACCAAAAATCTTCGATACCATATCCATATTAGCACGACTACTGGCAATTACCAGCTTATCGCCAAATAACAATTTTGAACCGGGGCTTGGCGAAATGTTAATACCCGCCCGTCGGATCCGGGTAATTGTTGCGCCATATGTCTGGAGCAAGTTAATCTGCCCAATGGTTTTGTTTACCACTTCTTTATTTGTAACAAGAACTGAGCGTACATCGTATTTTGGATCAATCGAGATTTCCAAATCGGTTTGAGGCCCAATAAGCACCTCTACATTTTTTAATGCCTCTTCGGTACCAACTGCTTTAATCAGGTCGCCTTTAAGCAAAATCGTTTCAGGATTTGGAGTTACCGCAACACCATCGTGAACCACCCTTGAAACCACTGCTTTGGTCATAAACCGAATACGCAACTCACCTATTGTTTTCCCAACAACATTTTCGTTCTCAACAACAAAATTACGTTTTACAACTTCCGGATACTGATCCTGAAGTTTTGATTGGTATTCTTCTTCAGCTTGTTTAACCGGAGTACGCAAAATTTTCGGAAGGAAGCGAATAAAAAGAATTACACCAATTACGCCAAACGGATATCCAACTCCATAGCCGATAGAAGCCAACGGAGAACCTGTATAATCGATGGCTGCAGCCAAACCCGGCGTACTTGTTAAAGCACCGGTTAATAAACCAACCGCAATATTCGGATCAACACTAAAAACAGAAATTACCAAAACCGTTATCAATGACGCCAGGATAATGAGCACAGAGGCAAATCCGGCCAACTGTCTGCCTTCTTTTTTAAACGATTCAAAAAAACCGGGGCCGGCCTGAATTCCAATGGTAAAAATAAAAAGTACCAGTCCCAGGTATTGAAAATCTTTGGGAATTACAATGCCGTAATGCCCAAAAACAAGGGCAACAAAAATAACGGCAGACACATCAAGCGATAAGCCAAATATTTTGATCCGACCAACTAAAAAACCCAACGCAATAATAACAAACAGAGCAAAATAGCTATTTCCGAGCAGTTCCATATGTGCTAATTTTGATGCAAAGGTAAGCAATAGTTTTTGGGAGTAGCAAACATAAAAAAGGAATAAAAGCACTGATGCCAACTAAATTAATGTTAACGACAGGTACAAAAAAACCGGATAAAAAATATCCGGTCATTCTATGCTGTTTTTCCTGTTACATTAAAAAACTAAAGTCGTCGCCTGCTTTGAGTTCAATTGGCTCCTGGTCTTTTTTGAAGATTCGACAACTTCTGTCACCGATTAGCTCTAGTTTTCCATCCTCCACTTTAAACATAGTTCCTTCGCGTAAACCTGCAACGTAACATTTCGGATTAATTTCAATAAACTCAGAAATTCGTTGCTCGCGGGTTTCGCCCCCATGTCCTTCAGGATTGGCATCGAGGTAATGCGGATTGATCTGAAAAGGCACCATACCAATACACTCGAAACCTTTCGGATCGATGATTGGCATATCGTTAGTGGTGCGCAATGTTGGGCAGGCCACGTTCGATCCGGCACTCCATCCTATGTAGGGAGCTCCGTTGTAAACGCGTTCACGGATCGGATTCATTAACTTCTGATCGTGCATCATGCGCACCAACTGCCAGGTATTTCCACCACCTACAACAATTGCCTCAGCTTCTTCAATTGCTTTTACCGGATTTTTAAACGTATGAATACCTTTTATATGATGCCCCACTTCGGCAAAACGTTCCTCCACTTTCTCGCAGTAGGTATCAAACGAAAAAGTAACGGCCGCATAAGGAATAAAGACTGCGGTTACAGGCTTTTCACCCAGGAATTTTTTTATCTCATTTTTCGGGTAATCCAGGTAAGGTTCGCCCGGCATTGTAGAGTTACTTATCAGTAATAATTTCATTTTCTTGATCCTTTAATTTGTAAACGAAAGAACTGAAATATCGCTGATATTTCCAATGATAATTAATGGTTTTTCAGGATTTTTTATTCATACAAATCCCTCAAATTGCAAACTGCCAGTTCCACAAAATATTCAGCAATTTGTGAGGTTATATCTTCCACAAATTTTTCACCTTTTTCTGCGGTGGCTTTTTTCGGATTTCCAACACCGGTGTCGGCTGAAACTCTGTCCCATTGTCGAGGTGCCCAAGCCGTTTTATTCTTGAGCCCTTCCAGTTTAAAAGCTTTTGAATCTCCCTCTCCGGCTTCGCTTAGCGGCCTCACCAAATCCGGAAAAAAATGCATGATTATACTTGTTTCCATTTCGTTGGCATGGTCGCCGGCTTCTTCGAAATAATTCTCCTGATCGAACATCCGAAACCACTCCACCAACGATATAAAAACATCAGGAAACTGAGGTTGCAATTCGCGCACCAGCGGCTTAAAATCATTTCCGCCGTGGCCGTTCATAATTACCAGTTTTTTAATTCCCTGCCCGCTTAAGGCAGTTAATATATCTTTGAGAATAATTAGTTGTGTTGACGGTTTTGTATGCAAACAAAAAGGCATATCAATTTGCCCCACGTTTTGCGCCCCAAGCGGAATTACCGGTAGTACCATAACTTTAGCTCCTTTTTCCCAGGCTTTGCCAGCTGCCTGTTCTGCAATTTTTGCCGTCTCCAGCGAATCGGTTCCGTATGGCAAATGATAATTATGTGGTTCAGTGGCTCCCCAGGGCAAAATGGAAACCTCGTATTTTTGGCTCTTTACTTGTTTCCAGTTGGTTTGTTCAAGTACATATGGTTTAGCATTCATTCTATCAGGTTTAGTTTGTTTCGTTTATAATCGTAATAAAGTTATTCCAAAAGTGAATGGTGTGAGTTCGGGGCCCTTATCGGTTTTAAAGAGCGGCACTAAATCGTAACTGGCAAACACATTAAACCAACGATAACCCGTCCGAACCATTACCGAGTATCGGAAACGATGCATTGAGAAATCATCCACCACCTTCAATTTTTGTTTTTTTTCTTCTTTGTACTTAATTTTTGTGTGGCTACTTAAACGTAAACTGCCCACCACTCCAGCCGAAACAAACAGGCGGTTATCGTAATGATTAATGGGGATTTGAAACTCGAGAAGCAATGGCAAAGTAATCGACTCGAGTGCCAGTTTCGACTTCTGATTGTCGTTAAAATACAAGTACTCGGGCGATATCACTCCATTGTCGTTTTTTACAATTGTTGTATTATCGTCCAATCGGTAGCTCTGCAGTTGCAGGCCCAATCCTGTAACCAGGCCGATGGTGTTCCGGTTTTTCTGAAGACCGATGCTTTGTTGCAAAAAATTAAAATAGGCCGAATTTGACCGGAAAACATCGTTATCCATAAACTCCGATTCATAACCGGAATAATCCGGATTTAGTAACATATTAAAACCAAAATCGATACCGACCCAGTGCCCGGAAAAATCATCTTGCCAGAGCTTTAATCCATTATGAGTTACTTCTGTAATATCAATTTTACGTAAAAAACGTTTTGGATTTTCTATGGGAATTATCGTATCATTTTCCTGTGCTTTGATTTCCAGACCTGAAAAACAAATTAACAGGAATAAAAGAAACTGAATCTGAATTATTCTTTTCATGGGCTTACTTTGCTTCATATCTAACTTTATATTGAATATGAACACTAACAAAAATAAGCGTTTGCAAAGAATTATAAGCGTATTCCGTGTTAAAAATGGGATTTGCCAAACAATAGCAAATCAATTCGATAGAATACATTGTACAGCCCCAAAGTTAAATTTACAATTACACACAACATAAACCTCTGAAATACAAATAAAAAGAATACCTTTGCGGCCACTTAAAAAAATAGTATATGAGTTTATTTGAAACAATGGGGTTAAAAGCCGAAATCCTGGGGGCGATCCAGGAACTTGGTTTTGAGAATCCCACGCCAGTCCAGGAACAAACAATTCCGTTTCTACTGGAAAGCGATCAGGATATGGTTGCATTGGCACAAACAGGAACGGGAAAAACAGCGGCATTTGGCTTACCCATTGTTCAGCAGTTCGATAGTTCGGTAAAAGCCCCACAGGCTTTAATACTTAGTCCGACACGCGAACTTGCTTTACAAATAGCAAAAGACCTTGAAACATTCTCGAAAAACATTAACGGAGCGAAAATTGCCACATTGTATGGCGGCTCCGACATCAGGAAACAGATTAAAGAGCTTGAGGGCGGTGCCCAGATAGTAGTTGGAACTCCGGGCCGTACGCTCGACCTTATTAAAAGGAAGAAACTAAGAGTACACGAAATTCAGTGGTTGGTGCTTGATGAAGCCGACGAAATGCTTTCGATGGGCTTTAAAGACGATCTGGATGCCATTTTGGCTGACACGCCGGCTGAGAAACAAACCTTGTTGTTTTCGGCTACCATGCCAAAAGAGATTGTGAGAATTGCCAATACATACATGGCCGATCCGCACGAAATTTCAGTAGGAAAAAGAAATACCGCTGCCGAAAATGTTGAGCACAATTACTACCTGGTACACGCCCGCGATCGTTATATCGCATTAAAACGTGTGGCCGACATTAATCCAAATATTTACGGAATTATTTTCTGCCGTACTCGTGCCGAAACTAAAGATGTGGCCGACAAACTTATGCAGGACGGTTACAATGCCGACGCATTACACGGCGACCTGTCGCAGGCACAGCGCGACCACGTAATGTCGCGTTTCCGCAGTAAACACCTGCAAATGCTGGTGGCTACCGATGTGGCTGCGCGGGGTTTGGATGTGAACGAACTGACACACGTTATTAACTACAACCTGCCCGACGACCCGGAAGTGTATATTCACCGAAGCGGAAGAACAGGACGTGCAGGGAAAAAAGGTATTTCAATTACTTTGATTCACATGCGTGAAAAAGGTAAACTGCGCGACGTTGAAAAGAAAGTGGGTAAAAAGTTCGTAAAAGTTCCTGTTCCTCTTGGTAAAGAAATTTGCGAGAAGCAGCTTTTCAACCTCATCGACCGTGTGGAAAAAGTAGACGTAAACGACGAGAATATCGCTGAGTTTATGCCGGTTATTTACAAAAAGCTGGCGTGGCTGGAGCGCGAAGAGCTGATAAAGCACTTTGTATCGGTTGAGTTTAACCGCTTTTTGAAATACTACGAAAACGCCAAGGACATTAACGTTGACGAAGCCCGAGAAAAGGAATCGATGCGCAAAGAGCGTGGCGACCGTGGACGTGGACGCGGACGCGACCGTGGTGAGCGTGGAAACCGTGAGCGTGGCGACCGTGGACGTGGACGCAGAGGAAACGGAAATATGTCGCGTTTTTTCTTTAGCCTCGGTAAAAAGAGCGGCGTTAACAAGCGTGCAATTATCGACTTGATCAACCAAAACACTCCGGGAAAAAGTATTGATATTGGTAGCATTGAAGTGCTGAAAGGTTTCTCGTTCTTCGAAATTGATTCGAACTACGAAAAAGAAATTACCAAAGCTTTCAAAAATGCCCGTTTCAGAGGCCAGAAAGTGAATATTGAGATAGCGAATAAAAAGAAGTAGTTTTTTTGCAAGACGCAAGTTTCAAGCTACAAGCTTTAAGAAATAGAAAATCCGGTCTGTTTAGATCGGATTTTTTTGTGCCTGTCAATCCCCCTTTTATTCCCCCTTCGCCAAGGGGACTCGTCCTCCTTTATGTAAAGGAGGTGTCCGCCAATGGCGGACGGAGGATTAGACAATCATTGCCAACTATAGATAAATATTTTTGCTTTTAGAAATTAGTTACTGATATCAGTTAGATTCTATCTGTAGAACGTAAGACTGCTGTATAATGTTAATTTATTTTAGATCTCTGAATTTTAAATTTGTTGAGATTTCTTTTTTCAATATCAAGTATGATTCATTCACGATATTTACAACACTCTTGTTCGGTCTATCCATAAAAAACTCAGGTTTAGCTTTTCTCAGCTCTTCTTGCAAATTAGCTACCTTTTCCATAACTACATCATCAAATAGAAACTCAAGATGTTTTCCATTCCTGTTAAACCAGAGATCGATTCCAATCTTCTTATCTTTTAAAGTTTGAAATAACATCCCATCTCCATTATCTCCAAATTCCTTCATTAGCTCTTCATATATCTTATAGCGTCTTTCATAAAGATCATGCCTAAGTTGATAGTTCTGTAGCATGAACTGACCTTTTGAAATACGATAAGCATAAACTGCAACACAAATTGTAACCACAATAGTGATGCATTGAAGTATAATCTCCATTGCTTTAAAAATTAACTGTATCATCCTTTTGTTTATTAAAGTAAGTACACTAAAATAACAATCAAAGGAGTGCAATCTTCTCAACGTTAATATATTTTGACAGAATTGAGTAAACATGTTACCAAATAGAATCAATCGCTTGCTTTTTTACCACTCGTACCCCAAATTCCCCCACTCAGCAAGTCTATTTTTCAGAATACAAGTGTTTGCCGCATCTTTGAATCAACGTAAAACAAAACCATGAAAATGATTATTATTTAATCAATTTATTGAGTGTACAGGTAGCCGGTCGATTTTGGTCGGCTACCTTACAAAGTATTTATCAGAAGCAGTTTTTTATTATCTTCATAAACGAAAACCATGGCGAACTTACTGCAAAATAAACAAGTGAAAAAACAAGTGCTCAAGCATCTGGCTATTGTAGGGGGCGCAGTAGCCATATGCATTATCTTTAGCCTGGTGCTTTTTGAACAAATTTTGCACTCAGGAATTTGGAACATGTTGCTGCTAACCGTTATTCAGCTGGAGCTATTCATGTACCTTGGTAATCGGTTTTTCCAATCTATAAAACCCGATAGCCCCGGAATCATCAAGAAAACCATCATCCGATTAATTCTCTTTTACTTCACGGTTCTACTAATAGCGACAGTGTTATTTGTGGCACTCTTCACCTGGCACTTTTGGCGAGGCGGAGCTCCATTTTCAGAGTTTATACCCACCCTTTTACACGCCGAAATGGGATCGTTTTTAAAGGCTGCCGGTGTTGGATTTGCACTGGGAGCGCTTTTCTTTTTTTATACGCAATGGGCCGACTCTGTAAAACGTATGCAGAAATTAAAGGAAGAGAAGCTCATTTTTCAATACGAAACCCTAAAAACACAGGTAAACCCGCATTTCCTGTTCAACAGTTTAAACACGCTTTCATCGCTGGTAAGCTCCAATCCTGCATTGTCGGATAAATTTATTCATAAGCTTTCGGCCGTTTACCGTTATGTTTTGGAGAACCAGGAAAAAGACCTGGTGCCACTTGCCGCCGAAATGGGATTTGTAAAAGACTTTTTTTACCTGCAGAAAATTCGCGATGGCGAAAAAATAGAGATGAAGATAGATTTCGAGGAAACTGGTACGGCGAAAATCATCCCGGTCTCGTTACAGATGCTGGTAGAAAACGCCATAAAACACAACGTTGCCTCACGGAAAGAACCTTTGCTGATCACCATTCATTTTGAGGGGATGGACAAATTGGTAGTGCGAAACGACCTGCGCCAACGCATGCAACTGGCCGCCTCGTCGAAAATCGGGTTAAAAAACCTGAACGAACGTTGTAAACTTATCCTGAACCGCGAAGTGGAAATACAGGAAACCGCTGATGAATTTGTTGTGAAAGTACCTTTGAAACTTAACGACCAAAGCAAATGAAGGTAGTAATTGTAGAAGACGAGCACCTTGCTGCCGAAAAACTGATGCAGCAATTACATACCGCCGCCCCGGAAGCAGAGGTAGTTGCAGTGTTGGAATCGGTGGAAGAATCGGTGAACTGGTTTGCAGAGCACCCTACTCCCGATTTGATTTTTATGGATATCCAGCTCGACGACGGCCTTTCGTTCGAAGTTTTTGATGAGCTGGAAATAAAAGCCCCGATAATCTTCACCACGGCTTTTGATGAGTATGCCATTCGCGCCTTTAAAGTAAACAGCGTTGATTACCTGTTAAAACCCATCGAGTTGGAAGCTTTGCTCTCGGCTTTGGACAAATACAAAGAGTTGTTTGGTCAGCACCAGTTGCTGGAAGACAAAGTGGCTAAAGTAATCGAGCAGCTTTCGAGAACTTACAAATCGCGGTTTTTTATTAAAATCGGCAACCGTTTTCAATCCATACAGGTGAGTAAAATCTGTTGCTTTTTTGTGCAGGAACGCAGCACTTTTATTAAAACCATGGAGGGCAAAACCTACGACCTTGATTTTTCACTCGATCAGCTGCAAAAAATGGTCGATCCCGATCAGTTCTTCCGTATCAGCCGCAATTACCTGGTAAACATTAACTGTATTAACGAAATTGTGGGCTACTCCTCTACCCGACTAAAATTAAAACTGGCTGCCGAACTTGGCGAAGATATTATTGTTAGCCGCGATAAGGTTTCGGGATTTAAGAAGTGGATGGATAAGTAAGGAAAGAGTTGGAAGCTGTAAGACCGAAGACCGAAGAAATCAAAAGCATTCACCAATCTTGAAAAAGATACATAGTTTTATGCTAACAGTTTTTCCGAAAGACCCTGAAACAAGTTCAGGGTGAAGTTTTGAAGTTATCTCGATATAGTGTTGAGTTCGTCATGTTGAATTTAGTTCAGCATCTCTTCCATAATTCAGAAAACAAAAAAGGAGCCAAAGCTGACTCCCTCTCTATATGCAATTATAACTTTTCTTCTTATACCAATTTTGCGTCTAACTCAATTTCTGCAGTACCACCTGCATACAAACGCGAAATCGGACATTTTTCTTTTGCGGCGGCTGATAGTTCGGCAAATTTCTCTTGCGACAAACCATCGCATTTTGTTACGTTGGTTAATTTAATGTTGGTAATGGCAGGTCCGCCATCCAACTGACCAAGTGTAACAGCTGCTTCTGTTTCAACGCTTTCAGGTGTTAATCCTTCGCCACTTATAAGAGCGGCTAAAAACATTGAATAACAACCTGAATGTGCTGCACCAACCAGTTCTTCAGGGTTAGTTCCTTTTCCATCTTCAAAACGCGATGCAAAAGTAAACGGCCCGCTATAACCAGTGATGTTCATATTTCCTTTTCCCTCTTTAAGAGTTCCGTTCCAAACTGAATTTACTTTTCTTACTGACATAATTTCTGGATTTTAAGTTTTATCGATTAAAGTGTATTGTCACCTGGCTGCCAGTTACATCCGGTTAAACCAGGATTCTGCGTAGCTTCCAAAGCTCTTAATACCTCGGCAACGTTACGGCCTGTAGCATCGTTATTACAGTTTACCCACTGGATTTTACCTTCAGGATCAACAATAAATGTAGCTCGGTAAGCAACGCTTCCAGGTTGTAAGATACCCAATTTTTTGCACAATGATTTAGAAGTGTCTTCAATTAACGGGTAAGAAAGATTGGCCAAACGTGGATCGTTCGATTTCCATGCAAGGTGAACTTCAGCAGTATCAGTTGAAACACCGTACAATTCGGCATTCAATTCTTCAAATTTTGCGTGGCTATTGTTAAACTCAACAATTTCGGTTGGGCACACAAAAGTAAAGTCTTTCGGGTAAAAGTAGATTACCATCCACTTCCCTGCTTTTTTATGGTCTTCTGATGTTACTGTTCCGAATTGATTGTCGGCTAAAACTGCTTGTTTCTTAAACTTTGGAAATTTATCTCCTACAGACTTCATGATTTTTCGTTTTTGATTTTTAATTTTTACACAAATGTAGATGGAATAACAGCTCGTGTCAAATTGATTTTTTTTAAGCGAAATAGACAAAAGCTATACAAAAAACACTAACCTGTTGAGATTGAAGTTTCTTCACAGATAAGAAATAAAATACAACGCAGGAACGAGTAATTTTCTTTCCCCTTTTATGCTTGTTTCACAGCATTCTTTGTCGAATCATCAGCATATATCACTATATTTAACCGTTTTTTGAATATATTTCAAGAATATTTAATACCTATCCGATTAAAACTAATATTGTTATGGAGGAAAAATCAAAAATGACATCTGTATCAAGAAGAGCATTTCTTGGTACAACAGCAGCCGCCGCTGCAGGATTTACAATTGTTCCGCGCCACGCAGTAGCCGGATTGGGGCATAAAGCTCCGAGTGACAAACTCAACATTGTTGGTGTTGGTGTTGGTGGCATGGGTTTCGCTAACCTAAAAAACCTTAACTCAGAAAATATCATTGGCCTTTGCGATGTTGACTGGAAATACACCGCCGGCAATGGCGTTTTCGACATGTGGCCAAAAGCTAAAAAGTACAAAGACTGGCGTGTAATGTACGATGAGCTTGGCAAAGAAATGGATGGTGTTGTTATTGCAACTGCCGACCATACCCACGCTATTACAGCTGCTCATGCCATTACAATGGGCAAACATGTTTATGTACAAAAGCCTTTAACTCACACCGTTTACGAATCGCGTTTACTTACAAAACTGGCCGACAAGTACAAAGTAGCCACATCAATGGGAAACCAGGGATCTTCGGGAGAAGGTGTAAACCTTACCACCGAATGGTTGGCTAACGGCGAAATTGGTGAAGTAACAAAAGTTGAAGCATTTACCGACCGTCCTATCTGGCCTCAAGGATTAAATACTCCTGAAAGAGGCGATTGGGTTCCGGATACATTGGATTGGGATTTATTTACAGGTCCTGCTAAAATGCGTCCTTACAACCAGGTTTATCACCCATGGAACTGGCGTGGCTGGTGGGATTATGGTACTGGTGCACTTGGCGATATGGCTTGCCATATTCTTCACCCGGTATTCGTTGGGCTTGATTTAGGTTATCCTATTCATACTCAGGGAAACTCAACATTATTGTTACAAGACTGTGCTCCTACTGCCCAGTCGGTAAAATTAACTTACCCGGAACGTAAGGCAAATGCAGACAAACCATGGAAAGGCTTGAAGAAAAACACACTTCCTCAGGTTGATGTACATTGGTACGATGGCGGTATAAAGCCAATGTTACCGGAAGGTTGGCCTGATGGTAAAAATCCTAACGACCAGGGTGGTGGTGTAATTTTCCACGGAACAAAAGACAAACTGATTTGTGGTTGTTACGGTGTAAACCCATGGTTATTGTCGGGTCGCGAGCCTGATGCTCCGAAATTCCGTCGTCGCGTAGAAACCACTCACGAAATGGATTGGGTACGTGCATGTAAAGAAAGTCCTGAGAACCGTGTTCCAACTGCATCTGACTTTAAAGAAGCAGGGCCATTCAACGAAATGGTTGTAATGGGTGTTCTTGGCGTTCGTCTACAAGGGCTGAATAAAGAACTGGATTGGGATGGCGAAAACATGCAATTCACCAACCTTACCGACAGCGAAGAAATCAGAACTGTTATTAAAGACGGTTTTGAAATTCATGATGGTCACCCAACGTTTAAGAAAACGTGGACTGATCCTGTTCCTGCAAAAGAATTTGCAGCTGAATTGATTAAGCATACTTACCGTAAGCCTTGGAGTTTACCTGATATGCCGGCATAAATTCAGAATTAAAAGATATGCGAAAGGTGTCTGCGAGAGTGGGCACCTTTTTTGTTTATCTAAATTTTAGGAAATGCTTGCGTATATTCGTCCAAATTTGTAAACTTGCACCCCGAAAATCGTATATAACATTACATTTTCACTCCGGGCCTATAGCTCAGTTGGTTAGAGCACCTGACTCATAATCAGGGGGTCCCTGGTTCAAGCCCAGGTGGGCCCACTTCAAAATCAAGCAGTTACAAGGCATTGTAGCTGCTTTTTTATTTTTGATACATACCAGAAACATACAAATTATGAGATAAAAAACCAGCAAAAAGAATCAAAAGAAAACTACATTATCTATCCCTATTCTTGTACTTTTGAAACTTTTGCCATCTTTGATGGTCTTCATATCTTTCTTTCATTCTAACCCAGTTTTCATAGGCATTTCGAAGTGGATGGCAGATGATTTCTACAATTTGAGTTTTCCCTTCTATTTTGTGTCGTATTTCATGTACGATTCCCCTATTAATAATACCAGCAGGGACAACTTCAAATTCAATAACTTCTCCAAATCTTGGTGTTTCTTTTAATTGAAGGTCAAAGAACATTGACTTGTATTCAATTTCGTACCTACTCTGTTTTAGCCTTTCTTCTTCATCTCTATCATACATGATTATCACCTTGTGAACAATATTGGTTATTTTCAAGGGATTAAAGTAAAAATCTTCGTGTAACTTGTTAAATAGCTGCTTCAACATGTTATTAGTTCTTGCAATTTTATAGCCAAGTTCAAAGGCAATGTCTTTGTTTGACGGTATTATTTCACATCCATCTTCCCAAACAATAAATTTTGTTTTTAGTAATCCAATAAGTGGCTTTAACTTTGGTGACCTTATCCGATGAAACTCATCTTTCAATCTCAGCAGCTCTAAAATTAAGTAATAATAATTTGTGCGACTTCCCATAACTTTTTTCAGAAGGTACGATATTAAAATTGCTATAGTTTTTAGAATTGAAAGAGATTATTAGCACAAGTGAAATTTTTTTATCTAATCTTGCCCTTTTCAAGTGCCTTGATAATTTCTTCATATTTATAGAACCATGTGCTATCAAGCTTATAAGCTGGAATTGTTTTATTTATCCTGAATGTTTGCAAAGTTGAATCCGAAATTCCTAACATTTCTCGAACATCAGCTGAACGTAACCACTTACTTTTTTTGATGTTCTTATCAAACAATTCTTTGACCTCATTTAATAGCTCATTTTTGAACTTAGCAAAATCTTCCTTCCTTAAAATTACGATTTCTGATGACATATTTTATAGCTTTTAAATTTCTTAAATAATTAATCCATTCTTTATATATTAGGAGATACTCCTTTTTTTAAGGAGACACTCCTGCTGCTTGCTTTGGGTGTACAAGGGGAATAACACCATATTTTTCCCTTTTATAGTTATTCGGAATCATTCAGTTCATGCTTAAAACAACAAACACAATATTCACAGCATAATACCCAATATATACTACAATCTGTAGCATTTGGTATTTCAAAAATACTTCAGTGAAAATGTCATTAAAAAACAAGTTTTCTGTGGTTTTGATTTTTGCTGGTAAGTTGAATCTAAAAATACCATTAAAAAATAAAATATTTTTATTATGTTTGTTACATCTATCTGCGATTATCGAATATTAGACAATCTCGGATAAAATTCTGATATCGAACTTGTCAGAATCCATAGCTACACTAATTAGTCTGCTGTCATCGGCAGGTCGCTAAGTGGCTACGAATTCATTGCTAAGGAAAAATAATCTCCTTATTAAAGGAATGATTACGTCGATGTAATGACAAAATCTAATCCTGAAGGGAAATTATTTCATTCGGAAGAGCATGGGTTCTCATGGATAAAGTTCACGAAATTTTTTAAATGTTAATGCATAGTCGTTGGACTATGATTAGACTGAAGTACTGTGTACAACGTATTTGGTATGTCCTGATACCAGGAGACATAATACTAGGACAAAGGAATAATGAACATTAATTTAATATCGTGAAAATGAAGGTTAAAATAAGAAATGATACTAAAGGGATCTGCTAAATATGATTGTGTTTAAAATTCCCGAACAATATTAATAATAATTAATCCATAAAAAATATATACTATGGAAAACAAAATAATAAATTTTAAAATTATAGAGACAGGAAACCAAATTGCACAAATGCTTAATAGATCAGAAGGAGTCGATCTCGGCTGCATTGGCATTGATGATGATAGTATTATTAAAATCACACAAAAAGAGTTCCAAAATATTGAAGATTCTATGCATGTATGGGATGCGCATATTTCTGAAGGTAGAAATGCAGTTATTAATGAATTTGATGACTTTATTGATTACCTGAAAGATAAGAAATTGCTGCTTGCTGGTGCTATACTTGAATACAGAACGGGCAAGTATCAATTCCCTATTATGATGTTAAGAGCAATGACTCATGACACCTATGTAACGCAATCATTTATCTTAAATTAAAAAGTCAATATAAATAGAGGATAATTGTATGCTCCTATTAAAAATATTAAAAGAGAGGGTATTTCTACCTTCTCTTTTAATTCACAAACCAATGATATCTGCTCATACCAAGGGCTTCATGCAACCCATCTACAAACTGCTGACAACCGACATTCCTATCCAGGAAACTATCAATATAACTCAACTTATTAGCACCTGTAAACAAGTTATATAGTTTCCACAGATTCAAGTTCCCAGAACTATCCTCGCAAAAACTTTGGTCTGTGAAGTAATCTTTCACGACGAGATTAACCTGTGAATCCATCAATGGAAACCGTGGCAATTCCTTCTTTTGTTTCCAGGGCATGTTTTGATATAACCTTGCCCTACCTACTATTTGTGCAAACTGTGATTCGGTTATCACTGTATCTGGCAAGCTGCTATACTTTTCAATTTCTTTGTAAGCATTAAACTCACCAAACAAGTTATATGCTGACTTTGCCAGTTCAGCAATGGTTCTCACCTTGATGTCATTCTTGAAGCCATCAGTTGAGATACATAGATTGCAGCATACAGAGTTTCTGAATCCAATGAATAATCGGAAATGTTCCTCTTTCTTTGTTGAGTGCATGTTTTCCAAGTTGTAGGCTCTTACTCCACCCACAGTTAAATTAAGTTCATTCCCTGCTACTTTATCGTTGATGGAAGCTATTTCAATGGCAAAGGCCATCCTTTCAAAATACAGGGTCTTTTCGTGTTCCAACAGTTCCTTTGCTGGTTTACCCACAGCAGACGGAATCCTTCCTTTAATGGGATGTGAGATTCTTACAGCAGGTGAAAGAATCTGTTCTCCACCAAAAATTTGCTGGGTTACATATTCAATAGTGTTAATGAACTCCTGATGGGAAATAGTTGATTCATTGTCTTTGGCAAACACTGGAATAGTGTGTTTCTTTCTCATTTCATCAATGGTGATGATTTCTGTATTTGCGGCCATAAAATGGACATCAGAAGTTGTTCTTTGGTTTTCCTGTGCAGCAGATGCAAGAGGTGCAATAATCTTCATCTGTGCTTTGTCATTTACTTTTACGAGTTCCATTAGTTCCAATTTTAGTTTGATTTATAATTTCTGCATTTAAAACCTCTTTCCTTTTGATAGCCAAAGGTTCAATTGTACCCCTGAACTCAGGATAAGTAGTAAGCAGGTCTCTCAACTGCACAACATCTTTTGCTTGCTGTACTTGGTTAATAACCTCATCAAGTGAAATCCCGGAGTTACACCACTTCAGGATTTTATCACCATGTTTGGTTGTAATTACATAGGCTGGCTTATCCATGAATAGACCAGTCCTATCCTTGCTAGCAGAAGCATAGTGTTTGATGTCAAGGTCAAAGACAATAGTAAATTCATAATCAAGACCATCTCTTGTTACACCTTTTAACCCAACCTTTTCAGGAATCATTTTGCCATTCTTTTCAGTAAGAGTATAATCCTGCTTACTTCTGATGGTGGCAATAATATGACTTGACGATTCAAGCATTTTCTGCACAAATGCATTATGTCGGGGAGTAATTTTAGACCAATTAGTAAAACTATTACCAGCCATGGCTGCATGTTGGGAAAGTATGCCACCTGCACCTTCCCATTCATGAGAAACAGAATCAATGATAACGACTTCCATACCAGCTGCTTCACAGGTTTCAATGGCAGTGATATACCTTTCAGGAGTGAAAGGTTTTGAGAGAGTCAAGACATTGTATTGTCCTAAGTTCGAGTACAAATCAGCTGAATGGTTTTCTGTGTCAATCACAGCAATTTTTGACCAATCAGTAATTCCACTTGCCAACAGTAATGCTGACATGGTTTTTCCTGAGCCTGATGGCCCCTGTAAAGCAAGTTTGATTTTAGCTTGTTTACGTTGAGCTTTTCTTATTTCCATATTGAAGTTTAAAATGAATATATTTAGCAGATGATTGATATGATATCAACTCTGACACAAAGCACTAAAGAGTTAAGGAGCCGGAATATTTGTCCATAAGAAAGATGTCTACTTTTAAGAGTTTGGAAAGTCTTAATTAGAATAAATCTATCAATAGAATTTGACTGAATATTCCTGTTTTATAGTATTTTGCGAATACAATAAAAGAACCAAATCCATTTAAAAAACAAATAAATGCCACCATTAAGCGATACTCCCCAAATAATACCTATCGAAGTCAATCTAGACTATATTGACCGGAATACAGACAAACCATTCAATTTACCTGAGCATGTTAAAGTGAAACAAGGTTCAATTATTCAATGGGTGATTAAGGATTTTCGGAAATGGAGAGAATTCTTTCATTTGCGTGGAGGTTTTGAATCGGGAATTAAGTTTACGGTATATTTTGATAACAATTCACCGTTTAAATGGACCAAGGAGTCCTCATATATTCTAAATAGGCCAATAGCCTTACGTCCAGAAAAAATGCAACATCTAGTTATCGCATCAGGAAGAGCCCTCTTTAAAGGCGAATATAAATACGGCCTCAAGCTTTTTAGTTTAAAAAATCAAGATGAACCAGAGTATGATGAAGACCCTTTCATAAAAGTATATTAACATGGCATATAATATTGAAATCTTAGCAATAAACAAGGATTTGTACAATGAAATTGAACAATCTATTATATCACTTAACAAAGTTCAATCCGACTTTGAATTCAAGGTTTCAAATTCTAAGAAACGTGATGACCTTTATGTTTATCAAGCTAATAATTATAAATCATCGGAATTATTCCAACTCTTAAGAGATTTCAGATTGCAAGCAAAAGGTAACCGGCCTTTTATTATTTTAATAGTTGATGGATTCTTGGAATCGAAAAAATTAGGAAATCTATTTGGCAATGTATCTGCTAAAGAAGGTCTCGCAGTTTTTACTGTTGACGGTTTTAATCATTTCTTATTTGATAAGATTCGGTATATCAGATATTACCTTGTTAGATATTCTTTGAGTTTTCTTAGCCCTGAAGTAAAATCACACGATGACCCTGATAGAAAGTATTGTGTCTTTCATAAAAAAATGAAAAAAAAGGAAATACTCAATTCACTGAATTCAGGTAAGATATGTGATGAATGTTTTGATAAAATAAAGCCAAGTTTAACATCAGAAATTCGTACTTCGGTAGAATCAATGTTACATGTCGTAAGTAATCAATTCCCATTTGCACTTATTATGAAGGGAGGAGGAGTAAAAGGACTGGCATTTGCTGGTTCATTGTTGGTGTTAGAGAAATATTTCTCATTTGACACTTTTGTTGGCACTTCTGCTGGAGCTATAGCAGCGCTTCTTCTTGGGGCAGGTTATAATCCAAATGAGTTACTTGAAATTTTAGGGAATAAGGATTTTAATGATTTTAAAGATAAAAGCATTCTAAAAAAAGCTAAGAACCTAGCAACAAAAAAAGCAATTCACTCTGGAGATGGAATTGAGGAGTGGCTTAACGAACTTATTAAAAATAAATATCCTGATAAATTATCAAAGGTTAAACTTTCAGAATTAGAGCATCATACAATACTTTATTCTTCAAGAATAAAAGATGGAACCTTAACTTTTGATTCAAATGGAGAGCGTTCTGAGAGTCATGCGATATTTGCAGCAAGATGTTCAATGTCAATACCCTATTTTTTTACGCCTAAACTTGTTGACGGGATTAAGGTATATGATGGAGGATTACGAAACAATTTTCCCATTAGAACTTTTGAAGAAAGTTATCCCAACAAACCTTTTATCGGATTATTTCTAGTTTCAAACTCAAAAGAAAGTAAAGTGGTTATTAAAGAGCTAACTAACATAGCCATAGAAGGAGAGGAGGTTTCTACCGTAGAAAAGAATCTTGATAAAATCGTTGTAATTGATCCAAGACCAATAAAAACTACTGATTTTAATTTAGACAAATCTAAAAAAGAGTTCCTTTTAGTTTCGGGAAGATTAGCAGCGTTAAAGTTTATACAAAAATACTATCCCGATATACAAATCAAAAATGAAGATATATCCTCGCTGGAAATACGCAGAGAAGAATTAAAAACTGACTTGTAATATCGTTCCTGAATTCTCGCCATAGAGCAACTTGAAGTAGCAAGGTACTACCTTACAAGATAAAAGGTCGCCATTATCAGCAACCTTTTATTCATTTTTTCAGTTGTATTTTTTCTCAATATCATACACCAGCAAGAAATACAGTCTCAAAAAACGTTAACAAAAAATACAGGATAAAACTTGCTGTAAAGGTGTACTCTGCACAATTTCATTTGTCGTTAATTATTTTTCGGTGTTCCAAGTAACCCAAGACTATGAATTTGATAATTCTATAATGGTAATAGCATGCTATCACATAACCAACCATATAGGTAACATCATCCATCTTTCCTCTGTCTATTAGTCCAATATCAAAACCGATAATTTTACCAATGATGGAAAATGGTATGATTGCTCCATGATATAGACCAATGAACATGTAATCTCCATCATGTCCATATGACGATGTTGCATTTTCTGCTGATGGAACACAAGAGAAATATGAAAATGCTATAATACAAATGTAAATCAGCCAAATAATTGTTTTTTTAGCTTTCATAGTAAATAAATTTAGTGTGTAGATATTAGTCTAACTCTTTGCCCCTTATTTTAAGGGCTTGCAGTTCTTCAACGAAAAAGGTTTCAGAAAAAATGAAATCTAAGGGCCTCTATTAACCGGTAAGATTTTTCTGAAAACGCTATTATTATAAATAGAAGGGAAAAGGGAATTTTAAGAAATGTGGTGAAATTCCAGTCTAGAGTGTAACTCACAAGTTTACTTCTTAGAGTAGTTTTTAATGCTTTAGAAATATTAAAGAAAAATTTAATCCCCATAATTACATTAAAGTAAAATTTAACAAATGCCTGTGTAGTTGTCAGGCATTTGTTCTTTGGTTAAACTACTTCCTCTACTTCCTGCAAATGAACATCTTCTTCTGCATAGAGAACAGTTCTGTTTTGCTCAGGTATGTACTGATACCTGTAATTCAGATTAACTATTTCTCCATCAGAATTAACATGTTCATAAGTTGCACATTCCACTTTTTCAATAGTTCCCGGTAACTCTTTCCCAATCATTAGCTTGGCTGTGTTATAATCCAAGGTACAGGGAATTGAAGCTCTGTGAGCAGCAACGTAAATGTTACCTGACTTAGAAGTTACCAATTCAAGTTCATTCTGAACTATCAACGCCATAAATGAATTACCACCTTGGCTTACTCTTTCTTTTACATCAACAATTGTTACTGACATGATCAACTGATTTTTAAGATTAGACATGAAAATATCTGTTACTCTGGCACTGAACCAGACCAATGCTAAGTGGGGGTTGCTTTTGATTAGAGAAGTTCTGCAAAAAAAGGATTGTTTTTCCCCTGCGAAAAAAAAAGCTAACTCAAACATTAGACAGGGGGAGTTTCCCAAATGAAAAAAGAGGTAGGGGCATTTATGGAGAGGCTCAAGCATTTGCTAACTCTGCACCCCAAAATTTTTTATAAAAAATTTTGTTATTTATTCAGAATAAAACCACTTTGCCCAATATAAAACCAGCTCTATCTGATTCTCAATAACCCTTTGGGCATATGGTTTTAGCCTTGGTAAGAATTTTTAAAAAAACTTTGGGATTTATATGACGTTTAAATAGACTTCATAATTTTTCATTAATTAATTTGCATATACTGTGACCATCTGCCCAATCCTCCAATATTAGATTGGACGAAAGGATTTACAGTGGTTTTATAAAACCTTGAAATTAAACAAATTCAATCGCCTTTTTTTTGACAATTAGAAATTCTCAGAAATATAAATTTATGCAGAATCGGATTTCTTTAATAAAAAATTCATTGTTGATTACTTCCTCTTGCAACTAACAACTTTTAAGCATTGTTTATATACATTTGTAATATTGTCAATACATTATGAAGGCTACCAAATCCCTTCTGACAAATAATTTTAAACAACTATGTTCCAGGAAATTAAAAACAGAAATATAGAAGACGCAATTAGAGAGATAATGGACCAATATTCTTCTAAGACTGATAACTATCGACCATGGATTATTGGTTTTAGTGGAGGGAAAGATTCTACTGTTTTATTAACTCTCGTATGGATTGCCCTAAGAAGACTTCAAGAAGATTTTCCTATTGCAAATAGATTAAAAAGAAAAGTTTATGTGGTTACTAATGATACAATGGTCGAAAATCCAATTATTGAAGGTTATGTTGGTGATGTCCATGATAAAATTGAGGCTGCTGCAAGAGACCAGGGATTACCAATCCATGTTCAGAAAACAACACCTAGACTGGATGAATCTTTTTGGACAAATATAATTGGGAAAGGTTATCCTGTTCCAAATAACACTTTTAGATGGTGCACAGACAAGTTGAAGATTAGACCTACTTCTGATTTTTTAGACTTTATTACAAAGGAAAAAGGAGAAGCAATTATTCTTATTGGGACAAGGTACCAAGAAAGTGCGACTAGGGAACGCTCTATAAAAAAACACGAAGTAAAAGGAAAAAGGCTATCAAAACATTCAGTAAGTTCGAATGCGTATGTATATGCCCCAATTAAAAGCTTAATGCTAGAAGAAATTTGGTATATAATAAGAGCCATTCCTTCACCTTGGGGATTTGATAATGATATTCTTTTTAAGATATATGCAGACGCTAGTGCAGATGATTATGAATGTCCTACAGTAGTGACAGATGACAAACATACGTCTTGTGGACAAAGTAGATTTGGCTGCTGGACCTGTACAGTAGTGAAAAAAGATAAATCAATGTCATCATTGATTAAGAATGGCCAAGAATGGATGAAACCATTAATGGAGTTTCGTGATAAGCTTATTCAAAATAGAAACTTACATGAAAATCGACTTTCGACTAGAAGAAATGGTGAGCGAGCGGTAGATAAAGATGGAAACAATCAAGGTAACTATAGTCCAAAATACAGAGCAGAGATATTAGAGGAGCTATTGATTCTTCAAAAGGAAATTCAAAAAATAAAACCCCATATTACCCTTATTACAAATCAAGAATTAATTGCAATTCAGGTAATCTGGAACCGAGAAAAAGAATTGATTTCCCAATGGAAAGTGGGTGATATCTACAAAAGAGTATATCATAAGAATATATCCACTAACAATATCAACTCCCTCGATAATACTGAAAGAAGAATTTTAAAAGAGGTGTGTAATGATGATCTTAATTATTATCCTCTAATTGAAAATTTGATTTCCCTCCAGGAGTCAAAAGCTTTAATGCTCTCTAAATATGGGATGCATAATGACGTTGAAAAAAGGATTGAATCTTTTATAAAGAATGAACAATGAGGATTGAAAAAATAAGACTTCTAAATTATCGGATATATGCTGGAGAGAATGAGATAATTTTTAAGGATAGCACCAACGCAAATATTACACTGATTGCAGGGAAGAATGGTTTCGGAAAAACTACCTTTCTATCATCCCTAATTTGGGGATTCTATGGAGGACTAATGTCTCAAGTTGAAGAGAAATATAGAAGAGAAATAAGAAATGCAGGTGGATATAAGATCTATCGAAGGTCAATGCTAAATAAAAATATTAGGGAAGAGGTTGATAATAATATTTTGGATAATGCTCAGATGGAAGTTGAAGTACATTTATCCAATATTCTAATCCCATCTGTACCATGTAAAAGTGTAGTTATTAAAAGGAGTTTCAATTATATTAATGATAAAGAATCTCTTAAAATCTCGATTGATGGGCAAGAAAATGAACTAACAAAAGAAGTGGGTTATGATGCCTTTATAAATGATTTTATATTACCTCGAGAAATTGCAAAGTTTTTCTTTTTTGATGCAGAAAAGATTGTAACACTAGCTGAAGCTAAAACTGCTGAAGAGCTAAAATCACTTGGCACAGCATATGCAGAAGTTCTCGGACTAAAAAAATATGAAGATTTAAAAAATAGCCTTAAAACCTTACTCATTAAGTATAAAAGGAGTGGAGTTTCTAAATTTGATAAAGAAAGGTTTGATAAATTAACTTCTGATGGGAAAAAGTTAAATAGTGAAAAAATAGCTATTGAAAATGAACTTAAAATTGTTGATGAAAGGATTCATATATCAAGACAAAAGATCGATTATCTCCAAGAAAAATTGATCCGTCTGGGTAGTGGTCTAACATTAGAGGAATTATTATCTCTAAAACAAGAAAAGGATACGTTAGTCAGTAAACATAAAGCAGTTAAAAATAAGCTTAAGTCCATTCTTGATACTGTTCCTATTGTTATTGCAGGGAATAGCCTGAAGAAGTTAATGGAACAGGTAAGAAGGGAAACTTACATCAAAACCAATTCCCTAGATCAAAATCTCTTAAATGAAGAATTAGAACAATTTGCAAATAACTTGGAGAACAGGATATCTGAATATAGCCTTGATAATCATACTGCTGACAAGTTTAAAAATTTAATTTCTGAGGTATTAAAAGAAAGCCGAGGAAATAGTAAAAACACAGATGAAGAGCAGAGACTATTACTTGAAATTAGTAATAAAGCTTCGAGAAGAATTGTTACCATGTATGATTACATTAAGAAGTCTTTTGTCCAAGAATTTAATAGTATAGTTCAAGAAGAAAGAAAGACAAGAAAAGCACTCGCGGTAGTTACTACAAAAATAAAGGAAGGTGAAGCACGCCAAAATAATAACGAAGCTAAAAAATACCGAGAGCAACGTGATTTACTAAATAGAGAATATTTAAACCTTCTTAATGAAAGAGATGAGATTCTTTCAAGGAAAGCCATTAAAAACCAGGAATTAATCACTAATTCAAAAAAATCAACTGAAGTTGTAAAGAATTTCAAATTAGCTGAGGCAGACCAGAAAAAGTATGATGTCACTCAAAAGCTCCTCAATAAAATTGAAATCATGTCTTCAAAAATAAAGGAGACTAAAAAACATTCACTTGAAAGAAATGTTCTTAAAGGACTAACTAGACTCATGCACAAGTCAAATTTTATATCAAAAATAAATGTTAGAATTGATAACGAGATAATGGATATTGATCTAATTGATAAGAATGGTTCTATTATTGAAAAAGATACATTATCAAAGGGAGAACAACAATTATATGCAACAGCATTATTGAAAGCCTTAGTTGATGAATCTGGAATAAAATTCCCTGTATTTATTGACAGTCCATTACAAAAATTTGACAAAGAACACTCTAGTAATATTATTGAGCAGTTTTATCCATTCATTTCCAAACAGGTTGTTCTATTTCCTTTGTTGGAAAAGGAACTTTCTATTAAAGAATATCAAATTATGAAAGCTAAGCTTGCAGGAGTTTATTTGATTGAAAATGGATTAGAAGGTTCAACAATTAAGCAGCAGAAAATAGAAGAACTATTTGTAGAATTCAACAAACAAAATCATGCTATCACATATTCGAACTAGTAAAGCAAACAAAGAAATCGTTCAGAGACTAACAAGAAAGCTTAATTTGGGGACTGAAAACATTATAGCACGCATTGCCTTTTCTTATTCGCTTTCAAAAGGACAAAAGCTTGACCTGAAGGATATGGCTGATTCTGGGGGCAAAGAGTATTCTAAGAATGTTTTCTTTGGAGAAAACTATGATATTTACACCGGCCTTCTAATTGCACATTATAGATTGCATCAGTCACATAATGACCTTCCAAAATACTTGAAAATGCATGTTGACGATGGGCTGGTCATGTTAGATAAGGAATTGTCGGAAAACCCGAATATTGAGGGCTTTGAATTTCTTGCTGATAAAATTGAGGGTTCGCTAAAGCAAATTATTTAATCCAAATATTTTTTTATCAGAGTTTATTCATTTTAATCTTGAACATTAATGCTAATAGCCCAACTTGGTTATAATATGTAGCTCCTTCTTTAATTTTCGATTTGTCTTTAGTTGTGTATTTTATACCATCAACTTCAACAAATTCGTGACCTTCAGGGCTGTCAATAATTGCTTGACATACTCTCTTTTCAAGTAATTTTGCCTCTTCTTTATATTCATCTATAAATGAAATTAATTCTTGAGGCTTAACCATTTTCATTTCCTCAAGACTTTCAAGTAGACTTATATAGTTTTCATTTCCTCTTTTATTTTCTGGATAAATATGAGCATCTAATATCCTTTCAAGCGAAATAGAATTAAATTCCTCATCCACTTTAAGTTTCATTTTAAACTCTTTACTCTCAATAAGTAACCTTTCAAATTCTAAATCAACAGTTTCCAAAAGCGCACTCAATCTACTGATTGATCGTTTCACATTCCTTGGAATTTCGTCCTTATTTTTATAATCAATAAGATGAGAAGTTTCTGCCCAGGTATGTTGTGAAAGTGTTCTTATCTGGATTTCTGTTATCAAATCCCCAAAATCACTAAACATTGGTACTCCTAGCCAAGATTTTGGAACTCTAACTACGCTGTGAATTGATGAATATCCAAACTGGTCTTCATCAAGTCTATCCATTGTATTATATTCCTTTATAACTTCTAAATTATTCTTTAAAATATCTCGTACCTTATCTATATCCCTACTAAAAAGTAAAATAATTCTGATGCCAACTAAGTCCTGGACTTCTTTTATAGTTTTTCGGATGGTAAAAGCACCTCTTATTTGCTTATCCGCAAGAGAATCCAATTCTTTTATGCGGCCACGGATTGGAAATCCCAAATTAATATTACCTACCTCTAAAAGTGTTTCAATCTGTTTTATCAATTCAGAATTCAATTTGACCAACGTAGGTTTTAATTCAGCATATTCAATCTTTATTTCTTGTTCAGTGAGTTTTTTGCCCATCTCGGAAATTTTTACATAAAGTTGAAACTTTCACCATCATCTATTTTTTCATCTTTCTTGTCTTCCATATCTTTCATAAGAACTTCATCCATTTTTATATGACTTTTTCGATCAAGAACTTCCTGCAGAAAATTTGAATCATCTCCAAAATAGTCATTGCCCTTATCTCTTAAGATTGTAAATATTACCTCAAAACCACCATTAGCATATTCCTCAATCACTTTATTTACCTCTTTTGCATCTCTTAAAATTTCATAACCTTCTTTTGCGACTACAAAAAGTATTAATGAATAGAAAATATCATTGCCATTATTATATATCTGAGAATATTCAAACGGCCTATCAAATTTGCCCTCCAAGGGTTTCCTCTTTCCATGCACAAATCCTAATACTGCAGCCCAGGCGAATGCTTCCCAGAGCATTGAAAAATATTTAGTTTCTTTCTTTTCTCCTGTACCTTTATTATAAGCATAAACATTTAAGATGTGTTCTCTTTTTGTCATCTCGATTGCAGGATTTATGCTATGCATTTCTTCGTATATTGTAGCCATATTTATTTTTTTACAGTGATACTATTTGTTGATAGAGCCACCTCCTCTATGCATTCCTTTTCTATTTCATCTACTTTTGATACAAATGATAACTTTTTATATCTATTGATATCTTTCACTAGGTCTTTGGTAATGATGATAACTTGCTTATACGTATTAGCAATTGACTCTAAAAATCTATCAGTAAACTCTTTTCCAAATTCAGAAGTTGGAGCATCCGCAATAAACGGGTAATCCTCTCCCTTTTTTTCATTAGAAAGACGCACAATTGCGTTTATGATACTCATTTTGGCTAAAGTATTTTGTGCTCCATGCCCATCATTAGGATTCCCTGCTGCATCAACAAAGTCTATGGAATAATCATCTGGATTTATTTTCACCTTAACAATAACAACATTGTTTATTTCAGCAATATTGCGCTGGATTTCATTGGCAGTATGTTCGATGCTTTTAATAAGTTCAATCTTTTCCTGTCTTGTCTGATCCTTTATTAAATGTTCAATATGATCCACATAATCTTTTAATTTTTGTTCCAATATTTCACCAGACTTAGGATCTTTTAATTTTGTAATCTCATTATATTTCTCAACTTTTTCAGAACTATATATTTGTATAGCAGACGCATTATTAAAAATATACTTTTGTAGTTTTGACTTATCCTCTCTGATTCTCTTTAATGTAGAATTAATATTTGCAGGATTCATTTTTAAAACTTCATGGCCCTTTTCTCTTATAATTTCCTTGATTTTCTCCCGTACTATTTTTAAATCCGAATTACTTTTATTCCTTTCAATCTGTTTGTTTGCAATCAAAGCTTTGTGCGATTGAATTTCCTTATTTATATCTTTCAGTTTGAACAAGAATTGAGAGGTTTTTCCTTTAAGATTTAATACTTTCTCATATAAAGCTTCTATCTCTGGATCTCGAGGTTTTAATTTCTTATTCGCATCTAAATGCCCCACTATAGAAATATATTCTGGTGATCCCTTAAGAGCCTCTCTATCACAGATTATACAATGTTGTTTTTTAATCATTTTTCTAATTAAACCATCCCCCGGCACCCCTTCTTCTAGCTGTTTATCGTTATCAGAAATGAGATTCAAACGATACTCGACAAACTTATCTATTTCCTTTTCTGCCTGACGATAAAGTTCATCTGTTCCTTTAAACATCCACTTTTGGACAAAGAGTTCCTTTTCTTTTTGATTAAGATTTGAAACTTCATTCTTTAAGGATTCAACTTTACCAATCAACTGACCTTCTTTTGATTTCAACTCTGGGAAACCTGCCAGAACTGCTAACTTATCATTCTGCACAGTCTCCTCTTCCTCAAGTTCTTTAAGGTCGCTCTCATATTTAATTTTTTTGGCTTTTGCTTCGCTAATATTTGTCTCTAGTTGTTCTAGTCGATCACTCAATTTTTTAAATTTATTTTTCTCACGTGTATTCGAGGATATTTTATTTTTAACCTTCGTATCTATGAAGTTGTTAACATTACGAATTACTGATTCCATATTTTCATAAGTTGAAAGATAGGATATGTAATCTACAGCTTTCCGTAATGTTTCCTTATTATCAAAATCCAACAACTCATTCAACTGTTCCCCTTGAAACCATATATATTTTCTTATCTTCTCTGGAAAAATTCTATCCAACTCTCCTTCAGCATTTCTGCCTTCAAATTCTCTTTGGTTGAAATTCTTATCTTGCCAACTAACCTGTAATTCTGATTTCTCATATGACCAAACATTTCTTTCGTAGAAATTCCTACCTAAACTATCTTTATTTAAAAAAATGATTTTCCTACGCACAATTTCGTAAGTTCTTAATTCATCGCCTTTTTTTATTTCTAATTGAACTTTGACTTCACATTCAATTGTTTTATCAGAAGAGCTAATAAAATATTCATTTTTGATTCTATCATTAATATAGCTCACATTGGATTCATCTAGAATAACATCTTTTTTCAAATTAGAGAGTCTAAAAAACAACGCCCACATGAAAGCATCAAACATATTTGATTTACCTGCTCCCTCATGACCAGAAATAATATTTAAACCATCTGAAAAACTATATACATTCTCGTTATAATAGGACTTAAAGTTTTTTATTGAGATACTCTTGATAATCATAACTATATTTTTAATTCTTTGGCCTTTTCAATAAAACTATTTGTAATTGTTTTTGCTTGTTGTTCTAAATCAAGAATCTCTTGCCTTTCAAAACTTATGACATCATTAATGATTTTATCTAGTAGATAATTCAACAAGCGTTCATCTAAACCATCTTTTTTCAAAGATTTCACAAAGGACTTCTTAAGCTTTTCTTCAAATGTTTCCATTTTAAAAGTTTTAATTACAATTATTATCTTCTTGAATTAATTCAATGATTAATCCATCTAAGTCTATTTCAAATTTTGAAGCTAGCTCCACTATTTTTTGCAAGTTTTCATCTTTCCCGATTGAAAGATCCTGCCTGTTCTCACATGCGTATAGAAAATTTGCGATTCGATAGATTTCACTTCTAAATATATTTTTCTCCATGATTTGGAGTTTCTCGCGGATATGAATAGGTTCTTCTTCCCAACACTGTGACGAAGGGACAATAACAATATCGTAGATTCTTGCCATTTCCTTCTCTTCATATCGTCTTAAGATTCGTCCTCTCCTTTGAATGAACTGTCTTGGATTGCCTGTGCTAGCACAAAAAATAGCATTTCTCGTTGCTGGCACATCAACACCTTCATCAAGCGTTTTCATCGCAGTTAATACCGAAATTCGACCTTTATTAAATCGATCCAAAACCTCATCTCTTTCTTTTGTTTCAGACAATATTTGATAGGTAGTAAGACCATATTCATTTATTATTTTAGAATATTCATTGATAATTCGGAGATCTTCATCAGCAATATTATAATCGTCCGCTTCTGAATAATCATGTTCATACCCTTCTGGCACATACACTAATGTATGCGATAGATTACCCTCTTCAAGCTTTATCAAATTATCCAAAATTTCACGAAAAACTATTTTCTTATTCTGTGCTTGGTGTATTATTCTTTTTCGTTGTATTAAAAGAAACTCAGCTGATTCCTTATAAACATTCCTTTTGAAATCATAATGTTTTAATAGCTCTTTAGATAGTCCTTTATACTCTTTAATTTCATCATAAGTGAGCGATGCAAAAAAAGGATAGTATTCATATTTTGTCAAATAATTCTCGTTAATAGCTCTTAATAATGGAAAACTAAAAGTGTAACACGGCGAAAATGAATTGAAATATTCCTCAACAACATTTGATCCATGATCATCATACTTCCTATTAGGTGTCGCAGACAGACCGATCCTTTGAGTTATATTGTGTGCAATGTTATTTATCGATTTTCTGGATCCCAGATTATGAACCTCATCAGCAATTAATAGAACATTATCCAATTTTTTGTTTCTAATAATTCTTTGAGTCTTTGTGCTATTAAATGATGCATAAGTTGTTATAAAAATGAAATTAATTTCTTCTCCATTTGAGGCAAGAAATAAGAACAAACTCAGGTCTTTCTCCCATCCGCTGGCTGAGGAAGTAAACACATTATCAAAATTGAATTTCTTAACCTCTTTAATCCACTGACTAAGTAATACTAGAGTTGGAACAACAATAATACATTGGTAATATTTAGAATCTTTGTACATATTAAGAAGACAGTTCAACGAAGTAATAGTCTTACCAGTTCCGGTAGCCATAGCGAAAATGCCCTTATAATTATTCTCGACCCATTTGGTGTATGCTCTGTTTTGATAATCCCTGGCTTTCCCTTCAAAAGGAAATTTTGGCTCACTATTTTGCTTAAATACTTTTTTTTCGAATTCTTCTACATGTTTCTTATATCTCCTTTTAATAATAGGTATATCGTTCAACTTTTTTAAGACAGTTAATTCTTCTTCAATTAATTCGTCAAGATTCTTATTTTGTCCCTTTTTAAATATTACCTCTTCAATTTCATTTACTGATAAATATTTGTAATAGTCATTCGATCTTGTAATGATAGTTTCAAAGCCCTCTTGTTCATCTTTGATTCGGTCTGTTTCATTGTTCTCTCCCCATGATCTCCAAATGCTAATACTCTCTGCATTCTCAACTAATCCTTTATAAGTAAAATTACAACTCCCCTCAAAAAACAACGTATCTTTCCCATCATACAATAACCCCTCTTTGTAATGTACCATCCCTTTAGGTTTAAGCATGACTGGTTGAATAATCAACCGATTATTCTTTCTCAAATATTTCAAACAATCAAAAAAATGTTGTTCTCCATTTCGAATAATTTCTTCTAACCTAGCGAGATCTTTTGTCAAGAATTGTTGTACTTCAGTTGCTCTAAAACCTTCCCCCGGGATTTCAACCAAGATATCGTTATCTTTTTTTGAGAGATAATGATTCGTGACAATTCGAAGAGTACCTCCATTAAAAATAAACTGAGCAAAACTATATGATAAGGTTCTTATAGCATTACTACTAAAGTATCCCAGTTTTAAATCAATTCTTTTACAATGAGGTATCGTGTCCAAATAAAACTCAATTGGAAGATGGTTACTATCCGAACTATATTTTAGTTTTCTTGGATACTCTAACTGTGATAGCATTGTATTTTTCGCAGGTTAAATTAGTTCCATCATAACAATGATGGAAATGAAATTGGTTTTTGTTTTTTTTAGTTGAGTGTAACACTCATTGCTAAAATTATAAATTTTATTCAATTATTATGATTATTGGTCATAAAAAAAGCCTACCATTAAGGCAGGCTTGAGTTTTATTCCTCAAAAGCATCTTCAATTATGATGCTATCACCATCAAAAGTTATTCTCTTGCTCTTTCTCTTATAAATGACAGGACCTTGATTCTCTTTCAAGTAGCCCTCGATTACATTTCTCAGGAATTCCAGTCCCCTTTCTCCAACTACCAATGTCACCGGTGTTTGAACCGTAAAACCTGGTATACGAATAGTTGGCAACCCAAAATCCAAATAGCCCTCATCAATAAATCTTTGAAAGGGCTTATTTGTCTCATCAACGATACTTAATTTCCGCAGTATTTTATAAATCTTTGACCTTCCAATACTTTTAATATTGAGAATTCTCGCTGCCTGAGATAAATTATATCTATTAAGATTTTCCATAATTTAAAGTTTATGTGTTAGAAATAAAGCCTTACACCAAGTTAAAAGCACTCTAAAAGCAGACTGGATGCAAGGTTGGTTATTAGGTTGAAGACTGTTCAGAATATAAGACATATCGCACACTGCCAGTATGACCTTCTGTAACCTTTAATTTCTTAAATTCCCCCCATGAGCGAAGCCAATTAGTAAAAGTTCGTTGTCTAAGCTGTGTTTTGAACTCAGGGTAATCACCAACGAAGTCCAAATACAGTTCTTTTTTATTTAACTGATTGTTTAAGACTATCTTGTGATTTGCAAATTCAAAGAATTCCTCGCAAGTCGTATTTACTAACTTGGTAAGCCTGATATTTATTGGTTCTGATTCAATCAAACCATCACTAAGAAATAATTGCAAGCATTTAATCATTGTATTGTAGAAGTAATTCCACTCCTCATTAGACCAATCGTCAAAGAAGTTCTTGCCGTATTTGTCACGAGGGGTATAATCTGCAGAGTATGTTGTAGAAACCTCAAACTCAAACATCCTCCTCTTAAATGAATTACTACTGCCGTTTATGGCATAGTTTGTTGTTATTGCAATCTTTGGAGCTTTTTCATGAGGAATAAAAACATGATTCTCATATTTTCTTCTCCTGAAAAGTCCTGTACTCATTAAGGGGAAGATTAGCTCAAAATTAAACTCCTGCTTGACATCATCGAACAAAACAACTCCTGTATCAAGTTCAACCGATGAAAGTCCAAACCATTCTTTCTGGTCATATTTCTTCCCGTCAATGATTGCAAGGTTTCTGATTTTCCCTACTGCTGTCATAAGCAAGGTTTTCCCACTTCCACCATTTGGCATACCATTGACATAAACATCCATAAGTATGATTGCTTTTGTTGAAGTGCCATCCTTAAATCGATGTAAGAGGTAACCAACTGCTGTTGACAAAGAGATGAATCGTTTTTCTGATTTCTCCTCATCCTCAACTTTGGTCAAATCGGTCATGAAACTCAAAAATGTATCATTATGAATTAGCTCTGCATCATCAATAAAAGTGAAATCTAAATCAACAATACTGCTTTCCCAGACATACTCGTCATATTCATCGTAGCTATCAATGGTTATTTCCTCAGCTGTAGCTTTAACAACACCATTTCTAAAAAAGAAATATCCTGTATCCTTATCATCTGAAATGAAGTCTAATCTCAGAATAGGTAGTAGCTTTAAGTTTTTATCACCAAAAAGCGAAGTACTTCGATGAAACGAATCCAATATTGGACCACTTTCACCACTCTCTTCTGTCATTTCAACAATGTGGTTCTTCGCAATTTCTATCAAATAAGCTACATTGACTTCCGAAACAACATTTCCAACAATCTTAACAATGATTGACTCCGAGTTCTTCCATTTAGTGTCATCTGGGAAGTATCTGCCGATACCTAACTTTGAGAAAAAGACATAAAGTAAATGCGGTATAATTTTACCTTTACCGCTCCAAAAAACAAAACTGTCGAGCGGATTTGCAGTAACTTGATAATTTGTGTTATTGTCACCCATCTTTCAATCCTCCTCCCTATTAATGGTTTCACCTTGGTCTTGTGATGTCCCGCATAAATAGAGCTTCATGAAATGCTCAACAGCGTCAGCAGGGAAAATGGTTTGTTTATATTTCAAAAATGAAGCTGAAATAAACTTGTAAATTCCTTCTGTCATTGGCTTCCACTCATCTGAATCATCTTCACACCATTCAATTAAATCTAATTCTTTGATGAATCGAAAATTAAAAGCGAAATCAAACATGTCCTGAATCTCTGTGTAATAAAATAACACATTAGTAGGATTAGCCATTTCCTTGGTTATTGAAAATAACATCATGACAAACCCCCTTTCCTAATAATTAGATTTGCTGCCTTATCTGAGATTTCTTCCACAGTAGACTGTCTGTTCCGAAGCATCCAATCATCAAGTTCTTCCCTTTTGAAGTAAATTATCTTTCCCTCGGGTTTATAGTGAGGGATTTTCTGGGCTGAAGTTTTCTTGTATAGATTTGACTTGCTTATACCTAAGTAAATACTTGCCTCATCTACAGTCAAAACCTCCTTTTTCATCAAGTTCTGCTGGGACAGAAGTTGATTCAACTTTTCAAGCTCTTTCGAATTTGTACTCATAATAATTAATCTTTTACATTAATAATTATGCTGTGCACAGCATCATAATTTATTCAATATTGATACATGCAATGTACTGGTGCTTCAAGATGTAGAAAAGTGAAATTGAATGGGATAATTCTTAAATGAACATTGTTTAATTCGAAATCTGATGGGATTTCGAAGGGGAAAAGGGATATTGAAATAGTGATGTCAGAAAGAAAACATCTCCTTTAAAAAACAATAAAAGAAACTTAATCTGAGGTATTAAAAATTGATGATGACTAAGTATCTTTTCGCATTGCTTCTTTTACTTTGTCAGGATACCAGTCTAACAATTCTATAGGTGGTTCTGAAAAGTGATTACTAAGTGATTTATCATTCTCATAATTAATGAATACTTCTTGCATAAATTTTATGAAATATTTTTTAGTACCCCTTGATTTTGGTTGCGCTTTTTGTAATAAGAAAAAGCAATATCTTATCAGACTTTTGTTTTCATCCCTTATATCAAACTTCCTCGACGGTGAAATATTTTGGTCTTCAAAGTTTTCTATAAATTTTTCAATCAGTTCAATAAAACTCCTGTAGTCCGCTGTAGTTATTATTTCTCGTTTATATAAAAAATCAAACAGTTCATTAACCAGAGAACTATCATTCTCTCCGCTAACTACTTCTAATAACGAATACTTTTCTTTATCAATCAAGTAAGAATTAATCTGCGCAAGTATATCATTCATATATTTCACAGCAAATGAGAACTCTCTCATTGCGGAATAACTCTCTTGATATATTTTTTTTTAAAGATTTGCCTGGACATTTAAAAACAGGTCAGGTGAATTATTGTTAAAAGTTATTTCTGCTACAGCCTTATCAATATTTTCTTTGGCGATTGTTACCTCATTAAAAAGCTTACCTCTTAAAGCATCATATAATTTGTATGGTATTGTATCAATTGTGTCCAATTCTCCCTGAACGCTAACCATTACTCTATCTGGCCAAATATCAATACTTTTGGGTGACTTTTGTTTTTGTTCTATCCAATAATTGAAGAAGTTCTGCTCTTCCTTTTCCAACCCCTTGTTTAGGAAAAAGTATCTCAAATAGTTTAAAGGCTGTTTAATAGTTGATTTACTGTCTTTCATTGTCCGAATTTAAAAGTCCAACAACTTTTTTTGATATGCTTCTTTAACCTCATCCTCAAATGAATCAAGATAGTTCTCTGTTGTTTTCAAGTCTTTATGTCCCAGGCTCTCTGAGATGAACTCTATAGGTGCACCAGAGCGTTTAAGCACTGTAGCATAGGAATGCCTGGCGGTGTAGGTGGTTAGTTTTAAATTGAGCTCCAATGTTTCACCAATCTTTTTCAAGAATTTGTTAATCTTTTTGATGGCATACTTAATCTTATTAAACTGCTTTTCAGGACTATCACCTTTACTGATAAAACTAAAAATGTAATCATCTTTATCTTGTGATTCATTGCCCCATTTGGCTATTATGCTTTTTATCTCATCATTTATCGGAACTGAGATTTCCTTTAATTCAGACTTTGACGTATTCTCAGTCTTAGCTCTAAGAAATATTAGCTTATTTCCTTGTATATTTTTGTTTTGCAGCAAGGCAATATCTTTAATGTTAATGCCATTACACAAGTAGCTCAAAATCCAAAAATCTCTGGCTCTTTCTTCATAAACATCAACCGGTTTGTAATCAAAAATTTTTTTTATATCTGTAAGTGTCAAAGCCTTTTTTACATTTCTCGAAGTCGGAATTTGATACTTTCTCTTTCCAAAGGGGTATTCATCCTTACTTAAACTTCCGTTTTCAATTGCAATATTTACGATAGTTCTCAAACATCTTAAATACATCCCAATAGTAGTTACAGACCTACCTTTATCTTTCATCCAGCCTTCATACTCTTGCAGCCACTCAGAAGTTATTGTCCAAACCAAAATCTTCCTTCTTCTCTTGGTTGCATTAAACTTCTTAATTGACTTTAGTGAATCATTATAAGTCTGAGCAGACCCAAACCTTTTTTCTTCCTTTAGTTTGTCGATGTAACTTTGCATTAGCATTAACGCATCTAATTGCTTTGTAGAGTCTTGATTAAATTTTTTCTCAAAAGCTGGAAATGAAAACGGATGAAGCTCTTTAATAATATCGATAGCACGTTTTTCAATTTGATTAAAATAAACTCTATTCTTTTTATAGTCACCACGAGATTTATTATCATTCGTTTTTTCCCATTCTTCAACTGTCAGGAATTCATTTATAGGATAGTATTTTTGGTAGCGATTATGTGTTATTCTAAGTTTGACCGCATAGGTTTCATCTTTCTTTTGAATCCTTTTATCCAACACTATAGCAGTCGTAACTCCAATCATTTACTTACAATTTTGATACATACATTATACATACAAATTGCAAGATATGAAGAAAAAATGGGAAATAATAAGAAAATAAATATTTTTAAACTACTGATATTCAGAACAAAAGAAACAAAGGGAAAACATTCAATACTGACTCATAATCAGGGGGTCCCTGGTTCAAGCCCAGGTGGGCCCACCCTAATAAACAAAGCACTTTCAGTACCGAAAGTGCTTTGTTTATGTCTTATATGCCAATATCTCTTCTAACAAAGAGCAAATTTAAAAAATACGTTATTCTTTAACCGGCTCAGCAAACATTCTCAGCATGTCTTCGCTACTCATTTTCCAGTATTCAATTAATGGATTTCACCCTTTCTTTGTATTCTTCGATTAATCTTCGACTCCAATTGTCCCTGTCTAACGTATTCATTCTACTGCCCCAAAGATGTATTCGATCTTTTCATCGCCTCTTCAAAACGATTACGCATTTCTTTTAGTAATTCCGCCTGATCAGATTCGTCAGCCAGATTCTTAAATTCTTCCGGATCTGAACTATGATCATAAAGTTCTTCGTTTCCGGTTTCTGCCTTATCTCCCCAGCGTGTATATCTGTAGTTGCCAAATGTTAAAGTGCCGGCATTGCCTCGATTAGTAATGGTAAAGGCTTCCGCATTGTTGTCTGCAACATTCCCATTCTCAAGGTAGTTAACCAAACTATTTCCCTGAAGTATAACGGGTTTTTCTTCAGAATACCCCCCGAGATCAACCAGCGTCGGATACAAATCAATCAATTCAGTAATCGACTCACACTTCACGCCATTGGTTTGCTCCATTCCCGGAACGGAGATGATAAGCGGCACTCTTACGGTTCCTTCCCACAAACTGGTTTTCGACCAACAATCGTGCTCTCCCAAATTATATCCATGATCGGAAAGGAAAATTACAATGGTATTTTTACGCAAACCCAGTTGATCTAAAGTATTTAATAACCGACCAACTTGTTCATCCATAAACTTTACGCTTGCCATATACGAGCTGATGGTTTTCTTCTGCTGGATATCATTCATTCCCCAGATATTCTTGTTTTGCCTGACCAGTGCCTGTTCAGGCACATTATCTTCAATCACAACGGGTGGTAAAACCGATTCTTCATCAGGATAGTTGGCAAAGCAACTTTCGGTTGCAATCAGTGGCACATGTGGCCTGACAAAACCCACTGCAAGAAAGAACGGAGAATCGGGCTTAATTTTTACTTTATTTGTAGCTCCTCTGGCCACTTCCTTTGCCCGGCTTTGGAGGATCGCAATCGCCTGGTTTGCGGCAATATAATCGGTTTGATAGTAACGCAGCGAATCCGGTAATATTAGGCGGGCAAAATTTGATCCGTAATGCGGATTTTTGGGTGAGAGCAACTCCAGTTCTCCCGGACTAAGCGTTTCGGGTCCCATAACATTAAAAGCGTAATCCCACGAATCGGGTTCGTCACCGCCAGGTTCACCACGTTCAATTCCGCCGGGTACACCCATGTGAAATATTTTTGATACACGGGCAGTAAAATAACCGCGCTCTCTGAAAAAGCCAGCCATTGACGGATGATCTTTTAGCGCCGTATTAATCTTTTTATAACTTCCTGGACTATCGTCGTTAACCAGCACACCGTTGGTAGACGGGTACAAACCACTCATGATAGACGCGCGGGAAGGTCCGCAAAGCGGGTACTGGCAATATGCTCGAGTGAACATGACCCCCTCGTTGGCAAGTCGGTCAAGATTTGGTGTATGATCGTTGACTTCCATATACGGGCCAATCCGGGTATTTAAATCATCCGAAAATATCAGCAGGATATTTGGTTGCGCATTGGTAAACACAGGAGCCAGAATCAAGAATATAATAAGGAAATACCTCGAATTCGAGGTATTTCCTTTTAGGTTTAATTGGTTTAGGTTTAATGTCTTCATTTTAATTTCTGCTGCGGTTTCTTCGTTGTTCCTGATGTTCAAGATATGCTTCCAGGTATTTTTGATTCAACTCATCACTGTCGCCATATTTAACACGCAGATCTTGAAGTTTTTCGTGAAGCATTTGCTGTACATCGGCATATGCGGGATCATCATAAATATTATGCATCTCCTGCGGATCTGTTTCCAAATCGTACATTTCCCACTCATCAATATCATAATAAAAATGCATGAGTTTGTAACGATCAGTCGCTACTCCGTAATGCCTTTTTACCATGTGTACCGATGGATATTCGTAGTAAGTATAATATACTGCATCGCGCCACTCACCAGTTTCACCACTAACTAATTTACGAAACGATTCTCCCTGCATTTCTGCTGGAGCCTCAACGCCTGCATAGTCAAGAATAGTAGGTGCAAAATCAAGGTTTTGTACCAGTTTATTTATACTTGTTCCGGCTTTAATCTCTTTCGGATAACGTACCAAAAGTGGTGTGCGGAAAGATTCTTCGTACATAAAACGCTTGTCGAACCAGCCATGCTCGCCAAGGTAAAATCCCTGATCGGAGGTATAAATAACAATTGTATTTTCATCCAATCCCGACTCTTCCAAATAGTCGAGTAGTTCTCCCACACCGTCATCTACCGATTTTATGGTGCGCAAATAATCTTTGATATAACGGTTATATTTCCACAGTCCGATTTCTTTTTCCGAGAGGTTTGGATATTCAGCTTTAAAAGCCTCATTTTTTGGCGTATAGGCCGCAAGCCAATCCTCTACCTGTTTTTCGTTGAAACGGGCTAATTCACGATCAAAACCTGTACTGTCTCCATTCGGATCAACAATCATCTTAAAATCGTGCCCCCAACGTGCATGTTCATCTATTTTCATTTCCTGCTCTCTGGCAGCTGTTCCCATTCCGCTGTAATCATCAAAATAGTTTGATGGAGGATCAAATGTTTTATCATCGTACAGGCTGAAATATTCGGGTGCTGATTTCCAGTTACGATGAGGTGCTTTCTGGTGATAAAGCACACAGAAAGGTTTATTGGGATCGCGTTTATTCTTTAACCAATCGAGCGTGGTTTCAGTAATAATATCGGTACAGTAACCTTCTTTTCGGACCCGTTCGCCGTCGATAAGAAAATCAGGATTGTAGTAACTACCCTGCCCCGGAAGTACCATTGAAAAATCAAATCCCTGAGGAATTCCGTCCAAATGAATTTTTCCAATCATAGCTGTCTGGTAGCCGTTTGCCTGAAGTAGTTTTGGGAAATTTGGCTGATCCCAGTTGAAAGGTTGCACATTGTCCACTTTCCCGTTTATAAAACTGTGTTTACCTGTAAGCAATACCGCGCGACTTGGGGCGCAAATTGAGTTGGTGACACATGCGCGGGTAAAAATGGCACCTTCTTTGGCCAGGCGGTCGATGTTTGGTGTTTCATTTAATCCATACCCATAAGCGCTAATGGCTTGGTAAGCATGGTCGTCACTCATAATATAAATAATATTGGGGTGTTGTGCTACTTCCTCCTTCTTTGATGTGCACGAGCATAAAAACGCCCCAACAACCATGATGAACATACCGATCCTTAATTGTTTTTTCATAGAATTAACTTTAAGATTATTATTACGCATATTGTAAAAGATAGCCTCCGGATAAATCCGGAAGCTATCAAAACTAACTAAACTATTCCCAGCCGGGGTTTTGAACTAACAGTTGATTGGCATCCAACTCCGTTTGAGGAATTGGCATTAATACCATCGCATCTTTGAAATTTTCTTTTATTTGTAATTTTTGTGCTGCTTCAAAAGAATCAGTGAATTGACTCTCATTTTCAGCATGTTCAAACATCCTTTCCTTGAGAATTCCCCAACGAACCAAATCAAACCAACGTTTGCCTTCGTGAACAAGTTCCATCCAACGTTCTCTCCTTATCCATTCTGTCAAATTCTCTTTAGTTTTATCTCCTGTTAAAATACCCTCAGGATCATCATGGTAAGCTCTGCTTCGAACGCGCTGAAGATGCGTATATGCACCGACAGGATCTCCACTTTCGTTTAAAGCTTCTGCATACAGCAAAAGTGCATCTACATATCGAAGAACAAATCTGTTGACCGCTGAGTTTGGCGCGTTAAACTCATTCTCATCCCATGCTTTGGTGTAAATAGGTAAGTCTACCCGATAAATGGTTGTATCAATAGGACTAGTAAATTCTTTACTGAAGTACACGAATTTTCGTTGATCCTTATCGCTAAACTGAGCATATAATTCTTCAATAGGTATGTCTGCTTCGTTCATTTGATTACGACCTGGTATTTGCTGTGTTTTATATGTAGCCTGTAGCGCATATTTAGGACCTGAAAGCTGCATATCGCCATTTCCATTTGATGGGGGTGAATCAAATTGAACAGAAAAAACACATTCTTTACCATTTTCTGTTGCAACACGGTAATTATCCTTTACATCTTCCCAAAGACCATAACCATAGCTTCCTTCGTTATTTACAACAGCACCGAGCTCGGTTACGGCCGCGTTCCAATTTTTCATTGTTACATAAACCGATCCGAGAAGTATAGAGGCTGCACCCGAAGTAGCTCTACCAACATCAGATCCACTATAGCTTTTAGGCAAGGCTTTTGCATCGTTAAGGTCGGAAATAATTTGCGCATAAACATCAGCAACCGGCACACGTCCGGTAACCGTTTCTTCAACAGATGTTCCTAATGGTAAAGGAACGTCGCCAAATGCCCGCACAAGATTAAAATAATAAAGTGCCCGTAAAAATTTAGCTTCGTTCATCAACCTGGTTTTCAAGGTCTCATCCATTTCTATATTTGGAATTTGTTCCAGTGCATTGTTTGCTCTAAAAATTCCACTGTAGCTATCTCTCCAAAAGTTTCTTACAAAAGTATTGTTTGGAGTGTAACGCATATATTCAAGATTTTGTAGGTATTGGTTTGGCATACCCCTACCGTTTTTTTCATCGTCAACGGGAAGGTCAAAAACCAAAAACATTAATCTTTCATATAAACTATATAGACCATTATAAATTGAGGTAACTGAGGCAACGGCACCCGATTCGTCGGTGTAAACATTACTCACTACATACCTGTCAACAGGATTCTCCTCGAGAAATTCGCTGCATGAATTGAATAATGTTGCTGGTATTAGTATTAATAGAATGCATATAATTTTTTTCATTTTTCAAGTTTTAAATGTTAAAAATCAATTTGTACTCCAAACATTACTGTTTTAGACTGCGGATAGGTACTGTAATCTTCACCCATAGTTAAATTAGAAGCACCATGTAAGCTAACTTCAGGGTCAAATCCTGAGTAGTTAGTGAACGTAATAAAGTTGTTAAGTGAGGAGTACAAATAAAGTCGATCGACAAATCTCACCATGTTTTTAGGAAATGTATATCCAAACACTATGTTCTTAATTTTCAGATATGAGCCATCTTCGATGTAATAATCGTTGAAAACAATCTGACGATTGGTACTTGCCAGAGGGAACTCATTGCTTGGGTTTTCAGGTGTCCATCGGTTCACCATGTCTGCATAAACATTCTGACCTCCTGTAGGCAGCGTTAATTGAGTTTTATCAAAATTCAGGATATCGTTTCCTACAGACCACTGCAAGAATACACTGAGTTTGAAATTTTTATATGAAAGGTTATTATTCATACCGCCAATAAAATCGGGCAAGGCATTTCCAATTACCTGCCTGTCGGCATTGTCTATCACACCGTCTGGCGCTCCGGTGTACTTACCGTCATCCGGATTGTCATCTTCACTTGAAACATCCTTGTATTTTCTTCTACCCGGTCCAACCTGGCTAATTGTTTGGTCAACAGTTTCTCCTTCCTGAATAATTCCATCAAATTGCCATCCGAAGAAACTACCTATAGGTTCTCCAACAAAGATTCGTCTTGACCACGGGTCGATTTTAAGGTGTCCCTGGTTTACACCCACGTCTTTATACAAAACTCCTGCAAGGCTTAGCACCTTGTTCCGGTTTAGAGATAAATTGAAGTTAGCATCCCACTTTAAATCCCCTTTAAGAATATCTCCTCTAACCTCAAGCTCGAAACCCTGGTTTTGCATACTTCCAATATTGTTTAAGTAGGTAGTAAAACCAGTAGTATATGGAACCTGTTCGCTGTAAAGCATTTCCGTAGTCTTCTTGTAGTAGTAATCAAGTGTTAATCCTAAACGATTATCAAAAAATGCCACATCTATTCCGGCGTCGAACTGAGCTGTTTTCTCCCACTGAAGATCGGCGTTTGCAATTTTGTTCGGGCTAACTCCGGTTGCCAACGATCCGTCGCCAAACGTATAAGTTTGTGTTCCGGTTGTTGGCAACGAATTGTATAAACCAATTTCCTGGTTACCGGTATAACCAAAACTGGCACGTAACTTCAGGTACGAAAACAGGTTGAGATCTTGAATAAATTGCTCTTCACTGGCACGCCAGGCTATAGATCCGGATGGGAAGAAAGCATACTTATTGTTTTCTCCAAACCTGGAGGAACCATCTGCACGTCCGGCAATAGAAGCCAGATATTTGCCTTTATAAGAATAATTTACACGTGCGAGATATGAAATAAGTCCCCACCTTGTTTTTCCTGATCCCGGGCTATTATATGTTTCTGCCCCTTGAAGGCTGTTCTCTTTAAGAACATCGTTGGTAAATCCTTGTGAAGAACCTGAAACATATTCAAAAATATTCTCCTGATAGGTAACCCCAACAACAGCACTAACCGAATGATCACCAAATTCGTTTATATAACTTAAAGTATTCTCGTTCAGCCAGTTCTGATTCAAATTATACCTGATTGTTCCGCTTCCATTTGATCCCTGACCTTCGTTTGTATTACTTGGAAGATAAGTGTCGTTTTTAACATTTGAAATATCTGCTCCTCCTTTAACTTTTGCTGTTAAATTTGGAGTGATTTTGAATTCTAAAAATATATCTCCCAATATACCATTTCGCTGTGTTTGCCGCACTACTTCGTTCAATGTACCAACCGGGTTATTAATAATAATACCATCGTTTACCAATGTATATTCACTGGCGCTTGAGCTTGGAAGGAATGAATAGCCCTGGCCGGAATAAACAGGAAGTATTGGACTAAATTGAGTGGCACCATTAACAACACCTAATCCATCAACGTTTTGTTGATTGGAAAAAATGCGGAATGCAGAAATATGTGTTCCGGCTTTAAGCCAACTATTCATCTGGCGACTAAGATTTATCCGTGATGAAAAGCGTTCAAAATCGGTACTTTCAATAATTCCTTCTTGTTTTGTATAACCACCGGTAATAGCATAACTCGTTTTTCTGTCACCACCTGTAAACGAGATATTGTATTCTTGCGTTGGAGCCACCTGGAAAACCTCTTCTTGCCAGTCTGTTCCTAATTCCGGATTGTTTCTGATTTCGTCTAATTCAGAAGAAGAATAAATTGGTGCACTACCTTCGTTAGTGTATGCCTCATTTTTTAATAGGGCATATTGGTAGGCATCCATTACATCCATTTTTTTAGTAACACTCTGAAATCCATAATTAGCAGAAAATGATATTTTGTCATTACCGACTGTTCCAGATTTTGTTGTGATAAGAATTACACCGTTTGCAGCTCTTGCTCCGTAAATAGCTGTTGCTGAAGCATCTTTTAATATTTCAATACTTTCAATATCGTTAGGATTGATATTGGCAATACCACTAATATTTGACGAACCGGCTGCCGTACCAGCATTTCCGCTTCCTCCACCTGCATAAATTGGAAAACCGTCAACCACATAAAGAGGTTCGTTTGCTCCTTGTAACGAGGTTGTTCCACGCACCCTTACGGCAGGAGCCGATCCGGGAACTCCCGAAGATTGAATGACCTGTACACCTGCTGCACGACCGGCCAGCGCCTGGTCGATAGATTGCATTTTAACATTTTCAAGATCTTCGGTTTGTACGGATGTAACAGATCCTGTTAAATCACTCTTTTTAATAGTACCGTATCCAATTGCTACCACTTCGTCGATACCAATGGCATCTTCTTCCATGGTTACATTAATTTGCGTTTGATTGTTAACCTGTATTTCCTGCATCTTCATTCCCACAAATGAGAATTTTAACACATCTTCAGCAGCAATATCAACTATTGTAAACAAGCCATCAACATCAGTAATTGTACCCTTGGTGGTTCCTTTTACAACAACTGTCACACCGGGTAACGGTCTCCCAGCCCCATCTGTTACTTTTCCTGAAACAGATCCTTGCTGAAGATCAATCAAAGTATTGTCGTATAAAACATCAGGGGTAGTTAAAACAATTATCCGGTCCTTGATGGTGTATTCAACATCAGTACCGTTAAAAAGCGATTTTAAAGCAGTATCTATTTTTTTATTGTCGAGCTCGAGAGATACTTCCCGGTCTACATCAATAACCTTACTGCTGTACATAAAATAAAACTCGCTTTGATCTTCAATGGCATCAAGAACTTCTTTGACTGTAGAATTAACCATTGAAAGTTGTAGTGTTTTTGTTTGAGAATAGGTTTTGCCTGCAAAGGCAGAAACCACTGAAATCAAGATGAGAAAGTTAGTTAGTTTCATTATCATCATAAGTTTCTTAAATCCAGGAGAAATATCTTTCCTGAACGTACACGTGATATTTTTCATAAATTTGCGTTGATTAGTTTGTAACTGCCCTATACCGTTATATAGGGTAAAATTTAATCTCGACAGGGAAGTGTTGGCGCATTTCCCTGTTTTTTTAATTTAGGTTTTCCATAGGCAAAATGGTTTTTAGTTAGTTAGTTTCAATTATTTATCATTTCTTTTCCAAGATTATTCTTTGTTTTGAATACGTCCCGTCTGAATTCTTTGTCCTGGGTAATATTGTATATTTTATAGGGGTTGCGATTGTCATCAAATCCAGAATCTGATAGAGTGGTTCATCAATTAAGGTCACGGTGTAGTTATAATCCAGAATACCTTTTTTCACAATAACCTCTACATTGAACATTCGACTTAATTTGTCTGCCACCTCCGTAATTGGACTATCCTCGAAAATTAATTTCCCTTCAATCCACGCAATATATTTATCAATGTCTCCAATGGTAGATTTTATGGTTCCGTCATTTATGTTGAATTCTGCGTGACGCCCGGGAAGCATTACTCCTAATTCCTCCCCTGTTTTTGCATTTTCGAGTTGTACTTCGCCTTTTACCAATGTTGTTTCAATAGTATTTTTGTTTGCATATGCCAAGAGGTTAAATGAAGTGCCAAGTACTTTTACATTCAGGTACTCTGTTTTTACAATAAACGGCATATCCTTGTTATGTGCAACATCAAAGTAGGCTTCCCCTGTTAAAGTAACCTCTCTGCGCTCTCCCGAGAAAACCTGTGGATACTTAATTTTACTTCCTGAATTGAGATGAATAACAGTATTATCCGAAAGTTGAACAACAGTTCTTGATCCCAATGGAGCTATTACTTCCAAAGAATCGATCGTAGTCAGGGTATTATTCCGTGCAATTTCATTCCGATCTGAGATAGTATGAGAGAAGATCAGAAGAACAGGAATTAACAAAATCACTGCAGCTCTGAATATCCATTTAAAGACTTCTGAATAATTCAATTTATCCTTTGGAGTTGGTAATTCCCTTCTATTATCAGCTTCAATCTTATGCTGAATAGTATCAAATATTGAATTTAACTTGTTATCGTCAATCTCAATATTCTTAAAGTTGGTTTTCCAATTCTCTAAAACCTGTTCTTTTGTTTCTTCAATTAATTGCTCGTCCTTTGCCCAACAAATTACTTCATTCAATTCTGATGGAGAACACTGATTATTTAGATATTTTATAAGTAACTTTTTATTCATTTCGATTCACTGCTAAAGCTCCGGCTCTGTTTTCAAAAATTAAATATTTAATGAGCACCATGTTTATGCTCATTCTACAAGTAATACGTTTATGCTGGTGTATGGGAGTATGCGAAATAAAAAAATTATAAAAAAAGATGTACGTAAAGAAAAGCGGCTATCATATTGGTTTGCAAATTTGACTTTAAAAACGACAAAGTGTTTGCCATATGTTTTTTAACCGTAGTAGCCGATATATTCAATTTTTTTGCGATCTCCTGGTAAGTCAATCCTGATTCGCGACTCAGTTGATAGATTTGTTTTTGTCGCGGAGTTAATCCCTCAATTAAGTTGCTGACTTGATCTTTTAAGTCGTTAAACTGAATTTCATCAATCAATTCAGGGGCTTTTTTCTCGTTTTGTAATGCATAAAGATGCTCGAGGTACTTTTTTTCGTTGATGCGTTTACGAAAAAGACTGATGGTTGAATTGTAAGCAATGGTAAACAAAAACGATTCGAAAGAAGCATAAGCATCAATCTTTTTTCTCTTTTCCCATATTTTCAGAAACACCTCCTGAACGATTTCCTCTGTATCTGCTTCTTGTTTTATAAAGGGATAGACAAAGCTGTATAATCGCTTACTGTATTTTACATAAATTTTGTAAAACGCAACTTTGTCGTCTTGCTTAAGACGCAATAACAGTTTAGTATTGGTTTCGTTAGTTTTCATTGAATTAGGTACTCGCAAATTAAAAAATTAATACTTCATAAAAAAATACAATTGCAAGTACTCCTATAACTTATCTATAATCCCGCTCTGGCTCTTATATTCAGGACCTGGTTCTTAATTGAAATTTTTCTTTTATTACAATCAATTGGATGTATAAATTAAATGGAACAATTAACAGGCAGCTGATAATCTATTCGAAAAAAAATTAAAAGGCTAAATAAGTGATTTCGATTAATTTTACCTACTTCAGCGAAGTATGTAATTAAAGTTTACAGACAAAAAACCGGCATTCTGTAATAGCAGATTATCGGTTAATTATTTTACAACACGATTACTCCATCAATTTCATCCACTTTTTCGGTAATCTCGATAATCTGGTCTGCCGTTTCCATCAAGGCAACACATGTTAGCGATACGTGCTTCAGGTTTGCGGTATGCTTAAATGTCACCTCACCTTTCTCTGGTAATAAGGCTTTTATCTGTTCAACCTTGCCATCTTCATTCGGTGTAATAAACTTAAACATATACTTCAGCGGCCACGTTTCTGTTTCCATTAACCGGTAGCGCAGGTTTTTATATTTATCGCGTTTCATTTTATTTCTTTTAAGCATTTACCGGCAACTTTACGCGAAATACTGAGCCGCTGTTTCCTGGTTCCTGACTTGATTCAATATTAATTTCACCAGCAAGCATATTAATATAAGATTTTGCGATGGTTAGTCCCAAACCAGAACCTTGTCGTGCTTGTCTATCTTCAATATCTCCCTGCTCAAAACGGTTAAATATCGCGTCAATTCGCTCAGGAGCAATACCAATGCCGGTATCGCTTATTGCAAACACAAGCCAAGACTCATCAATATAACAACTTACCTCAATTTTTCCGGAGTCTGTAAATTTTATGGCATTCTTTAGTAAGTTAGTGAATATGGAAACCAATTTGTTTTTATCGCTTGTTATGAAGCGGTTCTTTGGAAGTAAACTGATCGAGGAGGTAAGCTCCAATCCTTTTGCATTTGCTTCAATCTGAAAAAATTCAAGCAACTCATTTACCAGGTCTTCAATGTTCAATTTACTTAGCAGTACTTCCACATGTCCAGCTTCTATTTTTGATATTTCAACAATATCATTAACAGTGTTTACCAATCGATTGCCACTTTGTTGTATAATGGAAATAAATTGTTGAAAATCCTCTTTCGATAATTCCGGATCTTTCAATAATTCAGTAAAACCAAGTATCCCATTCATTGGAGTTCTGATTTCGTGACTCATATTTGCCAAAAAAGCAGACTTCAATCGTTCGCTTTGTTCCGCCTTTTCTTTTTCGATGAGTAAGTCATGAGTGCGCTCCAATACTTTAGCTTCCAAATGGAGGTTAATTTGCTCAATTTCATCTTGTTTTTCAATCAGCTTCCCCTGTCTTAAAAAACTTAGACGTTCGAGTCTTTCTGAACTATAAAGTCCTATCATACAAATTATATTTAGCGAAACCAAAAGAGCATTAGCAACAATAATATCAGTAAGCAAATAAGTATCTCTGTTGGCGTGTATAAAAATGAAATAGTTATATACAAAAAGCAACAGCCATCCACCTATAGAAGCTTTTACAAAACGCAGTTTAATAAAAAGGTACCCCCCGGTAATTATAATATACAATCCGCCTTCATAATAATAAACAGGATTACGATGCAAAATATAAATCATCCCGCTTCCTGTTACAAGCATGGACAAAAACATTAGTATTTCCCACCACTTTATAAAACTTGAGAAATAACTTAATCCAGTCATTAACAGAAGCCATGGGATTACAAAATAAAATCGAACAACAAAAAATTCAGAAGCATATTCCGGATTTGCATAATTATCGGATAAAGCGAAAAAAGCAAACAACAAGGCGGTTGTAAGTAAGGCAATTCTTATTGTTTGAAGAGAACTGTTAAAATAACTTCTTCTGAAACTATTTTCTAATTCTTTATCAGAAAAATTCAGGTTCATCAACCTAAAACCGTTCACTCCATATCTATTTAATTCAATCATCATAAACTCCTCAACAATAATGCTTTTCCCCAATCCTCATGTCGCAAAAATATATATCTTTTACTACAAGTAAACTTTTGTACGAAGTAAATCGATTTTAAAATAGAAATACTTTATCCAACTTACTAATGATTCCTGATTTTAAAGACACATTCTCAACAAATTTTACAACTTGACTTTTATATTGTATTTTCGAAATTGATTGAAACATATTTATAATTGCTCAGGTAAAACGTGAAACAAACTTTACTCATATTACTTTTTATTCTTCCGGTGCTTGGTATTTGCCAGGTAAAAAGAATCGGTACTCCGAATATTTTGAATTATCCGAAAGCAGAATACAAGGCCGGAACCCAAAACTGGGGAATTGCGCAAGATCCTGATGGATTTATGTATTTTGCTAATAACGACGGGCTGCTTCGTTTCGACGGCAAGAACTGGGAGCTTTTCCCCGTTTCTACTACTCCTCCTACCCGTTCAATCTGTATCGACAAGGAAGGCACAATTTATCTCGGATTTGACGACGATTTTGGCATTTTCACGATTAATAATGAATCCGGCCCCCAGTTTACTAGTTTGAAAAGTAAACTTTCTGGCGAAATTGCTGAAACGGGCATTATTTGGAAAATACATGACACTCCATTCGGAATCGTTTTCCAGTCGAACCAATACCTTTTTATACTGAATGATGGAAAAATAACAACGTTAAAACCTGAGACTGCATTCAATTATTCCTTTTATGTAAACAGCCGCTTGTTTTTGCATGAGCCCGGAGTAGGACTCTTCGAATACATAAATGGATTTATTAACAAAGTGCCATGGGCCGATGAGCTTCAAAATACAGAAATATTATCAATTGAAAGTTTTTTCGAAAACCAGTTACTTATCGGGACTGCACAAAACGGTTGGTTCGAATACAAAAACGGCAAACTAAGCAACTGGGATACACAAGCTAACAGCCAGGTTGAGAAAGATATCTTATACAGTGCAATAAAACTCGACAGGAACAACCTGGCAATTGGAACTATTCTTAACGGGGTAATCATCGCCAATTCTGATGGAAACATTGTTCAACACATCAACGAAGAAAAAGGAATTCAGAACAATACAATCCTGAGCCTGTATAACGATAATTCGGGTAACCTTTGGTTAGGTCTCGATAACGGAATCGACTACATCGAATTGAATTCACCTTTAAGTTATATCTCTGGTTCGGAAGGTATAAGCACCGGTTATTGTTGTACTGTGTATAACAACAAATTGTACTTGGGAACCAACCGGGGCCTGTTTGTAAAAACCTTCAATCCGCTTAATCCCAATAATTCTGAAGATTTCAAACTTGTTCCAAACACCGAAGGACAGGTTTGGAGCCTGCAGGTTATTAACGACCAACTATTGTGCGGACATCATTCCGGCACTTTCGTTATTGAAGAAAACCATGCCCGGCAAATTAGTAATGTTCCCGGAAGTTGGAAATTTGTTCAATTGGCACCCGACACAAACTATATGATAGGCGGAAACTACAACGGCTTGTGTTTGTATCATTACAAAAACAACTCATGGTCTTTTGTCAAAAAGATCAAGAACTTCTCCGAATCGAGCAGATTTCTGACTCAGGATGAGTCGGGAAATATTTGGATAAGTCATGGAAGCAGAGGTGTTTTTCAGGTTGAGCTTAATGAAAAGTATGACTCTGTGGTAGCCATAAATCAGTATGGTCAAATTAACGGACTTCCATCCGATGATTCAAATGTTCTACTCACCATCGATGGCAACTGGTATATTTCAGCAATTGATGGAATTTACCAGTTTAATGCAAGCAATAATCGTTTTGAAAAGGAAGAACAAATGAATTCGCTGTTTAATTTTTCTGAACAGTTAAAATTTACAGATAGCGATGCAAAGGGCAATTACTGGTACATTACAGATGCAAATGCCGGCTTTATTCATAAAAATGAAGATGGAACCTTCAGCAGAATTACCACCCCGTTCAGGCCGCTGAGAAATACATTTGTTCCTTCGTTTGAGTTTCTTTGTGAGCACGGGAATGACAATGTTTTTATCGCTACTCAAGACGGATTTGTGCACTATTCGTCCCGAATTGTAACTTCCAGCAATCAAACGTTTAAAAGTTTTATCACACACATTGATGTACCTTATCTCGATACAACAATATTCAACACCAGCAATAACAACGTTATCGAGTTTCCCTTTAATATGAATGCTTTCCGGTTTCATTTTTCGGCCCCATCCTATCAAAACCCCCAGCAATTGGAATTTAGCTATTTCATCGATAATTACTCCAGTGAATGGTCACCCTGGACTACCGATAATTACCGCGACTTTACTAATTTCCACGAAAACGAATATGTAATACGGGTAAAAGCCAGAAACAGTTTTGGTGAAGAAAGTGAAGAAGCAAGTTATTCTTTTATAATCACTCCACCATGGCAACGTTCGAAAACAGCCATTTACATCTACGTATTTCTGATTTTTGTTTGTGTGGTGATATTGGCCGGGTTTATTAGTAAACGGTTTGAGAAGTCGAAACAGAAAGAGCGCGAAAAACACAAACAGGAAATGCGCGACAGGGAAAAAGAGTTCGAGAAGCAAGCTGTACTTGCAGAAAAGGAAATTATCCGTCTTAAAAATGAAAAGTTGGAAGCTCAAAAGCTATCTCTTGATAAGGAACTTGCCAACCAGACCTTAAGCATAGTAAATAAAAATAAGTTTCTGATGAAAATTAATCAGGAATTAAAACGGCTTTCTGATGAAACCACTGACGGTGCCGTAAAATCGAAAATGGCAATTCTTAAAAAACGAATAAATAAAGAGATTGACAACCAACACCAGAACAAGATTTTTGAAAGTTATTTTGAAGAAGTACACGCCGATTTCTTTGACCGGCTGAAAGAAAGATTCCCAAAACTGACACCTAAAGACTTAAGACTTTGTGCCTACATTCGAATGAATATGTCAACGAAAGAGATAGCGTCTTTATTAAATATTTCCAACAGGGGAGTGGAAATTAGCCGTTACCGACTTCGTAAGAAACTTGATCTCTCTCGGGATATCAACCTTTCAACTTTTCTCTTAAACCTATAACAAACACACTTCATGTTGTAAAGCATAAATATGAATGAGGTAGTCACACCTACCATTTTATTTTTCTTAATACCTTATTTTCTGATACTTGCATTTTATGTGATGTGTTTTTGATGTACTAAAAAAATACAAGTGAGAAATTATTGTGATGATAGTTTCCTAGGAAATTGCCTATCAGCTTAGCAGATTTGTCGCATCAAAGCTTTTGTGTTAGCTATAACGATAACTGAATTTGATGTAACTAATCTATCCAATATATGTGTAAGAAACATTTTTCACAGTTACCCCCAACGTTGCGGAATCATTCTAAAGAGAACTATAAGAAGTTGCACTAACACAGATTCTGTGTAGTGAACTATTTTTCCATTTATTACTATTATCAAAATTAGATCTATGAAAGAAAAACTAGTGATCAGAAAAATACTCATGTTATGTATGGGTATATTTTTCGTCTTGGGGGCATCAGCCCAGGAAGTTGTTCTGACAGGTGTTGTAAGCTCTTCTGAAGATAATCAACCCTTACCGGGGGCGACTATTACAATTCAGGGAACTACCACTGGAACAGTAACCAATTTTGATGGTGTGTACGAATTAACTGTACCATCAAATGCAGTGCTTGTTTATTCCTATATTGGAATGAAAGCACAAACCATAAATGTAGAAGGAAGAACTGAAATCAATGTACAGCTCGATCCCGATCTGTTCAGCGTTGACGAAGTTGTTGTTGTTGGTTATGGTGTACAAAAGAAAGCTTTAACTACCGGTGCAAACTTAAACGTAAAAGGTGAAGACATCGCCGAGCTTAATACAGGTTCTGCTATGGAAGCTTTACAAGGTGTTGCTGCCGGTATTAGTATTACACGAAACAATGGTGCTCCGGGTGCGGGAACCAGGGTAACAATTCGTGGTTTGGGAACCATTGGTAACTCCAATCCATTATACATTGTTGATGGTGTTGCTGTTGGCGACATCGACTACCTTAGTCCATCCGACATTGAATCAATTGATGTATTAAAAGATGCGGCATCAGCTGCAATTTATGGTTCGAGAGCTGCAAACGGCGTTGTGCTGGTAACTACTGTAAAAGGTAGCGAAGACCGACCAGCAAAAATAACTTACGACGCTTATTATGGAATTCAGAATATATACAAAAACCTGGATCCTTTAACAGCTCAGGAGTACATGTATATCATGGACGAAGGTAGGGTGAACGACGGTAAGGCACCAATGGACTGGCAAAAAGAGATTACTGGAAACAACTGGCTGAGAACCAACTATGGCGACGCATTAGCCGACCAGTTAGGTAACGACGTTTGGGGAGCTCTTCAAAATGGTTGGGAAGGTACCAACTGGATTGATGAGATTACCAGTAATGATGTTCCGATGCAAAGTCATGCTTTAACCATTACCGGCGGAAGCAAAGATATTACCTACTCTGCAGGGATTTCTTATTTCGACCAGAAAAGTATTATTGGAAGTGAAATTACAGATGCCGGATACAAAAGGTTGACAGCGAGGTTAAATACAGAGATGGTATTGAAAAAGAATAAGGACCACAATATTATTACTGTTGGGGAAAATATCACCTATACCAATACTGAAAACAGAAGTGCCAGAACCGGTAACATTTACTGGAATGATTTGCATAATGCACTGGTTCAGCACCCATTAATGCCTGCCTACTGGCAGCCGGCTATTGATAATAACATCAACGAATTTGGTTTTACGCCAACCATGGACGATATAAACCAGGCAACCAACCCTATTGCTTCTATGTATTATGCTACAAATTACAATTATGGCAAAGGAAACCGGGTTGTTGGAAACGTGTATGCAATAGTTGAACCCATTAAAAACTTAAGATTAAGATCTTCTTACGGTATTGATGCATGGTTTGGTTGGGGCAGATCGATGAACCCGACTTATCGTTTGGGAACACTTTATACCGATGCTACCGACGGAGCTTCTCAAAACCAATACCTGGGAAGCAACTGGACATGGACAACCACACTTTCATACGATCGTAAGTTTGGAGACCATGCATTAACAGGATTAGTTGGTTACGAGTTACTTCAAAACGACATCAACACAGAAGTTGGAGGATCAAGAAATAATTTGTTATTCCCCGGCGATCCTCGTTACGCCTATATTAACAATACCCAGAGTCCTAGCTCTATTAGCGAAATCAACACCTGGGGAGCCGATTGGGCTGCCGGTGGTGGTGGTTTAATGTCGTACATGGCAAGAGCACAATACAATTACCAGGAAAAATACCTGCTCTCGGTTACCATGCGTGCAGATGGTTCTTCTAACTTCGCCAAAGGTAACAGATGGGGATATTTCCCTTCAGTATCAGCGGGATGGGTGCTTACAAGCGAAGACTTTATGCAAAGCACTTCAAGCGTCCTTGATTTCGCGAAAGTACGTTTAAGCTGGGGACAGAACGGTAACCAGTCAATCGATAACTTTATTTACTCTTCACAGATATCCTATGCTTTCCCGGGCTATTTCTTTGGAGACACAAAACCGGTATCCGGAACAACAGCTTACCCTGCAAAAGTTCCAAACCCGGACGTAACATGGGAAACTTCGGAGCAGTTGAATATCGGACTTGATGCGAGATTACTTGACTCAAGACTTGGTATTGCGTTAGACTGGTATAAGAAAACCACAAAAGACTGGTTGGTTGTAGCACCTATTTTGGGTACTTCGGGCGCCGGAGCTCCTTTTATCAATGGTGGAGATATTGAAAATAAAGGTTTTGAAATGGTATTGAACTGGAGCGACAATATCAGTGATTTTAGATATAGTGTTGTTTTAAGTGGAGCCCATAATAAAAACGAGGTAACAAGAATTGCGAATACCGATGGTATTATTCACGGACCTTCTCACGTATTATCGCAAGGTACTGCAGAGGTTTCAAGGGTTGAAGTTGGTCAGCCAATCGGTTATTTCTACGGTTATGAAACGGATGGAATTCTACAGAATCAGGATGAAGCTGATGCTTATGTAGGACCGGATGGAACACCTTATTTTAATGATCAGCGCCCGGGCGATGTTCGCTTTGTTGACAAAAATATGGACGGTGTAATCGACGAAAATGATAAAGGTTATCTGGGTAATCCAAATCCTGATTTCGAAATGGGATTACAACTAAATCTTGCCTATAAAGGATTTTACGTGAACACCACTTTGGCAGGAAAATTTGGAATGCAGGTAATGCAATCGTACCGTTCGTTTGCAGACAGTCCAACACAAAACTACACCACAGGTGTATTTGACCGTTGGCACGGCGAAGGTACTTCTACAAAAATGCCACGCCTATCTTCTGTATCAAACAGAAATCAGCAGTACGTTTCTGACATATACATGCATGATGCAGATTACGTGAGAATCAACAACCTGACATTCGGATACGATTTTAGCAAATTGCTTTCGGGTTTTGAGGCTGTTTCAACGCTTAAAGTATACGCTGCAGTAAACAACCTGCACACTTTTACAAGCTACGATGGAATGGATCCTGAAGTACGTTTCGGACACGATGCCGGCTGGGCATCTGGAATTGACCTTGGATTATATCCATTACCAAGAACAGTAATGTTTGGAGTAAGTGTTGCCTTTTAATTCTAAAAAATGATGATAATGAAAAAACTAATATATATAACATTCATTGCAGGCCTTGTTCTTGCAACGAGTTGTAGTCAGGATTATCTGGATACAGATAATCTATACGGAAAAAGTTTAGAAACCTTTTACAGTACTCCTCAGGACATTAAGGAGGCAATGGCAGGGGTTTACAATGCAATCTACACACCTAATGTACACAGTAACGAATCGGTTGCAGCAAGTTTAATGTCTGATTTAATGCTTGGTGGCGGTGGTGCTGATGATAAATCGGCAAAATGGGTTGATAATTTTGAAGATCCGGCAGAGGATACTTACAGAGATATGTGGGTACAATGCTACAATGGTATTTCCAGGGCAACTGCAATTATCGAGAAAACAGCAGAAGCTGACTTTTCAACATTTTTCAGCAGTCCTGAAGAAGCTCAGAATTTTAAAGATCAGGCCATTGGCGAAGCACTGTTTATGCGTGCATTCTATTATTTCAGATTGGCGAAATTTTTTGGTGGTGTACCTTTGATTGTTACGTTTGATGCGCCACGTGATGTTCCAAGAGCCACTTATACAGAGACTTTTGCACAAATTGCGTCCGATCTGAAACTTGCTATCGAAACAATGCCTTCAGTTGCATTTCAGAATATCCCTGAATCAGATTACGGCCATGCAAATAAATGGGTAGCAGAAGCATATCTGGCCAGAGTTTATTTGTTCTATACCGGTTACATGACCAATATTGAAGGTCAGTCTACTACTACATTACCTCTTGTTGACGGCGGTTCGTTGTCAGCATCAGATGTACAGAGCCATTTGGAAGACTGTATGAATAACAGCGGTTACGGACTTGTTGATGATTTCAGAAACCTGTGGCCTTATTCGTACGTGAACATTGCAGCCAACGATACAACCGTATTACCATGGGCACATCAAAACGATCTTTCGTGGGTTGGTCAGGATGGTCATACTCCTACATTTGGTCGCGGAAATAATGAATCTATGTTTGTACAACGATTCTCTTTTGGCGACTGGGGATGGTCAAACGGAAATATTTACACCAACAGACTTGCTTTATTCACAGGCCTTAGAGATAACTCTTTAGTGCCATTTGGTCAAGGCTGGGGATGGTGTACTGTAAATCCAAGATTATTTACCGGATGGGATGATAACGATCCAAGAAAATTGGGTTCGATCCTTCAGGTTGGTCAGGCAGATCAGGGAACCGGTGACTATGTTGGAGATAAAGGTGATCACGAAACAGGCTTTTTCAACAAGAAATATACTGCCATTCAATACTGGGATACTGAAGACCAGGCAAATGTTGGTATGTTCGTTCAATTGTACGGCTGGGGAAATACCGATATGCAGTTAATGCACGCACAGGATTTCATTTTTATGCGCTACGCCGATGTATTATTAATGCATTCAGAAATTTCAGGAACTGCAGATGGAATGAACGCTGTAAGAGCTAGAGCTGGATTAGAGCCTGTAGCTTATTCGCTTGACGCACTGAAAGAAGAAAGAATGCATGAATTAGCTTTTGAAGCATTGCGTTGGTTCGACCTTGTGAGATGGGGCGATGTTAATACAGCATTTGACGAAGTTATTGATGTGAGAAACTCTGGATCTGACGCCAAATACAGCGTTAATTACCGCCCGGAAACCAAAGGACTGGTTCCGATTCCTGAAACCGAAATGCGATTGGCAAACGGTGCTTATGAACAAAACCCTGGATGGGAATAATCTAATTTTAATAGCTAAAAGAGATGAAAAGAAATCAAATAATATACAGTCTTTTAATTGGATTGATGATGATGTTTGTATCATCATGCGATTCGATTGTTGACGAAAAATTCCTTGAGAACAGTACTGATGTTGATGGAGTAGAGCTGGTTGTAGCCCAAAACTCAGCCAAAGGAAACAGTATAGTACTGAGCATGAATACACCTGGCGTGACAGGTTATTGGAACTATAATTTAGGTATAGCATTAACAAACAAAGTAGAACTTGTTTATCCGATTCCCGGAACTTCAACTTTCACTTTTGTAGGAACACTTGGAGCTGAGTTTTTTGAAAAAACCATTGATGTTCAGATTGACGTATTGGATACGCCGCTGGAACAGGATTGGTACGATTTGGTTAGCGAAAATACCTCAGAAGGAAAAACCTGGGTATTTGACGGAGGTCCTACACCTGATGGTGGTTTATGGTGGTTTATGTCCGATCCAAACAATCCATGGGCAGTGTGGTGGAATGCAGCCGGTGATTGCTGCCCTCCGGCCGATGCTGCAGGTAGAATGAGTTTTGATTTGAATGGTGCCGCAAACTTCACGTACTACGGTGGTCCCGATGCCGACCCTGCAACCGGAAGTTTCGTTCTGGATGTTGAGAATCAAACATTAACCGTTGATGGAACTAACATATTAGGTTCGATGGACGGCGGAGGTAATGCCGGAGTATTCAATATTGTGGAGCTGACTGAAGACAGAATGGTACTTTTCGTACCGGATGCTGCCTGGGCTACCGGCTGGACCTGGATTTTCAAACCAGCAGAAGAATAGAATATCATACAAGTTCAAAAATTTATTGGCTGTTGAGCCAGTTAATTATTTGATAGTTTAGTTAGAATTGGGGAGAGTTTCTCTCCCCAATTTAAACATCCTTATTTATTTTCAAAAGTACTTTTTATTGATACTTAGGGAGTTTTATGCCCTAACTCATAACAAACGAAAGAACATAACCACAGTAAGTAATTAGTTATATAAAACCAATGAGATTTTGTCTTTTCATATTATGCATAGTTTTCGCAAGCCTGAATACTTTGGGGCAGGTTGGCGAATTATTGTGGGAAGACAATTTTAATACCGGAGAGCTTAACCTCGAAAACTGGAATATTGAAACCGGAACCGGGGTAAACGGAGATTTTGGAACAGGCCAGGTAGATCGTGCCACCGACCGCGAAGAAAATATCAGTTTCAGCAATGACGTGCCAGGAGCTGAAGACGGTTGCCTGGTTATTACTACCAGAAAAGAATTTTACATCGATAGAAATTATACCAGCGGCAGATTGAATACAGCCGGTAAAAAGTCGTGGGGACCCGGACATCGTATTGTGGCCCGAATATTTCCGCGCGATGTAAAACAAATGGGACAAGGCTTTGCATTTTGGATGATGCCAGATGAAATTCCGGAAGGTTGGAACAGTTTGATGTGGCCACAAGGTGGCGAAATCGATATTATGGAATACGTTGGATCTATTCCCTTCCATAATCTCGGCAGCGTTCACTACGCCTGGTTTTGGCAAAACAACGAATGGGCTGAGTGGAACCACGGACACAAGGGATTTTATTACAGCTTTGAAACGCAACAAGTACCGAATCCTGCTGAACCGGGATATGGAAATTATCCGCCAGATGAAAACGATTCGAATGCCGGAAGTTACGGATTTCACTCCTATGGTATTGACTGGTATGCTGACCGTATGGAATTTTTTATCGACAACAATGTTTACCACATTCACTACCTGAACGATGGTGGCGCTTACGCTGTAGACGGCGAAGATCAATCTTCGGTTTTAACCAGAGATGGGAAAAGAGTCGGGACTTCTGAATACTCTAATCATTTTAATGAATGGTATCCTTTCGAACACAAAATGTACCCGATTTTAAGTGCCGGCGTTACCGGAAGTGACTATTCTTATGGAGGCCCGGTGAATGACGAAGCAGAGTTTCCCTGCTCCGTTTTTATCGACTGGCTGCGGGTTTATAAACTGGATATTAATGTGGGTGTTAACCAAACGGGATTACGAGAGTTTCAAATTTATCCAAATCCAACAAACGAGAATTTAACTGTTAACGCAAAAAAACCGGGTGATTACGAAGTCAAACTTCTTGATATCTCAGGAAAAACCGTTTTGCAGAACACTTTCAATAATACAGCAAAAATAAATACTTCCGCTTTTCAAGAAGGCATTTACATGATTTTGATCGATAACGGACAACAATCTTTTTCAGAAAAAATAGTAATTCAATAAGAAAAAAATATGCTTAAATCATTCGACAGACAAAAACAGAACTGGCCATTTTTACTGGCTTTTCTTATCCTCATGGCTCCACTAAACGGGTGCAGCGAAGATGGAACAGATGCAGGTTTTACTGCTGATTTTTCGTATTCATTTATTGATGACAACAATGTTCGGTTTACCAACGAATCGCAAGGTGATTACTTAAGATTGAACTGGAATTTTGGTAACGGAGAAACCGAATCAACAACATCCAAAACACAATCATACGATGTTTACTACCCGGTAGCCGGAGATTACGATGTTAATTTATTGGTGATGGGTCTTGAAGGGGAACAAAAATCAACTTCGAAAAAAGTAAATATTGAAACTACCGATTTTGCCATCAGTTTTACGGCAGAACCTGATGCCACCAATCCAAACCGAATCAATCTTGAAAATACATCCGAGGGCGATTATGATTCTTTTCAATGGGAATTCCGCAATAAAATAGTTACTGACGAGACCAATACAGTGGCTTACTTCCCTTATTCTGGAACATTCAAAATCGAACTCGTAATTACCAAAAATGGAGATACCTTTTCTTCAATAAAAAACATTACCATCGCCGACGACGATCCCGACTACTTCTCGAGCTTGGAACTGGTTTGGGAAGAAAATTTCGAAGGAAACGAAGTAAATACCGACAACTGGACTTTTGAAACCGGTGCAGGAGGCTGGGGAAACAACGAACTGCAAAATTATACCAACGGAGATAATGCAACGGTTGAGGATGGCATTTTGACTATTACGGCAGAAAAAATAAATGACGATCAGGTTGCCGGATCATACACTTCAACGCGCATGATTAGCAGTGGTAAAAAAGAATTTACCTACGGACGCATGGAAATACGAGCCAAATTGCCTTCGGGCAGAGGAATCTGGCCCGCAATATGGATGCTTGGTGCCAACATTGGCGATGCAGGCTGGCCGGCTTGTGGCGAAATTGATATTATGGAATATGTGGGTTATGAACCCAACACCGTTCATGCAACAGTACACACTCCGGCGGGTTATGCCGGAAATGGAGATGGCAGTAAGAAAACGCTTGAAACGGCAGAAGAAGAATTCCATGTTTACGGTTTATTCTGGACCGAAAAAGAAATGGTATTCTATACTGATTCACCAGAAAATGTGACACACCGTTATGCCCCCTCAAATAAAACCGATGACAACTGGCCATTTGATAAACCTCAATTCTTTATCCTGAATGTGGCAGTTGGTGGCAACTGGGGCGGTGCTCAGGGCATCGACAATTCCATCTTCCCTCAAACAATGGAAGTAGATTACGTTCGCGTATATCAGGAAATGTAAAACAAAATATAGTAAAATGAAGATTCGAATTTTATCATTTATTGCAGGAGTTGGGCTGTTGACCGGCTGTGCAGCGAATTCAACCGACAAGGCTGATCCTGTTGAGCAAAAAATAAATAGCCTGTTAAGCGAGATGACGCTTGAGGAAAAAATCGGTCAGATGCAACAGGTTAACGATGGTTTTTTTGGCGATGAAGAAGCTACAAAACAAGCCATCAGAGAAGGAAAGGTTGGATCATTTCTGAATATGGTTGGAGCCGACCGAATAGCGGAATACCAACGTGTGGCTCTTGAAGAAAGCAAACATGGAATTCCTCTACTTTTCGGACGCGATGTTATCCACGGATTTCGCACCATCTTCCCAATTCCACTTGGAATGGCTTCATCGTGGGAGCCGGAGCTGGCTGAAAAAGCAATGCGGATTTCGTCCATTGAAGCCTCATCGATGGGAATTAACTGGACATTCGCTCCGATGATGGATGTTGCCTGGGATCCACGCTGGGGAAGAATTGCAGAAAGTTGTGGAGAAGATCCGTTGCTTACTTCTGAATTTGCAGCAGCTATGGTAAAGGGAATTCAGGGCGATTTAAGTGATCCAACAGCAGTAGCCGCCTGTGCTAAGCACTTTGTTGGTTACGGAATGTCGGAAGCCGGTCGCGATTACAATACCACTTACATACCCGAACCGTTGTTGCGCAACGTACATCTTCGCCCGTTTAAGGCGGCGGCTGATGCCGGAGTGCTAACATTCATGTCGGCATTTAACGATTTGAACGGAGTACCAACTTCGGGAAATGAATTTACGCTTAAACATATTTTGCGCGATGAGTGGGATTACAAAGGAATGGTTGTTAGCGACTGGGGATCGATTGAGGAAATGATCAACCACGGATATGCCGCCGATAAAAAGCAAGCCGCTGAAATTGCAGCAAAAGCCGGTGTCGACATGGAAATGGCAACAACTTGCTATGTCGATAATTTGAAAACTTTAATTGAAGAAGGCGTGATCACCGAAAATATGATCGACAAATATGTTGGCAATATTCTACGTGTTAAACTGGAAATGGGATTATTCGAGAAACCATACGACAACCACGTTTCAACCGACACAATTTTAGCGCCGTCGCACCTTGAGGTTTCGCGCGAAGCCGCCCGAAAAAGTATGGTACTGCTTAAAAACAAAGGAAATACGCTGCCTATCTCAAAAAATATTGGCTCACTGGCAGTAATCGGCCCGCTGTCTGATGCAGCACGCGATCAGCTGGGAACCTGGATTTTCGATGGTCAAGGTGAAGACTCGACAACTCCGAAAGAAGCTTTTGGTGAAATTCTCGGCAACAGAATGAATTACGTTGCAGGATTGGAATACAGTCGCGATAAATCAACAACAGGATTTGCAAAGGCGGTTGCTGCAGCAAAACGTTCTGACGCCATCCTATTCTTTGCAGGCGAAGAGTCAATTCTTTCAGGCGAAGCAAATGCACGCGGAATCATTGATCTGCCGGGTGTTCAAACCGAACTAATTACGGAACTCAAGAAAACAGGTAAACCGCTTATTTTGGTGGTTATGGCCGGAAGACCATTGGGAATTGGAGCCGAAATGGACATGGCCGATGCAGTGCTTTATGCCTGGCATCCGGGAACAATGGCCGGACCGGCAATTGCCGATCTTGTTTTTGGCGACTACTCGCCATCGGGAAAATTACCGGTAACTTTTGTAAAAGGCGCAGGACAGATTCCGTTTTATTATTATCGTAAAAACACCGGCCGCCCTGCAACCGAAAATGATGTAACTTATATTGACGATATTCCGCGCGATTCAAAACAACTTTCACTTGGATTTAAATCAATGCATATCGACTACGGAATCACTCCACTTCTGCCGTTTGGTTTTGGTTTGAGCTATACCGAATTTGAATACGGGAACCTAAAACTTTCGTCTCATGAAATGTCGACTGACGGCACAATAACCGTTTCTGCCGAGATCAAAAATGTTGGGAATTACGAAGCCGAAGAGATTGTTCAGCTTTACATTCGCGACAAAGTGGGAAGTATTACACGACCAATAAAAGAACTAAAAGGTTTTAAAAAGATAAATTTGAAACCAGGTAACATAAAAACGGTTAACTTTGAGTTAAAAGCTGATGATCTTCAATTTTTTAACGGCAAAGAATATGTGATTGAACCCGGTGATTTTTATATTTGGGTAGGTCCAAATTCGGATGAAGGATTACAAGACACATTTGTTATAAAATAATTTGATTTTGAGCGATTAAGAGACCTGAAAACATCGATCGCTAACTTTCAGAAGCAGGCATTTCCATTGTGAGATGCCTGTTGTCTTTTATAGCAGTTACTTCGCTTTTGCAAACTCTACTTTCCACAATCCCCTAAAATCATTTAGCTGATATCCCGTTGCCAGATCGTCCGGATATAATTCTTCAAGTTTTGCTTTTGTAGCTGCGTTTATATCTGTCGATGTATTTCCATGGCACTTTAAACAGGCCGGCATTCCTGTTCTTATTGGTTTGTAGTAAATCAAGTTGTTGCCACTTTCTACAAGCGTGTCAGCCAGTGGTTGTTCCGCAAAAAGTTGCCACATTTGTTTTTCCTGCTCGGTTTGCAAAGCATTATTTGGATTACGGTTTTTAGCCGAAACCCTTGAAATGTTGCAGTCAAATTCGCCATTTAAACTATCTACAATCGATTCGGCTTCCAGGTTACAAAACTCAACGGCATATTCCGGTCCTCCGGTTTGAATGGCCTTCCCGACATTACTTAAAAGTACTGCCTGCACATTGGCAGTAATTTCCTGCCCGCTGTTTCGGTACTTTTCATACGTTTCCTTATCCAATTTCGAAGAACAGGCGACACAAAAAATTAGTAATAATAAGGGTAAGATTCTATTTTCCATTTCACTCTTTTCTTTAAATAATTGTTCAAAATATCTTTAATTATTTAACTAAAGTTCTGCTTTATTTGTCAAATCACAAAATCAACTATCTTTGCTGCATCAAATATTCTTTCAATAAGGGTGTTTGGTTATACAGAAGAGTGGAGAGATCGGGCTCTGCGAAACTCTGGCAACCTTGTCCGCCAACCGACGGATAAAAAGGTGCCAATACCCGGCCGGAAACGGAATTATAATTTAAACACGATCGATGAAGAAACTGCACTACAAATTATTTTTTACAAGCTATCTGCACGGGGCAAATATGTGTATGCGCCAGCGGTTCTAACCGCCTTTAAATAGCATTGTAAGAAATATCATTAAAAACTTTAAATGAAGACAGTTGCCGGTTTCGAAGATGGATGCTTCGTTCTTCCGGCTTCAAACTTCCGACTTTTTAAAATATGTCGACAACAAAATCGTACGAAGAAATTAACCAAAAACTGAAGGCAGGGAAAGCAGTTGTTTTAACCGCCGAAGAAGTTGCGGAAATGGCAAAAGAGTTAACGCCAGAGGAAATAGTTGAGAAAGTTGATGTTGTAACCACTGCCACCTTTGGCGCCATGTGCTCGTCGGGTGCTATTATAAATTTCGGGCACGCCAATCCGCCAATCAGGATGGAAAAAATACGTTTGAACGGTGTTCCGTGTTACGAAGGACTGGCAGCAGTAGATTCATATATCGGTGCCACAGCCTGCGATCCTGACAATCCGGAATACGGCGGCGCTCATGTAATTCAGGATTTACTGGAAGGAAAAGATGTGGTTTTGGAAGCCTGGGCAAAAGGTACCGATTGTTATCCGCGGAAGCATATAAAAACGAAGATAAACATCAATACGATTAATGAGTTTACGCTTTTTAATCCGCGAAATGCTTATCAGAACTATAACGTGGCTGTTAACACCACATCAACGATAAAGCATACCTACATGGGTACTTTGTTACCTAATCTGCGTAACGCCACCTACTCCACCTCGGGCGAATTGAGTCCGCTGCTTAACGATCCGGAGTTTAAAACAATCGGATTGGGAACACGCATATTCTTGGGTGGTACTCAAGGGTTTGTCGTTTGGCCGGGAACGCAGTTTCACACTACAAAACCCAAAAACGAATTGGGAGTTCCGGTGACAAATGCAGCGACAATTGCAGTAATGGGAGACCTGAAAGAAATGTCGCCCGATTACATTCAGGCCGCATCGTACGAAAAATATGGCGTGAGTATGTTTGTGGGAATTGGAATTCCAATCCCGGTTTTGAATGCAGATATAGCAAAACGCGTATCGATTAACAACAGCCAGATTGAAACCTCGGTACTTGATTACGGAACGGTTGGAACGCCAAAATTGGGGCAGGTTACCTACGAGGAGTTACAGTCGGGAACCATAAAAGTGAAAGGCAAAAAGATTAGAACAGCGCCAGTTGCCAGTTTAAAGAAAGCTCGCGTAATAGCTGATGAATTGAAGAAATGGTTGCTAAACGGAGCGTTTGAAGTTACAAAACCGGTGCAAATGTTCCCTTCAAATACAGCCTTAAACGGACTAAAAGAAACGGAGGTAGACAATGATTAAAAAAAGATACATACTGAATTTTCCTCCGCATAGCGGCGACAAAGCTTTTACTTACCACCTGGTGAAAGATTACGATATCAGAATTAATATTCTGAAAGCAGAAGTCTATCCCGGAAAACGCGGAAGTCTTTTGCTGGAACTGCAGGGCAAAAAGGAAAATATTGAGAAAGGCGTTGAATACATTAGAAGCCACAAAATTACCTGCGAATCGCTGGATAAACGAATTCGCTGGAAGGAAGAAAAATGTATTGATTGCGGAAACTGCACCGCCGTATGTTTTGCCGGAGCTTTAAACATGAATAAGCAGTCGTGGAAACTGGAATTCGACAAAAGCAAATGTGTGGTTTGCGAACTTTGTATCCCGGCTTGTCCGCTGAATTTGTTTGAAATTGATTTTAGATAATTTTGTTCAAAACCGTCATTCCGAACTTGATTCGGAATCTCGTTGAAAAGATGCTGAATCAAGTTCAGCATGACGTAATTGGGAAAACGATGAATATTTTTGAAGAACGTACATACCGCAGCCAGTTTAACACCGAACGCTTTTCGGGATTTGAAGTAAAACACCTGGAAACTGATCTTTGGATCGGTATCGATCCGGCGTCATACAAAGAAGAGATGCAGGAAGTGGCTTTGGCAAAAATGAAAACGCTGCGCCAAACTTTCGATGATTACATCGAAAAAGAACCGTTTTTCAAGAAAAGCCTGAAACCGTTTCAACCGTCCGATTTTGCCCCCGAAGAAGCAAAAGAAATGGCGGTTGCCGCAGAGAAAGCCGGAATTGGTCCGATGTCGGCAGTGGCCGGTTTGTTTGCCCGCGAAATTGGCGAAGAATTGCTGAACAACTTTTCGATTAACGAATTGCTGGTGGAAAATGGCGGCGATATTTTCGTTTCCTTAATAAACGAATTGGTGCTGTCGGTATTTGCCGGCGAATCGATCCTATCGGAAAGAATTGGTCTGGTAATTCCCGCTGATAATGAAAAGATGGGAATTTGCACTTCGGCCGGAACGGTAGGCCTTTCGTTAAGTTATGGGAAAGCCGATGCCGTAGTAGTGGTATGTAACGACATTCTTATGGCCGATGCACTGGCAACCGCATTTGGCAATAAAGTAAAATCACCCGACCATGTGGAGAAAGTAATCAAACAAGCCGAGAACTTTCAGGAAATTCAATCGTTATTAATCATCTGTGAGGACAAAATCGGGATTAAAGGCGATAACGAAATAAAAATATTAAAGTAGAAGGAAACAAACGATGAATAAAATTCATATAATCAGCATATTCAATTCCCCCTTTGAAGGGGGTTAGGGGGATGAGAATACAACTAAAACCATGTACGAAGATTTTTTAAATAACAACTACAATAAGAATCTAAAAGATTATGCCAGAAAACTTCGTAACAACTCAACTTTGGCAGAAGTTGTTTTGTGGGATGAGGTTTTAAAACAAAAGCAACTGAAAGGATATTCGTTCTTAAGGCAAAGACCAATAGGAAATTATATTGTAGATTTTTTCTGTAAAGACCTGAAGCTGATAATAGAACTGGACGGAACAATTCATCGTTTTCAAAAAAGCAAGGATAAAAAGAGAGAAGAGGATTTAAAAGAAATGGGATATAATATTATACGATTTCATAATCAGGAAATTCTAAAAAATATTCATAATGTAAAGATATCTTTGGAACTTTACATCGAGGAAATAAAAGTGTAAAATCACCCCTTTATCCCCTCAAGGGGAGATCAGACGAAACAACGGTTACGAAGAAATTGAAAGAGAGAAAAATGAATGTAAAAAGAGACATACGGGAAGAACTCAAGAAGAGAGTATTGGTATTGGATGGAGCAATGGGTTCTCTGATTCAGGAATATAAACTGGACGAGGCAGATTACAGGGGTGAATTGTTGAAGGATCACCCCAGCGATCAGAAAGGGAACAACGACATGTTGTCGCTTACCCGCCCTGATGTTATTTCAGAAATCCATGAAGCTTATCTGGAAGCCGGTGCAGATATAATTTGCACCAACACGTTTAATGCAACCAGCATTTCGCAGGCCGATTACAATGCAGAGGAGTATGTCTATAAAATGAATAAGGCTTCGGCTGAACTTGCAAAAAAGCTGGCCGACAAATACACAGAAGCCAATCCGGATAAACCACGTTACGTTGCAGGATCAATCGGACCAACCAACAAAACATTGTCACTTTCGCCCGATGTAAATGATCCCGGTTATCGTGCCATTTCATTCGACGAAGTAAAACAAGCTTATCGTGAAGAGGTGGAAGCGTTAATCGATGGAGGTGTTGATCTCCTGTTAATCGAAACTATTTTTGATACGCTAAACAGCAAGGCAGCAATTTTTGCCATCGAAGAAGTTCTTGATGCAAAAGGAATAACTATTCCGCTAATGGTTTCAGGAACTATAACCGATGCAAGTGGCCGCACACTTTCCGGTCAAACGCTGGAAGCTTTCCTGAATTCCGTTTCACATGTCGATTTGTTAAGTGTCGGACTGAACTGCTCGTTGGGAGCTACCGATCTTCAGCCGTATATTAAAGAACTGGCCGGAAAAGCACCATTTCACATCAGCGCACATCCAAATGCCGGACTACCCAACCAATTTGGTGAGTACGACGAAACTCCGGAAATTATGGCCGGGCATATCAAACAGTATCTCGACAATAACTATGTAAATATTATTGGTGGTTGCTGCGGTACAACACCTGCTCATATTAAAGCTTTTGCTGATATGGCTGCGAAAGCAAATCCGCACCACCGCGCCGAAGCCACAACTTACACAAAACTTAGCGGACTGGAGCCGGTTACCATTACTGAAAACACCAACTTCCTGAATATTGGAGAACGTTGTAACGTTGCCGGATCGCGCAAATTTGCACGTCTCATCAGTGAAGAAAAATACGAGGAAGCGCTGACGATTGCCCGCCATCAGGTAGAAAATGGAGCACAGGTAATCGACGTAAATATGGACGACGCCATGTTGGACGCCGAAAAAGAAATGGTGACTTTCCTAAACCTGATTATGGCCGAACCCGATATTGCCAGGCTACCAATTATGATCGACTCATCGAAATGGAACGTGATCGAAGCCGGATTAAAATGTTTACAGGGCAAAGCCATCGTGAACTCCATAAGTATAAAAGAAGGTGAAAAAGTTTTTATCGAACAGGCACAAAAAATAAAACGTTACGGTGCTGCGGTTATCGTTATGGCTTTTGATGAGAAAGGCCAGGCCGACAATACCGAACGCCGCAAAGAAATTTGCAGCCGTGCCTATAAAATTCTAACCGAGAAAGTTGGATTGCCTGCCCAGGATATCATTTTCGATCCGAATGTGCTGACCATCGGGACCGGAATTGAAGAGCATAACAACTACGCCGTTTCGTTCATCGAATCGGTAAAATGGATAAAAGAAAACCTTCCGCTGGCAAAAGTTAGTGCAGGGGTTAGTAACGTTTCTTTTGCTTTCCGCGGAAACAATGTGGTGCGCGAAGCCATGCACTCAGTATTCCTGTTTCATGCCATTAAAGCCGGGCTTGACATGGGAATTGTAAATCCCGGAATGTTGCAGATTTATGATGAAATTCCAAAAGACTTTCTTGAAAAGATTGAAGATCTGGTATTAAATCGCAGACCTGATGCAACGGAACGCTTGCTTGAGTTTGCTGAAAACCTGAAGTCGACTTCGAAAAAAGAGGAGAAGAAAGATGAATGGCGCGAGTTGCCACTTGAGGAACGGATTGGGCACGCTTTGGTAAAAGGATTGCCTGAATTTGTTGACGAAGATATGGCTGAAGCCATTGAAAAATATTCGCCTGCACTGAATATTATCGAAGGTCCATTAATGGACGGAATGAACGTTGTTGGTGAGTTGTTTGGAGCGGGAAAAATGTTCCTTCCACAGGTAATCAAATCGGCCCGCGTAATGAAAAAAGCAGTGGCTTATTTGCTGCCATATATTGAAGCGGATAAGGCAAAATTTAAGAACAGCACATCGCAGAAAAAAGTACTGATGGCCACGGTAAAAGGCGACGTACACGACATTGGCAAAAACATTGTTGGTGTGGTTTTGGGCTGTAACAACTACGAGATAATCGATTTGGGTGTTATGGTTCCAACGGAGAAGATTTTGGATGAAGCCATTAAAAACAAGGTGGATGTTATCGGCCTGAGTGGCTTGATTACTCCATCGCTGGAAATTATGGTGGAGATTGCCAAAGAAATGGAACGCCGCAAAATGCATATCCCGGTAATGATCGGCGGTGCAACCACTTCAAAAATTCACACTGCAGTTAAAATTGCACCTGAATATTCAGCTCCGGTGGTTCATGTAAAAGATGCTTCGCTGGCGGTTAATGTGGTTTCGAACCTTATTTCAAAGAATGAAAAATTCATTGAGAACCTCGATGCAGAGTACGCTCAAATCCGTGAATTTCAGGGAAAAAGAAAAGAAAAAGAATACTTAAGTCTTGAAAAAGCACGTGAGAATAAATTCCCGATCGATTGGAACAACACACCAATTTATAAACCGAATTTCACCGGAGTAAAACATTTGATCGACTTCCCGTTGGAAGAACTGAGAAATTACATCGACTGGACTTTCTTCTTTATTACCTGGGGACTAAAAGGGCACTACCCGCAAATTCTGGCTGATGAAAAACAGGGCGAAGAAGCAAAGAAACTATTTAAAGAAGGGAATGAATTCCTCGATGAAATTATAGAGAAAAAAATGCTGCAGGCCAATGCTGCTTTTGGAATCTGGCCGGCACAATCGGATGGCGACGACGTGGTTCTTTACGAAGATGAATCGTGCGAAAAAGAGATCGGGCGTTTCTATCACCTTCGCCAGCAGGAGAAGAAGAAAGAAGGTGTCGCGAATTTCGGTCTGGCCGATTTTGTGGCACCAAAAGAATCGGGCAAAGTTGATTATTGCGGAGGTTTTGCAACAACTGCCGGTATCGGTATTGAGAAATGGACCAAACAGTTTCGCGAAGAGCATAACGATTATAAAGCGATAATGGTGGAAGCACTGGCCGACCGATTGAGCGAAGCTTTTGCAGAACTGTTGCACCTTGAAATTCGTAAGAATTACTGGGGATACGTGCCTGATGAAAATCTGTCGCTCGACGATATTCTGAAAATTAAATACCAGGGAATTCGTCCGGCGTTGGGCTACCCGGCTTGTCCGGAGCACTCTGAAAAAGAGAATTTGTTCAAACTGATCGACGCTGAAAAGATTGGAATTTCGTTAACGGAGCATTTTGCGATGTATCCGAACGCATCGGTTTCAGGACAGTATTTTGTGCGTCCTGAATCGCGTTATTTCAGTCTCGAAAAGATCGGTAAAGACCAGGTTGAAGATTATGCACATCGTAAAAACGAATCGGTAGAATTTGTCGAGAAGTTTTTACCTACCAATCTGAATTACAAATAAACAATTGAATTCATTTTAAAAAACTGTCATTTATTTTTCAATTTGCGATTTATTCAGACGAACAGGTACGAAATTGTTAAATTTGCAGAAGCAAAACAGACGAAAACCACATGAAAGTTATTGACACTATAAATCAGGCAAAGAAAACCGTGTTTTCTTTTGAACTCCTGCCTCCATTAAAAGGCAACGATGTGTCGCGCCTGCATAAAACGATTGAAAGCTTAACTGAGTTTGATCCAAAATACATTAACATTACCACCCACCGCGACGAAGTTGAATTTAAAGAACTTCCCGATGGAAGTATTGTAAAACAAACGGTGCGTAAACGTCCGGGCACGGTGGCTATTGCCGCTGCAATCCAGCACAAATACGGCATTCCGGTAGTACCACATATTTTGTGTGGAGGCTTTACAAAAAGTGAAACCGAGCACGTACTGATCGATCTTAACTTTTTAGGAATCGACAACGTTTTGGCGTTGCGTGGCGACGGAGTAAAAAGTCAGCATGTTTTTACACCAACACAAAACGGTCACTCCAATGCCAACGAGTTAGTGAAACAAATTAAAGACCTTGGAAAAGGGAAATACCTGGAAGAGGACCTGAAAAATAATAAACCACTTGATTTTTGTATTGGAGTTGCAGGCTACCCTGAGAAGCATTTTGAGGCGCCAAACATGGCACAAGACATGGATTATCTAAAACAAAAAGTGGACGAAGGTGCTGATTATATTGTCACGCAAATGTTTTTTGATAACCAGGTTTATTACGATTTTGTAGATAAATGCCGTGCAATTGGAATCACCGTTCCAATCATTCCGGGAATTAAACCTATTAACCTGAAAAATCAGCTTACGGTGCTTCCAAAAATATTCAGCATTGATTTGCCTCAGGATTTATCAAAAGAGCTGGCAAAATGTAAAAACAACGAGGATGCACGACGTGTAGGAACCGAATGGGCCATTTACCAGTCGAAAGATCTGGTTGCACACAACGTACCATCGTTACACATTTATACTTATGGTATTTCGGATAATGTGAGTGAGATAGTAAAAGCTGCATTCTAAGAAGGTAACAACAAAAAGATATTAAAAAAGCAGGCTGGAAATTGATTGTCCAGCCTGCTTTTTTTATTGTACACTTAATTTATGCTTTATCCTTCCACTTGTATTTCAACATCCTGCTGATTCAATTTATCATTATCCGCCTGGTTATTTTGTTTAAGCGAATAAATCATTGCTTCTACCTGGCGCAAAAAGTTTCGTTTATCTTTACTTGGTGCATATACGAAACCGAACGCATTAATAACCCGCTGATTCGAAGCATCCAATTCTGAAAGCGAAATGTAGGGTCCCCCCATAAAATCATTTTCAACACGCCACAAACCACGCATTTCGGATGCATAATTACCATTGTGTTTAATTACATTATTAATTTGATCGAGACGCTTCTCGGTCGACATGTAACTTCCATCAGTTGGACCGGGAACATATTTTTTCAGTAAACTATCGCGAATTGGCAATTGATAACTAACGGTAAAGGCGCTATCTGAAACGTATGGGTAAGTGTAAATAACAATTCCCTGGGTAATCTCAGGTGTATCATACTGTACCCATAAAAAGTCTTTCTCATTTTCCATTATCCGAAAGCCCGGTGGCACTTTCATCGTTACTCCAAACTCGGTATTAAGCGTATTAAAAACGGCCTTTTCATAGGTGTTTTTATAATTCATGGTAATACGTTCTTTCTCAGCTTGTACAAAATACGATATTATTTTTTCTTTGTTTTCATCAAAGATTTTAACAAACTCGTCGGCGTTTTTAGCCTTAATCTGAACTGTAGCCTGCGGATATGCCCATACATCGTCGGTAAATTGAATTCCACTTTTATCTACATTTGATGATATGGTAGTTTGCACAATGTTTCGGGTGGATCTGAAAATATCTTTAAAGGCATCGTGCGGCACATCAATCAAATCGAAAAGAGGTTCGTCTTGTGGTAATCCGATATGAGACTGAGCCAGGCTTTCTCGAACAATTTTTCCGGGTGCCCCATCCCACGATTCTTTTGAAATAACGACAACCAATTCACCGGCTTTTCCAGTAATATTTTTGTACATCACAGTTGAATCTGAACCGCAGCCGGCAAAAATTGCGGCAACGAAAAATAAAAAAACAAGGTGGTTAATACGTTTCATATAATCTGTTTTTTTGGATTTCTTCTACATAATACAAAAACCTTACCAGACTGTTATACTGCAATATGGAAGATTTAATAGGCGATCCATAAAAAGACAAAAAATCCCGTAACTGTTAAACAGAACGGGATTTGTAATATCTATTTCGATATTAATTACTTCTCGATTTTTTCGCTTTCCGGTTTTTTATCCTCAGCCTCATCTTCTTTTGTTGCTTCTTTAAATTCCTTCATTCCTTTTCCAAGTCCTTTCATCAACTCCGGAATTTTACGACCACCAAAAAGAAGTAAAACAATTATTAAGATGATTATTATTTCCTGAGGTCCGATAAATCCTGCTACTACAAATAAATTCATATCTAATAAGTTAATTGGTTCCACGACAAAAATAGTTTTTTTTCATTAAAATGTGCCGTTAATCATTTTTATTATATCGTTGGCATTGGCATAAAGTACCAGTGCCAAAAGTAATACCATTCCGGCAATTTGTGCATACTCCAAAAATTTCTCTCCCGGTTTGCGTCCGGTAATCATTTCGCCAAATAAAAACATTACGTGTCCGCCATCCAGTGCAGGAATTGGCAAAAGGTTCATAATGGCCAGGATAATAGAAATAAACGCTGTCATATTCCAGAAATGCGCCCAATCCCATGATGAAGAGAAAATATTTCCGATGGTAGCAAATCCTCCCAACGATTCGTATGCTTTTGTTTCTTTTTTAAAGAACAATTTAAACTGCTTCAGGTAATTTCCGGTGGTTTGAACTCCACGATCTATACCTGCCGGAATAGACTCGAAAAAGCCGTATTTGATTGTTTTAAATTCAAAAACTTCAGGATTGTTAAGTGAAGCGTTAAAACCCATTTTACCATCTTCGTTTATCGTCAGCGTTTTAGTCATATTCTGACCATCACGGGTAATATCGATCGTAATTTCCTGACCCTCCTTTGACTCCAAATAATTGGTAAACTCATCGTAGTAGTCGAATGATTTTCCATCAACATCTCCCAAAACATCACCAACTTCCATACCTGCTTGCTGTGCAGGCAAATCTTTCGCCAGTCGGCCAATGTTAATGTCATAAGGAATACGCTCTTCCCAAATACCTTTGCTCTTTAGTAATAGCGCGAGATCTTCTCCGGTAATCTCCACATCAACCTTTTGTCCATCGCGCTCAACCTGCACCGTTTTAGCACCATCTAAAACTATGGTCGGTACAATTTTGCTGAATTGCTCGATGTATTGGTTATCAACGGTAAGAATTTTATCACCGGTTTTAAATCCGATCTGCTCTCCTGTTTCATTAACAACAACTCCGTATTTTACATTCTCGGTTGGCAGATATTGTTCGCCCCATGCATAAAGCACTCCAATGTAAATTACCATTGCAAACAGGAAATTCATTAACACACCACCTACCATAATCAGCAAACGCTGCCATGCCGGTTTTGCCCTAAATTCCCAGGGTTGCGGCGGTAGTTTCATCGCTTCCTTGTCCATCGACTCATCGATCATCCCCGAAATTTTCACATATCCTCCCAATGGTAACCAGCCAATTCCATATTCTGTTTCGCCTTTTTTTATTTTGAAAAGCGAGAACCATGGATTAAAAAAGAGGTAAAATTTTTCTACCCGGGTTTTGAAAAGCCGGGCAAACATAAAGTGTCCCGCCTCGTGTAAAACCACTAATATTGATAAGCTTAAAAGTAATTGCGCTGTTTTAATTAAAATCGACTCCATTAAATCTTTCTAAATTTTGTTTTCTGTTAACAACTGTGCCACCGTTCTTGTTTCGTTATTCGTCTCAATTAAATCATTGAGTGTAGGTTGAGTAATAAAATCAACCTTATCCATGGCTTGTTCAATAAATTCCGGCATATCCAAAAACTTAATTTTTCGCTTCAAAAATGCCTCAACAACTATCTCATTGGCAGCATTCAGGATACAGGGCATGTTTCCGCCTTTTTCCATTGCCGCAAAAGAGAGTGCAAGGTTACGAAAAATTTCTGTATTTGGCTGTTCAAAATGTAAAGTTGGGTAATCTAAAAAGTTGAACCGTGGGAAGTTATTTGCAATTCGGTTGGGAAATCCTATGGCATATTGAATGGGCAGCTTCATATCGGGCAATCCCATTTGTGCTTTCATCGACCCGTCCTCAAATTGTACGATCGAATGGATGATAGACTCGGGATGCACAATAACGTCGATTTTTGAAGCGGGTAAACCAAAAAGCCAATGCGCTTCAATTACCTCGAATCCTTTGTTCATAAGCGTTGCCGAATCAATCGTAATTTTTGCACCCATATCCCAGTTTGGATGGTCCAAAGCATCGTCGACAGTAACATGCTGCAATTCTTCAAGTGTTTTCCCTCTGAATGGTCCTCCCGAACAAGTGAGGTAAATCTTTTCAACCGGATTCATAAATTCACCAACCAAGCATTGAAAAATGGCTGAGTGTTCTGAATCAACGGGCAACAAATCAACCTGCTTTTCGCGAGCGGCTTTGGTAATAATCTCGCCGGCAACAACCAGCGTTTCTTTATTTGCCAACGCAATTGGTTTCCCGGCTTTTACAGCGTTATGGGTTGGGATCAATCCTGAATAACCCACCATTGCAGTAAGCACTAAATCAATGGTATCCATTTCAACCACCTGGTTTAAGGCCTCTTCACCGGCGTATACCTTTATATCTTCATCTTCAAGGGCATCAGAAACTAATCGGTAGTTGCCTTTATTGGCGATAACCACAACATTGGGCTGAAATTTTTTGGCTTGCTGAATGAGCAACTCCACACTGTTATTTGCCGTTAAAACCTCAACTTCAAACAAATCCGAATTTTGCTCAATCACCTCGAGTGCCTGTGTTCCTATAGATCCGGTAGATCCCAGAATTGCTATTCTTTTCTTCATCTTAAAAGTCAATGTACTGTTCCGGATTAAGTGCTTTTCCGTTGTACCACAACTCAAAATGCAAATGCGGCCCACTTGATAATTCTCCGGTATTTCCAATTATTGCGATTGCTTCGCCCGCCTTAACCTGTTGTCCTGTCTTTTTTAATAACTCAGCATTGTGTTTATACACCGAAACCAGGTTTGCTTCGTGCTGAATGTAAGCAACGTAACCCGTTTCAAGTGTCCAGCCTGCAAATATTACTGTTCCGTCGAGCACCGATGAAATTCGCGCATTGGGTTCACTTACCAGATCAATACCAAAATGATCGGGTGTATTTTGAAAGTGTTCAGAAACAACACCTTTCAGCGGAACAAAAAAATGAACCTGGCTTAGCTGGGTAACATCGGGATTATCATTACGGATTGAAAGACTAAGCTGTTCTGCCAAAAGCTTGTCCTGAAAAACAGAATCGTGATTATATTCCTTAAACTCCACTTCTTCATTGTCCAGGTCGGTTGGCGACGACAGATCATCTTCCGGTACTTCACCTGCCATAATTGCCTGTATACCTCTGAAAAACTGATCGCGTTTTGCCAGTTCCTGTTCCAGCGAATCAACAACCAAAGCATTACGTACCAACATTTGGCGGTACTCCGCTTTTGGATAACCAGGAATATACTCGCGCAATCCAGTTGTGGCAATCAACAAAATAACCAGTATAACCAAAATTGCTGAGGTTAAACTGGTTACAGTAAATACCTTCAATCGCGATAGTTTCATGCTCCACACCGACTGAAACGTAGTATCGTTGTAAATTATTAACCGGTATTGATTTTTTAGTTTATCAAAAAACTTCTTCTCTTCCACCCCTAAAAATTTTAAGGCTACAAATTTAGCAAGAATTGAGACATGACCCTGTTGTTTAGAGATTTTTAACCTATCGTATTATTTTTCAACCGGATAACAAATGCGTGTTAACCAGTTTGCCGGATCTGTTTCCTGCAGCGGATCGGTGAGGTAAAATTCCATTGGAGCACTGGAAAGATTAAATCCGTGTGCTTCCATCCATTTTTGCATGGCTAAATGTCCTTCCTGCAAGTTGCTGTAATCGCCATAAAAATCGAGACAGGCACAAGTGCTGGTCGGAAAAGTTGCCACTTTTACTGTTGCATTTCCTTCAATATTTTCTTGGATTGGAATGCCGCATTCAAAATCAATATTTTCTTCATCCATCAGGTGATACATAGCAAAAGGCATTCCGGCCATTTCAGTTTCCTTCTGTGCCAAAAATCTGCTGATTTCTCCGTACATCTCACTCATTTCCCTGCTTACTTCAATAAACGGAACTGTTTCTCGAATTCCTGCGTAATTCATTTCTTCAACTTCATCCAGTAATATCACATATGCACTTTCTTTTTCAATTACCTGGCAAAGTGCTTTCAGTTTCACCAATCCATTATCAAAATCGGTTGCCATACTTTTTTTCATGAGTAGTCCTATCCACCGTGCAAATGGATTATTCCCCACATCGTAAATAAGTGTCCAGGTTATAACCGTTTCATCATCCTGTTCTGTCAAAAGGAAGCTACTAAAAGCTTCGCCACGATCCTTAAAATCAAGCACTACCGAAATTTTTTCAAAAGCTTTGGCCTCGGTAATTTCTATGGTGGCACCACTTTCTTCTTTCGATTTACTTGTAAGAGTATAACCTCCACCCAGTCCAACTCCATGGTTTTTATACTCCACACTTATGTCATCATTCATTCGCTTCCATGGCGACCAATGATCCCATTGATGCAGGTCAACGATTTGTGCATAAACCGTTTTTACCGGAGCCTGAATATCAGCACTACGCTCAACGGTAACAGTTTTCGGCAAAAAATAGGCAATGGCTACAAATAGTGCTCCCCACAGCAAAACCCACATAATAATTCTTGTAAATCGGCTCATATCAATTTTTTATTTTCAATATAGTGTTATTCGTGTAATTCATACTGCTAAATAAATACGAATGTGTAAAACCGGACCAAAAATTACAGGAAAATAAAGATTATGCTCTTCTTTGTCACGTTTAAAGAGGTATTCTATCATTTAAACATACCTGACAAATGAGATAAAAATCACGTTATAAGATTTTGGAAAAACTATATTTGCACAACATTTTGAATTAAGGAATATATAATGATGAGAAAATTAAATTTGATACTGCTGCTAACCATCTTCATAATTGGTTCGGCAGTTGCGAAGGAGGGAATGTGGCTCCCGTCACTTATTCACAAACTGAACATTAACACCATGCAAGATATGGGCTGCGAATTGAGTGCTGAAGATATTTACAGCATTAATCAATCGAGCCTGAAAGATGCAATTGTGGCACTTGATCGCGGATCATGTACCGCAGAAGTAATCTCAAAAGATGGTTTGCTTTTAACCAACCACCACTGTGGTTTTGGCGAAATTCAGCAGCATTCGAGTGTTGAACACGATTACCTGCAAGATGGTTTTTGGGCCATGTCGAAAGAAGAAGAACTTCCAAACCCCGGGAAAACAGTTACTTTCCTTATATCGGTTGAGGATGTTACAGACAAAGTTTTGGCTGATGTAACAGATGAAATGACTGAGAGTGAACGTTCGAAAAAAATTGATGAAGTTACCCGCCAGTTGGAAAGAGAAGCCAAAGGCGACACCCATTACGAAGTATACATCAGAGACTTTTTTAAAGCGAACCAGTATTTCCTGTTTGTTACCGAAACGTTTAAAGATGTACGTTTGGTAGGTGCTCCACCACAGGCACTGGGTAAATTTGGTGGCGACACCGACAACTGGATGTGGCCACGCCATACCAACGATTTTTCAATGTTTCGCGTTTATTGCGCACCCGACGGAACACCGGCAGAATATTCGGAAGACAATGTTCCTTATCAGCCAAAGCACCACTTGCCTATTTCATTAAAAGGCGTTAAAGAGAACGACTTTGCAATGGTATTTGGTTACCCGGGAAGCACCAACCGTTACAAAACATCGTGGGGTATTGATTACACCATGAAAGTAACCAACACTGCGCGCATTGTAGTTCGCGAGAAAAAACTGGATATTATTGCCGATTACATGGCTACCAGCCAAAAAGCAAAAATTCAATATGCATCGAAACACGCACGTAGTGCCAACTATTACAAAAACGCAATCGGTCAAAACGAAGCCTTAACAAAACTTGGAATCATTGCACAAAAGCAAGAGTTGGAAAATCAATTTACCAATTGGGTAAATGCCAGTACCGACAGAAAAGCAAAATACGGAGAAGCACTTCCGCTTATCGAAGAATCGTACCAAGATGTTGAGGCTGAAAAAGCAATGGAATATGCCGCTGAAGCACTATTGCGCGGACCTGAAATATTTATGTTCGCCTACCGTGCAAATCAACTGGCTGATTTGTTGGAGAAACCGGATGAAAATAAAGACAGAATAGAAGCCTTTGCAGCAAGACTTGAAAGCACATTGGATGGTTATTTTAAAGATTACGATGCCGCAACCGACGAAAAACTAGTTGCAGCACTGATGAAAATCTACGCGGAAAACAACGCTTCAAAATATTACCCTTCATTCTTCTCCGAAATCCAAATCAAGTACAAAGGTGATTACGAAAAGTACACTTCGAAAATGTTCCAGAAAACAATTTTCGATAATAAAGAAGAACTGGCTGCTTTCCTCGAGAATCCTTCATTAAAAGTATTGAAAAAAGATATGATTTTTCAGGCAGCAGTTAACATTTTTGATATGTACCGCTCCGTTTCAATGACACTGCAACAAGGAAACGAGAAGTTATTAAAAGGCAGAAGGTTATTTGTTGCCGGTTTAATGGAAATGCAACCCGACAAGAAATTCTATCCTGATGCCAACTCAACCATGCGTTTAACCTATGGAACTGTAATGCCTTACGATCCTCGCGATGGAGTAACCTATAAATATTACACCACTACTGATGGTTACCTGGAAAAAGAAATTCCCGGTGATTATGAGTTTGACGTTCCTGCCCGCATGAAAGAACTGCTGTTGGATGAAAACTTCGGACAGTATGCAGATGAAGATGGTAAACTTCGTGCCTGTTTTATTACCGACAACGATATTACCGGTGGAAACTCAGGAAGTCCTGTTATTAACGGAAAAGGCGAGCTGATCGGTATTGCATTCGACGGAAACTGGGAAGCAATGAGTGGCGACCTTGATTTTGAAGAAAACCTGCAACGCTGTATTAATGTCGACATCCGCTTTGTGCTTTGGGTAGTTGATATTTATGCCGGTGCACAAAATCTGATTGATGAAATGACAATTGTTCGCTAAGCGAGCTAACGATATTAAACGAAAACCTCGTCATTTATTGGCGGGGTTTTTTGTTTGTAATTGTCTACTATGTTTCTTAAATCGAACGTCACCCTGAATTTAGTTCAGGGTCTTTTCTATGATAAAAGATGCTGAAACAAGTTCAGCATGACGATAAAAAAAAGAGTTTCGGTTCAGATGTTCGATTCTCCGTTTTTTGAATGCCTAATCCCAAAACAATGTTTGCTTATTTAGAATAATACTCCCTATTTTGTAAGCAAAATACAAATCAACAAATGGCTCGTCCAAAAATTACGATATACACCGATGGTGCAGCACGCGGAAATCCGGGAAACGGAGGATATGGAATTGTGCTGCTTTCGGGACCTCACCGTAAAGAACTATCGGAAGGATATAAACTAACCACCAACAACCGGATGGAGTTGCTGGCGGTAATTGTGGCGTTGGAGTCGCTAAAAATTGAAGGCAGTGATGTTACCATTTATACCGACTCGAAATACGTTGCTGATGCAGTAACCAAAGGCTGGGTTTTTAATTGGGTGAAAAAGCGTTTTAAAGGCAAAAAAAATGCCGATCTTTGGATGCGTTTTCTTGAAATCTATAAAAAGCACGTGGTTAAGTTTGTATGGGTGAAAGGTCATGCCAATAATCCGCTAAACGAACGTTGCGATGAGCTGGCAGTTGAAGCCTCAATGCAACCACAGTTATTGGATGATGTTGGCTATAATCCGGAATAGTTTTGATGAAATACATTAATTTGGTTTTACTTTTCCTGGCAATTATTTCCTGCCAAAAAGAAGTTGAGCCGGATACCAAAATGGAAACTATAAAATATATTGAAAGAGCAAGTGGGGAAATTCAGTCCGAAAATGTTCCCGGCGAAGGAATGCTGAAATGGTTGTACACATCGGCAACCGGAAAAGCGGCTCTGAACTTGTTGGTAAAACGCAAAATTGTTTCGTCAATGGGAGGCTGGTACATGGACTCCAGGCTTTCGGCAAAACGTATTCCTGAATTTGTAAACGAGCACCGTATTAATTTAAACGAATGCGAATTCAGCGATATTAAGCATTACAAAACCTTTAATGAGTTTTTTTATCGCAAACTAAAACCGGAGGTTCGGCCAGTGGAAGAAGGCGTTGTTTCCCCGGCAGATGGTAAAATTCTGGCCTTCCAATCGATGAACGATATCCCATCGTTTTTTATAAAAGGTTCTGAATTTAACCTGCAGACTTTCCTTGGCGATGAAAGTCTGGCAAAAAAATACGAAACAGGAGCGATGGCCATTGTTCGTTTGGCCCCGGCTGATTATCACCGCTACCATTTCCCTGCATCAGGAAAAGCTTCTGAATCAGTTAAAATTAATGGCCACTATTATTCAGTTTCGCCGTTGGCATTGCGTAGAAGCCTGAAAACCTTTTGTGAGAACAAACGCGAATATTGTACGCTTTCAACTGATTCTTATGGCGAGATTCTAATTGTTGATGTGGGTGCTACCATGGTTGGAAGTATTATCCAAACATACCAGGCACACACCTCCGTGAATAAAGGAGATGAAAAAGGTTACTTTGCTTTTGGCGGATCAACACTGGTTTTACTTTTCGAAAAAGGAACGATTACGTTTGCTGCCGATCTGATTGAAAACACAAAAAAAGGCTTGGAAACCACCGTTAAAGTGGGCGAAAATATTGCATCATAAAAAGGGTGACCATCGATCACCCCTTCATTTGTTGTTTTTTGTTTTTTAAAATGCCACCGACAAACGGATGCCCGGATATACATTTTTAAAGAAGTCGTTAAAATAAAGTTCAGGTTTAATCATAAATGTATTGTTGATCTTCTTGTTTACAGAAACTCTAAAAGTGTTATCCTTAAAAAAGTCGTTATTACGTTTCACCAGGTAACCCACTGAAAATCCATACCATTTATCCTGGCCGGTAACATCCGAAAAGTTGTGTTCCCAGGCCAGTGATACAAAGTGATTAAGTTCAAAGAATTTGTTGTCGTTCGACTCTGAAAAATCGTACATCATGTTGTAATCAACAGCATACAGATTCCTGAATACACCTTTCTTACTAAAGGATACACCCAGTCGGAAATTAATATCGGAAACAAAAGTATTCTTTATCCATCCCGACCCGATTCCTCCTGAAATGATAAGCATATCAAGATTTTTACTGTTGTTCTGATAATTAGCTTTCACTTCATTGCCACGTAAATCGAGCCAGGCAATAATCCCTTTCTTGTAATTCTCGCCAAATTCTTTTTTCAGGAAATCTTCAGATTGTTGTACTTTCTTATCAAATTCCTCAGAGAGGAAAAAGTCAAGATCCTCCAGATCATCGACATAGATTTTCATTTCCATGGCACGATAAGAAAAGAAAATACAGTAGCGGCCAAAGTCTTTTTCAAAAGTAGTTCCATCGTCGAAAACCACCAGGCTTTTAGTGTTTCGTTTGCTACGCGACAGTTCAATCTCTTTGAAATTCCAAACCCACATATCTTCGCCCTGATCGCGAAATGCAATGGTGATCATTTCATCATCGGCCGGCGGAACAACGGTCATTTCGGCAAGCACCTTTTGAATCTGCTCTACCCTGCCCTGCATGCTCATTTTGTGTGGTGTTTTTTTCAGCGCATCGGTGCTGGCCACCTCAATCAGCATCTTGTCAAATTTGTAGCGCACGGTGTCGGCTTTAAAATAGCCATCCATGGCCGATGCAGAAAGCGTCAGGCTAAGAAAAAGAAAAATTGAAATAATTGTTTTCATGGTCTTTTATTGATAATTGTTGTTTACTTTTTGAATATTGTACTGTTGAGGTTATTCCGGTTCTCGATAAAGTTTTTTTGGAAGACTTTCATTTCCATCTCAGGCGATTTTACCGATGGCTTTTGCTGAGGGCCCAACTCTACACGCTCGCTTTTTAGTTCAAAAGGATTTGCAGGTTGAGAAGGCTCTGTACTTTCTGGTTCGGCCTGATTTTTTAAAGCGAGTAGTTCTTCATTCAATGTCTCAATTTCGATTTGATAGGCCGCATTTTTATTTTGCAATGTTTGTAATGAATCCATGACCTGCTGATAATTCTGCTGCCATTTAATTGTTTCATCCGTAACTTTGTTTTCCACCACTCTGTCGCGGTAAACCACTTTTTCCTTTTCAACCACTTGAACCTCGGTTCTTACTTGTGTTGGCATAGTTTGCAGGGAATCGACCAATAGTTGCAATCGCGTAATTTCGTGCTTTACATTTTTCATTTCAGCCCGTTGATCTGCCCGGTTGTTTAACGAAGCTACAACGCCCAGCGTTAGCAATAAACCCAGAAAAACCGCAGCAATTCTCCAGAATGCAGCCACTCCTTTTCTTCCGTGAAACTCGGAATCGAGCCGGTCCCACATCTGCTCCTTTCCGACGAACGATGTTTTTCTATCGCTTGTGTCGAAAGCCTTTTTTATCCTATGTTCCAGATTGTCCATAATCCTGTGCGAGTTTTTTTTGTAAAAATTTGCGTGCTTTAAAAAATTGCGACCGCGATGTGCTCTCCGAAATTCCCAACACTTGGGCAATCTCGTTATGTGCGTAACCATCAACAGCATTCATTAAAAACACGGTTCGGTATCCATCCGGCAAATCGTTTACCAGCTCCAGCAGCGCTCCGTCATCCATTTCTTCAAAACTGGCGGCATCGTGTCGTTCTTCATCCAACGTTTCCACTTTATAAAGCGTGCTCAGTTCTTTGCGCCTGTCCATCAGGGTTTGGTTAACAACAATGCGTGTTAACCATCCCACCAATGCCGGCTCATTGATGTATTCAAAATCAGGCAACTTGGTGTAAATCTTCATAAAAGCCTGAAAAAGTGCCTCCTCTGCCAACTCTTCATTAACAGCATAGCGCCGTGCAACAACAAACAACCTGTCGACATATTTATCGAACAGCAGCTTTTGAGCTCGCCGGTCGCCCTTTTTTACTTTATGAATTATCTTTTCGAGTTGCACTTAATTTGTTTGCTTTCAACTTTAAAATGCAAGGAATATCCAAAACGTTGCCTGAGGGTTAAAATATTTTTTGAAATTAAAGTGATAGTATGACTCTGAGTCAGACTATCACTAGCGTGAACGAAGCAAAAGTTCTGCAATCAACTATAAATCAAGCGAAAGTTGTTCATCCAACAAGCGAAAAGTCATTCGATGATACTTAGTTGGGCCATGTTTTTTTATGGCAGCGCGATGTGCTTTTGTAGGATATCCTTTGTTTTTGTTCCAGTCGAATTGTGGAAATTCCTCATGGATTTTTGCCATATAATCATCGCGATAGGTTTTTGCCAAAATTGATGCCGCAGCAATGGAATAAAATCGTCCGTCGCCCTTTATCATGCAGGTGTAGGGAATTTTGCTTTTCGTCCGGAACCGGTTACCATCGATCAGCAAATGCTCCGGATTCGTATCAAGCTTTTCAACCGCCCTGTTCATGGCCAAGAAAGAAGCATTCAGAATATCCACCTCATCAATTTCGTTGTTGTCAACAGCTACTACTGCCCATGCCACAGCTTGTTCTTCAACAATCGGACGTAGCTGATAACGTTGTTTTTCGGTCAGTTTTTTTGAATCGTTCAGCAGCTCATTCTCAAAGTCTGCCGGAAGAATTACCGCAGCAGCAAATACGGGCCCTGCCAAACAACCGCGCCCCGCCTCGTCGCAACCGGCTTCTATTGTATTTTTATTATAAAAAGGAAGTAGTTTCTGTTTATCCATATAAACGGCCAAATTGTAAAACTTTTAAATTGCTGAATTGTAAATCTGAAAACTGTGACTGCAAACTGCTCACTGAAGCGATTTCTCCACACTCATCCAAAGCAAGCGTGCCGTTTCATCCCAACTAAATTTATTTTTCTGGATAAAACCTTTTTCCACGAGTTTGCCACGTAAAGCATCGTCCTTTCTAATCCTAATCATTGCATCAGTAATCTGATCGATCTTCAACGGATCAGCGTAAAGAACTGCGTTACCTCCAACTTCAGGAATAGATGTGGTATTGGAACATATTACCGGGATTCCAGCGCTCATCGCCTCAACGATCGGGATGCCAAAACCTTCGAAGAACGGAACAAATGTAAGCGCCAATGCTGCCCCAAAAATATCATGCAGGTCAGCCGTTGAAACACGACCTGTAAACACTACATCATCTTTATGTCGCATATTTTCAAAGGTTTCAAAAATTTCACCTGTTTTATGCATTTCGCCCCCAACAACCACCAGTTTTGTTTCATCGTTATACACACTTTTAAACGCATCAAAAGCTTTTAACAATCCACAGACATTTTTGCGTGGATGTAAGGCGCCCACAAACAAGAAATATTCAGCTCCCTTTGTAAACATAGAACGTACTTTCACTTTTTCTTCGTCTGAAATGGGCTCAAAAATCTGGTTTATTCCATCGTACACCACATCAATTTTGTCGTAATCAACTTTAAACGAACGGGTAATATCTTCTTTTGAGTAAAACGAAACCGTTGCAATTCGTTTTGCCAATTGAGCAAATCGCGGGAAATAATGGTTGTAATATTTCGCTTTTAACCAGGGAAGATCATCCGGTCGATGTACAAAGTTAATATCGTGAATAACTCCAAGCTGTGGTACTTTGGTACGCTGCGAGAGATAACCGTCGGGCGATAGAAAAAGATCCGCTTTGTATTTCTTTAGAATCTTTGGTATCTGGTATTCAAACCACAGATACCACAACACCGGGTGACGCGTTGGTGGCCCAACAACAACCGGAGTAACATTCTCGGCAAAAACATAATCTTTGCTATACGGCCTGTCGAATATAAAAATAAACTCATGCTCGGGATGATTAATCGTCATCCGTTTTAGCGTTTCATAAGTAAACCAACCTATTCCTTCAAGCTTCCCTTTTAATAACAAACGAGTATTTACGGCAATAACCATAAGTGCTGTCGATTTTTCGTAAATGTACAAAGTCTGATCAAATATTTGTTACTTTTAAGCGTTCAAATTCTAGGTACAATTCAAGAAGCAAGGTGTTTTGAAACGTAAATTTGTAACCAACCTAATATTATTACTTTTCCTGAATCTGCTGATAAAACCAATCTGGATTTTTGGGATTGACAGGACAGTTCAAAACACCGTTGGCGATGAAACTTTCGGTCTTTATTTTGCATTATTCAACTTCTCCATGTTGCTTAATATTTTGCTCGATGTTGGAATTACCAATTACAACAATCGCAACATTGCACAACATAACTTTTTGCTGCCTAAGCATCTTTCCAATATCATCGGATTGAAGCTTCTTTTGGCTTTTGTTTATGCCATTTTCAGTTTAGGAATTGCGGCTATTATCGGGTACAACAAGATCCAGTTTCACCTGCTTTTCTTTTTAATCTTTAACCAGTTCCTGATTTCATTCACACTGTACCTAAGGTCTAATTTAAGTGCTTTGCACCTCTTCCGCACCGATAGTTTGATATCGGTTTTAGACCGAAGTATTATGCTCGTTATTTGTAGCATTCTACTGTTTACTTCCTGGACAAACATCCGGTTTTCAATCAATTGGTATGTTTATGTTCAAACCATTGCTTACGTGCTGACTGCATTAACTACTTTTATTGTCGTGCTTGCAAAATCGGGGCGTATAAAAGTGCGGTTCGACCTTTCTTTCTTTCGGGTATTTTTAAAGAAATCGTACCCCTATGCACTGCTTATTTTGCTGATGTCGTTTTACAACCGAATTGATTCTGTAATGCTTGAACGTTTGCTCCCTCACCCAGTTGGAAAAGAGCAGGCCGGTATTTATGCCCACTCATTTCGTTTGCTGGATGCCGTTTCGATGTTTGGATTACTCTTTGCCGGATTATTGCTACCGATTTTCGCCAAAATGCTGAAACAAAAGGAACGTGTCGGGCAAATGGTACAACTTTCGTTCACCCTTTTAATTGTTCCGGCAATAATCATTGCTATTTCGTGTATTTTCTACGATACCGAGATCATGGCGACTTTATATACTTCGAGTACAGAACACTCATCGGGCATTCTGGGCATACTAATGACAGGTTTTATTGGTATTGCATTTACCTATATATTCGGCACTCTACTTACCGCGAACGGTAGCATGAAACAGCTCAACATTATGGCTTTTTGTGGAATGGTATTGAATGTTGTGCTTAACCTTATGCTTATCCCTAAATTTATGGCATATGGCTCTGCTTATGCCAGTTTAGCAACCCAACTGTTTACAGGACTGGCACAATTCGTTCTGGCTATGATTGTTTTCAATTTGCGACCTAAAATCACTTATATCATTCAGCTGTTATTATTTACAGGTGTTGTTATTCTTGCCGGCTTTCTGTCAAAACAAATCGATAATTGGTTTTACGGTTATCTAATGATGTTGACCGGATCCGTGATTTTAGCTATTCTTTTCAAACTATTTAATCTAAAAGATCTTTACCATATCATTCGCTATGAGCAGGAGTAATCCATCAATTGAAGAATTGAACTCCAGCGATGAGTACGAATTGTTTGCAGAGTTGGAGCACCGTGAGGTAAAAACCTTTGTAATTGAACAATTGGGAAAAGGTGGCTGGCTGGTTACAAGCTATATGTGTTACCAAATAGCGATGATTTTAATCGGACTTTTTCTACTAACCAGAACTATTGTTCTTTGTTTCAACGGCATCTGTCAACCTCTTTGGTACAGCCTGGCAACGATTGTGTTTTGTCTTTCTGTACTCATTGTTATCCATGAACTCATTCACGGAATCGTTATAAAATTAAGCGGTGCACCAAAAGTGAATTATGGGGCTTATTTCAAAAAATTTATGTTTTTCGCCGAGGCCGACCGATTTGTATTAAACCGACGACAATTTACATTGATAGCATTAGCGCCACTGGTTGTGGTAAAGCTAATTACACTTTGTGGAGTTGTAATATTTTTTCAGCAACCTGCATTTTATGCATTTGCGCTGGTAATGTGTATCCATAGTTTGTTTTGTGCAGGAGATATCGGATTACTTTCGGTGTTTCATTCCAAATCGTCAGAAATTTATACCTACGACATTTGTTCAGAGCGAAAAAGTTACTATTTCAGAAAGAAGTAAAAGGAAAAATCAGGGCAAAAAAAAGGCAGCTTCTACAAAGCTGCCTCAAAGCCATGAAAACAATTAAACAATGTTCAGAAAACAGAAAACTAGAAACAATTAAATAGTCATTATATCTTCTTCCTTGGCTTTCACCAAGGCGTCGATCTTCTTACCGTAATCATCAGTCATTTTTTGCACTTCAGCTTCCGCGTCTTTCTCGATATCCTCCGACAAGCCTTCTTTTTGAAGTTTCTTAAGGCTATCATTCGACTCTTTTCGTGCTCCACGAACGCTTACTTTTGCGTTCTCTCCTTCCTGATGGGCTTGTTTTACCAAGCTCTTTCTTCGTTCTTCAGTCAATACAGGAATATTAATTCGGATAATCTCACCATTGTTATCCGGGTTTAATCCCAGATTTGCGTTAATAATTGCCTTTTCAATTTCCGGGATCAAATTCTTTTCCCAGGGCTGAACAGCAATTGTTCGTGCATCAGGCGTACTTACGTTAGAAACCTGATTCAGCGGCGTTTGACTACCATAATATTCTACATGAACTCCATCCAACATGGTTGGTGAGGCTTTCCCCGCTCTAATGTGAACCAATTCCTTCTCGAGGTGCGCAATAGCAGCCTCCATCTTTTCTTTACAAATGTCTAAAACGAAATCTACTTCTTCTTGCATTGGTTAAAACACTGAGTTTCCAACTGTGGAATGTTAGCAAATATAGAAAAAATATAAATTCCCAAAAATTTTTTAAATAATTTATTCCTGTTTAAAATAACCAAAGGCTAAATATAAACGAGTGTTCCGATGTCCTCTCCGCTCATAACTCTCTGTAAATTACCTTTTTGATCCATATTAAAAACATAAATCGGAAGATTATTCTCTTTGCACAATGTTGTAGCGGTGAGATCCATTATACGGAGGTTCCTGTTATAAATTTCATCGAAACTGATTTTTTCAAACTTCGTTGCTGTCTTATCCTTTTCCGGGTCGGCCGTATAAATACCATCAACACGGGTTCCTTTAAACATGATGTCTGCTTCAATTTCAATTCCACGCAAAGCACTTGCGGTATCAGTAGTGAAATAAGGATTACCTGTTCCGCCGGAGATTATTACTACTTCGCCGTTTTGCAATGCCTCAATAGCCCTATCTTTTGAATAATATTCGCCAACAGGTTCCATCCTGATTGCTGTGAGTACCTTTGATTTTAAACCTTGATTAACCAGGGCAGAATTTAAAGCCAGACTGTTTATAACTGTGGCCAGCATCCCCATTTGATCACCTTTTACACGGTCAAAACCTTTGGCAGCCCCACTTAACCCGCGAAAAATATTACCTCCGCCAATTACGATACCTACTTGCACACCCGATTTTACAATCGATGCTATTTCTTCGGCATAATCAGCCAGTCGGTTCTGATCGATACCGTATTGTTGGTCTCCCATGAGCGATTCGCCGCTTAATTTTAACAGAATGCGTTTGTATTTTGCCATGATTGTCTGCGTTTTTTTAGATGCACAAATATAATATAACCTCATTGAAAAAGCGGAACCGGACTACAGATTAGTTGTAACAACAATAAAAAAGCCACTTGCGTTTTGCAAATGGCTTCAAAAAACTCTGTGCTGTCTAATCAATTACCCTTCGTAGTGGTAATTAATACTCATAAAAAAACTGCTTTTCTGAACTGCCGCGAAAATTGCGCTTTTTAGATGCCCAAAACATGACAAACATCATGCTTCTGGCAAATTGCAAATTCAATGATTTACTGTTATTCAGTAATCTTTAATAAATACAAAGAAACCTTAACTGAGTTATTCAGGGGGATGAAAACTGAAAGTGTTTATACGCTTTCCCTTTCAATATGAAACTTGATAAAAAAATGCCTTTTGTGTTCAATTATTTCTATCAACAAACAAATACGTATAGAAGTAGCCTATGTTCTGTTTTAAACAATCTCAACTCCTTGCTCTTTACAAAGAGCAACCGACATTTCGCTGAGTTTGTATTTCTGAATTTTACCGCTGGCAGTCATCGGAAATCCATCAACAAAGAAAATGTATTTTGGTATTTTAAATCGTGCAATTTTACCTCTGCAAAAATCAACCACTTCTTCCTCGGTAAGAGATTCGCCCTGTTTCAGTTTAATAAATGCGCCAACTGCCTCGCCATATTTCGGACTTGGTACTCCCGCAACTTCTACTGCCTCGATTTGCGGCAATTGATACAGGTAGTTTTCTATTTCGCGGGGGTAAATGTTTTCTCCTCCGCGAACGATCATATCTTTAATACGTCCGGTAATTCGGTAAAAACCATCTTTTGTTTTTACTGCCAAATCACCTGAATGCAACCAACCATCCTTATCAATGGCTTTTGCAGTCTCTTCCGGATTATTGTAATACCCTTTCATTACATTGTAACCACGGCAACAAATTTCACCCTGTTCTTCTGCAGAACATTCTTCACCGGTTTCAGGATTTACAATCTTTACCTCAACATTTGGAAACTCAAACCCCACTGTTGTGGCACGAACCTCAACCGAATTGTGCGTGCGTGTAGCCGTCATTCCGGGCGAACTCTCAGTGAGGCCGTATACAATTATAATGTCTTTCATGTTCATTTTATCCATAACCTGGCGCATGGTTTCAATCGGACAAAGGGCTCCGGCCATGATTCCTGTACGCAATGAGGAAAGATCGAACATATCAAACATAGGATGATTCAGCTCGGCGATGAACATAGTAGGAACGCCATATAAGGCCGTACACTTTTCTTTCTGAACTGATGCCAGTACAAGCAACGGATCAAAATCTTCAGTAAATACCATGGTGGCTCCGTGTGTTACAATTGCACACACAGCAAGCACACATCCAAAGCAGTGAAAGAGTGGAACACAAACCAGCAAACGGTCGTCTTCTGTATATTTCATACACTCGCCGGTCGCAAATCCATTGTTTAGGATATTATGGTGGGTAAGCATTACTCCTTTGGGGAAACCTGTTGTACCCGATGTGTACTGCATATTTACAACATCATGACAATTTACCGCCACCTTAACACTTTCCAGTTCCAGGTCATCAATATGATCTCCCAAAAGTATTAACTCGTCGGTGTTATACATTCCACGATGTTTTTGCTGACCAATAAAACCTACACTTTTAAGTTTCGGGAATTCATCCGATGTCAGCTTTCCACGGGCCTGGGTTTTTAATTCCGGCACCAGTTCAAACAGCATTTCAACGTAGTCGCTATCGCGATAACCATCAACAATAAAAAGTGTATTTATATCGGCATTCTTTAACAGGTATCCTACTTCTGTCAACTTATAATTCGTGTTAACAGTAACTAAAACAGCCCCAATTTTAGCAGTCGCAAACATCAGAGTAGTCCAGTCAGGGACATTCTTTGCCCAAATTCCTACTTTATCGCCCGGCTTAATTCCGATGTATAACAGGCCTTTCGCCAACCTGTCAACCCGCTCATTAAATTCTTTGTAAGTAAACCGAAGGTCACGATCGGGATAAACGATAAAATCTTTATCGGGTGTTTCGAAGGCCCATTTTTCAAGAATACTTCCTAATGTATAGTCGATTAGCTGCATAAAAACATTTTTTTATTAGATAGGCGTGTAAATTACTGCAAGCATTTTTGCTCCCTGATCTCCTGCTGCATGAATATTGTGCGAAACTACCGAATCAAGATAAATGGTATCTCCTTTTTTCAGAACGTACACTTCTTTCCCGTAATTTATTTCTATACTTCCCTCTAATACGTATATAAACTCTTCTCCCTCGTGCGACGATAATTTGTAATCCGACTCCTCTGCCGGTTCTATTTCAACCAAAAAAGGTTCCATGTGTCTTCCGGATTTGGCTTGTGCCAGCGAAAAAAAGTTCAGGTGCTCGCGACTGCTTTCGTCGGTTGTAGAAAAACTCAGGCTTTCTTCTGCCTGCCCTGCATTTACCAGAGCTGGTCCAACGGTCTCCTGATCGTCAAGAAAAGTACCGATACGAACTCCCAGAGCCCGCGATATCTTTATTAAAACACCTAACGATGGCACATTCCCTTTTTCTTCAATCAATTGCAATTGTACCTCATCAAGATTTGCTTGTAATGCTAAATCTGAACGCGAAATCTGTCTGAACTCGCGATACTCTTTTATCTTTTTACCAACACTTTTATGGTTTTTCATGTGTTTATGATTTAATATTTTTCAAGGTAATCCGCCACCTGACGGAGAATTTGCATAGGAATTTAATCATTTTGTTTTGATGTGATTGTATAATTCTCATGCTTATTTAATAGTACAAATCATTTTGTGGTAAAAATAACAGTTTGAATGAAATGTGAAAATGATGGTAATTACTATTTCAAAGCATATTCGATTTTGAAACTTTTGTTGCGTCAGTAAATTGATCGTCAGAGAAAATAAAAAAGGTGCCCAATCGGACACCTTTCTCTATATTTTAGCATTTGCTCCTCTATTAAAGCAGGTATTAGCTGATCCATTTAATGAACCTGAAATCCTGACGATGGGGCAATTCCGGATGTTTTGCATACAGTCTGAAACTATAAGCAAATGATCCTGGATGATCTGGTAAAATAGTATGTTTATAGCAGCAACCTGTGCCTTCACATTTCTCCGGTTTAAACTCTATGGTTCGAATGATTCTTTCCTGACCATCCTCATCGTTTTCAGTAATTACCAGTTCCAATCCAACTTCCGTTGGCTCTAAACCTTTTAAATCAACCGATACTTTAACCGGATATTTATCGCCCATTAACATGGTGTGTGCAATTCCGTCGATAATCTCGATGTTCTTTACTTCAATCTCGTCCCATTTTGCTGCTATTTTCTCTTTCCACGCAGCCAGTTCTTTCGCCAGTTTATAACCATCGGCTTTTACTTTCTGAGTGCGTTCGTATTGCGGATTGTAATAACGATCCTTGTAATCACGCATCATTCGCGAAGTAGTAAAGTTTGGCGATACATTTGCCAGTGTATTCTTCACATAGCTGATCCATTTTTCCGGAATATCGTATTGGTTACGGTTGTAGTATGCAGATACTACTTCTTCCTCCAGAATATTGTAAATGGTCTCTGCATCCAGTTCATCCTGGAAGTCCTGCACATCGTAAGCACGTTCAGCTGGCAGTGCCCATCCGGCATCTTTCTGATAGCCTTCAACCCACCATCCATCAAGTACTGAGAAATGCAACGTTCCGTTCATTACACCTTTTTCACCACTGGTTCCCGATGCTTCCAACGGACGGGTTGGTGTATTCATCCATACATCAACTCCCTGCAGCAGCATTTTTGCCAGGTTCATATCGTAGTTTTGAACAAACAAGATCTTTCCTCTGAATTCCGGACGTTTTGATACTTCTACAATATGCTTAATCAAATCCTGTCCGGCCTTATCGGCAGGGTGTGCTTTACCTGCAAAAATAAACTGCACCGGACGCTCCGGATCATTAACGATCTTAGCCAATCTGTCGAGGTTGCGGAACAACAAATGTGCACGTTTATAGGTAGCAAACCTCCGGGCAAAACCAATTGTAAGCGTATTTGGATTTAGTTTACCAAGAATTTCGGTAATCAGCTTCGGATTCTCCGATCGTTTAATCCAGTTATCGGAAAAACGCTGTTTAATGTAGTTGATCAGTTTTTGACGCAACTTTTTACGCAGCTCCCAAATCTCATGATCCGGTACATTGTAAATGTTTTTCCAAACATCAAAATCCAACTGGTTATTTGGAAACTGCTCTCCAAAATATTTTTTATGAATGTCTTTCCACTCTTGTGCTGCCCAGGTCGGATAGTGAACGCCGTTGGTTACGTAACCAATCTCCAGCTCTTCTTCCATGTAACCATGATAAAGATCTTTCAGCACGGCTTTACTTACATCGCCGTGTAACATACTAACGCCATTTATTCCCTGCGACAAGTTGCTCGCCAGATAGCTCATATTAAAATGATCTTCTCCGGCCCTGGCTTTTCCCAGCATTTCAAAATCTTCCCAACTCAATCCAAGCTTTGCCGGAAAGAAATCCATGTAATGACGGAAAAGGTCGTTGTGGAAAGAATCGTGACCTGCCGGAACAGGTGTGTGCGTAGTAAATACAGTTGATGCATTAACCACTTCTTTTGCCTCGCTATACGAAAGTTTTTCACCTGCCATCATATTGGCAATTCGCTCAATACCAATAAAAGCTGCGTGTCCTTCGTTACAGTGATATACATCTGAGTTGTATCCCAGTTTGTTCAATGCCTGAATACCTCCTAAGCCGAGTAACATTTCCTGTTTTAAACGGTTTTCGTTATCGCCACCGTATAAATGGTGAGTAACAAAACGGTCGGCATCGCTATTTTCGTGGTGATCGGTATCAAGTAAAAACAGTTTTACCGAACCAACGTTGGTTTGCCAAACACGTCCGATCACATTTCTTCCGGGATATTGCACTTCAACTCTCACCCATTCGCCATTGGCATCAAGAGCCGGTTGAACAGGGATTTTAGAAAACTGTTGGGCATCATAAATGGCCATCTGTTCTCCATGCAAATTCAGGTTTTGTTTAAAATAACCATATCGATACAGCAATCCTACGGCAACAAGGTTTGTTTTCATATCGCTGGCTTCCTTCAGGTAGTCGCCTGCAAGAATTCCTAAACCTCCTGAAAATATCTTTAAGCTGTCGTGCAATCCATACTCCATACTGAAGTAAGCAATCTCTGGTCCATCAAGATTTTTTCTTTCTTCGAGGTATTGATTGAACTTTGCATATACTTCATGCATGCGGGCAACGAACATTTCGTCGCGTTCCAATTCTCGAAATCGATTGTAACTCACCTGGTCGAGCAATACAATCGGGTTGTGCGCACATTCTTCCCAAATTTCAGCATCAATATGCTGGAATAATTCACGTGCTTCAGTATTCCAAACCCACCAAAGGTTTTTCGACAGATCGCGAAGTGGAGAAAGGTTCTCCGGAACATTAGATTCTACAATAATCCGTTTCCATACCGGCTCTTCAACAACCGGGTTTTTTATAAATTTTCCATTTCCCATTTTTTCCATTTTAATAGTTATATGCAGTCTTCGCCAAGTAAGCTGCAATCGCTAAATCTCTTATAACGAGCTGCAAAAATAAATTATCATTTCTATAATTTGTATTTTCTACAATTTTGGTTAAGCGAATTTAATGTTGGATGCAGATTGCCTATTTTTTCTTTCTGGTACTGCTTTTTTGCTTCTTTATTTTCTGTAAACGACGCAGATTTTCCTCCATCTTCCTAATTTTTTCTTCTTTTTCTTCCAAAAGGCGGTGAAGCGACGCTATTTCATTCTCCACTTCACTCTCAGGAACATTTGCATTCAGCCGGATTTTGAAATCGCTTAATACATTCATATAATTTATGAAGGCTTCATAAGGCGAGTCGAAATTACTGTATGCACTATGGGGATCTCCATTGGAGAAAAATTTTGTCGACATGTAAAAAAAATGGTCGCTGGCCTGCATGTAGTTCCAGTCCTTCTGGAGCTTTGGATCTGAACATTTAGCCATTTGTGCTTTCATGTCGTAAAGCTTTCCAAAAGCTTCTTTTTGCATCCCATTTCCAAGCCATGCACTTAAATCACGCTCCTCATCCGACCATGAAATAGGATGCGGAACACTAACCGCCGAAACCGGCTGAAGTTCTTCGGCCGCTTCTGATGGTGTAGAAAACGTAAGGCATTTACTATCAATTATTTGTTCTGACGCTGCTTTTAGAAATTCGAAAATGCCACTCTCTTTTGGTTGACGGTTTCCGAATGTATCGTAACCCAAAAACAAATTAACAATCTCTTCTTCATCTGCCGCGTCTTCAAGCCAACCTACAAATTTCTCTGCTGTTAGCGGGTATTTATCCCATTTGTTATCAGAAAAACGAAATGCAATATCATCACTCATTTTGTAATTCCGCATTAAAATTTTTAAGCGCGGATTAATGGCATTTACGTACAAAAAATTAGGACTTTTCCAACCTAATATGTGCTTTGCGCCTTCGGTTAACATGGCCGAGTAGCCCATTTTAGCTACCCGTTCGCCAATCTCATCGGAGTAAATCATTTCGGTGTTTCGGAACACTTTGGGTTTCTGCCCGAATAAACGAACCAACTGCTCATCGTGCCTTTTCACCTGGTCGGCAAAAGAATCCATGTCTTTTAAACTGCTCAGCGAATGTGAATATGTTTCGGCTAAAAACTCAACGCACCCGGTTTTTGCCAGTTTCTGAAACGATTTAATCACCTCGGGAGCATAAAGTTCAAACTGTTCCAGTGCTACACCGGTTATCGAGAAAGCAACTTTAAACTTCTTACCATATTTTTCCGCCAGTTCCAATAATAACTTATTTGCAGGCAGGTAGCATGTATTTGCTATTTTGCTAACAATACTTTCGTTTGAATAATCGTCGTAATAATAATGATCGTTACCGATATCAAAAAAACGGTAACGGCGGTGCCTGAATGGTTGATGTATCTGAAAAAATAAACAAATCTGCTTCATAATCAATGGGTTAATTTTGTTGCAATGTATTCAGGTAAACTTTTCTAACCTCATTGGCCGAATGAATCCATTTTAGTGCATTTACCTCACTTTTGCCTTCGCTTTTAAAATAGTTGGCCAGCGAAGCATAATTTAAAACACCATAAATAGCATCAGCCATCGCATAGGTATCCCAAAAATCAATTTTTATGGCATGTTTTAATATTTCGGCCACTCCCGACTGCTTGGAAATTATAACCGGCACATTCAGTTGCATAGCTTCAAGCGGTACTATTCCAAAAGGCTCTGAAACTGAAGGCATAACAAAAACATCGGTCATATTAAACAAATCATTCACATCGTTGCCTTTCAAAAAGCCGGTAAAATGAAAACGATCGCTTATTCCCAGTTCGGCAGTACGCGTAACCATTTCATTCATCATATCGCCACTTCCGGCCATTACAAAACGTGCATTCTGCATTTTTTTCAACACAAGGTTTGCTGCCTCAATAAAATAGCCGGGTCCTTTTTGCATGGTAATACGCCCCAAAAAAGTCACAACCTTGTCGTTAACTCCTTTTGGTGGCAAACTACCCTTTTCGTTTTCTACCGATTCTACTGCATTATAAACCGTGACTACTTTATCAGGATTTATCCCGTATTTCTCAATGACAATCTTACGCGTGAGGTTACTCACTGTAATTATTTTATCGGCGGCTTCCATGCCCTCGCGTTCAATGGCATAAACTTTCGGATTTACATCGCCACCACTTCTATCAAACTCAGTAGCATGAACGTGAATAACCAAAGGTTTGCGGCATGCTTCGCGAGCTGCTATTCCGGCAGGATAAGTTAGCCAGTCGTGCGCATGTATTATGTCACACTCATTTTCTTCGGCAATCAATTGCGCCACCAAAGCATACTCACGAATCTCTTTTAAAAGATCGGGGCCGTAGCCACCGCTGAAATTTATTTTTGATTGATCGTCGGTTTCTACAAATTTGGTTTTATTGGAATAACGCCGGCTTTTCAACTGCCAAAATTCATCTTCGGTAACATAAGGTAGTAGTGGTGAATCTACTTCCAGGTATTCCATTGATTTTGTATCCGAATTGAAATGAACTGTCTTTCGGTTAACAGGAATAGTATTTGCCCCGATGAGTTTCATGCGCTCCTGGTCTTCGTCGCCAAAAGCTTTTGGTACCACAAAAGTCACTTCAATGTCATCCAGTTCCGACATTCCTTTTGTTAATCCATAACATGCTGTTCCCAGTCCACCTGAAATGTGGGGAGGAAACTCCCATCCAAACATTAATACCTTCATCTGCTTCTAAAATTTTAATCGATTAATGTTGTAATCCATACAAACCGAAAAGAATCGATTCTTCTACTCCGAATAATTCTGCACCATATTTAATGCATATAAAACACCGGCTACGTTCCAGGCCTGCGATATCGCTCCCCGACCAATATGCGGCGGATCGCCATCGAAGAGCTCGGGGATGTTACCAATACAGTGTTCTGTCATTTCTGCTTCAAAACTTTCTACAATCTGCTTCACAAATGGTAGTCCTCCACGCTTATGGATTTTTAGGTATCCCTCAACAAAAAACTGCAGTAACCATGGCCAAACCGCTCCCTGATGCACCGCTAATTCCCTTTCTTCCGGACGACCTCGGGTAACTCCAAAATAGCGTAAATGATCGGGCGACAAGGTTCGCAATCCCCTATTGGTAAGCAACTTTCGCTTCACTACACTCAATACTTCTTTTTGCTGCTCCCTTGAAAGTGGCGTATAATCCATAGCCACTGCAATTACCATATTTGGTCTGACTGCCCAATCGTACTGGTCGTCATTTACCACATCGGCCAGGTAACCACGTCCTTCACCCCAAAATGTTTTTAGAAACGACTGAGCCACTTTTTTGCACATGTGTTTCCATTGATCGATAAACTCCCTGTCGCCGGCCATGTCTGCCAGATCAAGCGCAAAACAAATGGCATTAAACCACAGGGCGTTCACCTCAACGTCCATTCCGGAACGTGGCACCACTGCTTTTCCGTCAACCGAAGCATCCATCCACGTAAGTGCAGTGTCTTTCTTTTCGGCATGGATCAATCCGTTTGGCAATACTTTTATGTATTCCTGATTTTGATTGACATATGCATTGAGAATTCTTTTTATCGCTTCTCCGTAAAGCTTCCACAAAGCCTTCGGATTATTCTTTTTCTTAAAATATTGCTGAATTACCCAGATAAACCAAAGCGATGTGTCGGCAGAATGGTATTCAAGCGTTTTATCTTTTATCCGATCGGGGAAAAAGCCGTCGTTAAAATATTTAAGGTATGAATCGAGAATTTTTTCGCAAAGTTTTCCGTCATTCAGTGCCAGGCATAATCCGGGCAGCGAAATAAATGTTTGCCGGGTAATGCTGTTGTACCACGGAAATCCGGCAATTATATCGGCCGTATAACCTTCGTGCATAATAAATTGGTGCGCGGCCTGCTCCAACACACTGTTAAAGGTTTCTTTTCCGCCTCTTTTTTTCTGTTCCTTGGTGAAGCGCTGTTTTAGCGAAACAGGATTCGCTTCCTTCAATCCTGCAGCAAATACAATCGATTCTCCCTTTTTCATTGGGAACTCGAAATAGCCCGGAACAAAAAGATCTTCCAGGTAATCGTAACCACGATTAAGTTCTTTCACATACTCAATGTCGTAATACCAGTCAGGAACAGCTACAAAATCAACCGACTTGCTGCACTGCATAAACAAATCGGGGTACCCTTCGTATAAACAGGTTTTTATCCCATTCTTTGCTTTCCCGAATTTTCGGTTAACGTACATATTTGCCTTGCTTAGCTGATGTATGTTACGAAAAGCCAGAAAAGGTTTTAAGCGCAATGTTGTTGGCGATTTGGCTTCTTCAAGCGTATATTTTATAAGAATCTGTTCCTCTTTCTCAACAAGCAAACGCTCTTTGGTTAGCACTACTCCTCCAACCCGATACGTTATTTTTGGAATGGAATCGAACTCTACGTTACGAATATATTTGTGCCCGTTTGGTTCGTATGTCCCTCCTTTATAGCGATGGATTCCAAGATTAAATTCGGCCTCATTTTGTATCACGGTCTCGTCAAGCGACGAAAGCAAAACATGTTTCTCCCCACCAAAATTTTCGATAGGACACACTAACAGACCGTGATATTTTCGCGTATTGCAGCCATTAAGTGTAGTACTTAAATAAGAACCGGCTCTGTTTGATCGTAATATTTCTTTGAACAGCGAATATTCAAGATTTACCAGCTGTTCCTTATCAAATTGAAGGTAATGCATAACAGTATTACTTTGGTAAATTGAGTATTGGTTCAGTAGCCACCATGATGGCGTCCTACTAAGTTAAGGGATTTAACTTACAATTGTTCCATCGCCACTTCCGAAATCCTCAATCTGTACGTTAAAATATTCTTTTTCTAACTTTAAATTAAGATACGGGTGTCTTTTTTCCAGATCCCCGGTTTTTTTCAGAAAGCTAATTAGAAATTTAGAGAATTCAAGGGATTTTTTATTGATTGGACGATGCTTTACAGCATTTGTGATTTTTACAACTTCTTTTGCTATTGCAATACTTTCAGCATCAATAAGTGCGTGTTCAAAACGTTCCCAAATGTGCTTAACAGCCACATCCGAAATGTGCAACATATCTTCAGCATAAAAACGATAATCGCGCAGTTCGTCCATCACAATTTCGTACGATGGAAAATAACCACATTTTGCAGCGCCAAACTGCTGTATCAATTCGTCGACAGCCAGAATAAGCGTGGCCTTACTTCGCTGATTTTCAACAGCTCCATCTTTCCAATGACGGATCGGACTAACTGTAAACACTACTTTTAACGTTGGATTTTTTTCCCAGAGTTTTGGCAGTAGTTGGCTGTAAACATCAAGAATTTGGCGAACCGATAATCGTTCACGAACGAACTCACGGGCAGGAATTTTATGGCAATTCGAAACCAACTTCCCATTCTTTTTATAACGATAAATCCATGCTGTGCCAAAAGTGAGAAACAGAAAGTCGGCCTGTTTAATAAATGCAGATGAACTTTTAATGCGACTGTTGATATCATCCAATACCTGCTCTTTATCAACGTTTGAAAAACGGCCATGGTGACTAAAGCTGTGCCAAAGCCCGTTGTGCTCTACCAAATCGTCTGCTAAAAAACGCTTTTCTTCTAGCAAAATTTGTAGTCCGTTGGCTACAGATAGCGGATTATACAATATTCCAAACGGATTAATGTCGACCGGATATTTCTGTGCTTCCATTACCCCTCCAACATTCTCGGTGAAACACGATCCCATAAACAGGTTTTTACTTTTATAACCTGTTTGCCATGCAAATTGTGGCAGTTCAACTATCGTTTGAAATTTTGTTCCGGCCATTACTTCACTTTCGGAATATCAACTTTTTTCAGTACCAGCGCCGTTCTCGACGGAAGATACAGTTTCAGGTAATGCTGGCTGTCCATTCCTTTCACCGGCATGGTGTAGTAGCTGATTTCTTCATCTACCAGATCGTGACCACCAAAACGACCAGAATCAGTATTTAGTACGATCTCGTATTTTCCGGATCCTAACGGAATACCATAATCGGTAAAGGATTGAGTTGGATTAAAATTGAAGACAAACAAGAACAATCCACGGTGGTAAGCCAGTACTTTATCCGGTTTATTTTCCAAAACCTTATCAACCGAAGGCACCGTAAGAATTTTATTCTGATTTATCAGCTGGATCATTTCCTTATCGAAATCGTACAACCAGTGAAATTTCAACTCCTGATCTTCGGCAATACTCCAAATTCTTCGGGCATGACTGTACGACCAATTGTTTCCTTCACGCGGAAAATCGATCCATTCCGGATGTCCGAATTCGTTACCCATAAAATTCAGATACGCTCCTCCGGCAGTACTCGCAGTTGCCAAACGAATCATTTTATGTAATGCAATTCCGCGATCGACCGTAAGATTCGGCTGGTCTTTTCGCATCGAGAAATACATTTCTTTATCGATCAAACGGAAGATAATTGTTTTATCGCCCACCAAAGCCTGATCGTGCGACTCGGCATAACTTACCACTTTTTCATCCATCCGCTTCGAGGTCAGCTGATAAAAAATATCACCAACTTCCCATTCGTCATCCGATTTTTCTTTTATCGTTTTTATCCAGAAATCGGGCACTCCCATGGCCATTCTATAATCGAAACCTAAACCGCCATCCTCAATCGACGTTGCCAAACCGGGCATTCCACTCATGTCCTCCGCAATCGATAAAGCTCCTGGGCTCACTTGTTTTATCAATTTATTAGCCAGCTTAAAGTAAGTTGTGGCTTCATGATCGACATTGGCATTAAAATAGTCGTCGTAATTTGTGAAGGCGATTTCCAGTCCATGGTTAAAATACAGCATACTGGTTACCCCATCAAAACGAAAGCCATCGAATTTATATTCGGTGAGCCAATAGCTTATATTTGATAACAAAAAGTGTAATACTTCATTTTTACCGTAGTTAAAACAGTAACTGTCCCATGCCGGATGCACACCTTTTCCGCCATCGTGAAAAAACTGATAGCGAGTGCCATCATAATTTCCCAGTCCTTCAACCTCATTTTTTACAGCATGCGAGTGAACCAAATCCATAATAACTGCAATGCCCATTTCATGGGCTTCATCAATGAGTTGCTTTAGTTCGTAGGGTGTTCCAAAACGCGACGATGCAGCAAAAAAGCTACTTACGTGGTAGCCAAAACTCCCGTAATAAGGGTGTTCCGGAATGGCCATTAACTGAATTACATTGTAACCGTTTGCTTTAATACGGGGCAACATCTTTTCGCGAAACTCATTGTAGGTATGAACACACTCCTCTTCTCCGGCCATTCCAATGTGGCCCTCGTAAATCAACGGTGGCTCATCGGTACGCTGAAAGTCAGAATTTATCCATTCGTAAGCTTTTTCCGGGGCCCACACCTGTGCATTAAACATGTGCGTATTTTCGTCTTGCACAACCCGGTTTGCCCAGGCGGGTATTCGCTTTCCAAAATTTATTGCCCAGTGAATATTTAAAGCATACAGATCGCCGTGTGCCAGTTGGTGTTCCTGAAGTTCGAGTTCCCAAACACCATTTTCCAGATGCGAGAAAGCATACTCAGCGCCTTCCTGCCAATCATTAAACGTACCCACCAAAAATATGTGCGTAGCGTTTGGTGCCCATTCACGCATCACCCACCCTGAGTTGGTTTTGTGTAAACCAAAATACAGATGGCCGGTAGCAAAATCAGCCAATGATTTACCACCTGTCAGTTCCTTTTCTTTTCGTTCTGCAAGAATCATTCTGTCTGAAATAACTCCCGAAAAAGGCTCTAACCATTTATCATCCTGAACTAATTTAGGCAGGTATTTTTTCATTTGTTCGGCTCCTTTCTAATAATTCGCTGAAGTACGAATTTGTTTTTTAAAGATAGAGAAAGACACGTGAAAATGAAGAGTATTTAGAATAAAATGATGCAGCAACTTAATCTATTTTTAGACTAAAATTTATAGTACTTATAAAAATTGACAGTAATCCTTTGTGCTACAATAGAAAAGAAAAAACCATGACGGGGGGCGTCATGGTTAGCAGTTTATTATATAAATGCTGTTTAATTATATAACTTAAAACTGCAAAATAAGTAACAATATTTATACCAAAGTATTCAGATTACAAAAAACTTTTATGTTATACAGTTGTTTGGAGGGTAACAAATATCAGGCTTTTTATGCTGGTATTTTATAAAGAATCAGAACAAGAATTCTAATTATAGAACTATTTTTCGGTCCTTAAAAAATGATAAATGAAACGAGTCCCAATTTATGGGTGCGAGTTCCATACTATTCCGTTGAAAACAAAAATTTTTAATAGTATGAAAAACACCGGATTTACTACTACCGCACTAAATGTTCCCTACGCTAAACAAGATCCACACAACGCACTACAAATGCCCTTATACGAGTCGGTTGCATACGAGTTTGACTCAGCAGAACAAATTGAAGCCAATTTCAGAGGCGAATACATTGCCCATGTTTACTCCAGAACAGCAAGCCCAACAGTTGAATATTTTGAGCTGAAGTTAAAAGCATTAACGCAAAGCCACGGAGCAATTGCAGTAAGTTCGGGAATGGCGGCCATTACGAATACGATTATGGCGCTCACCAAATCCGGAGACAACATTATTTCAGGTAATCGATTGTTTGGTCACAGTTATGCCTTGTTTCAAAAGACACTTTCTGAATTTGGACTGGAGACACGGTTTTGCAGTCTGAGCAACGAAGAAGAAATAGAAAAACTTATCGATGAAAACACTCGGGCCATATATTTCGAAACAGTAACCAATCCTCAATTGGATATTGCAGATATTGAAATGCTGTCACGTGTTGCGAAAAAACACCAACTGCTATTGGTTGCCGATAGCACAATTACTCCACCCAACGTTTTTAATGCAAACAAATTTGGAGTAAATATAGAAGTGATGTCGACAACAAAATATATATCAGGAGGAGCAACTTCATTTGGTGGCGCTATTATCGATCAAGGAAATTTCGACTGGAACCTTAATCCAAATACGGCGTCCTACACCAAAAAATTTAAGGCCAATGCGTTTTTGATGAAAGTAAGAAAGAACGTGTATCGAAATACCGGTGGAAGTATGGCTCCACAAACTGCCCGCTTTCAAATTCAGGGGCTCGACATTCTGGAGCTTCGGGTTGAAAGATGTTACCAAAATTGCCTGGCACTGGGAGAATACCTGAGTTCAAATCCTAAAGTCAGGAAAGTAAGTTACCCGGGTTTGGAATCTGATGAACGTTACCCGCTGGCTCAAAAATACTTTAATGGTGTTCCGGGCACAATAATGAGTTTTGAGCTGGAATCAAAGGCGGCCTGTTATTCGTTTATGAACAAGCTGCAAATCATTCGCCGCGCCACCAACCTGAATGATAACAAAACACTGATCATTCATCCGCACTCAACCATTTATGCCGAGTTTACCGAAGACGAAAGAATTGCGGCAGGCATTAACGACCGTATGATGCGTTTGTCGGTGGGGATTGAGAATGTTGATGATTTAATTGCTGATATTGAGCAAGCGTTAAAGTGATTCTACCAACGTAGCACGAGCAACTTTATAATAAAAAGAGAGGACTTCACAACAAATGAAGTCCTCTCTTTTCTTCAGGTGATCTTAGTATGCTAACATCACCGTACCATTCATAACCGTACCCAAACCGTCGTTTAGTATCAGCACATAAATATAGTTACCGGCAGGCAATCCGCCAGAGTGTCCAATGGTTAAGCGATTCTCGGAAGTTCCCCACCACCATGCATCTTCGTAGGTTCCCCAAACATCGAGGTTGCCATAGTGTTCTTTTTCCCAGAGTTTAACACCATTCCTATTAAAGATCATCAGTTTGGCATTCGGATATTTCTGAATACACAGAATCTGGAAGAAGTCGTGAACACCATCGTCGTTTGGCGAGAATCCTTCAGGTATGAACAATTCACAGTTCAACTCGGTATCCAGGTACTCCGGATATCCATCCAGGTCGAGGTCATCGTCGCTGTAATCGCCATTACCATTCAGGTCTTCTATCACTGTTGGGTATTCGTCATCTTCATCGTTGGTATCTCGCCAGTCACGTGTTCCGTCACCATCAAAGTCTTGCAGCGGCGCATTGCTGGCTGTTTCGTTACCGTAATCTGCCCATCCCGAGTAGGTATCATAAGCATCATCCAAACCGTCATGATCTTCATCGCTGTACCACCTTAATACGTCGGCAATACCGTTATGATCATCATCATGACCTTCAATTAAATCCCAAACACCATCGTTATCCGAGTCAATATCCAGGTAATCCGGCATTGAGTCGCCATCGGTATCTGTCAAGTCCTCATCGAAGGTAATCACACCACCGATTGTAACATCGTAGATATCATCCCAACCATCACCGTTTTCATCAATTCCAGACGGCGGTATGTAGTTGTGTTCACCTTGTCCTTCAATGTTATCAACGATACCATCATTATCGGAGTCGATATCCATGTAGTCCGGAATTCCGTCATGATCGGAATCTATCAATCCCATTCCATCTTCAGGCCAGTAGCCACCATTTTCAATATTATCCCTGATTCCGTCGTTATCATCATCAATGTCGTCGGTATCAGCTACACCATCACAATCGTTATCAGCTACGCGGGTAATGTACACCCAGGCTGTATCACACAACGAAGGAATTCCGTTGTCGCAAATTACATACTGGAAGCTATCGGTTCCGAAGAAACCTTCGAATGGAATGTATTCAAAGTTTCCGTTCGGGAACAGCTCCAGGTAACCACTATCCGGTGGTGTAACAGGAACCGGATTTACAGTAATCTCGTCTCCATCAGGATCTGAATCATTAAGAATTATATTACCGAACAAGTCACCACATGGTACTTCATAATAGTCGTCAACAGCAACAGGAGGATCGTTAGCCGGACGAACAGTAATAAATACAATCGCTTCACCACATTCAGGAACACACGGTATACCATCATCACAAATCTGATAACGGAAGATATCCGGACCTTCATAATCCAAATCTGGTGTATAAGTTACAATACCCGTAGCTTTGTCGACCACTACCGAACCATGACTCGGACCAACCAAAACACCAAGTGATTCCAGGTTAATATTTGTCTTCAGGTCATAATCATTTTGGGTCACAGGAATCTCCACCGGAATATTCACTGAAGTAACTGCCGTATCGTTTACTACATTTGGCGGAATGTTTCCGAATACCTCAAACTGAGCTTCACAAGTGCTTGAATTTCCGTTTACGTCATAGGCAGTAACAGTAATTGTGGTTAAACCAATGTTATCGCAATCCAGTTCATAATCATCAAGCAGAACGGTATCAATGCCACACTCATCCGAAACACTATCGGTAACCATATCCCACGATATTTGATATAACCCATATTCGTCTAACTGCACTGTTTGCAATGGAAGACAAGCAATGTAAGGATCAACAGGATCGATTACCGTTACAATTCCAATACAGGTATCTCTTAAACCATATGCATCAACAGCGTACAATTCAACTTCATTTTCACCAACATCGAAACAGTCGAAACGATCACGCGAAATCATTATAGTATCTAATTCACAATTATCAAACGAACCGTTATCAATATCCTGAGCCGTTATATAGGCTACGCCGGTATCGTCAAGATAAACGGTAATATCCTGACAAATGGCTGTTGGCGGAACAGTATCAACAACCGTAATGTTTGCCGTACACTCTGCCGACAGGCCACCCTCATCGTAAACAATTATCCGTGCCTGTGTTCCCGATTCCACATCCTCGCAGGTAATTTCTTCAATTTCAATTACCACCACCATATCTTCAGGAGCGGTACAATTATCATACACGCTATCTACCATGGTAATCGAATCCTGAATAGTTATCTGATATTGTCCGTTCTCATCGAGATAAACTGTAATATCGGCGCAGAATACTTCAGGAGCCTGATCATCTGTAATAAGATAATAGCTGGTATCGCGGCCAATGTTCCCGCATAAATCAGCAATGCTGTAATAGAATATTACCTGAGAACGGCCAGGTCCAAGAATTATAGCTGTATCACGAACGGTAAACGACGACGGATCAATTGAACAGTTAGGATCATAGGCATCGGCACCGGCCATTGCCAAGAAGTCGGCAAAGGTTTCAATATCGGGCACAATTGTCGACAAACATTCGGCTGTATCGCCATCAGGTGCAACAATTACAGGCGGAATAATATCGTAGAAATCGATGGTTTGTGTACATGAATCCAGTCTTCCGTAAATATCTTCTACCACGTAAGTTCGTTCAACTGTTAAACAGTTAGCACCCGGCACAATTTGATCAAAACTGCTTAAATCTGCCAATATACTAACCGGATCATAATATCCTCCCATTGCAATAAACTCAGTAATATTAGTTGCTGCAGGGTATTGTGTTACATCCGGACATTCAATCATTGTATCAGGCGGACAGTAAAACTCAGGTTCAAATGCCAACAGGGTAACAGAAATACTATCGTAACAACCGATATTATCACTTACTTCAACCCAATAATCTCCGGCATACAAACCAGTAATCGTTTCGGTTGAAGCGGTGAAACCGTTCGGCCCTGTCCAGTTTATGGTGTACACTCCGCTTCCTCCGTCGATACCCAAATCGATACTTCCAACAGGATTTGGATCGTAGGCCTGGTCAATATGTGTCTCTGTAAGATCGATGGCAGGTAGAATTTCCACAACAATATCTGCAGGACCGGCACACTGCCCTGAATCAGGGTAGAAAACATAAGTGAAGGTACCTACCACGTCGGTTGGAATGGAATCAATTTCCCAGTGTCCCACGATGCCGTTTCTTGAGGTATCAGGCAATTCAGGCGATGGTGAGAACTGACACAATGGAGAAAGTCCGTCGAATTCAGGAATATTAGTTAATTCGATCGTAATTTTCTGGATAATGTCTACCGAGTTACAAGGATCGCTAAATGTATAGATTCGGTATACCACACCCGGCTCATCAATTCCACCAAGTGAATCGCGGTAATCAATTTCTAGCGGACCGCAATCTTCCATTACATAAGCATTTACATTGGTATACGGATCAGGCACATCACATTCGGCCGAGATTTCCGTTGGGAAACTTGCATCAATTTGTGGTGGAATGGTATCATGCACATAAATCCTGTCAACCGCAATCGTTTCATTTCCACATTGATCTACAAAACGATATGTACGTTCGTAAAGGGTCGGACACGATCCGGTAACAATCTCTCCCTGGTAATATATTCTTGCCTCTCTCCAATCGGTACAATTATCATAATAATCATTACCTACTCCCCTTAGGAAACGGATCATAGTTGGGTAATATGGTATCGGATCGGTACACGATATTTCCTTAACAGGCATTGTTATTACCGGAGGCTTAGTATCATCAACTTCAAATATCTGTTCACAATTTGTTTCATCACCATTTTTATTTTTTATGTAATAGGTAATGGTAATTATTTGAGGACAACTTCCTCTTGTGCTTCTTGTTGATGTAAATGAAGCTGTATCCAGATCATAAGGGCTACTGTATGCTACACCTCCGGCCTGTTCGAATTCTTCTAATGTATTATACCTTGGTATGTCACCTACTTCATCACACTCAAAAGAATACGAAGGTAAGTTCGGACAAATCAGAACAAACTCAGAGGATTCGTAAACGCTGATAATCTGTTCACATTGAGCTGTATTTCCGCAGTAATCAGCTACCTCATAAGTTCTTGTTATTATTTCCGGATCAGAACCTCCGTCAGAAACATCACTCACATGACGGAAACTGACTACTTCACAATTATCATCATAAAGACCTCCTAAATTTCTAAACTGCTCCAAAGTTGTAGCCGGATTCGGTGCCACACCATAATCTACTGTTAGATCAGGAGGACAGCTTATTGTTGGATCTTCCCTATCGTCAACAATTATTCGGTGTGTTGCACTTAGCGTTTCACCCGCAGAATCCTGAATACTGTATGTTCGTATCTCTTCATAACAGTAAGTACTACCTCCAATAACTACAGAGTCAAGCGTAAAGGTACTGGTATCCAGCCCAGCAAGAGAGAAGACATCAACATCAGGGTGTAATGCAATATATTGCTTCAACGAATCAAGAAGCGGGTAACTGTTGCGGTCTTCGTAACAAATTGGTGTAACAACAGGAGACATATATCTTTGCAACGGAATAGGTTCAGTAATAGTGGCAGTAAATGTTGCCTGACAATCATTATCATCGGTAACAATTAAAGCATAATCACCGGCAGGCTGATTGAATAAGTCTTCGGTTATACTCACTGTATCGCCTGCCTCGTTTGTCCAGGCATAGGTATAACCTGGCGTACCACCGGAAACAGTAACTTCAATGCTTCCTGTTGATTCACCTATAATCAGTACATCCGTAATGGATACGAGGGTAATCTCAAGCTCTTCAGGCTGCTCTATGGTAACCGTTAAGTTGGCAGAACAACCAAGTGTATCGGCCAGGGCATCCGTAACCGTTACGGTATAGATGCCCGCAGGCAAGCCGCTTATATCCTGTGTGGTTTCGCCGTTGCTCCAAAGATAACTGTATGGCTCAACACCTCCTGTAACTTCAATATCGATTGATCCGGTACTGTCGCCATAACAAAGAACATTTACCGAATCGGCAACGATAACCGGATTACTGATTACCAAATGTAACCATGTCGTATCCGGACAATCTGTTCCGCTTCCCAGCGTAAAGAGGTAGTCGTCCGACACATAATAAGTATCGCCTGTTCCTTCTGTCCAGGTGTATTCTGTACAAGCATATACAGTATCGTAAGTAGTTGTTCCGTTTATTAATGTTGTTGTTAAAATAGCCACCGAATCGCAGCCTGCCGCAGTTGAAAGACTTGCTACATAAACATCTTCAACTATTGTAGAAACGGTATAACCATTCCAATCATATCCCGGATCACCTACACAAAGCGTATCGTAATGGTAGGTTGTATCCGGCGGAATTATTGTGACATCATAAGTTAACAAGGAGTCGCAACCATAAGAATTAGGAATGGTGTCAAAGTAAATCCACGACTGATCTGAGGTAATCGTCACATTATTCAAGGTTGTATCAGGAGCCCCTGCACAAAGTGTTAAGTACAACATCGAATCGGTTACAGGTAAGACAGTAACCTCGTAGTAAATTAAGGTATCGCAACCCGCAGGACCCGGCGCATTATAAATATATACGCTGTCTTTTTCGTTCGAAACACTTATTCCATACCAGTCGGCCAAAGGTTCGCCATAACAGATTGTCTCTGTAATGGTATCCTTCATGGCCGGAAGAATTGTAACATCGTAAACCAGGAAGGAGTCGCAGCCAAATTGATTAGCTCCCGGAAGTGTATCATAGTAGATCTCGCTAAAGTCGGTTTGTATTGGTACATTGTTCCAAACAAATTCGGGACTACCTTCACAAAGTGTTGTATCCAGTATGGTATCGGTAACCGGATTTGAAATCAATGTTAATTGCAAACGTAAGGAGTCACAACCGGCTTCGTAGTATAACGTGTCGCTATAAATGCTGTCACGATCAGTAAAGATATTAATTGAATGCCATGTAAATACCGGTTCATTTTCACAAACTTCAATTGTATCCAACAGGTAAGCCGGTCGAAGAATACGAACATTCAGATTAACAGTCGAATCGCAGCCATATTGATTTTGAAGGATATCGGTATAAATACTATCGGTGTATGAATCTACCTGATGAACAGTGTTTACTCCCCAGGCAAAAATTGGCTCGCCTTCACAAATTGTGGTATCAAGGTTCGTTGTATCCGGATACACAATAGTTACGTTAAGCGTAAGCAGCGAATCGCAGCCCGCAGCATTTACTAATGTATCAAGATAAGTACTATCATTTTGAGCATAAACTGTCAGGTTATTCCATGCAAACGCCGGAGTTTCATAACACAAGGTCGTATCAACAATTGTCTCTGAGTTTGGTATAATCTCAACGTTAAGAATCAGCAAAGAATCGCAGTTATACCTGTTGTTCAAACGGGCTTCGTATTGATCGTTGAACGACGTTTGAATGGTGTTGCTATACCATACAAATTCAGGATCTCCTTCACAAAGTGCAGTATCTAAATAGGTAGTATCCGGAGGTACAACATATACATTCAATGTTACCAACGAATCACAGTTAAACCTGTTCTGAAGTGTAACCTGGTAACTGTCATCCTGATCCGTAGTAATTGTTTCTCCATTCCAAACAAATGAAGGAGCACCAACACAAAGGGTAGTATCCATCTCAAACGTACTTATCGGATTTGATTCCACTATCAACGTGAGAAGTGAATCACAACCGACTGAATTAGTAAGTGTTGCATAATAGACATCATCTCTATCCGTCAAAATCGTGTTGCCGTTCCAATCGAAGTCCGGATCATTTTCACAAACCTGTATTGTTTCTTCACTATAAGTTGGGTAAAGTATAGTTACATTCATTGTAACCACAGAGTCACAACCTTCGCTGTTTTTCAAGGTAGCCACATAAGAACTGTCGGTTGTGCTTACAATATCATAACCGTTCCATGGAACAGAAGGATCATCCAGGCATAGTGTCATACTTTCGGTGGTGTAACTTGGAGGAATAATGAATACATTCAAGGTCAATAAGGAATCACAACCAAACTGGTTCACCAAAACTGCTTCATAACTACTATCCTGATCTGTCAATACAGTATGTCCATTCCATGCAAATGTTGGAGCTCCCTGGCACAAAGTAGAATCCATTATTACCGTATCCGGTTCATGCACTTCAACAAATAATGATAGCAAGGTATCACAACCTATACCAATTATCCCCGGTATGGTATCTAAATATTGACCGGCACTTGTAATTGCATTGCCATTCCAGTCATACGGTAATTCATCAGTACATAAGCTCAGGTACATTGTATCCTCTTCCATTGGTTCTATGAAGAGATCCAATACCCTTATGGTATCACAACCTACTCCGATTTCGCCGGGGATGGTATCGATGTATTGGCCGGCTGACATGTAGGTATTACCGTTCCAGTCGAATGGCAATTCGTTGGCACAGATGCTGGCGTAGATCGTGTCTTCTTCCATTGGCTCGATGTACAGATCCAACATTCTTATGGTATCACAACCTACTCCGATTTCACCAGGGATGGTATCGATGTATTGTCCGGCGGACATGTAGGTATTGCCGTTCCAGTCGAATGGTAGTTCGTTGGCACAGATACTTGCATAGATCGTATCTTCTTCCATTGGCTCGATGTACAGATCCAACATTCGTATGGTATCACAACCTACTCCGATTTCGCCAGGGATGGTATCGATGTATTGGCCGGCGGTAGTGTATTCTGTTCCAAGCCAGTTGTATGGTAGTTCGTTGGCACAGATACTGGCGTAGATCGTATCTTCTTCCATTGGCTCGATGTACAGATCCAGCATTCTTATCGTATCACAACCTACTCCGATTTCTCCAGGGATGGTATCGATGTATTGGCCGGCGGCAGTGTAGTCTGTTCCAAGCCAGTTGTATGGTAATTCGTTGGCACAGACACTGGCGTAGATCGTATCTTCTTCCATTGGCTCGATGTACAGATCCAGCATTCTTATGGTATCACAACCTACTCCGATTTCGCCAGGGATGGTATCGATGTATTGGCCGGCTGACATGTAGGTATTACCGTTCCAGTCGAATGGCAATTCGTTGGCACAGATGCTGGCGTAGATCGTGTCTTCTTCCATTGGCTCGATGTACAGATCCAACATTCTTATGGTATCACAACCTACTCCGATTTCACCAGGGATGGTATCGATGTATTGTCCGGCGGACATGTAGGTATTGCCGTTCCAGTCGAATGGTAGTTCGTTGGCACAGATACTTGCATAGATCGTATCTTCTTCCATTGGCTCGATGTACAGATCCAACATTCGTATGGTATCACAACCTACTCCGATTTCGCCAGGGATGGTATCGATGTATTGGCCGGCTGACATGTAGGTATTACCGTTCCAGTCGAATGGCAATTCGTTGGCACAGATGCTGGCGTAGATCGTGTCTTCTTCCATTGGCTCGATGTACAGATCCAACATTCTTATGGTATCACAACCTACTCCAATTTCGCCAGGGACGGTATCAATATACTGACCCGCAAAGTCGTAAGTGTTGCCGTTCCAGAGGTAAGGAAGCTGGTTGGCACAAATGCTTGCGTAGATCGTATCTTTCTCCATTGGCTCGATGTACAGATCCAACATTCTTATGGTATCACAACCTACTCCGATTTCGCCAGGGATGGTATCGATGTACTGACCCGCAAAGTCGTAAGTGTTGCCGTTCCAGAGGTAAGGAAGCTGGTTGGCACAGATGCTGGCGTAAATCGTATCTTTCTCCATTGGTTCGATGTACAGATCAAGCATACGGATCGTATCACAACCTACTCCAATTTCGCCAGGGACGGTATCAATATACTGACCCGCAAAGTCGTAAGTGTTGCCGTTCCAGAGGTAAGGAAGCTGGTTGGCACAAATGCTTGCGTAGATCGTATCTTTCTCCATTGGCTCGATGTACAGATCCAACATTCTTATGGTATCACAACCTACTCCGATTTCGCCAGGGATGGTATCGATGTACTGACCCGCAAAGTCGTAAGTGTTGCCGTTCCAGAGGTAAGGAAGCTGGTTGGCACAGATGCTGGCGTAAATCGTATCTTTCTCCATTGGTTCGATGTACAGATCAAGCATACGGATCGTATCACAACCTACTCCAATTTCGCCAGGGACGGTATCAATATACTGACCCGCAAAGTCGTAAGTGTTGCCGTTCCAGAGGTAAGGAAGCTGGTTGGCACAGATGCTGGCGTAAATCGTATCTTTCTCCATTGGCTCGATGTACAGATCCAACATTCTTATGGTATCACAACCTACTCCGATTTCGCCAGGGATGGTATCGATGTACTGACCCGCAAAGTCGTAAGTGTTGCCGTTCCAGAGGTAAGGAAGCTGGTTGGCACAGATGCTTGCGTAAATCGTATCTTTCTCCATTGGCTCGATGTACAGATCAAGCATACGGATCGTATCACAGCCTACTCCAATTTCGCCAGGGACGGTATCAATATACTGACCCGCAAAGTCGTAAGTGTTGCCGTTCCAGAGGTAAGGAAGCTGGTTGGCACAAATGCTTGCGTAGATCGTATCTTTCTCCATTGGCTCGATGTACAGATCCAACATTCTTATGGTATCACAACCTACTCCGATTTCGCCAGGGATGGTATCGATGTACTGACCCGCAAAGTCGTAAGTGTTGCCGTTCCAGAGGTAAGGAAGCTGGTTGGCACAGATGCTTGCGTAAATCGTATCTTTCTCCATTGGTTCGATGTACAGATCAAGCATACGGATCGTATCACAACCTACTCCAATTTCGCCAGGGACGGTATCAATATACTGACCCGCAAAGTCGTAAGTGTTGCCGTTCCAGAGGTAAGGAAGCTGGTTGGCACAGATGCTGGCGTAAATCGTATCTTTCTCCATTGGCTCGATGTACAGATCCAACATTCTTATGGTATCACAGCCTACTCCGATTTCACCAGGGATGGTATCGATATACTGACCCGCAAAGTCGTAAGTGTTGCCGTTCCAGAGGTAAGGAAGCTGGTTGGCACAAATGCTGGCGTAGATCGTATCTTTCTCCATTGGCTCGATGTACAGATCCAACATTCTTATGGTATCACAACCTACTCCGATTTCGCCAGAGATGGTATCAATATACTGACCCGCAAAGTCGTAAGTGTTGCCGTTCCAGAGGTAAGGAAGCTGGTTGGCACAGATGCTGGCGTAGATTGTATCTTTTTGAATCGGATCAATTCGAAGGTCAATTGAATCACTTGTCGTACAGGCATTGGCATCGATTACCGTGTAGATCAACTGGTAGTTACCGGCCGCTGCGCCACTGAATATTACATCTACTGAGTCGGTTCTGTCGAGGTAAGCAGCTCCATCGCCTGTCCAAACATGTGTTAATTCTCCTGTTCCTCCGATTGGATTACCGGTAAGTAGAATAGCGCCATATTCACAAACAGCAGTATCGCTGGCAGTAATCGTTGCTAAAAGTTCTTCCAGCGGATCAAAGATAAACTGCATCGATTCGTCGCACGAGTCTTTATCATTAACAGTTACCCAGTAAATGCCAGGACCAACATTTAATAAGTCTTCATCAGTAGAGAGAACTGTTCCTGCCGAATCGGTCCACATGTAAGTGTAAGGTTTACGTCCACGTTCCACTGTTAAATCAATGCTCCACGTATCGCCATAACATTTGGCAGTATCCACCGTAGCTGTGAGTAGTATATTTTTAATTTCATTAATATAAACCTGATGGAAAGCAGTACATCCCAATGAATCGGTTACCCAAACCGTATACAACTGATCTCCGGCCAAATTATCGACATCTTCGGTAGTAGCAAAAACGGTTCCGGTACTGTCTGTCCATTCAAACAGGTAATAAGGTGCATTGGCAAACGGGGTTCCTCCAGAAACGTGTAAATCAATTGCTCCCGGCTTTTTACCACCACATCGAACATCCAGACTATCTGCACTAAGAACAAGTGGTTCCGGTTCTATTATGTCAATTGTATCATAGGCCACACAGTTGTTGGCATCGGTAATAATTACGGTATGTTGACCAGGAGCCAGGCCAACTGCCCATGCCGAATCCAATGCAGGATCATTATCCCATTCATATGCGAATGGAGCTGTTCCACCATCAACGATTACGTGAGCCGCACCGTTATCGAAGGTGTAACATTGCACATCGATAATACTGTCGATAAGAGCATAAAGCGGTTCAGGCTCTGTTACTATCACGGTATCCACAACCTCACAATCGTTGGCATCAGTAACCGTAACGATAAAGGTATCGGCCGGTAAATTATACAATTCAGTTCCACTGGCTGTATATCCCGAATATCCCTCCCAGTTAAAGATCAGCGTATCAGTACCGCCTGTTGCCGAAGCAAGGATAAATCCATCATTGCTTTGGTAACAGCTCAGGTTCTGAACACTATCAATCGTTAACAGAATTTCATCGGGCTGACTTACAAAGGCTGAATCGATGGTTGAACATCCGTTATCATCTGTAACCGTTAAGACATAAGTCCCGGTTATAAGATTACCGATACTGTCATCCGAAGCTGTGAATCCCTCAGGTCCGGTCCACGCATAAAGGTATGGGGCAACACCTCCGCTAACCGTTGCTTCAATATATGCTGAACCGGTACCGTAACACAAAACATCTGAAACCTGAAGGCTGATAACAGGATCGCTAAAGAAGTATTCTACCGTATCAACTGCAGGTTCGCAAGTAATGTTGTCGGCCAGGCCAAAGGCAGTAATAACAAGTTGAACACTTCCGCTCAACGAATCAGCCGGACCAATATAATATGTTGGGTGTAAAGCTGTCGGATCACTAAATGTTCCGTCTCCGGTACTTGTCCATAGCAATGAACTGAAGTTCCAGGCTGTATCAGCATTCACCACAATATCTTCAAGTGAACAAACAAGCTGATCGGGACCCGCCTGTGCAACCGGTGCAGGGAATACTTTTACTTTTCCGATCTCAACAGTATCGCAACCATGTACCGACCAATGCAATACTTCCACATCAAACTCACCAATTTCGTCCCAAAGCTGATCGATTTCGCTGCCCCACGTAGTATCGCCAACAGCGGGACGGTCTTCATCCATAAAATCGATGTACGGCACCTCGCTGGCATAAAGCGAAGAATCGGGCATACGGTAAATATTCCATTCATAGGTATCGCCCTCATCTCCATCGATACGATACGTACGAGTGGCGCCAATACATACTGAATCGATGACATAGGTTTCCTGGGCAAGCAGATTTGCCGCCATCAGCAGGAAGATTACTATGTACATCAATCGTTTCATTTCTTTAATTTCTTGTTGTCATTCCGAACGCAGAGAGGAATCTGTTGCTTCCCAGCTCTGCTGTAACAGATCTCTCGTCGTTACACTCCTCGAGATGACAGCTTTATTTCTTTTGTTTGTCTTTCTTTCGGAAGCTTCAAGTTACAAGACTCAAGCTTCAAGTTATTATTTTGTCAATTGCATATCACTACTCATTCACTCATTCACTTAATTACTCATTAGCCAATTCATCCTTAATTCATTTATCAGCCTTCTACATGTCTTGCTCCAAACAGCTTTCGTTTTTTAATCATCGCCTCGTCGTGAAGCGCGATTCTTTTATGCTCTTTATCCCCGGAGCTAAAGCACTGGGTTATTCACATCTCGCCCTTTCGGGACACTTGCCAACTGCTATTTGCCTGTTGCCAACTCAATTACTCATTCACTCAATTACTCATATACTCACTAACCAATCCTTCCTTCCTTTTGCCTTATTCATCATTAATCCTTAATCCTTAATCCTTAAAATTACTCCTTTCTCTCCCCATTCACTAATCGTCTTTTAAGTAAATCTGCGACTGGCTTGGTTTTGGATAAATCACAATACCGGTACCGGGTCGATCATTCACGTCGTACTCGTAGGCCTTACAATTGTCTTCAACACGTATTATCCAGAATGTAGTTTCGCCCACAGGCAGTGGGTCGGTAACCGGAATTACCAACTCCGGATCATCAACACCACCCATTACATTTACTACACTTGGTGTTACCTGGTCGCCAATGGTGTATTGCACCTCGTAAGGACCACGGCCTGAAAAACGGATGTACACATTGGTAGGCTCGCCAATACATACCGAGTCGGCTGAAATTTCCATTTCCAGCTCCGATTCCAATACCGTCAGCACATACATTTCAATGTTATCAGTACAGCTAATTTCATCCCAAACATGGATACTGACATAATACTCGCCGGGAGCCAATCCAATAACCTGCACTGTTCGGCCTGCGTACTGCCCATCCACAAATGAAGTAGCACGATCGAGCGCCAGTGTCTCATCGAGCAGTTCCACCGGTTGATTCGAGGCCTGGAAAACATCCCAGATAAAGTGGGTATCATCAATACTTGGCCTACTGCTTACACTGAAAGTCATCGTATCACACTCGTGCACCGTAATAGGCGTCTGTGCCGCAGCATTTGCCACAGCCAGCACCGCCAGCAGTATTGCCAGGGTTAAGTGGATAATATGTTTTTTCAGTCGAACCATTTTATTTAGCTACGAGCTTCTAGCTGTCAGCTACGAGTATTTGTTTATAATTAATCCTTTATCTGTTATCAATAATCCTTTACCAGTTGCAAGCTTCAAGTTTTTTCTGTCATTCCGAACGAAGAGAGGAATCTGTTGCTTCTTGAGCTCTGCTGTTACAGATCTCTCGTCGTTGTACTCCTCGAGATGACAGTCTTTATTTCTTCACTATTCAAGCATTTTGGCATTTAAGTATTTAAGCATTTATTTCTTTTGTTTGTCTTTCAATTTTTTTAGCTACAAGTCGTAAGTCTCAAGCTTCAAGTTTTTGAACCACATAGGTACATAGGTCACAATAGTATTTTGCCTGTTATTATTCGCATACTGCCTACTCATTCACTCAATTACTCATTCACTCATTCCTTTTTCTCGCAAAGGCGCCAAGACGCTAAGTTTTTCCTCATTTACTATTTTCAGCTACGAGTATTTATTTCTTCACTATTCAAGCATTTTGGCATTTAAGTATTTATTTCTTTTGTTTGTCTTTCAATTTTTTTAGCTACAAGTCGTAAGTCTCAAGCTTCAAGTTTTTTAACCACATCAGGTACATAGGTCACAATAGTATTTTGCCTGTTGTTATTTACATACTGCCTACTCATTCACTCAATTACTCATTCACTCAATTACTAATTTTGCCTTTCATAATTAATCCTTAATCACTAATCCTTCATCCTTTCCAACCTTTTCCTCCTGCAAGCGTCCATTTTCGAGTTTGTCCCGACTATTCGGGATGCAGTTCGTGCGGAATATCTTTGTTGGATTTTGGGTATAAATCGCCCTGTTTGGCCTTGTGTGCTGCGCTGTTTCTGTGGTATTTTCTTTTACCGCAGAGAGCGCTGAGTGCACACAGAGGCTCACAGAGGATTTTTTAGTAAGCGTGACAAGCCCGTAGCCCATAGCAAACCGATTTGCCGGTGCACGGCCACGTGGCCCGTCGCGCATATTTAGCAATAGCGTGCCACCGGTACTTGTCATTCCGAACGCAGTGTGGAATCTGTTGCTTTTCTGCTCTGCAGAGACAGATTTCTCCGTCGTCCCTCCGTCGAAATGACAGTAGGATTGAAAAATCCTTCCAAAGGATTCCTTTTCTCCAGGCGGTGCTTTGCCTTTACTGATGTTGTGTATATTATTGTTCACATTTCATCATGTTTTTATGTTTTTAATTCGTTGCATTTCTCCGATTGATTGTCATTCCGAACGAAGAGAGGAATCTGTTAGTCCTTTGCTCCGCTGTTACAGATCTCTCAGTTCCCGAATGTTCGGGACAAGCTGTACCTCCTTCGAGATGACAAGAAAGATTGTAATGACAAGCACATTTTTGAAACGCCGTTTATTTCGTATGCCCTTTCGGGCTTCTCTCCAAAGTGCTCCGTTTACTTACGGTTGGATCTTCTTTGCGACTTTGCGGCTTTGCGTGAAAAAAACGCTCGCCAAGGCGCCAAGACGCTAAGCTTCTCTATTCCAAAATTCCAATTTGCGAATCTTCTTCATAACCTCAGTCCTTCATCCATCGCCCAGGGCGAAGAGCAGGGCACGGAGTCGCTGCTCCATGCGCTCTGCCCCTTGCGCTCTGCGCTGACCTGTCCGTCAACCGACGGATATCTTAGGTTATGAAAAAGCAAAGTTCATAACTACTAGTCACCATTTGGATTTTTGTCTTCAAATGGATTAGGAGTACTTTCATCAACATCAGGTCTAGCTGTAAGTACGTAATCCGCGTTGTCACTTACAAGATCATCCGTACATCCACCTGCTCCATCATCATCTAAATCAGGATAGGTACCGTCATAAGATGAAGTTTGAGCATTGTACATTTCACCATTAACCGTCAGATTAATGGTTTGATCGGTAATGTTTTCATCTAAACTACCATGGACAACCTCAACCCGGACAATAATACATGCCCCATTTGAGCCAACGAACCCATTTACGGACTCGACTCCATCATAATGTGATGCTTCAACAACATCAGTAGCATCCCCTATGGCATGCCATGTACCAGTGGTTGCTGCTTCGTCAGGATAAGCCCATCCTGTAACAGCTACAGTACTTCCACCCAGGCCTCCATTAGGATCTGTGGTTACATCAAAATTGTCAGGCAACCATGAAGTCTGCCAGTTGGCGGCATTAACTGCGAAGAAAACGTAATCTGTTCCGTAATCCACAGTTAAAGTAGTACCATCGTACGATGCACTTTGAATTGGATTTACACAATCTTCAATAGGCGTCTCAGTAGTACCATCAAAACTACCATCAACACCATTATCTGCTATACTCGCAATATCAAGCGTAAAGCTGTATTGAGGAATAATGCGATATACTTCCATATTGTCCGTACAATTTGCATCGTCAACATTGTATACAACCAATATTACATTATTATTATTACCATCAAATGATTTCCACGTAATATTAACTGTCTTAGAAGTTTGGGTAGGATCATTATATGCTGCATCGGCGGTTAGTATATAATTACCTGTTCCATTCGATGGATCGATAGTCGCAGCTATATTTCCCTGGGCATCTATAAGGGAAGCTTCATCTGTTACAAACCAATGAACCCTTCCTGTTGTGGTTGGAGATGTAATAGTATACTCATAAGATGTACCGGGTACTGGAGCTAAAGCATCCGTTCCATTACCGCAATCAATAGCTACAGCTGGGGTGCAGTATGTAGGTACCGCATCCAAAGCATCAATATCAGGAGTAGCAGGGACCTGCCCAAAAGCATTGTTACCGACTAAAATAGCCGCTACAAAAAGTGTTAGAATTAAAATTTGCTTTTTCATAATTAAAAATTTTAATGTTTAGCTGTTCATTAAAAAACTGATTGAGTTGTTTGCTGAGGGCATAATGACCCCCTCGCCTTCGGCACTCCCCCTGCAGGGGGAGAATGTGGCCGGTAGCAATGAGGAAGGCTTCCATACCTTCATATTTACCCGGCAAACTCCTTTTTCAGCATTTCTCAGAACGTGTTCATTTTTGTTTGTTGATTGACATTTCGGTTATTGGTTGATTGTCAATCAGTTTTTTACTTCTTAATTTTCAAGTTATACCAATTGTTTCTCAAAGTGAGCCTAAGGCGAAACTATGAGATTACAATGGTTAATGCCGATAGAAAATCAAAATGACTTTGGTTATCAATAACTCAAAGGCTCCATTTGATTTCTCATCGGTATTTCACCTCCTGTCTCAAAGCCGGACATCTTCCGTCAGCTGACGGATTAACGCGCTTTAATGCTGCTTTTGCAACATTCGGCTGGCTTCTGGCCAGAAGGTTTTCATCATTTCAGTTTGTTCTTCTGCTTTTCAGAAGAAGTTTGGTTTAATCGTCCCTCTTTTTTAAGAGGTTCGTTTAATAGTCACCCTCTGTCCGTTGGACATCTCCCTCGAGGGAGAACTCGCCTGCGGATAATTTAGCAGTGCAAGATTGGCCTTAGGCCAGAGATTTCGGGTCTTAATCAAGGGGGCATGCCATACCTGGCAATTCCCCTGATTTCCTATTACAGATGGTCGGGCCTTAGAGAAACTGGTATTCATGTTGTGTATCGTCAAAATACTTGTTGTTGTAGAGAAAAATAAATACCACGTTTCCCTTTAGCCACGAGCAACTGGGGAAACCAGTCGCCCTACAGAACCATACTTTCCACCTACTCTGTTCGGCAGAAAGATTTAATCGCTTTAGTCATTTCTCATAGGCACTCGTTTTATTGATGTTAGCTACTGTCCCATTGCCCCCTTCCCCTTCGGGACTTCCCCCAACGGGGGAAGAAATGCAAAGGGTGCTAGAAATCAGGAAGAATGGGCTTAATTTATTATCTCCTGTGCCCCTATTTTCCAACATGGAAAGATGGGCGTTTTTTGTCGTACCCGCTATCCTCCTCGAGGGCGAGTTATAATATTTTATTGTTAATAATCTGGTTCCAAACACATCTGTCATTTCGAGAGCAGCGAGAAATCTGTTGCCTTCGAGCTCAGGTTTTACAGATCTCTCCTCGTGTCCTCGTCGAGATGACAATAGCACTGAAGTCTCCGGCCCTAATTTCTCCTCTTGCAAGGAGGAGGGGACTGCGTTTACAGCGGTGAGGTGGTGAGAGTTATTATAATTAACTTTTACCGACCCCCTTTGTCCTGCGGACATTTCCCCCCAGGTGGGGAAAGTCGCTCCGGTGATAGCTTCGTTCTTACTCATATAATTCTCCGTACCCCCCGACTTCCACCGGGTCTTCTTCGAAGCCACCGGCTCCACTCGTCCCCCTACAGGTAGGGGGACAGTTGAGGCCGCTAACTCCGCTTGACGGTGTGTGGCCGATACGGGGGGTAAAGCATCAACTAGCATCTTCTGATAAATTTTCCCCCAAGTGGGGAAAGTCGCTCCGGTGATGTCCGCTGTCATTTCGATCCGTCGGCTGACGGAGGGGAATCTGTTACTTTGTTGCTCCGCTGTTACAGATCTCTCCTCGTGTCCTCGTCGAGATGACAAATGATGCATCGTTTCTATATCTATATCGTGTCTCATTCCTTTAGTACTGTTTAATAATTTGCGGCCGTGGTGTAATGGTAATTTCTTCCATTACCTCTTCGGTTGTATTTCCATTACAGTCGGTTACCCAATAATAAATATGGTGAACCACATCGTTAAAGTACACACCATCACCCGGCATAAGAATATTGGCGCCATGAATTGATGGCTGGCCTGTTCCTATGATATCAGGGTAAGTAATATCGGGGGCCGGTGTTAGTGGATTTGGCGTTGGCGTAAATTCTATTCGCCAGTTTATAGTCATTTCTGTTGAGTCGCAACAATTGTCTTCCAGTGTTAATAAATCAAGCGAAGTATCGCCCGAAATAAAGGTATGGTAATCAGGACTTGGGTTTTTCGCCAGGTTCGGATCAATGTGGTTAATCAGCGGATTAGCGTTTGCCGGATCGTAAACTGCCGAGTGCAACATATCTACACAGTTTTCGTACGGTGCTGTTGTAAATGTTGGCGGAATGGTATCAATCACTTCTATCCAGTGCGAACAGGTATCCCATCCGGCATCGTTTTCTGCCCGCCACTCAATGGTTGTTACGCCCAGTGGGAAAGTACGGTCGCCAAGTGGATTGGCATAAGGATCGGATGCATCTTTCGTGTACGAAATTGGTCCTTCGGTACTGCCATCGGCAAAATTAATGGTGTAAGTCCAGGTAATTGGCGGTGCTCCTTCAATTAAATCAGCTACTCCGGGATCGAAGGTTACCGAACAATCGTCTTCTGTACCATCGAGCCAAATAGTTGTATCCGGCGGACATTCGATATCCGGCGCGGCAAAAACAGTTACGGTAAAGTCGCAAACCAATACATTTCCGTTTCCATCCTTAAAGGTATATTCAATGGTAGTTACACCAAGATCATAGGTGTCGGCATAATCCAGTAAATTAATACTATCGGGACTGGCGTTATACGTAGTGGTTATTGTATCGGGTGTGGTTACGGTATAAGTTAGTACCGAATCGCAGTTGTCCCAGTAATAGGGTAATCCAACACTTACATTGGTTGCAAAAAGTTCGTTTTCATCGGCAAACACTTCCACATCAGGCGGACATTCCAGCGCAGGTAGTAAATCAAACACCTCGAAGGTTTGAACACAGGTAGTATCGTTACCCGAGTTATCCGAAATCGTCCAGGTAATGGTATGTACACCGATTGGATAATAACCGCTGGCATCGGTTGAATCGGTTCCGGCAGCGTAAATACTATTGTGATTAATAGAGTAGCTTGCTGTTAAACAGTGGTCGTTTATTGTTGGCGGATCAATATCAACCCAGGCATCGCAAGAGAAAGAGTCAACTGTCTCATCGTCCGGATTTGGCGGACAAGTGTAAACCTGCCACGAAATATCGTCCTGTTGCATGGTTACAGTGAAGTCGCAGGAATCCTGATTACCATCAGGGTCGGTTACAATGTACCATACGGTATTGGTTCCCACAGGGAATTCAAGGTCGGTTGGGATAAATCCTGTTCCGGCGGTATCCCAATCTCCGTATTCTGATGAAATGGTATAACTGATCGTTAATGCGGTATCATCCCAACATGGTGCTTCAAAATCTGGGAATCCCAAAACAGGTGGCAAAGCTTCACAATCGTCGGCACTCATTGGGCCGGTTACACTTGGCGGACAGCTTATCGTTGGTAATTGAATTCCATCAATTTCTACAGTAACCAAACATGTAGTATCATTACCCGAATTATCGGTAATTGTCCAGATCACTTCGGTAATTCCAACCGGGAAAATTTCATTATTGATTACTGAATCGCCATTAAAATCGTTGGTAACGGTGTAGTTTGCAGTTATACAATGATCGTTAAATGTTGGCGGTGGCAGAGTCAGACTAACCTCACATTCGGTAGCACCTAAAGTGTAAGTGACAAGATCTGGCGGACAATTATAAACCTGCCACGAAATATCGTCCTGCTGCATGGTTACAGTGAAATCACAAGAATCCTGGTTACCATCAGGATCGGTTACAATGTACCATACGGTGTTGGTTCCCACAGGGAATTCAAGGTCGGTAGGAATAAATCCTGTTCCGGCTGTATCCCAATCTCCGTATTCCGATGAAATGGTATAGCTGATTGTTAATGCAGTATCATCCCAACATGGTGCTTCAAAATCAGGCAAGCCCAACACAGGTGGCAAGGCCTCACATTCATCGGCACTCATTGGTCCCGTTACACTTGGCGGACAAGTTATATCTGGTAATTGAATACCATCTATTTCTACAGTTACCAAACATGTAGTATCGTTACCCGAATTATCGGTAATTGTCCAGATCACTTCGGTAATTCCAACCGGGAAAATTTCATTATTGATTACTGAGTCGCCATTAAAATCGTTGGTAACCGTGTAGTTTGCAGTTATACAATGATCGTTAAACGTTGGTGGTGGCAGAGTCAGACTAACCTCACATTCGGTAGCACCTAAAGTGTAAGTGACAAGATCTGGCGGACAATTATAAACCTGCCACGAAATATCGTCCTGCTGCATGGTTACTGTAAAATCACAAGAATCCTGATTACCATCAGGGTCGGTTACAATGTACCATACCGTGTTGGTTCCCACAGGGAATTCAAGGTCGGTTGGGATAAATCCTGTTCCTGCGGTATCCCAATCTCCGTATTCCGATGAAATGGTATAGCTGATTGTCAGTGAATCATCAGGCCAGCATGGTGCTTCAAAATCTGGTAATCCCAAAACAGGTGGCAAGGCCTCACATTCATCGGCACTCATTGGGCCGGTTACACTTGGCGGACAAGTTATATCTGGTAATTGAATACCATCTATTTCTACAGTTACCGTACAGGTATCAACATTATTTGAGTTATCGGTAATAATCCAGTTGACCACAGTAGTTCCTACCGGGAAAACTTCGCTGTTAATAACGGAATCGTTGTTAAAATCATTTGTAATGGTGTACGTAGCAGTAACACAATAATCATCAATTGTTGGCGGAGGCAGAGTCAGACTGGTCTCACATTCAGTAGCACCTAAAGTATAAGTAACCAGTGCCGGAGGGCAGGTAATGGCAGTCCATGGAATATCTGCTCTTAAAATAGTAACAGTGAATGAACAAGTGGCTGAGTTTCCGTCCGGATCTGTAACGGTATAATAAACAGTGGATACACCTACATTGAATTCCAAATCGTTAACATATCCGAAACCTGCTGTATCTCCATCAGGGCCATTGATATAGAATTCCAGTATCAGCGAATCTTTTGGCCAGCAGTTATCGGCATAATCCACTGAGTCAATACTTGTTGGGATAACCGTACATTCATCAGCACCAAAGGTTTCGGTAACATCCTCGCAACCTGTAATGGTCAGAGACGGTGGAACCGTATCCACAATAGTAACGGTAAACGAACAGTCGGCTGCTAAACCTGCATTATCCGTTGCTATATACGTCACGGTAGTGGTTCCAACCGGGAAACTTAAGGCATTTACTGTTCCTGTGCCATTATCAGTTGTTCCATCCGGAAGAACTCTTTCGTAAGTCAATTCAGGAATCGAACAATCATCGTCATAGGTTGGGAGTCCGAGTGTAACAGGTGTTTTTGAACAACTGTCGGCTGCCGCAATTTCTGAAACCGAACCCGGACAAGTAATTGTTGGTGGCACGTCGTCAGTAATGTAAAATGTTGCTGAAGTTGTATCCGAATTTCCGCAGTCATCAGTAACTGTAAATGTAACGGTTCGTTGTGCGCTTCCCGCAATACCTATCCAACTGGTAGAAGCTGTATCAGCAGTCCAAACCAAAGTTGTAGGACAAGGATCGGTAGCTCTTGCTCCGGCATGGTCGGCCAGCCAGGCTACATAAGCAGGTTCCTGGTCGGGATCGGTGGTTGAACACTGAATGGTTGAGTCTTGTGCAACAGGATTAATTACCGGTTTTGTTTCATCAAGAACACGAATTAACTGAACTTGTGAAGTATCATTTCCACAATTGTCTGTTAGTGTCCAGTAGCGGGTGATAAGCACTTCACAATCTAAAGAATCGATAACATCTACATACGTTGCCTCCAATCCTGTTGGGCAATTGTCCCATTCATCGGTAACATTACCCGTATAGGATGGATCAGTGCTATAGGTACAAACGTCGGTTAAGCGAATAGTGGTATCAGCCGGCACTGTAAACGAAGGTGGTGTATTATCAACAATTCTTATAAATTCAGGAGATATACTACATTCACTTACTGTACCAATTGGTATCGAATCGCACAGTACTGCCGTTATGTAACGGGTTCTGATGTGATATCCATCGCAATTATCTGCTGTTGGTGGCACATTAGGCCCCCAGGTAGCTCCATCATCAAAACTGTATTCAATGTCAAATCCATCAATTGTTGGAGGAGGAGTAACGGTAATGGGCCCGCAACCCGAATCGACATCTGGTATTGGTGCCTGCGGAAAAACCATAAAGCTCGCCGATCCATAACATGCCCCTGAGGTTGTTGTATAAGTAGCTTCGAAACAGCCTGCAGAGTCTGCAGAAAACAATCCATTATTATCAATGCTACCACCTCCGCTTACCGACCAGGATCCAGCATAGCCTGTAACAGCAATAAAGGTTGCGGTATCTCCAACGCAAGTGTTCGTGGTTATAACATCAGGATTTTCAACCACATTAACAAGGTATTCGGTTGCGGAACCAGGACATCCGGCTACATACACGGTTAAAGTATACTCTGTAGTAGTTGGCGGAACCACAACCACAGTCTGACCTGAACCACCCGGTATTTCATAAACAGGCCCCCATTCGTATTCAATATCCGGAGCCGGAGTAGGAATTGCCACATTGTCAACTGCCCAAACACTACAATCATCAGGGCTATCAAACTCAAAACGGATGCGTAGATTTGTCATCCCCAGATATGGTGACAAATCGATACCTATATCATTTACTACGTTAGGCATCGGCCCTGTTAACGTACCGAAATATTCTGCCAAAAGAATATTGTATGTAACTCCACCATCAGTAGAAAGTTTTATTTGAGCAGTTGCATTAGGCGTTAATATATGCGCATGGTCAAAAGACAGTTCTGCATCAGGCATTCCAACCAAATTAAAAATTGGGGTTTCCATCCATGAATTTACACCACCACTAACCAGAGCGAATTTCTTTTCACCTTCAAACTCATGTCCACCGCAGAATGTTTTTGGTCCATTGGTTTCAGCCCAGGGGCCAATTTTTTCGTTATCATTTGAAGCCGGGAATGGTGATATCAATGCACCATCCTCATATACCTGCCATCCTTTTGGATTGGCCACATTAAAATGCCCATCCTGGATAATTCCAACCGTATCAGGCAAAACAAAGGCGTTAGCCGTAAGGGTTATAGGCTCTCCGGAACAAACATCTCCTCCTATTGCGGTAATTTCGGGTGTAAACGAAGGTATTACGACCACACGAGCAGTATCAGAATAAACCTCTCCACATGTTGTATTTCCGACCACAGCCCGGAACTGGGTGAACTGCGGAAGATTGTTATACGTGTAAGTATTGCTTGTAATAGCATGTTGTGTCCAGGTAAATCCGGCATCTATCGACGATTCCCAGCGTATTATATTTCCGGTATAGCTTTGTAAAGTCAGTGTTCCGCTGTTAATTTCGGTACACACTTTAAATGCTGAAGGAGATATCACTCCTCCATATGGCATTGGCTCTATTATTATTGAGGCAGTTTCGGAAACGTTCAGGCATGAACCTGTTGTTGATACGGTAAAGTTAAAAGTGTCGGACTCGGTTGGTGTTCCGGAAATGGTATAAACGGTGTCGTTTGTTTGGGTGAGGCTTACTCCGGCTGGTAACGAACCTAAAGAAATAATGGCACTGGTGGCAGAACCTCCAATAGTGTATGTAAGTGGAGTAATAGCCGATCCAATACATAAAGTCTGATTATCTGAACCGCTGGTTAAGTTAATACTAGCATCTTCCGAGACGGTAATCTCACCTGACCATGAAGGATTATCGCATAAAGAACCAATTGTAGTAACCGTGTATGGATAAGTACCGGCAGCAGTTGGCGTTCCGCTTATGGTGAAAAGTCCGTTTAAGGAGTTATACGAACCTGTAATACCTGGAGGCAGTGAGCCGGCAGAAATTGAAGCAGAGTCAGCATTACCACCTATTATATAAGTAATCGTTGGTAAAGGATTGTCAATACACAGGCTTGTTGTGTCATTACCACCTCCCAAACTAATTGTTCCCTGTCCTTCAACAACAATGGATCCGCTAACTGAAGGATTAATACAGGTGCTTCCTGTTGTTGTTAAAGTATAGTCGAACGTTCCTGTTTCAGCTGGAGTGCCCGAAATTGTATAAATACCTCCTCCTAAACTGTCTAAACTCAGGCCGGTAGGTAATAAACCACTTAGGTTGACGCCGGTAGCCGAACCTCCCAATGTGAATGAAATGGTATTTAATGCTGTGTTTTCACATAAGGTTGTGTCTTTGTTTAACGGCTCGCTAATCGTTCCGTCAGTACCAATGGTTAAAGTTGCCGGTAACGAAACTGTTGAATCACAGGTAAAGTTTCCCTGACCGGTAATCACCACATCGTAATCTCCGGCATCTGTAGTACTTATACCGGTTATATAATAATCCGATGAGTTTGCGCCCAAAATTTCTATTCCATCTTTTCTCCACTGGTAATTCAGCGGGATTCCGTTGGCATCGGCAATCACATTAAAGATCACATCTGCTCCTTCACATTCAGTTTGCGATACAGGCTGTGTTGAAATGGTTATAGCTGCATCCACATTTAAGGTAACGGTATTTGATGTTACCGATGAACACCAGGAAGAACCACTAACTTCTACATAATAACTTGCATCATCAGTTAAACTTACCGGATTAAACTGAAGATCGGCACTATTTGCACCTGCAATCGGAGCTCCGTCTTTGTACCACTGGTAAGTTAGCTGGCTACCACTTGCTACCACGCTTAAACCCACCGAATCGCCAACGCATGCACCTGTATTTAAGGGTTGACTAGTAATTACCACCTCCCGGTATATCACTATTCTGGTGGTATCGCTTTCAGGACCACAGGCACCCGCAGGATCATCAGATGTAAGTGTAAGCAGTACCGAACCCGCAGCAATTTCTGCTGCAGTGGGCGTGTAAGTATTGTTTAATGCCGTTGAACCAGAATTGAATGTTCCGGCACCGCCCGACCATATTCCCGTACCAGCGCCACCAACTATAGTTCCTGTTAAAGTAGCATCACTACCTTCACAAATAGTATCGTTTGCCCCGGCATTGACTGTTACCGTTGGATCAATAGTTATTTGTACATTTTCAGAAACAGCGGTGCATAATCCCGGAGGATCATCGGTAGTCAGTGTTAAGGTTACTGTTCCGGCCGCTATTTCAGCAGCACTCGGTATATAGTAGGCATTCAATGTAGTATTATCAGGATTAAATGTTCCCGTACCGCCGCTCCATGTTCCTGATGTGGCTGAACCGCCAACCGCACCGGCCAGTGCAACTGAATCGTCGGCGCAAATGGTTTGAGGTACACCCGCATCAACCGTAGGTGCCGGGCTGATAGTAATGGTTTTTGTTGCACTTACGGCATCACATTTTCCAACAATATCAGTTGTGAGTCTTAAGGTTACATTTCCGGTATAACCAAGTGCCGGAGTATAGGTAACCGTATCGGGATTAGTTGTTGATGCGGTATATCCTAAGGTTCCTCCGCCCGAAACAATGATCCATGTACCGCTTGTTGCGCCTCCTCCTATATTTGCCCCGGTTAACACGATGGCTGAAGGAGTAAGCTCCTGACAAACCGTATCCGGGCTTCCCGCATCAACCGTAGGTACCGGTTCAACAACGATAATTCTTGTATCGCTAACCGCAGTACATGTTCCTGTGGCATCAGTGGTTAAAGTTAAAGTAATCGAACCCGTGAAATCAACCGGAGGAGTATATGTTACTGTTCCAGGTGTAGCTGTTTGCGCAGTACTGCTCAATGTTCCACCATCCGATGTTGACCATGCAGCCGAGCTTGCACCTCCACCAAACGTTGCACCGGAAAGTACAATTGCGGAAGGGGTTGCCGATTGACAAACCGTATCAGGACCACCGGCTTCAACTGTTGGTAACGGATCAATGGTAATCACTACATCGTCGGGAACAGAATCACAGCTATTTGCCGAATTAAATGGTGTTAATGTCAAAGTTACCGAACCGGCTAAAATTTCAGCTGCACTCGGAATATAATAGGTGTTTAATGTCGTATTATCAGGATTAAATGTTCCTGTTCCGCCACTCCAGCTATAAGAAGTTGCATCTGTTACTGAACCTGCCAGAAGAACACTGTCGTCGGCACAAATAGTTTGATCAAGGCCTGCATCTGCTATTGGCTGCGGATAAAGCATTATAGTGGTTGAACCGCTAAGTGCCTGGAAACAGGTAGACAAAGTGGTATATTCAACACGAACAAGATTATAATTCGTACTGGCACTTATGGTGGCAGTAGTGATGGTTACCGTACCGGTTGCATCAATATCAACGGTTTGATCCGCTCCACCATCGATATTATAGGTAACCGTGGTATTTGGAGTTGCTGTGAACGTAACAGTGGTAGTTTCCCCCTCACATACCGGACTTACAGAACTAATGTTGGCGGTTGGATTTGGTAATACTGTTATAATCATTGTATCCGATAATATTCCACAACCACCAACACTGTTGGTTGAATGAATTACAACATACAAATCACCTGTCGTCCAACCATCTGGGAAAGTATAGGTAGCACTTAAATCACTCTCAGAGCTAATTGCATCTTTCACGGTTTGGCCGTTTATGGATACATCCCAATCCCAATCTTGTTTTTTGCTTATCGCGCCACTAATTTGTCCGGCCAAAGTTACCTGGGTTGTTCCTTCACATACAACCTGGTCTGGGCCTGCATATACAGAACCAGTAGCGTCAACACTCACAGGTAGAATTGCTGCACTACTGCTGCCACAAACATTATTGGCAATGACTGTAACGTCTCCGGATTGTGCACCTGTAGGGATAGTTACCGAAATCATGGTTGTTCCCTGTCCATCGTCAATAATCCATCCTGTTGGAACGGTCCAGGTATAATCAACAGCACCCGTAACATCAACAATGGTATAATAAGTTGACAGGGCAGGACAAATTGCAGTCAAACCATCGATAGTACCCGGTTGTGCAGGAGCACTAGCCACAATGGTAACCGGAATCGGATTACTGGTTGGAGTACCCGATATACAAGTGCCATTAGGGCTCATCACCACGGTAACTACATCGCCATCAAGAAGTGTATTCGTTGTATAAGTTGAATCCGTTTCTCCGCTAACCAAATTGCCATCAATATACCACTGATAGTCAGGCGATTCCCCGCCATTAACAGGTGTGGCCGTGAAAGTTATGTCGGTACCAACACATACTTCTGTTGCATCGGCAGCTATACTCACGCTTGCTATAAGCGGCGTTTCCACAGTTATCGGATAAGTGGCAGTTGCTGAGGCAGTACCACAGGTATTATCGCTTGTAACAGTCATAGTGAGTGTTACTACATTGCCTTCGTCATCTACTGCCGGAGTGTAAGTTGGTGTTTCTGTTGCAGCTCCTGCGGTAATTGATCCTGCTCCGTTATGGCTCCATGAAATAGTACCTCCGGTGGCACTTACTGCCCCAACGGGAACTGTAAAGATTGAATCGGAACATATTGTGCTGCTTCCGTTTGCCGTTGCAGTTGGCAATGATTCCACAGTAACAGTAAAATAAGCTGTATCTGTTGCTGTTCCGCAAGTATTATTGCTTGTTACAACCATTGTCAGCGTTACAACATTCCCTTCGTCGGCGGCATCTGCGATGTAAGTTGGCGTTATAGTGGTTGGATTTACCAACGATCCGTTTCCATCGTGTGTCCATGCGATAGTTCCGTTTGTTGCCGAAGCTCCACTAACGGCTGCTGAAGAATTTGAACAGATTGTGGTGCTTCCACTCGCACTCGCAGTCGGGAGAGGATCTATATTTATAAAATAGTTGGCAGTTGCAGTGGCCGTTCCACAAGAGTTATTACTGGTTACGGTCATTGTCAGGGTAACAAGATTTCCTTCATCTCCGGCAGCCGGTGTATACGATGGAGTTAATGTTGTTTCTCCGGCAGTAATTGTTCCTGCACCGTTTTCGGTCCACAAAATTGTTCCGTTTGAAGCACTGGCTTCTCCCACACTCAGAGTATAAGTTGAATCAATACAAATTGTTGTACTTCCACCGGCGCTTGCAACCGGTGGTGTTTCAACGGTTATGGTTATTGGAGTTGCTATAGCCGGATTACCACTGGCACAACTTTCACTTGAAGTTAATTCAACATTTACCACATCACCATCCTGAGGTGTATAGGTATAGGTGGAATCACTGCTGATATTTACTGTCGATCCATCGACTGTCCATTCATAAATTGGATTCAATCCTCCGTTTGCAGGAGTTGCAGTAAAAGTCACTGTTGTTCCTTCACAAACCGTATCGGTATTCACAGCCAAACTTACGCTCACAGGCAGAATCGGATCAACGGTCATGGTGATAACGTTACTGGTATCCGGTGGCCCCGGACAAGATGCGCTGGACGTAAGTACCACTTCTATTTCATCTCCATCAACCGGAACATAGGAATAAGTTGAGTTACTTCCGGTACTAACGGTTGCTCCGTTTACAAGCCACTCAAAGCCCGGACTAGCGCCCCCGTTTATTACAGGATCGGCGGTGAATGTTACCGAAGTACCGTTGCAAACCGGGTTTGCCGATTCATAAATGGTTACCTCCGGTATATTTAAATCGTTAACCGTCATGGTAACCGGATTGCTGACAGTTGTAGCAGGACATGGAGTGTCAAAAGTTTCAACTGTGAAAGTAACCACATCTCCGTTTTCCAATGTTGACGATGTAAAAGTAAGATTGGTTTCCCCGATGGTATCAATACCATTGATCTTCCACTGATAGGCCGGACTGGTTCCGGCATTCGCAACTGTCGCAGTAAAGGTTACCGGCGTGCTGTAACAGATTGTTGTTGCCGAAGCTGAAATTGATGCTGTTGTGATCGGCTGAACGACTATAGTTGCGGTATCGTCTAGAACTGTTGAACATAGCGGATCAGATTGAAATTCTGCACTAACAAGCACGTAATGGAAGGTTCCCTGTGTACTTATTGTTGCTATTACGGTTGCGTCATCGTTTGCCGGAATATCGAGTGTGTAGTTAAAACCGCCGTTTATATTATAGGTAGCCGTAACAGGCTGATCTGTTGGATTGGTAAATGTAACCAGTGTTGATCCGGCATTGTCGCAAACAGTATCACTTCCACTGATAGAAACAGAAGGAGTTGGATTTACTAAAACATCAAGATCAAAAGTGCTTGGTGTACACCCTGCTGCCACCGCATCAACAGTATAGGTTACTGTTAGTGCTGTATTGGTAGAATTTGTCAGCGTACCACTAATACTTGATCCGTTTCCTGCAGCTTCTCCGGTAATTCCGGCCGGTACTGACGGCACATTCCAGCTATAAAGTGTCCCGTCGGGAACAGATCCATCCACTCCGTTTACGGGGGCAATTGAAAATGCTTCTCCACTACACACGGTAGCCGTCATATCAGTAACAGAGAAAGCCGGATTAACGGTAATAATTACAGAAAAACTGATCCCGTCACAAATTCCGGATGTTGGCGTAACTGTGTAGGTAACTGTTTTTACAGTAGTGGTAGTATTTGTTAAAGTACCACTTATAGTAGCTTCGTCAGTTCCCGACGATGTACCTGTAACACCCGAAACACTTGGGGCAGACCAGCTATAAGTAGTTCCTGCAGGAACCAATCCGTTCGTAACTGTAATCGGGGCCAGGTTAAAACTTTCGCCACTACAAATGGTATCCCGCATCGGGTTGATTGCCGGCTTGGGATTAACAGTAACCACAATCTCAAAAGGTTCCCCTGCGCATCCTCCAACCGAAGGAGTAACCGTATAGGTAGCAGTTAACGGAGAATCGGTTGAATTGGTTAAAGTCCCGCTTATAGTACTTGCTCCACTACCGGGAGAGCCACCTGTAAGTCCGTCTTCCATAATCGGTATAGACCAACTGTAAGTAGTTCCGGACGGAACTACACCATCTGTTACGTCAACCGGAGTAACAGTAAATGTCTCTTCACTGCAGGCTTCAGCAAGCAAATCGTCAATTGCAGGGGAAGGTTTTACGGTAACATTTACAGTAAAAGGATCTCCAATACATGAACCTGCAGTCGGAGTAACAGTGTAGGTAACTACCTGATTTGTATTGCTTGAATTATATAAGGTATCTGTAATGCCCGTTCCGCTGCCATCATCTGCACCTGTAATTTCAGACGGAGCTGATGATACCACCCAGTCGTATGTCGTTCCCGGAGGAACAATTCCGTTGGTATTATTTTGGGGAATTACAGTAAACGACTCGCTACTGCATACTTCAGTATTTAAGTCATCTATATCCGGTTCCGGTGTTACGTATACTGTTAGATAGAATAACTCCCCTCTTGGGCAACTACCATAATATGGTGTAACTGCATAAGTTACATATTGTGTTGAGTTGGTAGAATTAGATAATGTACCACTTATACTTGTACCGCTACCGTCTGCAGCTCCCGAAATTCCTCCGGTTGTCGAATTAACTGTCCATTCATATGTTGTACCAACAGGTACGACTCCATAAGTACCATCAACCGGTAACACATCAAAGGATCCGTCGTTACATATTGTTACCGAAGTATCAATTATATACGGTGTTGGATTCACAAGTACTGTAGCTGTATCCGGAATTCCTTCACAACCATTGGCTGTTGGAATAAATATAAAACTTACAGTTATTGGTGCATTCGTAGTATTCGTAACAGTAGATGTTGGAACAGCTCCGATTCCGGAATCCGCTACTCCGGTTACTTCCGAAACATGATCTCTTGTCCAGGTAAAGGTTCCTCCGCTTGTACTGGAGGGCACAATAGAACTGATGGCTTCTCCTGAACATCTTATCTGCGTTTCAGGAGATAAAATTACTACAGGTTCCGGATAAACAGTTACTCTTGCTGTTATTGGTGTTCCTGTACAACCATTGGCTTCAGGCGTTATGGTAAAAGTTACCGTTACCGAAGAGGTACCGGGGTTGGTCAAAGTCCCGCTAATATCACCTGCCCCCACAGTTGCTATACCCGTAACTTCAGCATGATCTCTTTCCCAGTTAAAATTTGTTCCGGGTGTAGTACCGGTAATATGAATGGTGGTGATATTTTCTCCAGAACAAATTCCCTGAGAAGAAAGATCAACTCCGGCATTTGGAGTAGGATTCACTACGACTGTTGCTGTTCCTGAAATCGAAACGATACAACTTGGCGCTGTTTGATATTCTACCTGCTCCAATTCATAATTATAAGTTGTTGCAGAACCAACAGGAACCGCAATTGTTGCAGAACTGTTTGCCGGCACATCAATTGTTGGTTGTACGATCAGGTTTCGCGTATAAGTAATGGTAACCGGGAGATCCATTGGGTTAGTGAAGGTTATCTCCGGTGCAGGCGATTCATTCTGGCAAACATTGGCATCGCCGGAAATGGTTGCAGTTGGTGTTGGGCGAATTGTTACAACATGGGTAGTGATGGCCGGACCATTACAGCCTGCAGCACTAGCCGTAATTGTTGTTGTACCGCTCCAACCTGCAACATAAGTTACTTGCCCTGTGGTTGCATTTATCGTATTACCACCAGCCAAGCTTGCTGCATCTAAACTATAACTAATTCCCGTCGAGTTATTCGCCGTAGTTGTGTAAATCACTGTCCCAGCTTCCTGACAACGGGTTGAAGTTGCAGGTGAAAACGCATCGATTGTAACGGTTGGGGTAACCGAGATAGCCACAGTACTTGAATAATCCGGTGTACAGATTCCGCTGGTAACTTCTGCACGGTAGTATCTGTCTGCTGACAGGCTTCCCATTTGAGCAGAGGTCAGCGTTGCGCCTGTGGCACCGCCAATATCGGTCCACAATGATGTCCCGTTTGGCGACCATTGCCACTGAATAGTTCCCGTATAACCAACAAGTGTCAAATCAGATGGACTACTGTTTTCACAAATCGTCTGATCTGCACTGGCTGTTCCTCCTACACTGGTCGGATCAACAGTGATAGCCACAGTACCTGAATAATCAGGCGTACAGGTTCCGCTGGTCACTTCTGCACGGTAGTATCTTTCTGCTGACAGGCTTCCCATTTGAGCAGAGGTCAGCGTTGAGCCTGTGGCACCGCCAATATCGGTCCACGATGATGTCCCGTTAGGCGACCATTGCCATTGGATAGTTCCCGTATAACCAACAAGTGTCAAATCAGATGGACTGCTGTTTTCACAAATCGTCTGGTCTGCACTGGCTGCTCCTCCTACACTGGTCGGATCAACAGTGATAGCCACAGTACCTGAATAATCAGGCGTACAGGTTCCGCTGGTCACTTCTGCACGGTAGTATCTTTCTGCTGACAGGCTTCCCATTTGAGCAGAGGTCAGCGTTGCGCCTGTGGCACCGCCAATAGCAGTCCACGATGATGTCCCGTCAGGCGACCATTGCCACTGAATAGTTCCCGTATAACCAACAAGTGTCAAATCAGATGGACTACTGTTTTCACAAATCGTCTGATTTGCACTGGCTGTTCCTCCTACACTGGTCGGATCAACAGTGATAGCCACAGTACCTGAATAATCAGGCGTACAGGTTCCGCTGGTCACTTCTGCACGGTAGTATCTTTCTGCTGACAGGCTTCCCATTTGAGCAGAGGTCAGCGTTGCGCCTGTGGCACCGCCAATAGCAGTCCACGATGATGTCCCGTCAGGCGACCATTGCCACTGAATAGTTCCCGTATAACCAACAAGTGTCAAATCAGATGGACTACTGTTTTCACAAATCGTCTGATTTGCACTGGCTGTTCCTCCTACACTGGTCGGATCAACATTCACTGCTATCTGATCACTTGCCGTAAAACCATTACCATCTGTAACCTCAACGGTGTAAGTTGTATTAGATGTAGGCGAAACAGTTACATTCACTAAAGAAGACGTAAATCCTACAGGACTAGAAGTCCACGAATAATCCCATCCCGGATCGCCTGTTGGCACAGCCGTCAGTACAACTGATGAACCAGAACAAATTGTTTCGCTAGCTGCACCACCATTTATTTCAACCGTTGGTGCATCCAATGTAATTCCGGTAAATATAATTCCACTATTTGTAATTCCACTTGCCGAAATCGTGTTACCGCTTGCCTGATTCCCTTTTGTCCATGGTAAACTTCCTGTCCATACACCTGCGGTTATTTCCGATTCTGTTCCCGAAATATCGCTAAATGAATAATCTGCAGAAATCGAATAGATTGGACTTGTAATATCGTTTAATGTTATAGTCCAATAACGCGATAGAAAATTTGAGCTACTGGCATTATCTGAGTGTTTATTAGCTGTTGTCGTGACCAGGATAGAAGCATTCGAACCATATGAAGTTGCAGAAAGTGTAATTGTAACGGGAATTTCATTACCACTACCATCCGTCAAAGAAAAAGTATATGTTCCGTCAGAGCTAATTAAGCGAGTTATCTCCAAATTGGTTCCACTTGCTGAAGTTATATTCGGAATATCGATAGCTGTGGAAATTCTGTATGTATCAGATGATCCATCTTCAAAATTAAAAATACCATTTGTTATATTTTTTGTTCCGCTTCCACTTACAATTGCAATATCAAAATCAATTGGATCTGTTAAATTTGAATTTGGATTCACAAAATTGATCGTACCGGCTGTGAAACTAAAAGCTCCCTGTTCAGATATCATGAGTGAAGCATTACCGCTTGATCCATTTCCTTCCGTGCAAAGATTAACAGTACCTCCTGATACATTCAAACCGGATGGATAGCCGGCCAAAGTTCCTCCTGCTGTATTTTCAAGTCTTCCGGCAATATTTACTTCTCCTCCCGAAACAATAAAAGCTCCGTCGGTTTGTGTATGTACTGAATTGCCTGAACCAGTTCCAAAGTTTGCCGTTCCCGACGTAACTTCTATTAATCCCTCGTTTATAATTGAATAGTATCCTGTATTTAAAATTCCACCCGACACTCTCAATCCGGAGGTTGGCGGAATAGTATTACTTGTATTTACAATATCTGCAATGTCCGTCGTTCCACTCTGAATGTCAAGTACTCCATTAACAAATGTCAGATCTGTAATTGTAATATCACTTTGCACAGTCAGATCTGTTGTTACATCCGTTCCTTTATTTAAAATAAGTGCATTAAAGGCTGTAGCTGAAATACCACTAATTGTAGCATCGCTTGATCCTATAAATTCAACAGTTCCTGAACCTGCTGTATAAGTTCCGTTATTAATCCAGTCCCCATAAATACTCAGAGTGTTAGATCCTGACATGACAAGGGAGCCACTGTTATCTATAGTAATACTCATACACTCGGCATTTGCATTTATAGTAACTGTATAAGCCCCGGTAAAAACATCATCTGCAGAAGTTGGAATTAAGACTGTTTCTCCCCAAGTTGCCGGATCATCCCATGGCCCATCCTGAACGGCTGTAAAAGTTGCCATGCCCGATTTCAAAACAAAAGGTGCCTCCTCTTCTGCCTCCTCTCCTACAGATATAACATGCTCAATTTCGGCCACATTTCCTTCGCCATCGGAAATACTGTAGGTACGAGTAATAGTGTATGGGCAGCGTATTCCCGAACTTTGCTGGCCTTCGTATTTAAAACTGCTGAAATCAATATTGCAATTATCGACGGCCATTCCTCCTGCATCGTAAAATTGTTGCCAGCTGGTAAAAGCGTCGGGTATCGCATCGCCGCAATTTAGCGTTATGTCGTGCGGAGCGAAAATTTCAGGAATCTCCTCATCCACAACTGTAATTAAAAAACGGTGCTCAACAGTGTTGTATTCAACACCATCATTTATGAAATAATTCACCACAGTCGTCCCGACGGGGAATGAAGTTCCCGGCTCATAACTACGGGATACCAGAATTTGTCCTGGACTTGCGCAGTTATCGCTAACCAAAGGATCGGCCCAATTTACAAATGCATAACAGTCTCCGGCATCAGCATTAACAATTATATCTTCCTGGGGATTCTCCAGGCGTGGTACCTGGTTATCCGAAACCGTAACAGTAAAGGTGCAGAAAATTGAGTTGTTGTAAAGAGTTGCACCGCGATAAGTAATTACTGTTGTTCCCTCGTTGAAAAGATGACTGTTGATTTGGTTAATACCGGTACTGCCCGACGAAGCATCTGTTGCTCCTGTCATTTGCCAGTTTAGCGATGCAATAGTATTTTCCGGATCGAGAATATTTAAACCATTGCTGATTAATGCTTCACATGAATTTAAGTCGGTGTATGTAGTGATATCATCCGGACAAACCAACCCAGAACTATCGGGCATCATTGGTACATCCAGACCTTTTATCGAAGACATACCAATAGCCGCATCAGCCTGTACTGACAATTCTGTAGTAGCAAAAAGATTCAGTTCTTCTGTTGCAGAATCCTTCCAACTCACAGATTTCGCGTCCATAATGCCAATAAAAACAGCCATAATTATCAGAGCTATTTTCAAAGTCCGGCTATGTTGGGTTTTTATCAACTCAAACAATTGTTATTAATATGAGTCTCATTAACACACACCTGTAGCAATTACTATTGCAACAGTAACCGAAAAATAAATCACGGGTTAAATCATTGCATTCCCTGACTTATTTCTCGCTATTTTCTACATACCGGATTTTGAACTTCTACTGCTCTACTTTCCGGTTAATATCACTACATTTTTTCTCATCACATATCGTTTTTTGGGTAAAAACACTTAACAAAAATTTATATTGTCAAAATAACTTCATTAAAAATATCTGGATCGCAAATAGCTGCGTCCAAAAAAGTCCATATCGAAACCGAAAGTAAATTCATACGTTCCGTTCTGATATGGGTATATATCGTTCGTTGTAATATCCATTGCAAATCCAACCCTGAACTTATTGCTAAACATCCAGTTACCGGTAACACAAACTGCCCCACCGGTACGTCCGAGTATGCCCAGCCATAGTTTTTCGCGAATCATAAAATTGGCTGCCAGGTCAACTTGCAGTGGGGTTCCCCAGGTTGCTTTTACCAACATTGTGGGTTTAAAAACAATATAATTGAATGGATCCAGCGGTAGCACATATCCTCCATTAAGGTATATAGTGCGCACCTCGGCACTGGTTGAATAGTTATGGAAATTCTCCTTAAGGTCGTTCTCAACGATCTTTGGTATTGAAAATCCGGCATAAAAGTAATCCTGGTAAATAAAAACTCCGAAACCGAAGTTTGGCAAAAATTTTAAATCGACATCCTCATCAAAAGCTCTGTCGTATTTGTCGTCGGGATATAATTCATATTCAGTAAGTGGATTTTTGTAGTTGGTAAATCCAAATTTCACACCCAGTCGCATTCGTGTACGACGCGAGAGGTATACTTCGTAGGCATAATCACCAAGTATGGTTAAACGCTGTTCCAAACCAAAACGGTCGTTCATGATGTTAAGACCAACACCAACAGCTTCGTTTTTTAAAGGTGAGTGAAATGAAATGTATTCAGTCAGAGGCGAGCGGTTTATACCAGCCCACTGTTTTCTTACTAACGTGGTAAAACCTATCTTTTCCCAAATACCTGCATATGCCGGGTTAATGATCTGGCCATTATACATATATGAGGTAAAAATAGGATCTTGTTGTGCACCACATCTCAGTGATATTAGCAAGACAAATATCCCTAATACAACAATTCTCTTAATGACGATACAAATTTTCTCTTTACAACTATGGCAAACTACGACATTTTATTAACAAATGCAACCATATGTTGCCTAAAAAGATATTCACAAAACCCCAAAAAAACCAAGGCTTTTGAATTTTCATTTGTTAATTGTCCCAATGTGGGAATTGTTGATAACTGCCGGGAAACGCTAAAAAAGGTTAAATGAAAACAATAAATCATTTGCACAATAGTTGACAAACGAAAAAGAATGGGAAGCATACAAAATAAAAACGCACAGCAGTAATATATCATTAATCTGATTTAATTATCTCGGGACGAAGAGTAATTTCTTACAGCTAGTTCTGTTTAATAATTTTCGGTCGCGGAGTAATGGTAATCGTTCTTACTATTTCCGTACTTAAGTTGCCATTACAATCTGTTACCTGGTATGTAATGGTATGAGTCAATGTTGTATAGTCAACTCCATCCCCCCACAGTTGAATATCTGCTCCGTGGGCAGATGGCTGACCTGTACCACTAATCGGAGCTGGATTAATTGTTGCTCCAGTAATCGGATCGAGAGTAGCTTGAAAATCAATTGTCCATGTAAGGTTATTAACCATTGATAATGAGTCGCAGCAATTATCGGCAAGCAAAGTCAAATCAAGATCAGTACTCCCTGCATAGAAAGTGCTGTAATCAGGACTTGGCGATTTCTCCAGGTTAGGATCAAGATGGTGATATATCGGATTAGGATTTGATGGATTATAAATAGCATATTCAATATAATCCACACAGTCTTCGTACGGACTGGCATCAATTGTTGGCGGAATTGTATCAATAACCTCTATCCAATGCGAACAGGTATCGTAACCCGAAATATTGTCGGCACGCCATTCAATGGTAGTAACTCCTGCCGGGAAATCCAACACACCAAGCGGATTTGGTTCAGAATCGGGTGCATCTTTTATATACGCATCCGTTTGTGTCGAACCATCGGGGAAAGTTATGGTATAAGTCCATGTTATTGGCGGAGTTCCCTGTATCAGATCGGCAACACCCGGGTCAAAAGCAGCAGCACATGTACCCTCTGATCCATCCAAATAAATGGTAGTATCAGGAGGACATCCAATTTCAGGTGCTCCAAGTACAGTTATATTGTGACTACACTCAACTATATTTCCATTTCCATCTTCAAAAGTATAGGTAATGGTTGTAATTCCCAGATTAAATGTATCAGGATAATGAACCACATTAACACCACTTGCCAATACATCATTTTCAAGTTCTGAAAGCGTGGTTGCTCCGCTCACTGTCCACGTTAGCGTAGAGTCGCAGTTGTCTTCGAAATAAGGAAGATCAATGGTAATACCCGATGCATATGCCCGGTTAAAATCGGCCTGTAATACTGTATCGGGAGGACATATTAATGATGGCAATCTATCAATAACTTCAACATTAACAATACAGGTAGTATCATTTCCGGAGTTATCGCTAATTGTCCAGGTAACCGGCGTAATTCCAATCGGATAAAGCGTATCGGCATTATCGGTTCCGGTGTAATCGTTTGTTATGGTGTAAGTAGCAGTTGCACAATAATCACTAATTCCGGGCACATCCACATCAACAAATACCTCACAATCAGTTGGTCCCACTGTAACTGGTGCCGGATCGGAAGGACATGTAATTGCTGTCCACTGAATTTCATCGCGTTGCATAGTAACCACAAAATCGCAACTATCTTTATTTCCATCAGGATCGGTAACAATATACCATACTGTGTTAGTGCCTACTGGGAAGTTTAGCCCATTTACCTCTCCCACTCCGGTTGTATCCCAAACTCCGTTTATAATATGGAAGCTTAAATCCAATGAGTCGGCACCCCAACACGGAGCCGAATACGTAGGTGGATCAATCCTTGGTGGTATGGCATAACAGCCGCTGGCATCCATTGTGCCAATAACATCGTCCGGACAAGCAATTGTTGGCAACTGAACACCGCTTATATCAACATAAACCGTACAAATGGTATCGTTGCCTGAATTATCGCTTATTGTCCAGTTAACCTGCGTAATACCAACAGGGAATATTTCATCCGAGATAACAGAAAGTCCGTTAAAATCATTGGTAATTGTGTAGGTTGCCGTAACACAATAGTCGCTTACAACAGGAGGATCAAGAGAAATAGCCCTTTCACACTCGGTTGAACCAAGGACTATCGGCGCTGGATCAGATGGACAAGTAATTGCTGTCCACGGAATCTCGTCGCGTAACATTTCCACGGTAAACGAACAGCTGTCAGCATTTCCATCAGGGTCGGTTACTATGTACCAAACCGTATTCGTTCCAACCGGGAATTGAAGTCCGGAAACATATCCCACTCCGGTGGTATCCCATGCTCCGTTTTCTATTCTGAAACTCAAAGCCAGCGAATCCACCGGCCAACAAGCATCGGAGAAAGTTGGATCAGTAATTGCCGGTGGTATAGCATAACAATTGTTTGCATCCATAGTGCCGCTAACATCAACACAACCTCCAATATCAATTCCCGGAGCTGTAATATCCAGAATACGCACTGTAAACGAACACGAATCGCTGTTTCCGTCAGGATCGGTAACAACATACTGAACAGTAGTTAATCCAACATTAAAACTTTCGCCAGCAACAGAACCGGTACCTGTACCTGTGGTGGCTCCGGTCATTGTCCAGGTTAATGTTAACGAATCAACAGGCCAGCAATTATCTGAATAAGTTGGATCGGCAATTATAGCGGGAACTTTTGAACAGTTGTTTGCCGCCGCTGTATCGCTCACATCAACGCAACCACCAATGTCAATACCAGGAGGAGTAACATCAACAATTGTTACTATAAACGAACACGAATCCTGAAGACCATCAGGATCGGTGACAACATAAGTAACATATGAAACGCCAACATTGTATTCGACCACTGCTGCAGAGCCTGTTCCGCTTGCAGTTGTTGCTCCGCTTACTGAATAGGTCAACACCAGCGAATCAACTGGCCAGCAATCATCAGAATAAACAGGATCGAGCATCGTATCCGGAACCTTCGAGCAGTTATTAGGAGCAGCTGTTTCCGTCACATCCTGACAACCGTTTATATTGATATTTGGAGGAATGGTATCCACAATAGTTACCAATTGTGTGCAGAACGAAACGTTACCACAATCGTCGGTAGCTGTCCAGGTTACTGTAGTTGTTCCAACTGGTAGCTGCACCGGAGCATCGTTGGTTATTATTATTGATGCCTCGGGTGTACAATTATCAGTGGCCGCTGCAGTTCCCATGTCCATGCCCGTTTTGGTACACTGACTCGGATCGGTAAACTCCGAAGTATCATTTGGACAAACAATTACCGGAGGAATGGTATCAAGCACATTTATAATCTGTTGTTGCGTTGTGTCGTTACCGCAATTATCAACAACTGTCCAATCGCGATAAATAATGTATTCTCCTGCGCATGAGCCATCAACAACATTGTCAGTATACGACATATGCAAACTATCTTCTGTGCAGTTGTCATATAAATCGGTTGGATAACCTGTAATTGTAGGATCAGCATCGTAATTACATAATGCGTCGCTATACACGCTTGTATTTGCAGGTACAGTAAACGAAGGGTTAAGTTCTACAAGTAACGGGAAATTGATGGCAAAAAAAGCTGCGCCGGTTTTCACCTGACCGCAAACATCGGCTGCCGAATAATTAATAACAATTTCTCCACCACAAATATTTGGCGAAGTAAATGAATCAACCGCCGTAGCAACCACATTACAACCACCGCTATACCCAAACTGGCTAATCCAGCTGGCAAAGGCAGCATCAACATCCAACTGATCGGAGCAGGCATCTAATAAAGTATCTTCCGGAACTGAAATCACCAACTCCGGGGCATTAACCTGAAAAGTTGCAGTGCAGCTGTCCGTCTGCTCACATTCGTCGGAAACAATATAATTCACCACAACCACACCTCCACAGGTAATCGGCGGTGTATAGATCGATAGGTCGGATTCGTTTACGTTACAACCTCCTGTATATGCAAATTGTGCGATCCAGGTGTCGAAAACAGTTTGAACTTCGGCTGCCGAACAACCTTCGACAATCGTATCGCCAGGACACGTAATTGCAAGAGTATCGGCATTTCCAATGGTAAAAGTTGCAACACAGGTATCGGCGGCCGAACAAACATTTTCCCCGCTTCGGGCAATGAATTCGAATACCAGCTGACCATTGCATAACAAATCGCCAAGCGGAGGTATTGAGTCAATGTTTGTAACCAAATCACAACCACCACTTGCCGTGAATCCATCAACCCAATCGTTATAGGCAGCGGTAATTGCCAATGCTCCGGAACAACCCGGTAAATTCGGGTCAGAAGGACAGGTTATGCTTAGTGGCGGTGGGTCCATTACAGAGAATGAAGAAGAGTCGACATCTGAATCGACACATTTCCCCTCGCCGTTCCATGCCCTGAATACAAATGAAACAGAGCCTCCACAAGTTAGATCGGGTAGTTCGGGTATTGAGTCTATATTGGATTGCACATCGCAACCTCCGGTAGTGGTAAACCCGGCAACCCAGATATCATAGGCTGCCCTTATCGACGCAGTATCTGAACACAATGGCAGAGTTGCATCACCCGGCACATTAACATGTAAATCCACAGGAGCTTCCACTGTAAAAGTACGGTAACAATCAATACTGTTTGGACAGCTTGGCGACCCAAGGTTAACAACATACCTGAATTCAATTTCTCCACCACAACTTAAATCAGTTAATTCAGGAACTGAATCAATATTGGTGGTAACTGTTGAACAACCACCCACGTATGAAAATCCCGCAATCCAGGCTTCATAGGCCACACGTATTTCAGCGGTATCGGTGCAGGCTGGTAACAACGTATCGTTCGGACAGCTTAAAGCTAAATTCTCGGCAGCCTGAATAACCAAATGCGAGGTACATGAATCGACTTGTCCGCAAGCATCGTAAACAATTAGTGTAAAATCAAGCTGCCCGCCACAGCTTAAATCGGTTAATACCGGAAACTCATTTAGGTTATCAAATACCGTTTCGCATCCACCTGTATAAGAAAATCCGGCCTTCCATGCATCATAAGCAACCTGAATATCGGCAACGTCTGAACAGGATGCCAGCGTATCGCTTGGCGGGCACGATAAAGTTATGGTGTCCATTACTGTCCAAATAATTCGCTGCGTAAATGTTTCCGACTCCAAACCGCAATCGTCAACATAAATCCAGGTGCGAGTTTGCCAATTTTCACAACCGTTGCTGGTAATTGCACTTGTTACAGGATACCCGGTTTGTATACTGAACGTATCACAGTCGTCGAATACAGCAGGACCGGTAAACGCCGTATCCGGATCAAATCCGACCGGCTGGCATTCAGCATACTCAATTAGTGTATCGCCGGATACTACAGGTGGATCATTTGGTACATCAAGATTGTAAATAATCAGTTCTCCCGGGCCACCTGTGTTTAAATCGGTTGAAACGGCAAATGATATATTTTCTCCACCAGAAACCGGAACAGAAACACTACCCGATGCACCATTCACATTTCCTAACATTACCGGAGTTGTTCCGATAATATAATTAGCCGCATCAACATCGGGAATGGCCGGATTTATTATAAAAGAGTGGGCCGCCACATACATATTATACCTGTTGCGGGAGTTATAACTTGGCCACGAGAATGTTTGCGTTCCTGCCGATCCTGTCGATGAAATTAGCTCTTGCGCAACCCGTGCTGTAGTTTCGTAATCTTCGTAAAACATTGTGGTACTCCCCAACGGAGAATTGATATATTCCACATCGCCTGAACTACCACTAATATTAATGGCAAGAGCAGAAACCAGCATCGAATTGGCATTTGTAACCGAAACTGCCGGTATTGTTGCATTCATGTAATCTCGTGCAGGATAAGTAAGGTACTGTGCGATTCCGTCATTATCGCCAATTACGGTTGCCTGGTTTTGATCGGCACCCGAGATTCGAACCGAATAGATGCGATCGTTGCTACTCACATTCGAAAGATTAAACCTGTAATCGGTGGTTCTGCTTACGTCGGCAGCTGTTGCAATTTTATAAAATGAAGCCAGGGTTACTGCACCAGAATAAGTGTCTCTCCTAATTTCAATAAACTCGCCATCGTTATCGCTTATCGTTCCTGTATTATCGTTAACATGAATGGTAACAATTATTAAATCGCCAACTTCAATATTTGTCGGTGGAGCCACGTACATTCGGCTACTCGATCCATTATTACTCCCCTCCTGTTGATCTTCCTGGTGCCAGACAATCTTATTGACGGGTGCTTTAAAATACCAGTCGAAAGATAATGTTCCGGCACCAGCACAATGTGATATACCAAATGATCCGGGATTACCTGATAAATTATCGCTACCCACAATGTTAATCGCACATGGCGATTGGTTATCATCAAGGTAACCATTATTTCCCGGCGAGCCGGATTCTATCCAGGTAGCCGGTTCCAAACAACTTTCAAAACTGCCGGGAGGTAACACATTCATTATCCGTTCATCTGTTAAAGGAACACACTCACCGCTTCCATCAGGATCGTTTGATGTAAGTGTTAAGGTTATTTCGCCAACAAAATCGGCTGGTGGAGTATAAGTTGCCAGCCCCGGATTTGAGAAGTTTTGCGAAAAACTGCCTCCAGCCACATTTGCAGTCCAGGTTCCGCCGGTTGGAGTTGAAGCGATACCACCAACATAAGCACCGTCCAAAGTTATTGGAGAAGGAGATGACGAAGTGCAAACAAAGTCAGGTCCTCCGGCTTCAATTCGTAATGATGAAACAATATTTAAGATGGCCGGATTACTATATTTTATGCAGCCCGTATACGGATCGGTTAATTCTACAATAAAGTAGTGGTAACCTAAACGGTCGTTAATGGCCAGATCAACAATCCATTGATAGGGACCTTCCGAATCATTCCATCCATCGCCAAAAGGTCCTTCTCCGTGCGGAGCTTGCACCCATGGCCCTTCTTCCGATTGACCATAAAGAATCCGTACTCCCCAGTTATCATCATCAAAATAGTCGCCATCGGTAAGCAAACCATAACTATTAAAAAATCCCCAGGTTCTGGTTGGATGTAGTATTTCAAGGTCGTTACTGCTTAAGGCCTGAGCCCCGGCACAAACTTCAATAAAATCTTCTACGAAATTAGAATTCCACGAATGTTCCAGCTCAATTATTGATGGCTGAACGGTAACTATAATATTAAAAGTTCCGCCACAACCATTATGCATTGCCGTAACTTCGTATATAACTGTTCCGGCTGTTCCTGTATTATAACTAGGTTCTGTAATACTCGAATTCACTAATATATCCGTAATCATTGTATCGCATCCAGAGGCACAGTCACTGAATCCCGAAACGGATGTTCCTGAAGAATTATCATATGCTATCCAGCTAAATGTTGCATCGGGCACCAGCTGATTCAAATTTATATCTACTGCACTTTCGCTACAGATTGTTAGGTACTGATCTAAAACAATTGGCTGCGGATCAACACGTATTTCAAATGTACACGAGCTAACGCAAGCGCTATCGTTGGTATACGAGTAGGTAATTGTATGCAAGCCAACATCTGCCACCATCGGGTCGAAAGTATTTCCACTTACTCCCGGCCCGGAAAAAACCCCTCCGCCCGGTGTTCCCTCAACCAAATTAACAATACCGGCATTTACACAAAAAGTGGTGTCGCCCGGGCAGGTTACTGGCGTTAACTCGTTTACCACAACATTTTGTGTACTTGCAGTAATTGCGCGGCAGCCGTTAAGGTTAGTATAATTAACATTTACACTTTGCGGGCCAAGTGCATCCCACTGAATTTCAATGTAGTCATCGGTAGAACTTCCACCTCCAATAACAATTGCTCCTGCCGAATAAATCCACTGGTAATCGGTCATTCCAGGCTCGGTTGTGTACGTATAAACAATGGTATCAAGACATGCACTTGTGGCTCCGGTTATGGAAGGATGTGGCATTGGATCAACAGTTACACTATGATTGGTAACAATAGAATTACATCCACTAATACTCAAATAGTCAACGCTTACAGTTTGAACACCAGCCGAATCCCATAGAATGGTAACAGAATTACTGGACGGATCGCCACCGGCAGTTATTGTTCCCCCAATAACCGACCAGTTGTAATCCGACATTCCTGATTCTGTTGTATAGTTTCCGGTTGTACCTTCGCAAACCGTTTGAACTCCTGTAATTGTCGGTATCACCTCGTTAACGGCTTCAACAGCTAAAACCGAAGGCGTGATTGCATTACAGTTATTAGCATTGGTATAATCTACACTAATGGTGTGATTTCCAATTGAATTCCAGGTTACATAAACAATACTATCGTTTGCTCCACCGGTTATTGTTCCTCCGGCCGAAACTGTCCAGTTGTAATTTGTCATTCCCGGATCTGTTCTGTAGGTTGCATTGGCAGAACCGGCACAGATTAATGCCGGGCCACTAATCGTTGGTTCAGGAGACAAATGTACCCATACTGCTAATGTAGAATCTGAATTTGCTACACATCCAGCCGGATCAGTATAATTTACACTTAATGATTGTGCTCCATCAACGTTCCAACGAATTGTTGCTGTATTGTCGTTAAATGTACCTCCTGAAACAATTGTTCCTCCTGCCGAAACGGTCCAGATATAATTTGTCATTCCGGCATCTGAAGTGTAAATATGTTCGGTTCCGGTACAAGCTGTATCAACGCCGGTCAACGAAGGTGCGGGTTCAGGATTTACATAAACATCGTGTTCGGTAATACTTAATGTGGCACTGTCTGCTGTACATCCGTTTCCGTTGGTGTAATTAACACTAACGGTTTGATCTCCCGATGCGTTCCACTCTACAGTAACCGAATTATCAGTTAACGCACCGCCTGCCGAAATTGTACCACCTGCCGAAATATCCCACAAATAATTGGCCATTCCCGATTGAGTAGTATAGGTAATGATCTCTCCTTCGCAAACATTTGCCGAACCGGTAATGGTTGGAACCGGAACTGCATTTACAGTAACCGGATATATGGTAGATATGGTAGCCGAACATAAATTACCATCGGTGTATCGGACACTCACATTTTTAGTTCCGGGTGTGTCCCATGTAATAGTAATGGTATTACTTAGCAAATCGCCACCGGCAGTAATTGTAGCTCCCGATGAAACATTCCACACATAATCTGTCATGCCTGGCTCGGTGGTATAAACATTGCCCTCAATATTTGCACAAATCTCATTGGGTCCTGAAATAGTTGGCACAGGTGGTTCGATGACTACAATTTGTGCGGTATCTTTCACATCAGTGTTAATACAATATGGCTCTGAAATGTAGGCTACCTGTATTAATTCATAATCAAATACTCCCGAATTGTTTGTAGGAACCGGAAGAGGTACCGGTGTGTAGGCCGGAATGACCACCGTATTAGTATCGGCTCCGTTAATGGTATATGTTGCTATAACAATTCTACCGGTTGCACTTTCAAAAATCAGGCTGGCAGCAAGTCCTCCCTGGCAAACAGTATCACCACCGGAGATAGTTGCGGTTGGTGATTCGACAACAAGGATATCGAAAGAAACTGCAATTCCTGAACATCCGTTAAGTTTAGGAGTAATTGTAATAGTAGCCGTACCTACTACAGGATTAAACGATGGGATTTCACTCACATCTGCAACATCTGCCAAACCGATGGATGCACCTCCCGAGATATCAAAAACTGTATTTGATGGAATTCCGCTAAGTGGATATGGATCGGTAGCGCCCGCTTCGCAAAAAACCAAACCTGATGGCGCTATGGCCTGAGGAGTAGGATTTACAGTTATCAAAAAGGTATCGGCTATTCCGTCGCAATACAATCCCCGCGGAGTTACAACAATCTCGGCATTAACCGGAACAGTATCTGAATTCAGTGCTGTAAATGAAGTAATATCACCGGTTCCGCTTGCAGTAAGTCCAATGCTTGCATCGGTATTTATCCAGTCATACGAAATTCCGGTTCCTGTAAAACTAATTGCAGAAACAATATCACCATTACACACTACAATATCAGAGTTAGAATCAACTACTGGTAGCGGATGGACTGTCAGATTTCGAACAAAACTTTCGCTACTCAAATCACATCCCGCTCCGGAAGATGGAAAAGAAACCACTACCCGGTACTGTCCGGTTAATGCAGTTGAGGCACCAGTTATGGTTAGCTGATCGGTGTCGACACCTGAAACAACAGTGGTATTGGAAAGATCTTCCCAGGTTCCGGCAGAATCAATTTGCCACTGATAAGAAACAGGAATTCCACCGGATGTAGCTACCTGAAGTGAATAATTTTGTCCCTCACAGATTTCAGTATCCTCAATATCAGGAGTTACATCAGTAATTTCGTTCACTAACAATGTTACTACATCAGAAGTAAGTACCGTACAATTATCAGAAATAATAACACGATATTGAGTACCGTTAGGAGAATCAGCATTTCCAATGTTCAGCACTTGTAACGAATCTGTATCCTGATTCAACACGTTAGGTCCAGCAGATATGGCTGTAAATACACTTTCCGATGGCCGCATTCGTTGCCATTCATAAGTTATCGTTCCGGCTCCTCCGTTAATATTAATCCCAAACTGAACTGTTGAGGCAAAACAATCCGCTATATCTGTAGGCTGAGCAGCAATGTTTATTGCAGGAGGTTCGGTAAGAACAAGAGTCGGATTTAGAATGATAAAACAGGAAGGATCAGAAATATCGCGAATACGAACATCATAATTTCCGGCATATAAATTCAGAAAAGCGGTATCGGTTTGCCAATTTGTCCCTCCATCAACAGAAAACTCATAGCTTCCATATCCTCCGGTTGGATTCGATAGGATAATCTCGCCATCGTTGCCACCATTGCATGAAATATTACTCGAGTCGATGTTGGCAGTCAATATTGCAGGCTCGGTTAAAATTAATGCGGCATTCAATATTTTCTCGCAACCGTTCGCATCCCGCATTCGAACATCGTAAGTTGCAGGAATAAGGCCTGCAAAGTTTGAATTTGATGACCAGTTTGTACCACCGTCGATACTGTATTCATAACCGCCAGTTCCGCCGGCAGAAGAAAGCAAACTTATGGTCCCGTTATTAGCACCAAAACAAGTAATATTTGCTGAATCGACTAAAGCAAACAGACTGTCGGGCTCGGTTAGTATCAACATTGTATCAAGCGGAATAACACACGACAAATCGTTGGCATCTTTTATCCACACATCAAATGTGTCGGCAACAAGATTTGTATACGTATAACTACCCGAAACAAAATCTTCCCAGGTTGTGCCACCGTTAATGCTAAACTGATAGGCTCCCGAACCACCATCAGGATTAGAAAGGGTAATTTCACCATCAGTCTCACCATAACAAGAAATATCCGTTAATGTAATATCGGCATCAAGAATTATGATTTCGAGAGCGGCATCAAGAACAACAGAGCAGGTAGGAACATTTGCATCGCGCATTTGCACATCGTAAAATCCGGGAGAAAGCCCCGTGAAAATGGTATCCGACTCCCAGGAGGCACCACCGTCGATACTAAATTCAAAAACATTTGAACCTCCAGAAGCCGAGATTCTTATCTCGCCATCGTTACCTGATGAACAACTGGCATCAAGCGAAGTGAGCAATGCCTGCAGTGGTTCAGGTTCTACAACCTCAAAAGTTCCTGTGGTGTCGGCGCATCCAAACGGATCGGTAACACTCCAATTGTATGTTCCGGCACCAATTCCACTAAAAATGTTTCCAGGTTGCGAAACACCATTAAATGTGTAGGTTAGCGCACCTACACCTCCTGAAACAGAAATGGTTATATCGGCAGGTTCGCCATTACACAAAATGGTTGTTTGCGAAACATTTGCAGTAATTTCAACCGGGTAATCATCGTCGGCAACAGTAACAACAGCCTGGCAGGTTGAATCGTTTCCGTAACCATCGGTAGCTGTTAAAGTAACCGTATTGGCACCGAGATTTGTGCAGTTGAAACTATTGGGCGACACACTCAAAGTAGGCACACCGCAGTTGTCGGTACTTCCATTGTCGATATCGGCAGCAACAATTGCGGCCAGTCCGTTTGCATCTAACTGAATGGTAATATCCCTGCATCTGGCTACAGGTTTTTCAATATCCTCAACGGTGACTGTGCCCACACAGTCGGAGCTATTTCCATTGTCATCTACAACAGTTAATGTTATCAGATTGAGGCCGGTTTCAGAACAATCAAAAGTATACTGCGAAAGAAACATGGTATCAATTCCACAATTATCCGAACTACCATTATTTACATCATTTGCCGTAATTGATGCTGAACCTGATCCGTTGAGTTGAATAGTAATATCCCGACAAATGGCGTTAGGAGAGATTGTATCCAGCACATTTACTTCTGCATTACAGGTACTTGAATTTCCATTATCATCCGTTGCTGTTAGTGTTACTGATTTTGATCCTAAGTCAGTACAAGTAAAATCGGTTGCCGACAAATTAAGCGAGGCTATTGCACAATTATCAGTGCTTCCATTATCAATTGCAGCGGCTGTTATACTCACTTGCCCGTTAACATCAAGATAGGCATTAATATCCCGGCAGGCGACAACAGGTTTTACAGTATCCTGAACGGTTACAGTTGCTGTACACGTGGCCTCATTTCCATATAAATCAACTGCGGTTAAGCTTACCGTGTTATCGCCAATATCGGAACAGTCGAAACTTGAAACATCGATTCGAAGACTGTCCAATCCACATCCGTCTGATGATCCGTTATCAATATCTGCAGGGGTGATTGAAACCACTCCTGTTGCATCCAACTGTACGGTAACATCCTTACAAATTGCTGTTGGTTGTTCATTATCGGCCACCGTGACGTCAAAAGAACAGGTATCAGAAACATTTCCAGCTGCATCGGTATAAATATATTTTACGGTTGTTGTTCCGATTGGGAATTGCGCACCTGAGGCAAAACCTTCAACCAGGGTTCCCGGAATAGCTAATCCATCACAGTCATCATCGAAAGCAGGCACAGTATAAGAAACAGTGGCATCGCATAAACCTGCATCGGTATTCACAATAATATCAGTTGAGCAGGTAGCGGGTGTTGGCCTTGTTGTGTCTCCAACCGTAACGGTAACAGTTGTTGCTGATGGACATCCGTTGGCGAGAGCAGTAATCTCAAAGGTTGTTGTAACCATCGTTCCCGGTGTTAAACTATTCAAAACACCACTAATGGTATTTCCTGAACCATTGTCGGGCATACCGGTTAAAACACCTGTGTTATCTCTTGTCCACGAATAAGTTGTTCCGGGAGTGCCATTTGCATTTGAAAGATCGATTTGAGCAATAGCATTACCAGGGCAAATGGTTTGCGAAGAAATTCCGGCAACTATATCAGGTCCTTCGTCAACAATTAGCTCACCAATATCAATAAGCAAACTTTGACAGGTTGTAGCACCTGCCCCGTTATTATTTGGCTGAGTGATGTTAAAGGTAATGCGTACCGAATAAGTACCGCCTTCGCTTACCTGAGCATTTGTTATAGTAAGTGTTTGTGTCGTCGTTCCGGAGAAAACTGCATTGTCTGAAACAGGGGTACCATTTAAGAACCATTCGTACAAAACAGGAACACTCCCCGAAGTAAGAACACTAAATGTTGCTGCACCATCCTGACATACAGTCGTGGTATCAACTAATGCATTTAGTACTGTATTTACAGTTATTGCCGCCACTGAAGAGGTGTCGCTGTTTCCGCATACATCGGTAACAATAACGCGATATTCAGCATGATCGGGATTATTTGAATCACCAATATTTGTAACAACCATAACATCGTCGGTGGTTACAATATTACTGACCATTGCAGCATCACCCCATGCATCGGTTGAAGTTGGGCGCATTTGCCATGCATACGAATATGGTGTTTCGCCACCGATGGCAGCAACGGTAAATTCAACACTTTCACCCAAACAGTCGGTTTGGCTGGCAGGTTGCGTAGTTATTTCAGGAGGAGATGAAACACTTAAAACAGCATTTGTAGAAATTGCGGTTCCACAACTACTGCTTGCAACCACATCGTAATTTCCGGCATCACTTGCCTGAATACTATTCACAATCAGAGTAGCGCCTGTTTCTCCCGGAATATCTGTTCCTTCGAATCGCCATTGATAAGTTGGCGCCGGAACACCCGCTGCAGATGCTGTAAATGTTGCCGAACCGTTTAAGCATGCCGAAACATCAACAGGATTTTGGGCGAAACCAGGCTCTTCTGAAATAACAACGTCAAACGAGCAATTTGAACTGTTCCCTTGTGCATCGGTGGCAGTCCATTCAACTGTTGTTGTTCCTACATTAAACTGGACATTGTTTAACGAAGACCCTGTTCCGCTGCTCGCCCCGCTCAAATTGTAATTTAAGCTTATCACTCCCGGACAATTATCTGTTGCGATTGCATCCCAATCGGTTCCGGTTTTCAGGTAAGTACTATTATACGGTGCACATTCTGCCTGATTTCCAACGCAAGTAATTTCCGGTCCGCTGCCATCGGATAATATTGTTACATCAAAACTACAAGTGGTATCATTTCCGGCAGCATCAACTACATGCCAGGTTAGCGTTGTTATTCCTTCCGGAAATACATCGCCGCTGTTTAGTCCGGTTCCATCGGTTCTAGTGGCAGAAATAACACCATCACAATTATCTGTAAATACCGGTTCACTAAAAATTACTGTATCTCCACAAACTACTGAACTCATTGTTTGATTGATATCAGCAGGACAATTACTTATAGCAGGTGCTTCATTATCTTCCACTGTAACATTAAACGAACACTCTCTATAATTCGAAGGATTACCGTTTTCGGTTGCACGGTAGGTTACGGTTGTCATTCCAGTTGGAAAATCATAATTACTTATGTTTCCGTTACCTGAATCAGTTGCATCACCAGTCATAGTCCAGGTTAACGTTGTACCTAGGTCGCAACTAATGGTTGGTGCATCGGGGGTAATTGTTGCATTACATTCGCCCTGATCTACAAATAGATCGTAATCACCCGAACATTCAATCGCAAAAGGTTGAACCGTTATTGTAATTTCGTAGGCGTCGCCTGCACACTGCGAACTCCATGATGACCAAGAATTACAAGATGTTCCGCTCCAAAACCTCCATTCGCAACTTCGTTCTCTTGAATACGACCAAGGAGTAACGGAAATGGTAGCCGTTTGAACAACATCGGTATTATTTATTAATGGAATAGTAAGGTTATTCAAGGCATCCGGATTACTAACAGTTCCGTTACCAATTGGGCCACCATTTGTATTTATTGCAACGTTGGGATTATCGACAGTCCACATAAATTGTGTAACCCATTCTATTTCGTCCCAATCGGATCCCCACCACCGCTGAAAAGTATAATTAAGAATCGATCCGGCTCCTCCTGAGCTTGCTCTGAAATTAAACGAAAAATCTTCTCCCTGACAATAACTTGTTGCGGGAATAGCTTCCGGATTTACTTCCAGATCATAGTCAGTTGAAATTACTGCCACCGAAGTTGTTCCATCATCGCCCACACAACCATAAGGGCTGGTAGGAGTAATGGTGTACGTGACACCGCCGGAAATACTTTCTTCAATAATATTTCCTGTTCCTGAACTTCCGTCATCGCCCGACCAATTAAAAGTAGTTCCGGACACATTACTGCTTAACACGATACTGGTAATTCCATTATCGCACAATATGGGTGTATTATTCGTGACTGTAATTTCCGGTATTGGATTCACTGTTATAGTAAAGCTTTCAGCAACACCTGAACATCCCTGCCCTGTATACAAAGGAGTAACGGTAACTGTTGCAGTAACAGGTTCGTTACCGCCGTTATTTGTTGTAAATGCAGGAATATTGCCATTACCACTTGAAGCGATATCCCAAATTGAATCGATATCTATTGTCCAGCTAAAGTCGTCGGCATTATTACCTGAAATTGATATTTCGCCTATAGCAACATCATGGCAATCTTCAATATCAGCGATGGTATTAACCGTTGGCGACGGATGTACAATAACATCCATTGTTGTGTCTTTAGAGCAGTTGTTTGCATCGGTCACCGTAAGTGTAAAAGTTCCATCGTAGCTCACATCCGCATTCAGAATCGTTGGATTTTGTGCATTGTTTACAATCGTTCCATCAGGGTATTCCCAGGTGTAGGTTAATCCCCCTGTTCCGCCAGATGCTGCAGAAGAGAGTTCGATATCCTCGCCTTCGCAGATTTCATCATCAACGACAGAAATAGCGCTAATTACAATCTCTGTTGGTTGTACCAAATCATATGTATCAGAAACAATACAACCGCTAGCATCTTCTACCTGCCAGGCAATTTCGGAGGCCGCCAAAATTCCTGCGAAGGTGCCTGTTCCATTAGCGTTTCCATCGAAAGTATAGACGTAAGGAGGCGTTCCCCCACCTGCATTTATCTGAATATCGGCTATTTCTCCATTACATAAAATTAACGTGGCATCCACCGAAGCTGTTAATTCGGCGGGCTGATTAACGGTTGCTGTAGAAGTGGTTGTGCAACCATTGGCATCGGTAATGGTTACAGTGTAGGTATTCGCTGCCAGGCCTGAAGGGTCTTCAACATTTCCGGCACCATTGTCCCAGGCAAAAGAATAAGGCATTGTACCACCGGTTACTGTTAACTCAATAGAACCCGAATTATCGTTATAACACTGCAAATGTGTGGGAGTGGCAGAAGCTGATAAGGCATCAGGGGCAACCATATTAACCGGTGATCCGGTAATAAATTCACAACCATTGGCATCTCGTACACTCCATGCGAGGTTGTTTCCGGCCAGAATTCCGTTAAATACATTACTGCTTTGCGTCACGCCATTAAAAATATATTCGTAAGGTGGAATTCCTCCATTTGCGGTAATTGTTACCTCGCCGGTTTGTCCATTACAGTCAATTTCATTGGTTATCGCAATAGTCGCTGTTACTTTGGTTGGCTCAGCAATAACAATGGTTCCGGTAACAGGGCCACAGTTACGTGCATCGGTGACACTCCAGTTGTAGGGTCCGGCAGTAACATTTGCAATAACACCATCGGTATCATTCACTCCGTTAAAGGTATACGAATACGGAGCAGTGCCTCCATTTGCCGATAAAGTAACCGTTGCTGAACCGCCATTACACAGAATTGCAGTAGCAGCATCATTAGCTGTTAACTCAGGTGCAACATTTACTTCAACAACATTACTATATTCTGTTCCACATAAATCTGTAACCTCTAAACGATAAAAAGTTGTGGCCATTAAAGCTGGTGGAGAATAAACCAAACCATTTGTCCCAACATTATTCCAGCTGCCCGTTCCGTCCGGACTACTTTGCCATTGGTACGAATAAGAGCCGCGTCCTCCGGTGGCAGCGGTTCCGACTAATGATTGAGGCACACCGTTATAACAGATATCCTGTGCTGCTGAGATTGTTGAAGGGCTCAGCGGTTCGCGAACGGTTACAGTAAAAATATCAGTTGCAGTGGCAGAAGCACAATCATTAGTACTGGTAACGGTGAGCGTAAGCGTAACATCTTTTCCGGCATCTCCGGCAGCGGCAGTGTATGTTGGTGTTAAAGTTCCATCATTACTCAACACACCCAAGCCATTGTGAGTCCATAAGATTGTACCGTTCGATGTGCTTGCCCCACTCACAGTGGTGCTACCGCCTGCACATATTGTTTCACTTCCTCCGGCTGATGCGGTCGGAAGCGGATCAACATTTATAGCATAAACAGCCACGGCTGTCTGGGGAGAACAAGCATTATCGCTGGTAACGGTCATTGTTAAGGTTACAACATTCCCGGCATCGCCTGAGGCAGCAGTATAAGTTGGTGTTAAAGTATTGGCGCCTGCAGTAATTTCCCCAAACCCGTTCTCTGTCCATGATATATTTCCATAAGATGCACTTACCTCTCCTGAAGCAAGCGTGTAACTACTATTTTCGCAAATTGTTGCACTGCCATTTGTACTTGCTGTTGGCTGCGGGTCAACAACAACCTGAATATCGTCGGTGGCAGTAAATCCGTTGCCATCGGTTATTGTTAGAGTGTAAGTAGTATTCACCAAAGGATTTACACTAACCGATGAAGAAGTTGACGTAAAGCCGGCGGGAGTTGAAGTCCAGGAGTAGGTTATTGGATTGTCGCCTGTAACATTTGCACTTAAAGCTACCGACGAGCCACTGCAAATGTTTTCAGTAGCATTCCCCCCGTTTATTTCTACAGTGGGGTCGTCGAGTGTTATTCCGGTAAACCAAATCGTAGTGCCTGAAACATTGGATGCCAATATCGTTCCGCCACTTGCTGCTCCATATTTTGTCCACGAGCTTCCATCCCAAATACCTGCGGCAATTTCATTTTCTGATCCCGAAATATCCGCATTCTGATACTGTGCAGAAATACTATAATTTGGGTTCGTAATACCGTTTAAACCCACCTCCCAATACTGATCCAAGTAGTGATTATCACTTTCGTTATCGGGGTGTTTTGTGTTGATTGTTGTTATTTCAATCGATTCATCTCCATTAAAACCTCCGCTAATTGTTATGGTAACCGGAACCGGATTCCCCGCATCATCAGCAATTGGGAACGAATAAGTACCTCCTGTTGAGATCGCTCTTTCAAACGTGTAACCATTTAACTCAATACTTGAATTAGCGTCCAGCGAAATGGAACCACTCACATTTAAATCGCCGTTTAGCAACAAGTCGGCATTATTTCCTGTCGAGATGTTACTGAGTGGAATTTCGGTATCCAATACAAAAGTGGAGTTATTGGGTGTTGATGCATTTCCAAACTGAAAAGTACCTCCGGATAACAGTTTTATACCTGCTCCGCCAATAATTCCCAAGTCGAGCTCGGTAGTTGCTGTACTCGGATTCTGAAAAACAATTGTTCCGCTGGTAAATCTGAAATCGCCATTGGCAGTTACGTTTAGCGACCCCACACTACTTAAACCATTACCAGCAGTTGCCAAAGTAACTGTTCCGGCCGAAATCGAGATTCCCGAATTCACTCCGGGAGGCGTAAGTGTCCCTCCTGCAGTATTTTCCAGGCGCCCGGAAATATCAACTATTCCTCCATTCACAATAAAAGCACCATCAACCTGTGTATGTACTGTGTTACCCGCTGAAGTACCAAACTCAGCCGTGCCTGAATTTACCCGTATCAAACCGTTATTCGTAATCGAGAAATTACCAGTTGTTAACGTTCCGCCGATAACATCAAACCCGGCAGTAGAAGGAATGGTTAGCCCGGCACTAAAATCAAGCGATAAACTTCCTGTTCCGGGAATCGAAATCAATCCACCAATTAAAGACAAACCTCCTCCGCCCGATACATTTACATTGCCGTTAATTAAAAGCGATGTTGACAGACTTCCTTTACTAACAATCAGATTCTCGAAAGTGGTGGCTCCTGTAATTTCGGCATTATTGGTTCCGGTAAATTCAACAGTTCCGTCTGTTCCGGCATCGAACGAACCACTGTTGTTCCAGCTGCCATAAACGGTTAGTTTATTCGATCCGCTAATAATAAGTGTTCCGCCGCTTTCAATGTTTATAGTATTACAAACTGCTGTGGTAATATCAACAGTTACAGTAACTCCGGATGGAATAATAATATTATCGCCCGAGTTTGGTAACGCACCACCCCAGGTTGCCGTACTACTCCAGTTTCCTGAAATAGCGGTATAATCCGCCTGCCCCGATTTTAAAACAACAACTTCTTCTTTCACCCGGATATGATGGTCAATCTCAGCAATATTTCCGCTGTTATCTTGTACCTGATATGTTCGGGTAATGGTAAACGGACAAACGGATCCGCTACGCGATTCGCTTACAAAGGCAAAACTCGCTCTGTCTATTTCGCAGTTATCAGAGAGTTCACCTCCTGCTTGTATAAAACCATCAATATTGATAAAAGCCTCCGGAACCGGATGATTACAGATTACTTCTGCCGTGGGGGGAGCAACCATTACAGGCACTTGATTGTCGACAACCGTTACTGTAAATTCATGAATAACGGGGTTGTTGTTAACAGAAATACCACGATATATTATTCGTGTTGATCCCTTATTAAAAAGATAAACATCAATCTGGTTAATTCCCGAATTTGGAGACCGATCGCTTGTGGCACCTGTCATTTCCCAACTTAAGGACTGAAGATTGTGCTGAGGATCGTCAATATTTAATCCTGTTTTTATTAATGCAGAACACTGATTTTTATCTGTTTCCTGAATGATGTCTCGAGGATACGAAATCGAAGAATAGGTTATATTTTTGAAAGGCAGGAGAGGGAAAAATACAGCCTCGGAAACCACAGAAGTTGGACGAATGGATTCGGGCATAGTTATAGCATTGACACATTCTGCCGAATTCATCTCCATATTGATAAGGAAAATACCTGTAAATAAAAACACCAGCATTTTCCTGATTGGGTTATAGTAACAATTTGTCACCAATACTTTTTAGGGTCTATTTTGTTACCGGAATTGTGTTTTAAGCAGCGTCAACTTAAACCACAACTATCTCCTGAAACAAACTATTTTTAGCTTAACATTCACCCCAAAAGTACCTTAAAATTATTTCATTAGCAATAAATCCCGTTTATTGAGTGGGTTTCACTATTAATGCCTATTATTTAGAATTGAACTTTTCAAACTTTAGCTTTTTTCATGAACAAAAAAGATCCGACCCGTATTCAGGTTTTTACCCTACGGATCGGATCTTTCAGACCTTTATAAACGATTTGAAGTTACGAGTTATTGTACCTCGCAAAAAAGCAATTATTGCTTATTCTCTACCACTTCAGCAAATACCCGCAGAAAATTACCACCCCAAACCTTTGCAATCTCTTCCTCGGTGTATCCGCGTTTCAGCATTTCTGCAGTAATATTTGGCATTTGACTCACATCGGCGCAATCAGCTAATCCGCCACCACCATCAAAGTCCGAACCAATACCCACATAATCAATTCCCACGAGGTTTTTTACGTGGTCGATATGATCTACACAGTCGGCAACAGTTGGTAATTGCTTCGGATATTTTTCATTAAGTTCATTGAATAATTTTCTCCTCTCGTTTCTCTCCTGTTCTGACATCTTTCCCCACTCGGTATTAAACATCTTTCGTATTTCCTGTTCTTTCCGGTAACGAACTGTGGTTGTATCAGGATCTTTAATGTAACTATCAAGCAAACAGATTTGAATAATACCACCCTTTTTAGCAAGTGCTTTAATCATATCGTCTGTCATGTTTCTGTTATGATGGGCAATGGCACGTACACTCGAATGTGACGCAAAAACAGGTACCTCGCTCAATTCTATCACATCGTAAAAAGATTTATCTGAAATATGTGATACATCGATTAACATTCCGAGACGATTCATCTCTTTCACAACTTGTTTACCAAACGGACTCAGACCATCAAATTCCGGCCCGTTTCTGTCGGTTGATGAATCGCAAATATCGTTGTTCGACGAGTGACAAAGTGTGATGTAACGAACACCTTTGTTATAGAATTCTTCAACTCTATCGAGTTCCTGCCCGATAGGAAAACCATTCTCCATTCCGATATAAATGGCACGTTTACCTTCTTTTTCCAGGCGAACAACATCTTCAGGTGTCGTTGCCACTTCGGCCATATTATTGTACTTTTTGCATACTTCGTAAGTTTTATCAATCATCTGGTTGGCCAATTCGTATGCGTTCTGCGTATTCTCTTCGGTACGTGTTCGCTGACTGGTGAATGCCGCAAAAAAGATGGCATCCAGGCCGCCTTCTTCCATTCTTGGAAAGTCGACTAAACTACCCGGAGCTTCATTTCTTTTACCAACATCTAAATTGCCCTGAACCAATCCCATCGGTGTATCACAGTGCGTATCAATTGTTATTACGCGTTTATGTATTTCCATTGCCTTTCCATCTTTTCCTTCAGAAAATCCATTAAAACCTGCCAACAGCCCCCCAACCATTAGCAAAAAAGAATATACCTTAATCATCATTAATTTTTTTGTTTACAAACTGAAAACAATATTAACAAATGTATTTTATTATCGACTATTTTGAATCAAAAAGAATTCGAATTGCAACAAAAAATAAACTTTAGCCTTTTTATTTTTGTCTTGTATATTTACCGGAAAAAAGTTGAAACAAAACTCAAAATATAACTGGCTGATTTTACCCGCCTTTTCAGCACTTGTTTTTGTACTTACGCTTTTTCTAAGACAACGTGCCGAATTTGTTGAAAAGTGGTATGCACAAAAAGTTTACCCATTAATCGCCTCGCTGCTTTCAAACATATCCGCCATATTTCCTTTTTCGCTCGATGATCTTTTTTATGTTTTTTTACTATTGATTCCCTTCATTCTGCTTGTTCTAATATTCACCAAAAGATTAAAATGGAAAGCTGCCGGAAAATTTTTAATCAACCTCCTTGCATCATCCTATATTCTTTTTTACCTGCTTTGGGGTTTCAACTATTTCCGGTCACCATTACAGGATCGTCTTGGCATTACAGACCGGGAACCCAACACCGAAGAGTTTGTGCAATTCATTTACCAATATGTAGCAGAACTAAACCAGTTACATTGTGATTTTGATTCGATTGATAAAGCTGAAACCGCCCGTTTAATTGAGGAATCGTACCAACAACTGGCTCCTGTATTACATTTTGATTACCCAATGGGAAAACGCAACGACAAAAAAATCACCTTTAGCAACTTCTATTCAAAATCTGGTATCACGGGTTATTTCGGTCCATTCTTTAACGAAGTGCATGTAAACAAAATGGTTTTACCCATCGAATATCCTTTTGTACTGGCACACGAAAAAGCACATCAGCTGGGGGTAACAAGCGAGGCCGAAGCAAATTTTTACTCGTGGTTGGTTTGCTCAAACAGTTCGTCAAAGCAAATCAGGTATTCAGCCAATGTTTTCATTTTGCTTCATTTTATGCGACAGGCCTACGGTTTGGAAGAATACAAATCGTTAGTAGAACAAATTTCGCCGGAAGTAAAAGCAGACATAAGAATCGTACGTGAACACTGGAATAAATTACGCAATGCAACAATGGACAAAACAGCCTCCAAAATCAATGATGCATATCTGAAACACAATAACATTAAATCGGGAATTAAAGATTACACGGGCGTTGTTGATCATGTTATGAACTTTTCGTTAGATTCTGCTTTTCAGCAACGTTACCATCTTGCTCCCCATTAAAATCATTTACTTTTACAGCGAATAACAAATGTTGGACAAGGTTGACAACGAAAACTTCGTGCTTCAAACTTCCGACATCAAACTTTTAATATGAAGCTAATTCCGATATCTGCCGGTCATTTTCATTGCGATGGAGGAGCGCTTTTCGGCGCCATCCCAAAAGTATTGTGGAACAAAGTATACCCATGTAGCGACGATAATTTTACGCAACTAACCTTGCGTTGCTTGTTGGTTGAAATTGGTGATCGAAAAATACTTATAGAGGCAGGAATTGGAAATCATTACCCCGAAAAACACCTTAAAAACAATGGTGTGACCTCGGTTGATGAACTGGAAAAATCATTGGCATCGAAAGGTTATTCAACCACTGATATTACCGATGTGTTTTTTACGCACCTTCACTGGGATCACTGCACCGGGGCGGTTAAAAATGTTAACGGGAAATTGGAATTAGTTTTTCCTAATGCCACTTTGTGGAGCAGCAAAACACAGTGGGAACATGCCAAAATTTCCAACCCCAGAGAACGGGCAGCTTATCATCGCCCGGTGTTGGATTTTATGATGGAATCGAGGAAACTTCAGTTAATTGAAGAGGAAGGTGAATGGCTTCCCGGCTTTGAAATAAAAATGTTCGATGGCCACACACCCGGACAAATGCTGCCAATACTGCACACCGAAAAACATGCCTTTGTTTATACTTCCGATTTGTTTACAACAGCCGCAAATTTACCGGTGTTATGGATTTCGGCTTACGATCTTGACCCAGTGAAAGTAATGGAAGAAAAGGGAGAATTTCTGAAAGAAGCTGCCGACAAGAATTACATTTTATTCTTTGAGCACGATTACTACACCGAATGTGCCTCTGTACATGAAACAGAAAAAGGTGTGCAACTGAAAGAGAAATTAAGATTGGATGAATTGCTTTAATGGCGTTTCGCTCAACTCAAAACACCATTTTCTATCTTCGTTTTCGGTGAGAACCTATTCAATCTGTGTTATCAGCGTTCGATTACTTCACCAATTCTTTGGTTGACAGCAAACCACAAGCAGCATAAATATCCTGACCACGCGAAGCACGAATAGTGGTAAGAATTCCCTTGTTATTCAAAGCATCTTTAAAACGCTGAATGGTTTTTTCTCCCGGACTTTTTAATGGCGTTCCCGGTACCGGATGAAAACGGATGAGATTGATGCGGCATTTTAATCCACTTAACAAACGGGCCAACTCATTAACATGTTCGTCTGAATCATTCAGATCCTCAAACAAAATGTACTCGAAAGATACGCGACGCTGGCGGCCAAAGTCCCAGCTTTTAATTTCTTCAACCACTTCCTCAATCGGATAAGCCACTTGAACCGGCATAATTTTCTGACGCTCTTCGTGGAAAGGAGTGTGTAAACTCACTGCCAGGTGTGCTTCACTTTTTTCTAGAAAAGTCAACATCCCGGGAATAATACCGATCGTTGAAACTGTTATCCGGCGCGGACTCATGGCAAATCCCCACTCGGAAGTTAGGATTTCAAGGCTTTTCAAAACCTCATCGAGGTTATCAAATGGTTCGCCCATTCCCATGTAAACAATGTTGCTTACCTCTTCCACCTCATCGATACTTTTTATTTGATTGATGATTTCGCCGGCCGAAAGTTGCCCCTGAAAACCTTGTTTGGCAGTGAAACAAAACAAGCAACCCATTTTACATCCCACCTGCGAGCTCACACAAACAGTTTTACGGTCACGCTCCGGAATCATGGCGGTTTCAATAAATTTATCCTGTATTGTCGGAAACAAATATTTTCGGGTACCATCAATACTGGCACTTACTTTTGTATAAGGAGTTAAACCAAATACAAAACGCTCGTTCAGCAATTCACGGGCTTTTTTCGAAAGATTGGTCATCTCATCAATCGAGCTGATTTGCTTTTTATACAGCCAATCAGTGATTTGCTTTGCCGTAAATTTTGGCAAGCCCAACTCAACAACCAACTCCTGTAGTTCTCCTAATGTTTTCTCGAATAACCGCTCCTTCATACCTGTAAATTTGCTGCAAAGATAACGCAAAAATTTTTACGTCACTTTAATCCTTTTCTTTGTCTTTTTTCTGAGAGACTTCTTAAACAACAAATTTGACGAAGAGTTTTACCCCATCAGCGATTTTTTAAAATCCGGTGCTTTGCGGTGTTTTGTCGTCTGCTCGAAAGCATAAGCAATCTCAAGCAAAACAGGCTCGCTCCAGGCACGACCAAAAAATGAAAGCCCAATCGGAAGTCCATCAACAAAACCCATGGGCACTGTAATATTCGGATAGCCGGAAATAGCAGCCGGCGACGAACTGCCCCCGGTAAAACTATCGCCATTTACCCAATCGATACTCCATGTCGGGCCGTTGGTTGGGGCGATAATCGCATCAAGATTATTGGCATCCATCATAGCGTCAATACCTTCTTTGCCAGCAAAACGTTTCGAGTCTGCCAGTGCCTGCAAATATTCTTCCGAATTTAAATCACCCTTTTCCTGTGCCGCTTCAAAAATCTCCTGCCCAAACCATGGCATCTCTTTATCCGCATTCGCCTTGTTAAACTCTATTAATTCTGCCAGCGATTTTCTTGGTGCCGAAGGATGCTCTTCCAGGTATTTATTTAAATCGGCTTTAAACTCATATAACAATACTTCGTACGAAGGATTTCCCCATTTGCGGTTCGTTTCAAATTCCATATCCTCTAACAGTTCTATCCCTTCTTTCTGCATGCTTTGAACCGCTTCAATAAACAAAGTCTTCACCTTCTCATTGGAAGGAACCATTTGTGAAGCAATACCAATCCGTTTTCCTTTTAACCCATCAGGTTTTAAAAAAGAAGTATAATCATCGTAAATTTTCCCTCGCTCCAAATGCGTTTCTGCATCGCTGGAATCAAACCCGGCTAAAGCGCCAAGCAGAATTGCAGCATCAGTAACATTGCGCGCCATTGGTCCGGCAGTATCCTGGCTGTGTGCAATAGGAATAATTCCCTGTCGGCTCCATGTTCCCAATGTTGGTTTAATGCCTACAACACCATTTATTCCCGATGGGCAAACAATTGAACCATTTGTTTCGGTACCGATTCCAATGGTGCAGAGATTTCCAGAAACAGCGGCACCAGTACCAGAACTCGAACCACACGGACTACGATCGAGACAAAACGGATTTCGTACCTGCCCGCCTCGCCCGCTCCAGCCACTTGATGAATTGGTAGAGCGGAAATTTGCCCACTCGCTCAGGTTTGTCTTTCCCAATAGCACAGCCCCGGCGTCGCGTAATTTTTTTACGATAAATGCATCGCTTTCCACGACATTCCCTTCCAGCCCGAGCGATCCGGCAGTGGTTTGCATTTTATCTCCCGTATCAATATTATCTTTAATCATCACCGGAATTCCGTGCAGCGGACCGCGAACTTTTCCGTTTTGGCGTTCCTCATCCAGTTTTTTGGCAATATCCAATGCATCAGGATTTAGTTCGATTACCGCTTTTAAATGCGGATCAACCAGCGCAATTCGATCGAGGTATTTTTTACAAATACTTTCGGCTGTTAGTTCTCCGGCTTCCATTTTTTGCTGAAGTGCTAAAGCCGACATTTCATTTAAATCAAAGGCCTCCAGATTAACTACCGACTGGACATCAGAATCTTGAACACATGCAGTAACACCACTTAAAGCCACCACAGAACCACCAAGAGCGGTTGTTTTAAAAAAGGAACGACGTTTCATTTTATTATGATTTTTTTATTGAACAACACAGAAAGAAATGGAAAATACCAATTAATTTCTAACCCGGAAAAAGCAACAGCAATGTAAGGATTAGTAATTTTTATTGATCCAATCAATTGCCTTCTGAACATCAATATCTTCCATACATTTAAAATGTTTTTTGGGGCATTTATGATGTCCAAGTTTTGAGCACGGGCGGCATTTTAAATCATTAACCTGCATAATTACCGACAACTCATTCGACTTGTAAGGCGTCATCCCAAACTCCGGAATGGTGTTGCCCCAAAACGAAAATATCTCCTTTTTAAAAGCTGCTGCAATGTGCATTAACCCCGTATCGTTCGCCAATACTACGCGCGAATCGCGCACGAGTGAAGCCGATTGGTTTAGCGAAATTTTACCCGCAAAGTTTAACACATTTCCTTTTGACTGCGATAATACCTGTTCTCCCTCATCGAATTCATTTTTACCGCCCAGTAAAATTACCGGATACGGAATTTGCTGACAAATTTGACTGACCTTATGAACGGGCAGCTTTTTGGTGAAATATGTTCCGGCAATTACAAAAGCCACGTAACCATTCCTGAAAATTTCGGGCAAATCACCCTGCTGAAACGCGGCAGATTCATCGATAAAGTAATCAAGCCCGAGGCGATCATTCTTCACATCAAAAACCGAAACCGTTTCTAGATAACGATCCACAATATGCACGTTGGGCAGGCGATTCATTTTAAAACGAATCATCAGAAACTTTTCCCAATTGATTTTATTCACCGCAAACGACTGCATTTTTAGCCGTCGCTTTATTTTATTGCTTCTGAAATTGTTATGAAGATCGATAATATAGTCGTAATCCTCCTTTTCCAATTCGTGAATTAGCGTACCAATATTATCCTCAAGTAAATGAACCTTATCGATGTAAGGATTGGAACTTACCAAACAAGCAAATTTCTTTTTGGTTACGAAATGAACTTCAGCATTATCAACCTGCTGTTTCAATCCGCGAACAACAGGTGTTGTTAAAACAATGTCGCCAATTGAACTAAATCGTATTACCAGAAATTTTACTTTCATTTTTCCGAAGTATCGAAGATATTGATTTTTTGGAGAACTCTATTTGCTGACACAAAAAATCCCCGCAGAAATCTTCCACGGGGACTTTTCAACTATCTTATTTTATTGTACTATGCCGATTCAACAAGAACAATAATTTTATTTGCTTTATTTTCAATTACACCACCATCAACTTCAAAGTGTTGCTCGCCTCCGTTTGTTTCTTTGATTTTCAGCACTCCTTTTTCAAGTGTTGAAATTATAGGAGCGTGATTTTTCAATATCTCGAAACCTCCTTTACTTCCGGGCAACTGAATAAGGCTAACATCGCCCTCGAATACTTTTTTATCCGGTGTAATTATTTCTAAATGCATGGTACTTCCTTTCCGATTTTAGTTGTCAGCTAACAATTTCTCGCCTTTTTCAATGGCTTCTTCAATGGTACCAACAAGGTTAAATGCTGCCTCAGGATATTGGTCAACATCGCCGTTCATAATCATTCTGAAACCTTTGATGGTGTCCTCAATCGAGACCAGTTTTCCTTCCAGTCCGGTAAATGCCGAAGCAACAAAGAATGGCTGCGAAAGGAAACGCTGAACACGACGCGCACGGTGAACAACCAGTTTATCTTCTTCCGAAAGTTCATCCATACCCAGAATTGCAATAATATCCTGCAATTCGGTGTAGCGCTGTAATAACATAATTACGTCCTGCGCACAGTTGTAATGCTCGTCTCCAACAATTTCCGGCGTAAGAATTCGTGATGAAGAATCAAGCGGGTCAACCGCAGGATAAATACCCAACTCAGCAATTTTACGACTCAATACAGTTGTTGCATCGAGGTGAGCAAATGTTGTTGCCGGCGCAGGGTCGGTCAAGTCATCAGCAGGCACATAAACTGCCTGTACCGATGTAATTGATCCATTTTTTGTAGAGGTAATCCGTTCCTGCATAACACCCATTTCAGTGGCCAGCGTTGGCTGATAACCTACTGCCGATGGCATACGACCAAGCAGTGCCGACACCTCGGAACCTGCCTGTGTAAAACGGAAAATATTGTCAACAAAGAAAAGAATATCACGACCACCTCCGGCAGAACCGTCGCCATCGCGCAAACTTTCAGCAATTGTCAATCCTGAAAGCGCAACACGTGCACGTGCACCCGGTGGCTCATTCATCTGACCAAATACCATGGCCAGCTTCGATTTTTTTAATTTTTCAGGGTCTACTTTCGAAAGGTCCCAGCTACCTTCTTCCATCGATTTTTTGAATTCTTCACCGTAATCTACGATGTTCGCTTCAATCATCTCACGAAGCAGGTCGTTACCTTCGCGGGTACGTTCTCCAACACCGGCAAATACTGATAAACCTGAGTGCGCTAAGGCAATATTGTTAATCAGCTCCTGAATCAATACGGTTTTACCCACACCGGCACCACCAAACAAACCAATTTTACCACCTTTTGCATAAGGCTCAATCAAGTCGATTACCTTAATACCAGTGTATAAAACTTCTGTTTCTGTTGTAAGATCTTCGTATTTCGGAGGCTCGTTATGAATATGTAAACCTTCTTTTGGTAGTTGTTCCAATCCGTCAACCGAGTCGCCCACCACATTCAGCAATCGTCCTAATGCTACTTCTCCTTTTGGCATTGTAATAGGGCTTCCCAAAGCATTTACCGCCGAGCCGCGTTGTAAACCATCGGTCGAATCCATTGCTACACACCGGATTGTATTTTCGCCAATGTGCTGCTGACATTCGATTATTAAACTTTCTTTGCCTTCGCGGGGAATTTCAAGTGCATCGTTAATGGCAGGAAGTTCGCTGCCTTCACTATCGAAACTAACGTCTACCACAGGTCCGATAACCTGTAATATTTTACCTATGCTTTGAGCCATATTGGATTAGATTTAAGTCCGGTTTAACCCGTTTTTCATTAAAAATTTATAGACCCAACAAATTTAGCATTGTTTTGTTTTTATGCAAGTTTGCATATGGGTTTTGTAAGATAATTTAACTTAGCTAAAGCGATTTAATGCTTACGTATTAGCATTTTGTGTGCAAGGTTTCGAAGTGGCTGTTTTACAACATCCTGCACATTTAAATCGTCTAAAATACGAATGGCCTTATTAAAAAAGTCATTCACTTTTTCTTCGGCAATATTTTTTACCCCAATTGTTTGGTACAATTTGGTAACTGCAGTAATTTTTTCCTTCGGATCAAAATCAGTTTTTTCAATCCAACTTATTAACGATGCTTTTTCATTTACAGATGCTTTTTCAAGTGCATTGATCAGTAAAAATGTCTTTTTGTTGGCCAGAATATCGCCGCCAATTTGTTTGCCGAAAACAGCCTGATCGCCAAAAGTATCCAAAAGATCGTCCTGCAACTGGAAAGCCAGTCCCAGGTTAATTCCAAAATCATAAAGCTGATTTGCAAGCAATTCGGGCGCATTTGCCAAAAGCGCTCCAACCTTTAGGCTGCCAGCCAGTAAAACAGCTGTTTTTAAGCGAATCATCTCGAGGTATTCCTCTTCGGTAACATCCATTCGCTGTTCAAAATCCATATCGTACTGCTGGCCTTCGCAAACTTCTATGGCAGTTTTACTAAATACTTCCAGTACACCGGGCAAGGCTGCTGATTTTTTTTCCAGAAAATAACGGTACGACTGAAAAGCCATTGCATCACCAGAAAGGATTGCAGCATTTTCGCTAAACTGTTTATGAACAGTTGGCCGGTTTCTTCGCACATCGGCTTTGTCCATAATATCGTCGTGAAGTAATGTGAAATTGTGAAAGACTTCAATACCTATTGCTGCCGGAATTGCATTTTCTATTTCATCAGAAAACATGTTAAAAGCGAGCAGAACCAATACCGGTCGTAAACGCTTTCCTCCCATATCGAGCGAATAAGAAATCGGATCGTACAACTCAACCGGCTGGTTTTTCACTAATTCTTTCGAGCGTAACTCGACTTCGGCACTAATAATTTTTTGTAGTTTTTCTACTGTGTACATTAATTTCCCAGGTTTAATTCGTCATCAGGAACAATTTCCAGGTCATCAAGTTCAATGTCTTCTTCCTCATCGTAAATATGTAGCAGAGGTTCCTTAAAGGCTTCGTTTGTTGTAATCCGTTCTAAACCGGAGAGTAACGATGGCAACAACACCAGGTTTGAAGTAACAGCTACCAGTAATGTTAAAGAGACAAGTATTCCCATGGCTTGTGTTCCTCCGAAATTTGAGATGGTAAAAATACCAAAACCAAAAAACAAAACTACCGAGGTATACAACATGCTTACTCCGGTTTCTTTTAGTGCCATTACAACCGATTTTCGTATATCCCAATTGGTTATTGTAAGTTCCTGCCTGTATTTTGCAAGAAAGTGAATGGTATTATCAACTGAAATTCCGAAAGCAATACTAAACACTAAAATGGTAGAAGCTTTAATTGGAATGCCGGTAAAGCCCATAACCGCTGCAGTAAATATAAGCGGGATAATGTTTGGCGTGAGCGACAAGATAACCATTCGCCACGACGAAAACATCACGGCCATAAATGTTGATATCAGTAATATAGCCAATCCGAGACTTGAAAACAGATTTCGTAACAAATACTGATTTCCTTTAAAGGAAACGATACTTGAACCGGTAACGGTTACATCGTATTTATCGGAAGTAAAAATGGAATCGATATCGGCGTTAAACTGCGTGTACAATTCTTCCATACGTTTGGTACCCACATCTTTTACCCGGATGTTTATTCGGGTACTCTGACGGGTACTATCCATAAACGAATGCAATAAATTCACGTTCTCCTCGCCCGTTGATGCATATTGCAGAATAAAATTCTTTTCGCGGTTATTGGGTAAACTGTAGTATCGTTCGTGTCCGTTATAAAATGCCTGCTTGGCAAACTTCAACAGATTCAGCAACGACGTAGATGCCGACAGTTCCGGATATTCGGCCAGGCGGTCTTCAAGCTGCTCAATTTTACGGAAAGTGGTTAATTGCATAACGCCTTGTGGTTTTTTGGTATCAACCATTATTTCCAGCGGCATAAGGCCGTTAAAATTACTTTCAAAAAACTTCAGGTCGACATAAACCGGATCATCTTCAGGAATATCGTCGAGCATGTAACCCGAGCTTCTCATTAGCGAAATACCGTAAATACTAACCGCAATTACACCAATGGCAGTAAAATAAACCAACCTGCGGTAGTTTTGGGTAATGTGCATTAACTGCCTGATAATGCCTGATACCATTTTATTGTCGAGATGTCCGACATGACGTGATGATGGCGCCCCTATAAAACTAAAAATGATTGGAATAAGCAATAAGGACAGTACGAAAAGTCCGAGAATATTCAGTGAGGCAATTATACCAAACTGCCTTAAAATATCGCTTTTTACAATAATAAATGTAGCAAATCCCGAAGCCGTTGTAAGGTTGGTTAAAAAGGTAGCGTTACCAATTTTAATGATCACACGCTGTAGCGCCTTTATTTTATTTCCGTGGCTGACGTATTCGTGATGGAATTTATTCAGCATGTAAATACTGTTCGGAATACCAATAACGATGAGCAAAGGCGGAATCATTCCGGAAAGCAGGGTGATTTTGTAGCCAAATAACGACAACATTCCCATAGCCCAGATAACCCCCATTATTACAATTAACACGGGTACAAAAACAGCTTTGAACGAACGGAAAAACAAGAACAATACAACGATACAAATAACCAGTGCCAGCACACTGAACATGTACAATTCTCGTTTAATTTTTATGGAGTTAACCACTCGAATATATGGCACCCCGGAATAATGCAGCTTTACATCTTCTTTTTGTTCGAATTTATGGCAGACTTCCTGAATACCCTCGACAAGAGCTTCACGTTCTTTACTCGCCATTTTGTCTTTGTTTACTGTAATGGCCAGCAAATAGGTATTTGTTTCGTCGTTATAAACCAACTTACGATAAAAAGGCAAGCGTTTAAATTCCGTTACATATTCATCCAGCTCTTCCTGGGTTGTAATCGTATCCGGAAAGGTATTTATAACTTCAAACTTCTTTTCTTCCTTATTCTTTTCAAGGTTATAGGTGTTTGAAACAGAGAGAAGATTTTCCACTCCATCAACCTTTTTCAGATCGTTGCACAACGATTTCCAGGCATTAAAATGATCGAGTCGGAAAAAATTCGAGTCTTGTACACCAACGATAATGAGGTTTCCTTCCTGACCGAATAACTCAACAAAATGCTGATAATCTTTATAGGCCTGATCTTTCTTTGGTAATAATGATGCGTACTCGTATGACATTTCCACTTTTCGGGCATGATATCCGAGGAACACCGTAATGACGCCAAGAACTGAAAGAAGGAGGATTCTATTTCTTAGGATTAGTCTGGATAGTTTAATCCACATGCTTTTTTTTCTAAAATAATCGACGAAAGTAGTACAAATTCCTGAGTTTAGAAAAATGCAATCATCGTTCGTTAATGGAATTTAAGACTAATTAAAGTTTCGCTATTCTTCCTCTGCAGAAACAGCAATAACATGTTGACCTGTTCTAAACAAAAGATATTTATTTACAATAGCCGGTGTCGACATTATTACTTCATTTAAACTATTGGTTGCAATAAGTTCATATTCAGGTCCGGCTTTTACCGAATAAACATTCCCGTCGTTATCGGCAATGTAAATTATTCCATCGGCTGCAACCGGAGACGAAGTGTAACTATTACCGCTACCCACTTTTTCGGAGTACATTTCTTCACCAGATTGAGCATTAAAACACGATAATCGCCCGTTCCAACGCGCATTGTAAAGGTAATCGCCATACAACAACATGGTTCCCATGTAGGCACCGCCCCTGAGTTTTGCCCATTTTACATACTCGTTGCTGGTCTCTCCATCGTCCAGAGTTAGATCGCCGTTTGCCTTTTTACTAATGGCATATATGGGTGATAATTTCCCGTGGGCACTGTTAAAATAAATCAGGTCGTTTCCGATAACCGGAGTTGGAACCGGAATATCTCCACCTCCCGACATGCGCCAGATTTCTTCGCCAGTTTCCAAATCATAACCTCCACGATGTTTGTAACCATTCACTGCAACTATATTTTTTTCACCATCAGAATAGACATTTGGAGTACTCCAGCCCGGGTAATCATCTCTTTCCTTTTTCCACTGCTGTTCTCCGGTTTCCAGGTTGTAAGCCGCCACAAATGAATTTGAAGCTACATCGCATTGAATAATAACCAGATTGTTATAAATAAGCGGCGAACTTGCAAATTCCCATTCGGCATCCTCCACTAAAAAAAAGTTTGATTTTAATACCCCAAAATCTTTGGACCACTGCAGATTACCTTTCATGTCGTAACAATACAATCCTTCCGAACCAAATAATGCTACAACGAATTTACCATTGGTTGCCGGTGTACAGTTGGCATGCGACGACATTGGATGACGTTTCTGTTCAGGAATACCTTTGTGCGCAGTTTTTTCCCATTCCACTTCTCCCGAACTCAGGTTAAGACAATAAACCTTCCACTCGTAAACGGACGAATCGGGTACCGATCCGATCGACCCGTAAATACCAGTTTTTACATCATCGTTCACCTGTTCACTCATTGCAGTGGTAACAAATACCTGGTTGCCCCAAACAATCGGACTGGCATGCCCCAACCCGGAAATAGGTGTTTTCCAGGCAATGTTTTCACCAGTTTCAGCATTCCATTCAGCCGGAAGTTTGGCATTATCCATAACTCCCGAAGCTAAGTTCCCCCGAAACATAGACCATTGCCGTGTGGCATCAACTTTCTGTGCATAGGCCGAAAAAACGAAAAACAAGATAAAAACCGTAAGAACTGAAATTCTGTATTGCATAATAGAAAAATTGGTTCAGTGCAAATTACTAAAAATTGGCTTCAACACCGGTTATACATTAAATAAATTAGTTAGATGGACTGAACGAACCCAACCTTTAATATCCCCAATCAATTCAACCTTAAATACTTTGATGAAACGAAATTGAGAATGCTTTCGTAAAAACCGGAGAAAAAGAAATAGTAGATAGAAACTAAATACCTCATTCTTCAGATAAATTAAACTGAATACTTGATTTAGCAAATACAAACAACAATTACACCATGAGACAAATTCAGCTTTTCGTATTTATTTTTCTGAACGTTCAATTTATGAGCTTGCAGGCTCAGATTCCCGAACCCGAATGGAAAAAACAATCAGGAGTGAGAGGTTGCGATTTTTATACCGATGTTATTGAAAATGCCGATGGTGGATTTACTGTTACAGGTGCACTAAAACCAGAAGGAAAATCTTTTGATATAAGGATACTACGCTTCAACGAGAGAGGTGATATTCTGTGGGAAAAAACCGTAGGTACAGCAGCAAAAGAAATACCCAAAAGAATAACCCAATTAAGCGATAATAGCTATGTGGTTCTGGGAACCTCGGTTGAAGAGGATGAACAAAGTTGTCTTCTAATTCGATTGGATTCAGAAGGAAACGAACTGTGGACCAAAAAACTAGACAGTGAATACCTGGCTGTAGAAGACATTATCCCCTTACTGGAAACGCGGTTCGCTATTGCCGGATCAAAAGGCGAGGATCCGGACGATCCCAAAGTATTGATGGCAATTATGAATGAAAATGGAGAGATAACGCTCGAAAGTACATTCATGACAAATATGAGTGGTTGCGCCCGATCGATAAAGAAACTTCCGGATGGTGATTTTGCCCTGGCGGCACAAGTTGGCGAAAAAGCTAAAAACAATTGTGATATCGTGGCCATACGCATTAGTTACATGGGAAAAGCAAAATGGTATTCGTGGATAAAAACTCCCGACCAAAGGGTTTGGCCCGAATGCATTTGTTGCACTTCCGACAGTTCTTTTATGATAGTTGGTTGGAATGGCAAGTGCATTGGAGATATAAATGCTCCCGATCCGGTTTACGATTTCGACCTGGTTTTAAACAAAATAAATTCAACAGGAGAAATATTATGGACAAAAAGTGTTGATCGTGAAGGATCGGAAGGTGGAAATGCTTTGGCAAGAAGGCCTGACGGAACATTTATTGTGGCCGGAATTAAAGCTACATCTTTTCTGGGGAAAATTGGCCCGTGGCTACTGGCTATCGACCCGGATGGTAATGAGCTCGGCGAGAAGTTGCTCCCCTTCAATTTTAACAACGATCACGCATCGCGAATAATTAATAGTTCCGACGGTGGTTTTGTAGTTATCGGCCCCGGAATACAAGAGGAAACAAACAGCAGAAGTGATGGGTGGATCATGAAATTCAACACTAATTGAAACTGTTTTTCTATTCCTGAATGCCCTTATTTTTCACGAACAGCAAAATTAATCTTTGCCGCTAAAACTGCGAGTCACCCAATTTGCATTATTTTTTACAATTTCTGAAGAATCATTTTGCATACTTTCCATTTGTTTTAGTACCATCTCTTTGTTCTGTTTCGTCAGTGCAATGGCACTTTCTGTGCGAACCAGCCAACTTTCACTTTTCATTGCCTCACAAAAAAACGCAATATTCTCTGAATCGTTTCGCTGACCCAACACATAAACAATTCGCCACTGCACTTCTTCATTTACGTCAGGCAAATGATAAGCCGATATCAGGCGATCAGAATTTAACGATGAATAGCTGATTAAACTATCCATTGCCAGATTTGCTGTCATCCAATCTTCACCCTGTATCGCTTTCATATACCAGAAGCCTGCTTGCTGAGGCTTTAAAAATACCAGTTTTTGTAACGCATTTCTTTGAATGTGCCCATCCTGTGTTTGGTACAGCTCGCAAAACGCGCGATAAGCCATTGCAGTATCAGCACTTAATAAAAGATTAGCGACATTCGATTTGTGAAATTGGTTCTCAACATTTTTGAACCACGTCCATAACTCTTCCTTCACATGCGACAGATCAATACCTGACAAACCGGGGATCACCCGATTTCTTATTTCCGGTGTTTCATTTTCATTCAACAAGATTTCCAGTGCGGGTTTTACCCACTGTTCAGAATGAATGTTATTCAGGGTAGTTATAATAATTCTGCGGTTCCACTGACTCAGGCTGGTGTCTTGCGCATTACGAATAAGAGACGGAACAGCCGGTTCACCAATCTTTATCAAAGGATTTGCATAATTGTTCCATTCTCTTCCTGCTGTTCTCATCTTAATGACCAGCGAATCAATCTCAGCTTGTTGATCCTGCGCCCGGATATTCAGCGGAAAAAGCAAGACTACTGCTGCGATTAGTAGCGTTAAACCATTTTTCATATTACTCCGGATTTTCGGTGAAATGTGCAGTAAAATAACTGTATAAATCACCATTAACAGCCCGGTGAATTTCTTCAATCGGTTTCAAGCCAAATAAAAAAGCCACAGTAACCGGATCTACCCGGTACTCGTTATGCCCCTCATAAAATCCGTACCGATTGATGTAAAACAATACCATTTCACCAGTGTGCAAATACGAAAGTTCTTTTTTCAGTTGCTGAAGTTGTTCCGGCAAAAGATGGTTGTAATGTTTATCAAGAAATTTTATCTCGCTGGCATTCAGTTGTCGCCATAACTCAATATGACCAGTCCCCAGAATCTCATCATTAAAAATTGACTCCTGCCACCCCCTACTTCCCTGTACCTTAGATTCTATTTCGTACCCATTATATACAATTGAAGCCAATTCAAAACGAGTGTTTGTTTTGGTATCCAAATTATACCGATTAAAATCGTGCATTAAGTTCCAAAAATGAAAAACGGGTCGCGCAATATCGGGATGTGTAAAACCAAGTTTCTCAACGGTTTGATTATCTCCCCAAATCACCGACATAATTGTTTCATCAGCTGCAACAAATCCAACACCCGACGATCCCCACGGACGCGCATCCACTGTTATTTTTGCAGCCGATATGCCCGTCACAGTTTTTGTGTTTGCCAGTTCTTCGGTAGAATGAACACCTGTTTTGGCAAAATGAGGAAAGTCTTCTACGTCGGCTTTTAGCTGGTTTCCTTTACCATACAGTCCTTGTTTATAATTGAACGGCTCGCCATTTTCAACCGTCACATCCATCCATGTATATCTGTTATCCGTTGTTTTTAATAATATGAACTCGCGTCCGTTTTCCGAAATACATGGAGAAGCAAGATTTGGGTTTTCGGTTATACAGTTTGGAGCTTTGATCAACTTCTCAGATTCAATCTTCGTGAGATTGTGTCGATAACAAACCTGTGCCGGCAAGGAATAGCAGCTTAACAAAATTACAATGGTTATAAAGATCTTTGACATTTATATTTATTCCCGTATCAGTATTTTATTCTATTTTCATCTATCATCGGCACAAATCGAACCGGCAGAATCTTCTTCTCCCGAATTTTTCCCTTTTTCTTTTGCAATAGCACCAGTTGCTGAACGTAGCCTTCGCCAACGGGAATAATCATTCTTCCACCTTCGGCCAATTGCTCTTTCAAAGGTTCAGGTACATGCGAAGGCGAACAGGTAACAATTATGGCATCGAAAGGCGCTTTTTGGAGCCATCCCAAATATCCGTCGCCAACTTTACAATAAATATTATTGTATTCCAGTTTGCCGAAAACTTCTGTTGCAGACTTACTCAAAGCCTCATAAAGCTCAATAGTAAAAACCGAATCGCATAATTGTGCCAAAATAGCCGCCTGGTAACCCGAGCCGGTTCCGATCTCCAAAACGCGATCGTGCTGCTGAAGCTCTAACTCCTGAGTCATATAGGCAACAACGTATGGTTGCGAAATTGTCTGACCTTCATTTATGGGCAACGGATTATCGGTATAGGCCACCTTTTGGTAGTTGGGCAAAACGAAATCATGACGAGGAACCAACCGGAATGCATCCAAAACCAGTTCATTGTTAATTCCCCGATTTTTAAGCTGCAATTCCACCATTTTCCAGCGCTCGTTAATAAATGAATCGTTTTGTGAACTACATTCCACTACTGCTATTAAGCCAAAAATTATAACCAAAAACCTCATCATATAATCTATTTGCCACAGCTTCAATTTATTAACGAAAAGGTTTTATTAAGGTTACTCACCAGTGGATAATCCAATCATCTTTCCATTGTAAACTAAACATTAAGAAGAGGCTGTTTTTTTAGCAAAAATTAACAATTCTGACATAGATCATGAATCGTGACATTTTTCTTTATTTATATTTGCCCTAGTTATTCTATAGGATTAGTAGTTTTAGTAGTTATGAAAAAAATGAAATTGCACAACAAACTGATTATAAGCCTATTTGCCATAGTTCTGGCAAGTAACTTATCTGTGGCTCAAGTAAGCTACCAACAAAATGTAAGCAACAGTAAACTGATGATTACAGGAACATCATCCATTCACGATTGGGAAATGGCAGTTGAAGATTATGACTGTTTAGTGTCTGCTTCTGCAGACGAAAATCAGCAAATTTCAATTGAATCAATCAACTTTTCGTGTTTGACAGAGAGTATTAAAAGCCATAACAAAATTATGGACAAGAAAGCTCATAAAGCGCTCGATTCAGATGACCATCCAAAAATCAGTTTTACCTCTGGTGAGAAAATCTACGCGAATCAAAAAGCAATAGCCAAAACCAAAGGCAAGCTGCAAATAGCGGGTAAAGAAAAAGAAGTTGATCTTGAGTTTTCAGTGAATGAAGCACAAGCCAGCCAATTCAAAGTTGCAGGTAAAATTCCTTTAAAAATGAGTGATTTTGGGATTGATCCGCCAACCGCTATGATGGGAACATTAAAAACCGGAGATGAAATAGTTATTCATTTCGACATTGTTTTCCAAAGCATGCAAACAAGCAAATCTGACAAATAAGAACACATTTTTTATTGATATATAAACATTTAAATTTCTATTAGAATGAAAAAGTTAGCATTATTATTAACAGTCTTCCTGATTGGATCAGTTGCTTACGGACAATTTGAAAAAGCCAAGCTTGATCCTACAACTTTCGAAAATGTGAAAGTTAAAGTTGGAGGTGATTTTGCTATTCAGTTACAGGCACTTGATCATGAAGCTGATGTTGAATTGATCGACCTGAAAAATAACTTCAATTTACCAACAGCAAACTTAAACATTACTGCCGATTTGGCTCCGGGTATCCAGTTGTTCATTAACAACTACATGTCGTCGCGTCACCACAACGAGGCATGGGTTCAGGGCGGTTACCTTACAATTGATTACATGCCTTTTTTAAAAGGTAGTGAAAAATTGATGCAGTACCTGACTATTAAAGCTGGTGTTATGATGCCTGATTACGGTGATGCACACTATTTCCGTAGCAACAACGCCGATGTATTAAGTAATCCTTTTGTTGGTAACTGGATAATGGATGCATGGACAACAAATCCGGGTCTTGAGTTTATGTTCCGCGATAAAGGTTTTATTGCTGTAGCCGGAGTTGGTAACGGACGTGTTAACTACGGACGTGGAAACGACATTGGCGACGATCTAACTTTTAACTGGAAGCTGGCTTACGACAAAAACATCAACGACGATTTGCGTGTACGTGCCTCACTTTCAGGATTCCACGCTCCTGACGGACATAGTGGTACATATTTGTGGGATGGCGACCGTGCCGGTGCTCGTTACTACAATGTTATGCAAACTGCCGAAGCAACTGCCGACAATTTCCGTTCAGGAAGATGGAGCCCGGGTGCAGGACAAACAAAATTAAACAGCTACATGGCCAACGTATTTTTCCAATACAAAGGACTTGAAGTATTCGGAATTTACGAAACTATGAGTGGTATAAAAGGTGGGGCCGATCAGGACTTCACTCAGGCAGCAGTTCAGGCTTTATACCGTTTAGGAAGTTTCTACGTTGGAACGCGTTACAACCATGTTTCTGACGGTATTGACTCGGAAGTTAACCGCACAAACATTGGTGGCGGATGGTTTATGACCGACAACGTAGTTGTAAAACTTGACTATGTGAATCAAAAATATGATGGACCTGCTCACGGAGAGATTGACGGGGGCAAATTTAATGGAGTTGTGTTGGAAGCAGCCATCTCATTTTAAATTGGACAGCTGGAAAACAAAATGGATTACCCGGAATATTCCGGGTAATCTTTAATCTCTGATCATGAAAAAAACAGTGCTGAAATACTGCTTTTTATTGCTTTTCATGTGTCTTTCTTTTTTTGGAGCATCAGCTTCAAATAACCCTAAGGGAAATACACCTGAGCATTGTTCAAATTTTGTTCTGATCCAGGGCTCTTCAAACATAAATCGTTTTGAATTTATACATGAGGCTCCCCGGCTAATAAGCATTACTGAGCAAAGGGGTCGGTTTAACTGGAGACAGGAAGTTATTGTTCCTGTAAATGAATTTACCGGTAGCAACCAGCACATGCGTAAAGATTTTTTAGAACTGTTAAAAGCCTCAGAATATCCTGTTATACAAATTGAAATTGAATCCAAAAATGCAGAAAACAATTCTGCAAATGCTGAGATAAAGGCTGTTAACGCTACAATCACATTGGCAGGAAATACACACCAGTATATTGTCCCCTGCAAAATAACCTCGTGCGAGTCTTCTGAAATTATAATAAAAGGATCACTAAAAGTTAATTTAACCGACTTTAATATTAAGCCTCCCAAGAAAGTACTTGGAACCATTAAAGTGAATGACGCAGTTTTTATTACTTTTGCATTTAAGCATGAGTTCGAGAGATAAAAACCAAAGACCTTGAAATTTAGCACAAAAACAAGATATGGTGTAAGGGCTATTCTTGAAATAGCGCTAAGTGATTCTGAAAACGGGATCTACCAGAAAGACATTTCTGCCAATCAAAATATCTCGTACAAATACCTCGATCACATTATAAATTCGTTGAAAGTTGCCGGATTGGTTTCCAAAGCCGGTGGAAAACGAAGTGGTTATATTCTTACCCGTAAACCCGAAGAAATTACCATTTACGACATACATAATGCTTTTGAACCCGGCATTTGCGTAGTAGACTGTGTGTCACACAACTTCACCTGCAAGCGCGAGGGCACTTGTGCATCACATGGCTTTTGGGGCGAACTGAATAACCAGATCATCACCTACCTGAAATCGACCACAATTGCCGACCTGATGAACGACCAGGTAAAACTCGACGATATTGTTAATTGAGGACCTGCTTTTGGACCTTATTCCTGAGGAGTTAATTTTATTACTGTTCCCGGTTTATTCAACACCACGTAAATAGCACCTTCGGGCCCGGTCGACACATCGCGCACACGTCCCTGATTTTTTACGATTACCTCCTGATGAACAACTTTATCTCCTTCAATTTGCAGCAAACGGACCTCTTCGTATTTTAAAGCTCCAACCAGCAGTTTATTTTTCCATTTGCTGAAAAGATCTCCACGGTAAAAATCGAGGCCGCAAACTGCAATCGATGGTCGCCAGTAAAGATTTGGTTGCTCCATTCCCGGTTTATGCGTAACCTCGGTTATAGTCGTTCCGTTGTAGTTCTTTCCGTATGTAATGGTTTCCCATCCGTAATTTTTGCCCCACTCAATCAGGTTCAGTTCATCGCCACCCATTGGGCCATGCTCGGTAACCCAAAGCTCCCCGGTTTGCGGATGAATGGCCATCCCCTGAATATTTCGGTTACCCAGCGAAAACAGCGACTGTACGGCGCCTTCCTCGTCAACAAACGGATTATCTTCCGGTATACTCCCATCTTTATAAATACGATGTACTTTTCCGTTTGGCAGGGTAAAATCCTGCGCCTGGTAACCGGCACCTCTATCACCAATGGCGAAAAACAAATGCCCCCACGGATCGAAAACAATGCGACAACCATAGTGATGGCGTGTAGTTCTATACGAATCGTGTGGCGCTTCAAATAAGACTTCCTCGCTTGTCCAACTATTATTTTCAATTTTCCCACGCACAATTCGGGTCATTGCAGGAGGACGATTCCCATCGTATCCACTTGTTAAAACATGACTGTAAGCAAGGTAGATCCACCCATTTTCATGGTAGTCGGGATCAACGGCAACTTCCAACAAACCGCCCTGCCCTTCGTTTAAAACTTCCGGTGTGTTTTTTATAGGTTGGTCCAACAACTTTCCATTTTCTACGATTCGAAGTCGTCCCGGACGTTCGGTTATCAAAGTTGTATTTTCATCAATAAAATCAATTGCCCACGGAACTTCCAGTCCTTCTGCAAAAATTTCCACATCAAGGTTATAATCCAGCGTTTCTATCTCTTTGGCAATTGGCGGTTTTTGAGCCCCAACTTTATTTTCCGACTCCCGGATATACTTAAGAATAGCTCCAATATCGCCATCACTAAGTGTTTCGGCGTACGAAGGCATTCCCAAATGCGCAATTCCAAATTTTATATTCCGGAAAACATAATTGTCTTCGGCACCAAACTGCCAAATTCCATCGACCAAACTGGCGGCATTTCCTCCACCCAAATTGGCACCGTGGCACGAAGCACAATTCTGCCCGTACAACTGCGCACCGTCTTGTGCATTTACCGAAAAAGGAAAAACGAGGATTAAGCATGTAACTATAAAAGCTATTGATTTCATTACCGTTGATTTAGATTTTTAATTCTAAATAAGTTAAGAATTTTTTGTCGGTTTTGTTCAATGCAATGTCAAATCCTTTCAGCCATTTACTTTCGCCGCTTCTTTATGATAGAAAAATTAGAACGCATTAATCATTCCCTCTGTAATTTTGTTTAATATTAAAGTTTTGAAATACGCTACATAAAATAAAATAATGAAAAACATTGCATTAATAACCGGTGCATCAACCGGAATTGGCCGGGAGCTGGCCCACATTCATGCCGAGAAAGGCGGCGACCTGGTAATTGTTGCCCGAAGCAAAGACAAACTTGAGGCTTTAAAAAAGGAACTTGAAGGAAAACACAACATAAAAGTTGTTGTAATCGCCAAAGATTTAGGTTTACCCGAATCGCCAAAGGAAATTTACGACGAAATTAAACAGGCCGGTATCGAAATTGAGATTCTGATAAACAACGCGGGATTTGGTGGAGTCGGCGTTTTTCACGAACTGGATTACGAGCAACACATGGCAATGATCAACCTGAATGTAACTTCATTAACGGCAATGACCCGCTTATTCTTACCTGATTTTGTTAAACGCAATTCGGGAAAAATCCTGAACAACTCATCAACAGCCAGTTTAATGCCCGGACCGCTGCAGGCAGTATATTTTGCCACAAAAGCCTATGTACGTTCGCTTAGCAATGCCCTATCGGCTGAGCTTTCGGATACAAATATTACGGTTACCAACCTTATGCCGGGTGCCACCGAAACCGAATTTGGCGCCTCATCAGGAATGGATAAAACCGTGATGTTCAAGAAAACGGCAAGTGCACGCAAGGTTGCCGAAGCCGGTTACAATGCCATGCTAAAAGGAAAGCTCGATGTCATTTCAGGGTTAACAACTTCACAAAAAATAATGATGGCATTTATTCCGTTTATGCCCAAAAAACTGTTGTTAAAAACGGTAAAAACAATGCAGCAAACCAAGTGACAACATGAGACAAATTATTCCCTGGCTATTCTTTATCGTATTTCTGGCATTTCTGGTGGGTGCAAATATGTACCTGGCCAAACGATTTACATTTTATTTCGACATCCGTAAGGCCCGCTACCTTTATATAACTTTTGGTGCGTTAACCGCATTTATGATTACCGGCATTGCAACCACCACAAACACCCAGGCGGCTTTTGGAAACATGATTTACATTGCTTCGTCAATTGTGATGGGATTTTTACTTTACCTTTTGCTTTCGGTTGCTGTTGTCGATTTCGTTAATCTTTTTACAAAATCAGTTCCACGTTTGCTGGGAATATCTGCACTTTCGCTAGCTGTTTTTGTTACTACCGCCGGAATTATTAACGCCCAATACCGAAGGATTAGCGAAGTAGAAATTCCGATGAAAGGCCTGACCAGTGAAATTACAGTTGCTCACCTATCGGATATTCATATCGGACATTTTTGGGGACCAAAAACGCTGCAAAAGATAGTGGATAAAACCAATACCCAAAATCCGGATGTGGTATTTATTACCGGCGATTTGTTTGATGGTAAAATCCGCTTGAACAGCGAAAGTCTGGAGCCACTGAAACAACTAAATGCTCCGGTTTATTTTGTGGAAGGAAACCACGATGGTTACTCGGGCGCCAAAGAAATAAAGGAAAACCTGCGCGAAATTGGCGTTACCGTGCTGGAAAACGAGGTGACGCATTTTAACCAAATACAAATAATTGGTTTAGACCATTTGCGGGCCGACAACAGCCAGCACGAAAATCCCGAAAGAAGAAAACGGTCAAGCGTCCGATCTGTTCTTGATGAATTGAACCTCTTCCCCGGAAAACCAACAGTTTTGCTGCATCATAGTCCCGATGGCATTGAATTCGCCAACCAGCACGGAGTTGATCTGTACCTGGCCGGGCACACACACAACGGACAGCTTTTCCCGTTTAATTTTGTCGTTGGCATGATTTACAAATACAACAAAGGACTTGGCGATTATAAAGGAACCCGCATCTACACCTCGCAAGGAGTGGGAACTTTTGGCCCGCCAATGCGCGTTCGAACAAAAAGCGAAATTGTGATTTTGAAACTAATACCCGAGTAATATGAAAGTTATAGTTACAGGTGCCACCGGAATGGTAGGAAAAGGCGTTTTACTGGAATGTCTCGATCATAAATCGGTTGAGAAAGTTTTGGTTATCGGAAGAAACCCGGTTGATGTTACGCACCCAAAACTGGAAGAACTTATTCACAACGATTTCTCCGATTTTTCAACTGTTAAAGAGCAACTCGCCGGTTACGATGCTTGTTTCCTGTGTATGGGAATCAGTTCGGTTGGAATGAAAGAAAACGATTTCAAAAAGATCACCTATGATTATACGCTTTCGCTTGCCGGCGAATTACTTCTGCTAAATCCTGAAACGACTATTACCTATGTTTCGGGCGAAGGAACAGATTCCTCAGAAAAAGGCAGAGTGATGTGGGCACGGGTAAAAGGAAAAACCGAAAACGACCTGATAAAACTGGGATTTAAACAGGCTTTTATGTTCCGGCCGGGATTTATCATTCCCTTGCGCGGGATAAAATCGCGAACAAAAGCTTACCAATTTATGTACGATTATTTTATGTGGCTGGTGCGCTTGTTTAAAGCCTTAGCGCCAAATGCGGTGGTAAACACCACACAAGTTGGCAAAGCAATGATTAACTGCACATTGTATGGCTACAACGCTGTAATTATTAAACCAAAAGATATTATTCAATTGGCAGAAAAATGAAATCCGGCGTCAAAAAAATAATGTACTCCATCGAATTTACCCTCTTGTTTTTTGGAGTACCGCTGTTTTTGTTTTTCGAAGGAAACTTTATTCACCCGAGCTCTGTTCTTTTACCCATTCTTATTGCACTGATTTTATACTTCCGAAAGCAAAAGGAATTTAAAAGCCGCGAACTAATCAAACTGGGAATTTCAAAAAATATGTGGCTCAAACAATTACTTGCTATGCTTCTTATCCGCGTTTTCTTACTCATTTATGTGCTTATTTTTGAACCCCAAAACCTCTTCAACTTACCAAAAGCAAATCCTGCGATCTGGATTATCATGTTGTTTTTCTACCCCATTTTTTCGGCCTACGGACAAGAAGTTGTTTACCGGAAATTTCTGTTTATACGTTATCAGAAATTCTTTCAGAAAAAATGGTTGCTGATCTTTGCCTCTTCCATCACTTTTAGTTTTGTGCACATTGTTTACTTCAGTATTTTGTCGTTGGTACTTACATTTTTTGCAGGCATTTACCTGGCTTATATCTAACAAAAAATCCAAAAGCGTATTATTTGTCAGCATACTGCACGGGATTATGGGCTTTTGGATTTTTACCGTTGGTTTGGGGCAACACTTCTGGCTCGATATGATGCAGTGGTTATAATGTTAATCCGCTAAAAGATGCCGGACAAACATGCTACTCGCCATTTGAAGTTTAAATTCAGGCAATTTAGCAACTATCTTTGTCAAGATTTAATCAGGCTAAGTAACTTTGCATCAACTAAAATTCATCCGATGTGATGCCAAGCAAGAACCATTGGCAAGAATAAATTGTTATTGTTCTGATTTTGTCATTAATGCAAAGTTTTAATTACAGCCGAAAAAGAAAAGATGAACACAGATAAACAGATTAGTTGCCCATTCTCCCAACTCCCCTTCAGTTCAGTACTTAGTTTTGAGCTGCTTATTAAGGATATCGAGCGGATTGAATCGACGGCTAATCACCCGATGAAAGATCTGGCAAAAAGTACGCTTATTGCTTTAAACAAAGTTCCTGCACTAAAAAAGCCAATTCGCAACACTTCTATTCTTAATGAGAATCTAGATTTGGTGAATCAACTGATGACGTTTGTAATAAATCCGTTGCGTCACCAAAACAGCATGGAAGCATGTACGGCTCCAATCGGGCAAGATCCGTTTTTTGCCACCGAGTTGCTAAAAAACAGCCTAAGTTGCGAGCATAAATTATTTGAAATTGCCAAAGGAGGCAGGCAGGATCTTTCACTAATTTCCAAACTGTATCAGGCTTACCTGTTAATACTCGAGAAATTTTACAACTATAAAGTTGATGTTGATCTCCCGTTCACTTATCGACTTACCGACACAAAAGAAGGCTATATCAAGTACATACGTAAACATGTAACATCCGACTATATACAAGTCCGCGAATTAAAAAAACATACAAAACTTACATCGGAAGATATTACTAAACTGCTGGATAATACGGATGATCTGGAGGTGTGGAACGAGATAATTCCTTTGGAGAATTTTGAATTTTCCGGATTTATTCATTTCACCCTGATTGATATTACACAGGATTTTGTCATCTCGCAGCTGAAAACCGATTTGCTTGATAAAAAGACGATTGAAACAAGCGAAGGTTTTGAAGTGCTGCAAAAACGGATGCGCGCCTTGTTCGACAATCCAAAACTGAAATTTGGAATGGCCGTTGACGCTGATGAAGATGCAAACATGAATCTTAATCTGATTTGGGACACCATTATTCCCCGTTCTCAGCTAAAATGCGAACAGTACATGGGAACAATATATGAAAAGGCGTTCATCGAAAAACGTATTATCAATACACCTGATCTAACAAAGATACCTCAAGATATTGTTATTCAGAATCTGCTGGATGCGGGCATCAAAAGCCTCGCCATCGTCCCACTGTTTATTGATGAAGCACCGGTTGGATTGCTGGAGTTTGCCTGCACAAAACCGAACAGTATCAGCATGGTGCAAATAAAACGACTCCACGATGTTTTTCCAACTTTTGCGCTGGCCTTGAAACGATCGAAAGAAGAATGGAACGACAAAATCAGGGCGGTAATACAAGATCAGTTCACTGCCATTCACCCAACTGTTGAGTGGCGTTTCCGAGAAGCAGTCGGTCACTTTCTTGCTGAAAATAAAAACGGTGGAAAATCAACGGTTGAATCCATTGTATTCAACGATGTAGTTCCTATTTATGGTGCTTCGGATGTTCGTGGCTCATCAATGGAGCGCAACATGGCTATCCGGGCCGACCTCACCGAGCAACTAAAACATGCACGTGAAATACTCGACTATGCCCGCCAGATTAAGGAAATGCCTTTGCTTGAAGATATCTGTTTTAACATTCAACAAAATATCGACACGGTACAAAATGGTCTAAAAGCCGGAGACGAGGTTGTTATTATTGAATTTCTGACGAAAGAAGTAAACCCGTTTTTGCAATTGCTAAAAGAACGTTTTCCGGAGCTCAACGAACCTGTAACAAACTATTTCAATTCACTCGATCCACATCTGAATGTGGTATACAAAAAACGGAAGGAATTTGAGGAAAGCCTCACATTGATTAACGAAGAGGTGAGTGAAATAATTGAAACCGAGCAGGTAAAAGCTCAGGAAGTTTTTCCGCATTATTTTGAAAAATACCGCACCGATGGAATTGAATACAACGCTTACATTGGTCAATCGTTGGTAAAAAGATTAAAGTACAGCGACATTTATTTGAAAAATATTAGGCTGTGGCAACTGTTGGTAAAAGTAAAAATTGCGCGCAGGATTAAATTGCTTCAACCTCAGTTGGCAACAAAACTCGATATTACTCAACTTATTCTGGTTCATTCGAATCCTTTGAGCATTGCGTTCCGTCAGGATGAGAAAAAATTTGATGTGGCCGGAGCCTACAATATTCGTTACGAGATTACCAAAAAACGCATTGACAAGGCACTGATTAACGGAACGAACGAACGCGTAACTCAGCCGGGTAAAATAGCTATCATTTACTCGCATGCCGATGAAATAAGGGACTATAAAAAGTACATCGACTACATGATTGCACAGGGCTTCCTGACCAACAATATTGAAGATGTGGAACTGGAAGATTTGGTTGGTGCATCGGGTTTGCGGGCACTGCGTGTTGAAGTTGATCTCAGCGATTTAACGCCAAATCAAATTGAAAATTCAGAAATTGCACAAGTTGTAAGCGGAAGCTAAAAAAGTTTAGCCATACCATTTTCGCGTGCGACCTTGTAGATTATTCAGCGTATCGATGGTAATATTTACATCGTTAACCACCTGAAAATCGAACATACCCACACAAATAAAATCGGCTCCATTTTTAAAGGCCCAGTTAAAACCGTCTTCGGGTTGAATGGCACCGGCAGCCAATACTTTAAAGCCCATTACGGGAACTGTGGCGCGGTTAACAAAGTCAACCGTTTTATCAGGATACAAACAAAACAGGTTGTCGTGAAAACGGTTATGATCTGCATATTTTTTACCATCCACTTCAAAAGGGAAACGGTTTTCGCGCGGGTGTGCCGACCAGTAATTATCGTGGTGCATGGTTTTCATGTAATAATCGGGAATAATTCCCTGTTCCTCGCAGGCAATCAGCGAATCAACCGTGTGTGATGCCAGTCCGGCAGTGTAACCCTGCTCTCTGATATGATTCAGCATCAAATCGATTTTATCCAGCTTGTTGTCACGCACCAGCCAGTCGCACCAGTTCCCCTGAATCTGGATAATGTCCACACCAAAATCGATGGCTTTATTAATATTCACCACGTAGTCGTTGTTATCGGCATCGGGGTGCACCTGCGTAATCACCTTAATTTTACTGCCGGTCAACTTCTTATATTTCTGCATCGTCGCATTTGTAGGAAACCCGATATTGATGGTATTAATTCCGGCTTCCTCGGCCAGCATCAGCGTTTCAAAAATTTTCTTTTCGGTATTGTAAGCCCTGAAAAGCGGAGGTACATAATGCAGATCGCGCGAGTGTGCCCAACCGCCAATCAGGTTTCCACCGGCCACCAAACGACTGATTTCGTGCGGCCCAATCTTTCCTTTCGGAAGTTCTCCTTTCAATTCTTTTATATCCGCTCCGCCAACTTTTATAGTCGCTCCCGAAAGTGTATCAACTCCAAATTTTTGTGTTTCGTTAAAAGCTCCCAGTCCTAAAACTCCAAGAGCGGGAATTGTCGCCAGGTTTTTTAAAGCCTCTCTTCGGGATTTTACCGAAGACGATCCGTCTCCCGATTCTTTCTTCTTCGAGAAAACGGGTAGCGCATACAATCCCCAGCCTTTTTCTTTTAGCACGAACAAAACGAGCAGAGCCAGCGCCTCAATCACATTCTTGTTTACAATGTACAGACTTCCTTCGGTATTAGCCAGCAACGAACCGCCAAATGGAGGATGCGCAAAATAATACAGCAAAAGCAAAACGACACCCGAAGCCGCAGAAACACGAATGGCCAAACCAAGCGTTAGTCCCAGCCCAATAAGAATTAAAGCAGCGATATTCAACGGATCCACTACATTCATAATACTTTCAGAACCGCCCATCCATTGATAAAAAACGGATAATGGCCCTGTTGAGCTTGACAAATATCCGGCGGCACTCCAGTTACCATCAGCCAATTTTGCCACACCCTCGTACAAAAAGTGCCAACCTATGGCGGTTCTAAAAATGGTGATAATAAGTTTTTTCCAGTTCATATCACTGCTTTAATTTAGACTAGTATTAATTGCTAAAATTATAAGTACCCGATCCAACTTCAAGTACCAATTCGTTTTGGGCTTGCGAAACAATTTTCACCTCATCGTTATCGTCGGCAACAAAATCTGCTCCTGGTAAAATCACTGTTGCTGTACATCCCACCGGAACGGAAATATCAACATTCAGTTTCCCTTCAGTTTGCTGCCATTTTATACCGGCCTTTCCGTAAGGTGTTTTGTTGTAATATTTGGCAAATTCCATTTCTTCAACCGGTTGCGGATGAAAAATAATATGACGGTATCCCGGAATTTCCTCATCGGCCTGCATACCCGCCAACTGACGATACAACCACACCAACCCGCCGCCAAACATCGGGTGATTGTGCGAACCTCCGGTATCCCAATGCTCCCAACTGGTTGTTGCTCCCAGTGTTAACCAGCGGCCGTAACCGGGCTCTTCCTTTTTGTTCATCGCTTCGTAAGCCAGATCGTGCATGCCATTTTCAGTCAGCACTTCAAAGAAAAACTGCGTACCAAATATTCCGGTATCCAAATGTCCTTTGTTCTTTTTAATATTTTCCTTCAGCGCTTTTATCACGCGTTGATACTCTGCTTCAGGAACGCCCATTTTCAACGCAAAAATATTAGCTCCCGAGTTTCCATAGGTTCCTTTTTCAGCATCGAAAAACCGCTTGTGAAATGCCAGTTTGGTAGCTTCTGCCAACTCTGCATACTTTTTCGCTTCCTTATTATTTCCCAATGCTGCCACCGTTTTTGCAGTAATATCGGTACAGCGCCAAAAATAAAAAGTGTGTACCAACTCATCAGGAGGAAGATCGCCCGGAGTAACCCAATCACCGAGGTTAAACCACCGCAAAACATCACCGTTCAGGCCCACACGTTGAGAGTACATTATTCCTTCATCATCCACCCAGGTTTGCATGTAACGCACGTATTCCTTCATGGGCTCGTAAGCCTCTTCCAGCATGTCGACAGCTCCGTAGTGCACATAAAACTCCCAGGGCATAATATTCACTGCCGCTCCCCAGGCAACACCGCCGCCGCAACCGGGTTGCCACGGTGCACCATTTGGCACATAACCGGTTTCAATATTTTGTGCACCAATAATATCCTGAATCCATTTGTAATAGAAGTTTTGAGCATCGAAATTGTGCATCACGGTAATACAGGCCACCTGACCATCGCCGGTGTACGGCGAGCGTTCGCGGTGTGGACAATCGCTGGCAATACCACCGTGCATGTTATCGGTCTGACTGCGTTTCCAAATCTTATTCACTTCGTTAAAAAGCGGATTTGAGGTTTCGAAATCAGCCGATTCTTCGATGTAAGTATTTATCGCTTCAGCACAAATATTTTCAGGCTCCAAAACGCCAGGCCAGTTTACAATTTCCACTTCGCGGAAAACAAACCAGTTAAAACGAGCAGCGTAGTTTTCTTTGCCTTCGCCTTTAAAAATGTAAGAGTTATCGCCCGAGAAGGTATTCGACATATAATTGATCTCCACTTTGTGACCTGCTGGTCCTTCAACATTTTTCAGCCGCACCCAGCCCGAAATCTCAATACCAAAATCAACTTTATAATTGCCGTTGTACATTTTCTCGATCCTTATTGGCTCAAGCGTTTCATAAACTTTGTCGGGATGAGCAGTGTGCGCCATCAACTTTCCTTCGGGTGCTTTTCTTAAAACCGCATTTTCCCAAGTTGAGTCGTCAAAACCAGCCGAACACCAACCGTCTTGTTCCAAACGAGCATCATAGTGTTCACCGTAAAATACCATGTCCATTAAAATTGGGCTTTTTGAAACCTTCCAACTCTCATCGCTCACAATTACATCCTCAGTTCCGTCGGTGTAGGCTACATGAACCTGCATCAACAATCGAGGCGATCCATAACCCAAATCCCAGTGTTTGGCCGGATTATAAAATCCATTTCCAAGAATTGCCCCAAAAGTGTTCGCTCCAGAAACCATTTGATCCGAAATATCATAAGCCAGGTACATCACTTTGTACTCTCTGAAATTGTCATCAACAGGAATAAACTCCTCCGAAAGTCCGGGGCGTTTTCCGTAATTGGTTTGATTGGGCACCAACACATCGTCGCCAACTTTATTTCCGTTCAGGTACATTTCGAAATAACCCAGTCCGGTTACATAAGCCACAGCTTTTTCAACTTGTTTTGGAGCGTTAAATTCTTTCCGAAACAGGGGTGCAGGAGGTGGAGATTCCTGCAGTCGGTTACCGTCTCCTCCAAGATTTCGGGCAGGTTTTGGTAAAGCTTCCTCGCCCTGCCATGGTGCGCCAATCCATTTTGCCTGCCAATCGTTTTCATTTAACAATCCCATGTGCCAGAATGCAGGCTCGCTCCATTCCGAAACTTCACCGTTTTTATCCCAAACACGCACCTGCCACCAGCAATCCTGACGGGAAACTAATTTATCGCCGTCGTACTCAACGCGTGTCGAGGCATTACTTTCAACCTTTTCACTATCCCATAAATCAGGATTTTCAAGCTTGTCTTTTGTGGTTGCCACCCGAATTTGAAAGGCCGTTTGAAACTGCCCTCTTTCATCGTTGCCGGCCACATTTATCCAGGCCATTCGAGGCTTCAGCACATCAACGACAGATGGGTTTTTAAGGTATTCGCAAGTAAGTTGTGTTGGTTTGATTTTGGCATTCAAGAAGAGACTGCCAATTACTAAAAAGTAAAGAACCAGCAATAGTTTTTTCATAGTTTTAGGTTTTGTTGAATCGCTTAAAGTTACCAATAAGTTTATAATCCTTGTTTTAAGATTTAAGAAAATTCGCTTGTTTTATGTCTGCATTTTCTACATTTGTCCTTCTTAAAATAAAAACAGACGCAGAATGAGCAAAGATTTTTCGCCCACAAAATACATCCTGAAATCGTTTAAAACAGGTAAGGAGTTTAAGGATGAAGGCTGGATGCTGGATGCTCCGGGTGAAGCCGAACCAACATTAATTCGTGCTATTTACGATAAAAAACAAATTGACGTAAAAGACGATTCGTGGGGCTTGTACAAATTTGCCGACTGGTTGCCAATTGGCAGAATGCTTGAAGGATCGTCGGCACCGGTGACCTACAAAAGTGAAGGTTTGGCAAAAGAACTGGGGCTCGAAAATCTTTGGATCACCTTTAGCGGCTACTGGCCCGAAAAAGGCACAAACATGAAAACGGCCTCGTTTAAAGAAACTGAAGCTTACTCGGTTGGCGGACGTATGACAGAAGATATGAACCAGGTTTTGGTGGTTGCTTCTGCCGGAAATACATCGCGTGCCTTTGCGAGAGTTTGCTCTGAAAATAATATACCGCTACTGATTTGTGTTCCGGAAGATAACATCAACGCACTGTGGTTTGATGCCCCGATTAACGATTGCGTGAAACTTATTTGCAGCAAGTCGGGCAGCGACTATTTCGATGCTATTCACCTGTCGAATATTGTAGCAGGAATGGAAGGTTTTGTTGCTGAAGGGGGTGCCAAAAACGTTGCACGCCGCGATGGAATGGCAACTACAATGCTTTCGGCAACCACAACCATTGGCGAAATTCCTGATTATTACTTTCAGGCAATTGGTAGCGGAACAGGTGCAATTGCAGCCTGGGAAGCCAATTTACGTTTAATTGAGGATGGAAGATTCGGCAACAAAAAAATGAAACTTATGGTTTCGCAGAACACGCCGTTTACGCCAATCCACGATGCATGGAAAGCTGATTCGCGCGCAATGCTTTCGTTGGATGATAACCTGGCCCGCGAGCAGGTAGAAGCGATTGTAGCAAAAGTGTTATCGAACCGGAAACCACCTTATCCGATTGCAGGAGGATTGTACGACGCCATGAAAGATGCTGGCGGCGAAGTATTGCTGGCAAGTAATGAACAAGCTGCTCATGCAGGAGAGCTTTTCCTGAAAACTGAAGGAAACGACATTCACCCGGCATCGGCCATTGCAACGGCAACACTCATTGAGGCGGTTAAAGACGGTACGGTTAAAAAAGATGACCTGATAATGCTTAACATTACAGGCGGCGGTGAAGAGAAATTCAAAGCTGAGAATGATCTTTTCTATTTAAAACCTGAAATCGTTTTTGATATCAACCCGAACGAAGAAGAAGTAACAGAAAAAGTGGCAAAGCTTTTTTCGTAATAACCGGAATACATAAATACGATATAAAACAAACCCGTATATGATCAGTATACGGGTTTTCTATTCTTGTATGGAAAAGGGATATATCAAAATATATCCCGAAGAATACTTTACATTACACAGCAAACTTTAGAGATTTAAATAAAGTTGCTTTTTTTGTGTATGACAAAGTAAAAAATATTTTTCTTTGTATCGATATGATACAATGAGAATTTAACGTTAATTATGACTGCCATTAAAAAGTTCATCTATTCCGATTACCTCAAAAATGCCAGCTTAACAGTAGGTGTCAATCCCGTTATTTTCTCGGTATCAGAAAATAAACTGAAAGTTCTTCTCACCACTTTCGACACCCGTTTAAAGAAATTGATACCCGGTGGTGTAATTTTAAAGAATGAGAATGCCGACGATGCAGCCAACCGGGTATTGAAAGAAACTACCGGCCTTGAAAATATTTTTCTTAAACAATTCCACTTGTTTAGCGAACCAGACCGGTTTTCTTATTCAACAGCTTTTGAGCAACTCAACGACAATTCATACAAGCCACCTGAAGATATGGATATTCCGGACAGGGTATTTACAGTAGGTTATTTTGCTTTGGTGAATTTTAATACCGTACACCCTACAAGAGGAGATATGAACAACACAAACGAGTGGATAGATATTAGCGATGTCCCCGAATTAATGTTCGATCATAACTTAATTATTGACGAAGCTTTGGATGCCCTTCGCAAAGAACTTTTTATACAACCAATCGGCTACAACTTGTTGCCAGAAAAATTTACAATGCCTGATCTTCAGCGTATTTATGAAATCATTTTAGACCGACCACTTACCAGAAGTAACTTTCAGCGAAAAATGTTGAGCTGGGGAATTTACGAAAGGCTGGAAGAGCGAAAAGAAGGCGTTTCGCATAAACGTCCGTTCCTTTATCTTTTTAACAAAGAAAAGTACGAGAAAGCGGTAAAACAAGGTGCCAATTTTTGGTTCTAAACAACTATCTATTCAATCAGAATTCACAAAATTCGTCTTTTAAAATGTATCTATACAGGTTTTGCCCGTTTTGTTATACATTTTTGACTGTTTTGTTACAAAGAAAAGTAGGTACAAAACTTAAATTTGTTGTCTCTTTAATTAGAAAACATTTAATTCCACTACCATGATAAAAAAAGTTTATTTGACACTAACATTTTTTTCCATCGCACTGATTGGATTGATTTCGTGTAACAATTACACCGACTACTCCAATGTACCGTTCGATGAACCCAGTCCAAAACCCTGGGAAGACCCTGAAATTTACCAGGTAAACAAAGCGGAGCCACATGCCCACTTTATTCCATTTGCATCGGCAGAACAAGCTCGAACCGAAGACAAATGGCAATCGCCACTGCTAAAATCACTGAACGGAACATGGCAGTTTCACCTGGCGCAAAATCCGTCGGAACGTCCGTTCTGGTTTTTCAAAAACGATTTTGATACCCGCGAATGGGATGAAATTCAGGTGCCCGCCAACTGGGAAGTAGTTGGTTTTGATTACCCGATTTACACCAACGTAAAATACCCGCACGACAGAACTCCACCGCTGATCCAGAAAGATTACAACCCGGTTGGATCGTATAAACGTACTTTCGAAGTTCCTGCCGAATGGGACGGTAGCGATATCATCGCACATTTTGGCGCGGTTTCATCGAATATGAATTTGTGGGTGAACGAACAATACGTGGGTTACAGCGAAGATAGCAAAACACCTGCCGAGTTCAATATCACCAAATATTTGGTTCCCGGAGAAAACACCATGGCTGTTGAGGTTTTCCGCTGGAGCGATGCTTCTTACCTTGAAGATCAGGATTTCTGGCGATTAAGCGGAATCACCCGCGATGCCTACCTTATAGCCCGCGGCCAACAAGCTTTAAAAGATTTCCGCGTTGGTTCATCGCTTGATGATTCATACACAAACGGCTTGTTTACGTTAGATATTGAACTGGCAAACAGCGGTAACTTAACCGTTGAAGCTGTTCTTTCTGATAACGAAAACGTTGTAAAAGAATTCTCGGAAACTACCGGTGGAACAGCAGTAAATTTTGCAGCTGAAATTCTAAATGTAAAACAGTGGTCGGCCGAAATTCCAAATCTTTACGAACTGGTAATCACCCTAAAAAACGGAGAAGATGTTGTTGAAGTCATTCGCCAGGATGTTGGTTTCCGCCGCATTGAAATTATTGACGCAACACTTCGCGTGAACGGAAAATACGTTTACATAAAAGGTGCCAACCTGCACGAACATAACGACAAAACCGGTCACGTACAGGACAAAGAAACGATGTTGCTGGACATTAAAACCATGAAGGAAAATAACCTGAATGCAGTTCGCACATCGCACTATCCACAACCTGAATTGTGGTACGAGCTGTGTAATAAATACGGTTTATACATTGTTGACGAAGCAAATATCGAATCGCACGGAATGGGCTACGGACCCGAATCATTAGCGAAAAACGAAGACTGGAAAGGTGCCCACTTGTATCGTACAAAGAATATGTTTGAGCGCGACAAAAACCAACCATGTGTGGTTATCTGGAGTTTGGGTAACGAAGCTGGAAATGGAGTGAACTTTATGGCTACCTACGATTTCCTTAAATCAGTAGATGACACACGTCCGGTTCAATACGAACAGGCACATGGTGGTGAGAATACCGATATTTACTGCCCCATGTACATGCGCATGGATGGCATGGAGCGTTTTGCCAAAGAAAAAGCCGATAAACCTCTAATTCAGTGCGAATATGCGCATGCCATGGGCAACAGCGTTGGAAACCTGCAGGATTACTGGGACCTGATTGAAAAATACGATGTACTGCAAGGTGGATTTATCTGGGACTGGGTTGACCAGGGCTTGTGGACTACAAATGAAGCAGGCGAAGGATTCTGGGCTTACGGTGGCGACTTTGGTCCCGATACCGTTCCTTCAGACGGCAACTTCTGCAACAATGGTTTGGTTGATCCGGACCGTGCAGTAAAACCACACCTGTTAGAGGTTAAAAAAGTTTACCAACACATTGGTTTCGATGCCGTTGATTTGAAAAAAGGAATTATCTCGATAGAGAACAAATATGTATTTATGAATCTGTCGGCTTTCGATTTTATTTGGGAAGTTACTGCCGATGGAAAAGTAGTTGACAGCGGCGATCTGGGTACTATTGAATTAGCTCCGGGCGAAAGCAAAGAAGTAACCATCGGTTTCAATGTAAAACCTGAAGCCGGTGTTGAGTATTTCCTGAATGTACATGCAAAACTGAAAAACGACTGGAGCCTCGTTGAAGCAGGATGGATTTTGGCCGAAGAGCAATTTGAAATTCCTTTCGTTGTTCCTGTGACCCTGGAATATACTTTCCCACAAATGCCTGATGTAAACCTGGAGGAATCAGATGAAACAGCAACCGTTTCTGGCGAAGGATTTTCTGTAACTTTCGATAAGAAAGCCGGTGTAATCTCTAGCCTTAAAAAAGGTGAAACAGAAATGCTGATAAGCGGCCCGATTCCGAATTTCTGGCGCGCACCAATCGATAACGACTTTGGCAACAACCTGCACAAACGAAGCCGGGTATGGCGCAAGGCGGGCGAAACCCGAAAACTTACCAATGTTTCAGTTAAAGAATTAAGAGAAAATACCGTTGAAGTAGTTTTTGATTTTGATCTTGTAAATGAGGAAAAAGAAAAGATTGCCACTTACAAATCGATTTACACAGTTTACGGTTCGGGAGAAGTTGTTGTTGAAAACAACTTTAAAATGACAAAAGATGATCTTCCGGAGATCGTTCGCATGGGCATGAACCTGGTAATGCCACGCAATTTCGATCAGATGAGCTGGTTTGGACGAGGCCCGCAGGAATCGTACTGGGACAGAAAAACCGGAGCTTTTGTTGGCTTGTACAGCGGAAGTGTTGCCGATCAGTACTGGGCTTATCTTCGTCCACAGGAAAACGGTAACAAAACCGATGTTCGCTGGGTGACCATCACCGACGAAGCCGGAAACGGACTGCTATTCTCGGGAATGCCATTGCTGGAAGTTAGCGCACACCACAATATCATGGAAGACTTCGAAAGTGTGGAACGTACCGATGGCCGCCAGGTGCCGGGAGTAGAAGTAGTGAACCGCCATATTAACGATGTAAAACCTCGCGACCTGACTTCTGTTAACATCGACTACAAACAAATGGGTGTTGGTGGCGACGACAGCTGGGGAGCCTGGACGCACGACGAATACCGTCTTACTGAAAAAGAATACAGTTATGCCTTTAAAATGAGTTTCATTTCACCGGAAGAAGACCCGGCTAAAAAGGCAAAAACTAAATATTAAATAAGAACTTTAATGTTCTGACGAGAGGCGCAGCGAACAAATCGTTGCGCCTTTCTTTTTCTCCATTCGGGATGCTATAAAAAATCATTTCCAAAATCCCTTTTTTCAACAAATCCAATACCTTTGCTCAAAATTCAGAAAAAATGGAGATTCAAAAACTATCGTACCTGTTGTTACTGCTGATTTATCTGGTAATTCCGGTTGCACTCAGCTTTCAAAAAAAGGTGCGGTTTGTTTTCAGACTGAAATATATTTTACCTGCCGTAGTTTTTGCCGGAGCCATTTTTGTTATGTGGGACATCCGGTTTGTACAAATGGGAATCTGGAGTTTTAATCCCGACTATCTTTCAGGAATTGAACTGCTTCGGCTCCCGGTTGAAGAGTGGCTGTCATTTATCGTAATTCCGCTTTCTTCAATTTATATTTACGAATGGCTAAAAGTTCGTTTCGAGGATTTCGAAAAGCCAAACGTTTTTCTCATTATTAGCCTTGTACTTCTTTTAATCACAGGTGTTTTAGCCTACATTTTCCGCACCCGAATGTTTAGCTTTTTTACTTTCTTCCTATCAGCTATCTATTTAGGCTACACCGTTTTTCGTAACCGTTTTAAAAAATATTACACCAAATTTTACCTGGCACTTTTCATTTCGTTGATACCGTTTTTAATTGTTTCTGCACTATTGAATTCGATGCCGGTGATCATTTACGACGCTGCGCACATAATTGGAATCACCCTGGCAGGTGTTCCTGTTGAAAGGATTGGCTACCTGTTCTTATTGCTACTTATAAACGTTACGATATACGAGTATTTAAATAATCGCCGGCGTTACTAATTCTGAAAATGATGAGCTTACTATATAACCTGGGAATTTTATTTTACGGACTTTTTATCCGTGTTGCTGCCTTATTTAATGAGAAAGCAAAACAATTTAGTTCAGGCCGTAAGAACTGGAGAAAAATCCTTTCGGAGAAGATTGATAAGAATGCTTCTTACATTTGGATTCATTGTGCATCGCTGGGTGAATTTGAACAAGGGCGCCCGGTACTTGAAGAGATAAAAAAACAGTTCCCGGAATACAGAATCATTCTAACCTTCTTTTCTCCATCTGGTTACGAGATCAGAAAAAATTACGAAGGAGCAGATATCGTCTCCTACCTACCTATGGACACCAAAAAGAATGCACAAGACTTTATCCAACTTGTTCAACCCCAAAAAGTATTCTTTGTAAAATATGAGTTCTGGTTCAACTATATCTCGTTGCTCAAGAAGCAACAAATTCCACTTTACATCATTTCTGCCATTTTCAGAGAAAACCAGCAGTTTTTTAAAGCCACACCCTGGGGCAGGTGGTACAAAAAAATGCTGTTCAGTTTCGAGCACATCTTTATTCAAAACGAAATATCGGCACAATTGCTCGAAAAAAATGGCATCAACAATTTCACTATTTCAGGCGACACCCGTTTCGACCGTGTTGCCGAAATTGCCAGAGGTGCAAAAAATTTCGAAATTGTGGAAAAGTTCAAAGGAAAAAATGTAACCCTAATTGCAGGAAGTACCTGGAAACCCGATGAAGAGCTGCTTGCGGCTTTTATTAACAATAGCGAAGATGTGAAGTTTATTATTGCTCCACACGAGGTTACAACGGCCAATATTAACAGAATTCAACAATTGTTGAAAAAGCCAACAATTTGTTTCAGCAAAGCCGCTATTTCCGATATTGACAGCTACGATGTGTTAATAATTGATTCTATCGGAATTTTATCATCGCTCTATCAGTACGGAAACATAGCGTATATAGGTGGCGGCTTCGGTGTTGGCATTCACAATATTCTGGAAGCTGCAACTTTTAAACTGCCTATTTTATTTGGCCCGAACTATTTAAAATTTAAAGAAGCGGTAGATCTTGTTGATAAAAAAGGCGCCTTCCCCATCCAGAATTATAAAGAATTAGAAGCCACGCTTAGTAAGCTTTTGAATAACAATAACAACCTGGAAAATGCCTCTGAAATCTGCAAGAAATATGTAGAAAAAAATGTGGGTTCAACAAAACTTATCATAAATAAAGTTTTTAACAAAAATGAATAATTAGCACGCTTTTTGTTAGCAAAAAATCCTTCGAAAAATTGAATTTTTGCTGGTAATATTCTGTTAACAAAAATCCTTTTCTTGTTACAATAATTTTCAGTTTTGGTAAACTTTTCTTAACTATCAAATATATAACTCACTGATCCACTACCACATAACAAATTAAAGTTGATAACTTTTACTTAATTTGTTCTTCAAAAAATTCCAAATATTTGTTTTCTGTTTTATCTTGCGTTACACAATTTGGTTGTGCTGGATACCTAAGAAAATCAAATATACAATCTTATAACTTTTAATACACTTACAGGAAAAAAATGGCAGTAAACGAAGTATCTGTAAAAGCCCCTGCGGGCAAGAAAATTTACTCTCAGGAAGAAGCAGTAAATGCCTCGCTCGAGTACTTCAAAGGAGACGATTTGGCAGCAAGAGTTTGGGTGAATAAGTATGCCCTCAAAGATTCGTTCGGAAATATTTTCGAATTAACACCGGACGACATGCACCGACGACTTGCAAAAGAAATCGCACGTATTGAAGAACGTTACTCAAACCCGTTAACCGAAGATGAAATCTACAGCGTTTTGAAAGATTTCAAATACATTGTTCCCCAGGGAGGGCCAATGACCGGTATTGGAAACGATTACCAAATCGCCTCACTATCGAACTGTTTTGTTGTTGGAAACGACGGTGATTCTGATTCGTATGGTGGAATTATGAAAATCGACCAGGAACAAGTGCAATTGATGAAACGCCGTGGTGGTGTAGGACACGATCTGTCGCACATCCGCCCAAAAGGCTCTCCGGTGAAAAACTCTGCATTAACATCAACCGGAATTGTTCCTTTTATGGAGCGCTATTCGAACTCAACACGCGAAGTTGCCCAGGATGGACGCCGTGGAGCACTAATGCTATCAGTTTCGATCAAGCACCCTGATTCGGAAAGTTTTATCGACGCAAAAATGGAGCAGGGCAAAGTTACCGGTGCCAATGTTTCGGTAAAAATTCAGGATGATTTCATGAAAGCGGTTGAAGCAGGAACGAGCTATGTACAACAATATCCTGTTACCGGCGAAGCACAGTACACCAAAGAAACGGACGCTACCAGTCTTTGGAAAAAGATCGTTAAAAATGCCTGGAAATCGGCCGAGCCGGGAATTCTTTTCTGGGATACTATTCTTAACGAATCAGTGCCGGATTGTTATGCTGATTTAGGCTACCGCACTGTTTCTACCAATCCATGTGGAGAAATTCCTTTATGCCCTTACGACAGTTGCCGTTTATTAGCCATCAACTTATATTCATACGTAGAAAATCCATACACGAAAGACGCTAAGTTCAATTTCGAACTGTTTAAAGAACACATCCACTATGCACAGCGCATTATGGACGACATTATCGATCTTGAGCTGGAAAAAATTGATGCCATTTTAGAAAAGGTTGATGCCGATCCTGAAGCTGAAGATATAAAATTCACTGAAAAAAATCTTTGGGAAAGTATTCGTCGCAAAGCAAAAGAAGGACGACGTACCGGTATCGGTATCACTGCCGAAGGCGATATGCTGGCCGGATTGGGATTGCGTTACGGAAGCGATAATGCAACAGATTTTTCGGAAGAGATACATAAAACAATTGCCATCGAAGCATACCGTTCGTCGGTATACCTGGCAAAAGAGCGCGGTGCCTTCACTATTTACGATGCCGAGCGAGAGAAAAACAATCCGCTGATCAATCGTATTAAAGACAATGATTCGGCACTATACGAAAAAATGACAAAATACGGCCGTAGAAATATAGCCTTATTAACCATTGCTCCAACAGGAACTACAAGTTTGATGACTCAAACAACTTCAGGAATTGAGCCGGTATTTATGCCTGTTTATAAACGACGCAGAAAAGTAAATCCAAACGACAAGAATGTTCGCGTTGACTTTATTGATGAGGTGGGCGATCACTGGGAAGAATACACTGTATTCCATCACCATTTTAAAACATGGATGAAAGCCAACGGTTACGATACTAATCGTGAATACAGCTCAGAAGAACTGGATAAAATGGTAAAAGAGTCGCCATACTACAAAGCCACATCAAACGATGTTGACTGGCTGAACAAAGTACGTATGCAGGGACGTATTCAGAAATGGGTAGACCACTCAATCTCTGTAACCATTAACCTTCCGGCAGATGTTAAAGAAGAGTTGGTAGGTAACCTGTATTTTGAGGCCTGGAAAAGCGGATGTAAAGGCGTTACCGTATATCGCGACGGATCTCGTTCAGGAGTACTTATTTCAAACGACGATAACAAGAAAAAAGACGACAAAGGAGCATTCCCGACTAAGCGTCCTGAAAAATTGGAGGCCGACGTTGTACGCTTCCAGAATAACAAGGAAAAATGGATTGCTTTTATCGGACTGATGGATGGTAAACCATACGAAATCTTCACGGGTTTACACGACGATGAAGACGGAATTCTGCTGCCTCGCTCAGTAACCAAAGGTTATATTATTAAAAGCTGGGAAGACGAGGATTCTCGATACGATTTCCAATACATGAACAAACGTGGTTACAAAACCACTATCGAAGGACTTTCGCACAAATTCAACCCGGTATACTGGAATTATGCCAAACTGATTTCGGGAACATTGCGCCACGGAATGCCAATTCATAAAATCGTTGAATTGGTAACCAGCCTGCAGTTGGATAACGAAACCATCAACTCGTGGAAAGCCGGAGTTGCCCGTGCATTGAAGAAATACATTCCTGATGGAACGATTGCTGAAGATGCAAAATGCGGCGAATGCGGATCAGACGAAGTAGTTTACCAGGAAGGATGTTTGACTTGCCTTTCTTGCGGCTGCTCAAAATGTGGATAATAATTAGTATCAACATATTAAAAACCGGGATCATTCAGATTCCGGTTTTTTTGTACCATAAAAAATGCCCCACCGAAAAACGATGAGGCATTTACATATGCTGTAAAATTTCTTAAGCTTCAATCATTGCTTTATAAGCGTCAGCATCCATCAAACCATCTAACTCCGATGCATCGGCAATATTCACTTTAATCATCCATCCTTTTCCATAAGGATCTTTGTTTACCAATTCCGGATCGTCAGCCAGGTCTTCGTTAAACTCGGCAACCTCGCCCCCAACAGGCATAAACAAGTCAGAAACAGTTTTAACCGCCTCAACAGTTCCAAAAGTTTCACCTTTATCAAGTGTTTCACCTTCGGTTTCGATTTCAACAAATACAACGTCGCCCAATTCGCCTTGCGCAAAATCGGTAACACCTACAATGGCAACATCTCCGTCAACGCGAACCCACTCGTGGTCTTGCGTATATTTCAAATCAGCTGGAATATTCATATTATTCGTTTTTAATTTTTATTAAAACTTAAATCCGCTTCCTGTTCGCGTGATACTCGCAAATTTAAAAAGCGTATTTCATCATTTGATGATTTTTGCCAAAATTAAAACATTTTGCTGAAATACATACCTGTTACAACGATGCATTTCCCTGATTTTTATCTCATTTTACCGCTGAGAGTTCAAAATATGTAGTGCTTTTTGTATTATTGTAAAAATTGTTGGAAGCATATGTATTCAAAAAAGATCAATTCGCTTGACGATCTCGAGTTTGCCGCAAAGGAACTTATTGCTGAATTTAAAAACGACCGGGTTTTTGCTTTTTATGGCAAAATGGGAGCCGGAAAAACAACATTTATTCAGGCAATTTGCAGAGAACTGGGATCGGAAGACAATGTAACAAGCCCGACTTTTGCATTAATAAACGAATACAATACCGATGATCCTGAATCGATCTTCCATTTCGATTTCTACCGTATAAAAGATATTGAAGAAGCTTACGATCTTGGTTACGAAGACTATATTTACAGCGGAAGTTATTGCCTTATCGAATGGCCGGAGATGATCGAATCGCTTCTTCCTGAAAAAATGGTAGAAGTAAAAATTGAAGTACAGGACGACGATTCACGTGTTATTTCTGCACAAGAAATCTGATTTGCCCGCCAGTACAAAACCATAACTTCCCACTTCCGGATTAATTTTCTTTGAAAACTCCCCTTTTGCTTGTAAATTGGTGCTGTTGATTTCGCCAGAAAAATTCATTATTTTCAGCTATGGAAAAAGCAAAAGAAAAGGTATCGATACCAAAAACCATGCTTCTGCCCAAAGAAGAGATGTTGGAGGTAAAAAAGAAGGGACAAAAGATAAAAATTGGAATACCTTCTGATTTATCCAAGGTGGAATACCGCGTTCCTTTATCGCCACAAGCTGTTGATTTACTGGTTTCGTACGGCCACGAAATTCTGATTGAACGCGACGCAGGCAAGTCGGCCAGCTACTCGAACGAGGACTACCAAAAGGCCGGAGCAACCATCGTTGAGACCAAAGAAGAAACCTTTCAGTGTGATATAATTTTACGCATCGCTCCGTTCTCATGCGAAGAGATAGACGCTTTACGAGGCAACCAGGTGATTATTTCGAATATGCAGATTCAGGCGCATTGTAATGAATCGATTCAAAAGATGATGCAAAAAAAGGTAACGACCATTGCGTTTGAATACCTTGAAAACGAAGATGGTTTTCTTCCGTTTGTGCATCAAATGAGCCAGATTGCAGGGGTAACTTCTATTACAATTGCCAGCGAATACCTGAGTAACTCGCGCAACGGAAAAGGTGTACTTTTTGGTGAAGTTACCGGTGTTACACCCGCAGAACTGGTGATTATTGGTACAAGTACCGCAGCAGAATATGCGGCTCGTGCAGCGCTTGGCCTTGGCATTTTTGTTAAGGTTTTCGACACTTCGGTTTACGAACTCAGCAAGCTGGAAGAAAAACTTGGCCGCCGTATTTTTACTTCTGTTTTCTATCCGAAAGTTCTGCGCAAAGCGCTTATTTCGGCCGATGCGGTTATTGGTGCGACCTCGTTTAATACACCGCCAAAATTTAAAGTCTCTGAAAATCTTGTAAAACAAATGAAGGAAGGATCGGTGATTATCGACCTGAATGTAAGCCAGGGAGGCTGTTTCGAGACTTCGAAATGCACTGATTTTAACAATCCAACTTATACAAAACACGGCGTAGTGCATTACTGCGTTCCGAACACTCCGGCTATGGTAGCGCGAACAGCTTCCATTTCGCTCAGTAACATTTTAATTCCGATTTTACTTGCCATTGGCGACAACGGCGGAGTCGATAATTATATAAAGGCGTCAAAAGGATTCCGGAAAGGAGTTTACATATACCACGGCATTCTTACAAATTCAGACGTTGGCCGCATGTTCAATATTCCATCAAAAGATATCGACCTTTTACTGGCAGTTTTTTAATCAAGAAAGAAATTTCCAATGCTGAACTCGCTAAACAAAAAATATCCGTTTAACGACAACCTAAAAGTGAATACACGCTCCATTTCGTCGGTGAGCCTGGGCATTTTTTTGTTTCTTTTGTTCTTTCAGCCTTTCGAAGTCCAAAATCCTGATTTTAACAACCGCCTTATCATCCTGGCAACTTTTGGCGCCATTACACTTGTTTTGCTTACTCTATTTCGTTTGGTAATACCCTCCATTTTCATTACAGCATTTTCCGAAGAACGCTGGACCATTTTAAAGGAGATTCTTATCGATTTGCTTTTTGTAATTTGCAACTCGGTAGCATTCGCGTTTTTTGCTCGTTATGTAGGTCGTATTCCAATGACCTTTCCAATCGTGATTAACATTGTTATTATTTCTATAACGGCGGCAGCTGTGGTAGTCGTTACTAACCAGTTTTATCTGCTGAAGAAGAAAGTACAGAAATTAGAGACCAGTCCACAAGACACAACTCCAAACGAGCCTATTGAAACTCCAAAGGAAATTGAATTTGAATCGGAAAACAAAACAGAATATTTCACACTTTTTCTCGAGCAGTTGATTTTGATTAAATCAGCCAACAATTACATTGAAATCATCTACAAACAAAACGATGAAATTCGTAAAAAGCTGATAAGAAGCACCATGAAATCAACAGAGAATTTACTGCAAAAATACCCTGAAATCATTCGTTGTCATCGTTCGTGCATGGTGAATAAAAACTATATTAAAAAAGTATCGCGCGGCTCCGATGGATTAACACTAAATTTATTTGATTACCCACAGGAAATTCCTGTTTCAAGACAATATGTACTTCGTTTGAAAGAATCATTAAAAACAGCTTAATATCACTTTTTTACTTAAAAATTCCTTCCCCAAACTGAATATTTTGCTTTAAAACAGCTATTAAAGGAGAGAACTGGGATAACTGTCGCTAATCCCGGATAAATGGCAAAAACCCCAGATCAACGCAAATAATCACTTTTTCAGGGCAACAATCCCAAAAACTTTTTTTTCGAATTAAATGGTCGTTTATTTGAAAGCATAGAAAACAGTTAAAGATTATTACCATGAATATCCTATTAATTTATCCGAAAACAGATTGCCAGACAAAAGGCTTTTCTGCCCTTTTTCAAAGGTTCTTTAAACAGCAAACTGAAGAACCTCGTGAGTTGATCGAAGTATCAATTCAATTGCCATTAACCTGGGAAAGGAAGCTTGTTGACCTTAATCAGGAAAAACTAAATTCCAGGTTGCTGGAATGGGCAGATTACGTAATAATAAAAGCCGGATTGAAACAACGTGAATCAACCGTACTGTTAATTGAAAAATGTAAACAGGCCGGGAAAAAGATAATTGCTGAAGGTGAGCTTTTTAGCGCACAACCCAACGATTTTGAAAATGTTGATCACCTAATCTTAGATCAGGCAACATTTGATCCTTTTGTACGTGATGTTGAACTTAACACTACCAAACGTATATACAGCAAAGCTTTCAGAAAAGTAGAAATACGAAAAACAGCATATTCGTTATTGGGATTTTCGGGTTATTTCTCGCGAAACATTCACCCGTTCTCAGCCTGAACAAGGATTTTTAGCGAAACCGGATCTACAATAACCGAATTTTCAACAAGCTCAATCCCCTCCTCATTAATGCTGTTGGCATCGGCTACAACTTTGTACTTACCATCGGGTAACGGAAATTCAACTTCCTCCATGTTTCCGTTAAAAATAAGGAAGATCTTCGACCAATTGTCACCAGCCTGTTTTCCATCCAAACAATAGGATACAACACCGATTTTATACTCGGCACAAAAATTCAAATCCCGTCTGATCGCCTCGGCAGAAGTCATACGAAAAGCCGGATGGTTTTTACGCAGCTGAATCAATTTCTGAAAGTATTCGAAAACATCGATGTATTCATTTTTTCGGCTCCAATCGATCTGGTTTACCGAATCAGGTGATTTATACGAATTACCATTGCCTCCTTTTGTCCTGCAAAAGTCAACTCCGGCATGCAACAACGGCACGCCTTGCGATGTTAACACCAACGCTCCGGCAAGTTTTACACGTTTGCGCAATTCTTCATTGCTTGCTTTCGCCAAACTCTGCTTCAGTTTATCCCAAAGCGTATAATTATCGTGGCACGATACGTAGTTAATGCATTGATCTGGTTCGCCTGCCCAGGCTGAATCAACTGTATCGATATATCCATAATTTACCTGCGGATGATGAACGGCAGCCGTAATTCCAAATTTCACGGCTTCTTCGCGCAAACCTAGTCCGCTAACAAAACCTTTCGACTTTTTATCGCCATGATTTCCTTTTAATGCATCGCGAAAATCGTCGTTAAAGCTGGCAATTCCCGGCAATTGAGAAGTGTTACGTTTTACGGCACGTTTGTCTTCCGGCATTGGGCTTTGATCTGCAGCCCAACCTTCACCATACAAGAAAAGTCCATTATCGATCTTATCAAGGGATTTGCGAATTTTTTTCATGGTTTTTAAGTCGTGAATTCCCATCAGATCAAAACGGAATCCATCAACATGAAACTCTTCCACCCAATATTTTAAGGTGTCAATGATGTATTTTCGCACCATTTCTCGTTCTGATGCCAACTCGTTTCCACATCCTGAAGCATTTGCAAACGATCCGTCTTCTTTCTGACGATAAAAATAGCCCGGAATAATCTGGTTAAATACCGATTCTTTGGCGTAGTAGGTGTGATTAAAAACCACATCCAGAATCACACCAATTCCATTTGCATGCAATGCTTTTACCAGCGCTTTGAATTCTGCAATTCGCTTTCGTCCATCGTAAGCATCCGTCGCATACGAACCTTCAAGTGCGCTGTAATGCATGGGATCGTAACCCCAGTTATATTTTTCAAGTGGTTTTTCTTCGTCAACGGTTACAAAGTCGTTCACCGGCAGCAGATGAACATGCGTAACTCCCAATTCTTTTAAATGTTCGATGCCAGTTTTCACACCTTCGGGAGAGCGAGTTCCTTCTTCGGTAAAACCCAAAAACTTTCCTTTGTTCTCAATTCCTGAATTTTCGGCAATGGAAAAGTCACGAACATGCGTTTCGTAGATCACCGTATCGGTAAAACTTTTATATCGCGGACCATTGTCGTACACCCAATCTTCCGGATTGGTGGTATTCGGATTATAGATCATGCCGCGAAAACCGTTGGCACCAACACAGCGGGCATAAATTCCGGCAACCTCATCCAACCATTCGCCGTCGTTTACTCTGAAAGTATAGAATTTACCTTCGTAATCGCCTGTAAGAACCGTTCCCCAGATTCCGTCCTCTTTTTTCTGCAGGTTGGTTTTATAATAAGCCTCACCACGCACACCATCTTTGTACAAACGCAATTCCACCATTTGAGCAGTTGGTGCCCAAATCTTGATCGTTGTCTTTTCAGGCGACCAAAAAACACCCAAATCTTTACCCTTATAACTAGGGTAAGTTGAGAAATCGATATGATTAAATTTCCAGTTGCGCATTAAAATCTAACAAGTGTTTTCCGCAAAAAAACAGCTTTATTCCCAAGCTTTTTACCTTTTACATCTTTCAGATAAATCTTTGTTTTTGGAAACTTCTTCAAAGATTTATCGTGTGTGTAAAACCGATTCAGATCAATTTTCAGCTGATGTGTTTTCCCACTTTCCAGGTACAATGGATAAAAATTGTAGTTATCCATTCCTTTGATCTTGAACTTACGTCTCAGCCAGAAATTATCGAATACCAAAAGCGGCTGATCCAAGTCGATAGCCGTTGTGCCGTTATTTTTTACGGTAAGAATTAAATTATCAGGATAGAAATTTGCATCCTTTTCCAATTTGATACTAAGCTTTTTTAGCTGCATAAATGGCCTTCGCTCCTTTTTTGATTTCTTCTGAAAAGAACGGCCACTAACAATAAAAGCTACTGTTATTGCAGCAAGAAACAGAAATACCCACAGCAGTTTATGTCCTTCGGGCCCCACCTCATTCTGTGCTAAAAGCCAAAGTGAATTCAATAACAAAAGCGCAAGAATACTTCCCTTCTTCATTGTAGCTAATTTGGGGCAAAAGTAAAGTTTTTATTCATTCCTGATCGCTGATGCCTGCAGGTTTCACATTAAGGGCAAATATACTTAACATGAAACCTGTAACCATCAGTCTTTTATGATCGCAGAGCTTCTACATCTTCAACGGTTTTGGGTTTTGGCTTGCCGAGTAACTGCGCACCGTTTTCGGTCATTACAAAATCTTCTTCGTTTCGCATTCCGCCAAAATTACGGTAGCTGTCAACTTTTTCCCAGTTGATAAAATCGTTGAATTTACCTTGTCCGCGCCATAGATCAATCAATTCGGGAATAAAGTAAATTCCCGGTTCGATAGTAAATACATGACCGGCTCTCAGCGGTTTTGCCAGGCGAAGCGATTTCAGCCCAAACTGTGTACTTTTTGGTTGGCCGTCGTAACCGACCCAAACTTCACCAAGATCTTCCATATCATGCACATCCATGCCCATCATGTGGCCCGTTCCGCACGGGAAAAACAAAGCGTGAGCGCCGGCCTCAAAAGCATCCATTGCATTTCCTTTGGTGAAACCCATCGATTTCAATCCGTCGAAAATGGTGGTAGCGGCTGCAATGTGCGCATTTTTATATGGCTTGTTCAATTCGAGTGCACTAATTGCAGCTTCGTGTCCGGCCAGCGAAATTTCATAGATCTCTTTTTGCTCGGGAGTAAATTTTTTGCTTACCGGAAAAGTACTCGACAAATCGCCTGAGTAGCACAATTCATTTTCGTAACCAGCATCAACTAAAAACAGATCGCCCTCTTTTATTGTGTTACCGTGAAAATGATTGTGTAATGTTTGCCCGTTTTTTGTGGCAATTATCGGGAAAGCAATATTTCCACCGGCTGCCAGTGCCACTTTATGGATTTCGGCTGTTACCTGCGCTTCTGTCATTCCCGGACGCGCAAATTTCATAGCCGCCACATGCATATCAACCGAAACGTTCACTGCCTGATGCAGCTGCTCTATCTCTTCTTTGCTTTTAATTTCGCGCTGACTGACAACGGCCTTTACTAACTCCAGCGAGTAAGTATTCGCCACATCTTTGGGCGCCACATCAATCAACTCCAACAACTTTATTTTATTCTCGGGACGATAGAGCGGCAAGAAATGAATCTTCTTACTTTTCTCCACAACCGACGCCAGTTCTTTCATCGGTAAAACCGTTGACACGCCACACTGTGCAGCACGATCGGCAATGGTTGGCTGTGGTCCCATCCACACAATATCGTCGATGGTGTAATCATTTCCAAAAACAATTTCCTTGTCGTTATCAATATCGATTACCGCAGCCAGGCCCGGATGCTGAATTCCAAAGTAATACAAAAAGGTGCTGTCTTGCCTGAAATGATAGGTGTTGTCAGCATAATTCATCGATGATTCGTCGTTTCCAAACAACAAAATCAATCCTTCCCCAACTTTCTCCTTTAGAACTTTTCTGCGTTCTATGTAAATCTCTTTCTGAAACATTTATGCAATTTTTTTATGAGCACGTGAATGTAGTAAATTCTCTATTTCATACTATGACAAATGTTCGCATTGCTTTCACACTAATTCTTCAGCTCAATAAAAATGGTGGAATCGTACGATTTCTCTTCTTTTTAAAATTTTTAAAAAGTAACTTTGCGCAAAATTTATATCAACAGAAAATGAGAGCACTAACTGTACTATTCGCCCTGGTTTTATTTGTTTCGGGCTGTGTTTCGGAGCAAAAACAAACTGAACAGGATATTTTAAACTACGTTGATCCGTTTATCGGGACAGGTTTTCACGGGCACACTTTCCCTGGCGCGACCACGCCGTTTGGGATGGTTCAGTTGAGTCCGGACACCCATATTATGGGCTGGGATGCCAGCAGTGGTTACCACAACGAAGATTCAACCATTTACGGATTCAGCCACACCCATTTGAGTGGAACAGGTATTGGCGATCTTGGCGATGTGCTTTTGCTGCCTTACTCGAATTCGGATGAGTTAAAACCTGTTGGTTTGTTTGATAAAAAAGACGAAACAGCATCGCCCGGTTATTATAAAGTGCGACTGAAAAACCTGAACGTTTCAGCCGAATTAACGGCTACTAAACGTGTGGGATTTCATAAATATTCGTTTGACAACGGCAGCGACAGAAATGTGATGCTCGACCTTGGACATATTTTGCAACCCAATTGGGGACACAGTATTGTGAAAAATACTATTCACCAAATTGACGATAAAACTTTTGAAGGTGTTCAGCTTACAAAAGGCTGGGCCGAAGATCATTTGGTAGCTTATCGCATTGAGTTTTCAGAAGCGTTTGATCGGTTGAGAACATTTGCAGAGGGAGAACCGACCACAGAAACCAGTCTTACCGGAAAAGACATAAAATTACATTTCAAATTTCCGCAAAATGACAAAGTGCTGCTCGTAAAAGTGGCATTATCGGTTGTTGACGAAGCTGGTGCCAATAAAAATATGCAGGCTGAACTTACAGGATGGGACTTTGACAAAACCATGGAGCAAGCAAAAGCAGAATGGCGCGAAGCCCTGCAGGGAATTACCATTTCTACAGATGACGAAGCGGTAAAAACCAATTTCTACACCGCACTTTACCACAGCATGATGTCGCCATTTACCGCACAGGATGTCGACGGGCGTTACCGCGGCATGGACAAAACCATCCGTCAGGCACCGGAAGGATTTACCAACTACACCGTCTTTTCGTTGTGGGATACTTTCCGCGCTTTTCACCCGCTTATTACCATAATCCGACCTGAAAAAGCCGGCGAGTGGGCAGAAGCGCTTGTACAAAAATACCGCGAAGGTGGTCTACTTCCGAAATGGCCACTGGCATCGAACTACACGGGAACGATGGTGGGCTACCCGGCAACATCGGTAATGGCCGACGCACTGGCAAAAGGGTTGGTGCCCAATGCAGACCTTAACGACTGGAAAGAAGCTGCTGTAAAATCGGCGACCTGGCAACCCGAATGGCTGGAAGCTCATGCAGGCCAGCGAGGTGCAGAAGTAATGATGAAACACATTTATTACAAAGAAAAGTATGGTTTTGTTCCTTCTGATTCAATCACGGCTTCTGTGTCGTACGGCGTTGAGATGGCTTATTACGACTGGTGTGTGGCAGAGATTGCCAAAGCCGCCGGCGACGATAAAACAGCTGATGAGTTCTACAAAAAGTCGAAATACTACGAAAATTATTTTGATGCCTCAACAGGATTTATGCGTGGTAAAAATGGCGACGGCAGCTGGCGAACACCTTTTAATCCAAAATACTCCGATCACAATCATGCCGATTACACCGAAGGAAATGCCTACCAGTGGAGCTATTTTGCCCCACACGATATGAACGGCATGGTAAACTTGTTTGGCGGAAAAGATGTTTTCGAATCAAGTCTTGACAGCTTGTTTACTACCAGCTCCGAAATTCTGGGTGAAAATGCATCGGCCGACATCACCGGCTTGATCGGGCAATACGCGCACGGAAACGAGCCAAGTCACCACATGGCCTATTTATACAATTACACCAACGCAAAGTGGAAAACTCAAAAATACCTCGACCAGGTATTGTACGATTTCTATTTGCCGGAACCTGCGGGAATAATAGGCAACGAAGACTGCGGCCAGATGTCGGCATGGTATGTACTGAATGCCATTGGTTTTTACCAGGTTTGCCCCGGCGACCCTACTTATACTATAGGTCGGCCTGTTATTGATCAAGCATCAGTTCGGGTTCCGGGTGGTACTTTCGAGATCGTTGCTCACAACAATTCAAAAGAAAATAAATTCATCGAAAAAGTTGTGCTCAACGGCGAAACACTGGATGAACCGTTCTTTTCGCACGAAGACTTGATGAAAGGTGGCATGCTGGAATTTTATATGACTTCCGAGCACTATTAGCGGGAAAATATCTTCTACAAGTGTTGCTTTCTGCACTTATAAGAGGCCATATTTTTTAAAATATATTGCCTTCCGCACTTAAAAGAGGGTGTATTCTCTAAATTATATGGTCTTCTGCATGCGGAAGAAGCCATATTTGCAAAAAAGTAGTGCCTTCTGTATACGGAAGAGGCCATATTTTTAAAAATATGCTGCCTTCCGCACTTAAAAGAGGGTATATTCTCAAAAATATATGGTCTTCTGCATGCGGAGGAAGCCATATTTGCAAAAAAGTAGTGCCTTCTGCATGCGGAAGAGGCCATATTTTTAAAAATGTGCTGCCTTCCGCACTTAAAAGAGGGTATATTCTCAAAAATATATGGTCTTCTGCATGCGGAAGAAGCCATATTTGCAAAAAAGTAGTGCCTTCTGTATACGGAAGAGGCCATATTTTTAAAAATATGCTGCCTTCCGCACTTAAAAGAGGGTATATTCTCAAAAATATATGGTCTTCTGCATGCGGAGGAAGCCATATTTGCAAAAAAGTAGTGCCTTCTGCATGCGGAAGAGGCCATATTTTTAAAAATGTGCTGCCTTCCGCACTTAAAAGAGGGTATATTCTCAAAAATATATGGTCTTCTGCATGCGGAGGAAGCCATATTTGCAAAAAAGTAGTGCCTTCTGCATGCGGAAGAGGCCATATTTTTAAAAATGTGCTGCCTTCCGCACTTAAAAGAGGGTAAATTCTCAAGAATACATGATCTTCTGTATGCAAAATCAGGAAACTACGCAACCATTTCTACCTAATTCCCATCTGTTAACAAAACAAACGACAATGAAAGCGAATTACTTTTTCCTCCTAAGCCTGCTCATGCTGGCTTTGGTTTCTTGCAACGATAGTTCTGACGACGAACTTGAAATGCCGAAACGAAGTTACACTAAATTGATCGAACGCAATTCAGATAATTCTTTTGAAGCCGAACTAATCACAAAAGCCGAGTTGTACTATCCTCCACGCGAAGACCTTATTGCTGCTACTGAGTGGTCAGGGATGGAGGTACCGGAAACGGCCTATTGGTACTATAATTCTTTTGATGGTGTGCTGATTCCTTTTTGCATTACCACCGATGCCATTGATTATTACACGACATTAATCGATGAGTTCAACGCAAACAAAGAAGACGTTTTCTTTTATACTGCTGAATTTACCTATTCGGCAAATGTTGAATTTCATGACTCATACACTTCGCCGAATGAAAATTCAAATGGAGAATCTGTAGAACCGCAAAATTTTGATTCGGTTTACGTGGTAACGCTCGATTTATACTGGATGGATTACTGCGGACCACTTTGCGCCATGTGGATCGAGAAACAACGAATTGCAGTTTTTAATGAATCGGGCGATTTACTTGAAGTTTTTATGGACGGAACAATATCAGTTCCGGTTTCCTAACCAATTCGAATATAAAAAGAGCCTTACTATCTTCTTCGATCAATGTAAGGCTCTTTTGCTTTTATATACTGTGCCGGATGAGTATAACAACCAAGGAGAAAAAACTTGCTTTTGCCTTATCAGGCGGATTCTACTCTTTGGCTTAGCCCAAAGAGTAGACAGAAAACCCAAGGCTGCGCCCGCTTCACTCGAAAAAGCTACGTGATGCCAGCTAAAATTCCTGAACTCGTCGTACCTCCTCAAACAACAGTAATTTTTTACGCCGTCACCACTTGTTTTCCGGCTCACCGGCCGAGGCCAAGCTTCGATGTAGCTGACGTTACATCAATGGACGGCCTCTTTTGGGCTTTGCCCGGAGTTGAGATAAAACCTTAGAGAGAACGGGAAGCTTCGAAGAATTGAGAAGATCACCCGTCCGAACTTTGGTTTTATGAAAACGAAGGATTAAGGCCAAAAGCAGCCTTGATCTTTTTGCTTCGTTTTGCATCAAGGCAAAAATGAAGGCCGCCGGCAGGCAGAAATCGCAGTATTTCGATGCTCCCCACAATTCACATTCAACTGCCTCTTACGGCTACTCCAAATCTTACTTATCTGTATGGTCTTTTGTTTTATAGTTCTACAACCTGAAAGCTGGCTACGTAAAAGTCTTTATCAACTTCTACCTTTTTAACTTTCTCGTCGGTGTCGAAATATTGCCAGCGACCTGAAGGATTCAACCATTGAAGCTCTCCATTGATATATACTTTCAGTGGCAATTTAAAATTGTCGACACAGTTTGCCCAACGGAATTGCAGTTCTCCATCAATAATGGCATACTCAAAAGTTGGAATTCGTGTATCGCGCAAATACTGATTGAAGAACCCTTGTAAATCAAGTCCGGAATGCTCCATTAAATAGCCTTCAATTTGCTCGGCTTTTACAGTCTGATGGTAAAACTCTTCATTTAAACCACGCAAAATACCGCGCCATTTTTCATCATCGTCGACCACCTGTCGCAAGGTATGTAACATGTTGGCTCCTTTGGGATACATATCTCCCGATCCCGGGTAATTTACGCCGTAAACCCCAATAACAGGGCGGTCGTTTAGAATACCCAGGCGGCTTCCCCGAATATATTCTGAGCCCGCCTTTTTGCCCCAGTAATACTCCACAAAAAGATTCTCTGAGTAATTGGTAAAACTCTCATGTATCCACATATCGGCCTCATCCCAGTTGGTAATGTTATTGGCAAACCACTCGTGCCCCGACTCGTGGATAATGATAAAGTCAAACTTAAAACCCCAGCCCGAATTACTAATATCACGACCGGTGTAACCATTACGGAAACCATTTCCGTAGGTAACCGAACTTTGATGTTCCATGCCCGGATACGGCACTTCCACAAGTTTATAGCCATCTTCGTAAAACGGATACGGGCCAAACCAGTGCTCAAAAGCTTCCAGCATCATTGGCGCCTGTTTAAAATGCTCTTTTGCCTTTTCCAGGTTTTGTTTCAGCACCCAGTAGTTGCAATCCAAATCGCCTTTTTCGCCTTTAAAAACTTCGTGCCAATGGGCATAATTTCCAATGTTTATGTTTACCCCGTAGTTATTAATCGGGTTGTTTACAAACCAATGCGCCGTTTTTGTTCCGTCAGCATTTTGCTCCACTCCGCGCAAACGACCATTGGAGACATCCATTAAATGCTCGGGAAAAGTTACGCTTATCAACATACTGTCGGGCTCGTCGTAAGGATGATCTTTGCAGGGCCACCACAAACTACCACCGTCGCCCTGGTTGGTATTTACAATAAAATCGTAACCGTTTTCATCTTTCTGCCAGCTTATTCCACCATCCCACGGCGGTCTTCTACTAATCTTTGGTTTCCCGGAATACTCAACCAGCAACTCGTTAACATCATTCGGATTTTGCTCCTTTTGCAATTCTACAAACCATGCATTTCCATCTTGCGTAAAGTTGAGCTCCTTGCCGTTTTGCGTAATTCGTGAAATCTTCATTGGCGGCTGCATATCAATTTGCATACGCTGTTTAGATTCTAAAACCTTGTATTGAATCAGGTTGCTACCGGAAATTGTACTGTCAGCCGGATCTACTTTTACATCCAGATGATAATACGTAAGATCCCACCAAGCTCGTTCGGGAGTTATGCTGCCACGCAATGAATCCTGGTGCGTAAAATTTGTTTTTTGTGCAACTACATTCAAGCCCCAAGCAAGCAACAATGCTACAATAAATAATCTCTGCTTCATCAAACTAAAATATTAAGAAAACCGCGTTATTGAATGGCTGTATAATAAGCTTCAGCTCCGCCAACCACGGGAATTTCAATGCTTGTTCCGTCCAAATCAACAGTTAATTCGGTTCCGGGTTTTGGATGTAGTGTAAAATCTTTATCGCTCGAAATAATCATCAATCCAATCTGTTGACCGGCTTTAATCACCTGGTCATCGGGTTGCAGCTCGAATGTCATTTCGTAGAATTTACCCGGTTTCAATGGCTCACTTTCGCGCAGCGATTTATAGTTCTGCAAATCGGCCCAACCACGGGTAATAAGATTATCGGTAATTTTTGGACGACGCCACTGTGAATTATTCCACGGTAACGAAACCAGGTAAACCGAAAGGTTAACTGCCGGTTTGCTGCTGGCCGCTTTAATGGTAATTTTTGGTTTTCCCGAAATATGAACGTCTTCTTTCAATTCCGGACTTACATATATTAAGCGATGCTCGGTATTTTCAGCTTGTGCAAGCGCTTCTCCTGAAAATGAATAGTTATCAACCAGCGTTTCTTCCGGCTGACTGTTTGGTTTGTCGGTAACGAGGCCACCTTTTTCCGGCGCTCCCGAAGTAAGGTAGAAAGTTACTGGTTTTGCATCAGGATTTGGATAATCGGCATACGATGTTGGATGATCGTGATCATCGTCTTCACGAACGATCCATGCTTTCGGATCATTCTCAACACCATTTTCAATACCAAATAAATAACGGGTAAACCAACGGTTCATCATACTAAGTGGTGGAGGTCCACCGTGACCATCCTGGTGGTAATAAATCTGGCAGGGAATACCTTTTGCCTTAGCTGCTTCGTAAATGCGCAAACTATGCTCAGGCACCACATTCCAGTCGTTAAAACCATGCGACATCAGCATTGCTGCTTTCATCGGCTCCATATCATTCAGGTAATCGCGACCGGCCCAAAAATCGTTATAATCACCGGTAATTCGGTCCTGACCATTTTTCATTTCTGTATCGCGAACATGCTCACGTGCATAAGCTCTTTTGTCAAGCGCTCCACTGTGAATAAAATCAAAAAGGACATCAATATCTTCGCCCAGATAACCTCCGGGAGAACGCACCAACCCATTTGAGCGGTAATAATGATAATACGAAGTATTTGGAGCCACCGGAATAATCGCTTCCAGTCCTTCAACTCCTGTTGTTGCAGCGGCCAGAGGCAATGTTCCTTCATACGAAGTCCCAGTCATTCCCACTTTGCCGGTACACCAATATGCTTCAACTTCTTCATTTCCAGTTCGGGTTTTGTAACCTTTTGCGCGACCGCAAAGCCAATCGATTACTGCTTTTGGTGCCAGCGACTCATTGTCGCCTCCAACTGTTGGCGAACCATCGGATAAACCGGTTCCCGGAGACGATGAATGTACCACAACAAAACCACGCGGAACCCATGTATTTACCTGCGCCTTCGAAATTATTGGCCTTTCTCCCCTACGCTGAATTTCGGGAGGATGAACATGTTGTTTTGGCTTCTCGCCCAGCTCTTGTTTTACATCCCAAAAAAACTCGGGATTGTTTCCTGCCACACCGGCAAAATATGGGCTTGAATTATAAATAACAGGAAGTTTTAAGCCTTCCCTTTCTGTTTGCCGCGGGCGTGTTACATCAACATGCATACGGTCCAACAAACCATCGCCATCCGAATCAAACTCGGTTTCCACCCATAAGTCTTCACGAATCCAGTAATCCGGATCTTCAAATGCTTTTACAATTTGCGCCTCGCCATCTTTAAAAAACGGCTTTGCAGGCTCGTTTTGTTGCGCGTAGCTACTAACTGCCCACAACTGAACAAGAACCAAACAGACAACACTTAAATACAGTTTTTTTCTAATCTTCATTCGTTCAAAAATTTTTATGCAGTCCGTCATTGGTGATATAAAAAATCGGCCCAGGACTGTTTTTATTACAATTTTTTATGATATCCCCTCCCAAAAGTCAGGGGTGACAAGCTTATTTTTTTGAAAAGATAAATATAACCACACTCAGCTTTAATATGATGACGAATGACATACTTTGTTAATTATTTGTAAGGAATTAAAGTGTTATTCATCCTTTTTTCGATTAGAAGAGTTATTTGTATTTTATTTGCATCAACTATTAATACGACAGTTATGAGACAATTAGTTTGCCCAATTTCGACAGATAAGGTCGATGAGAAAACCACCCGGATAAACGCACTAATTGGAATTCTATTGGTGATAACCAGTTTTGCAATGAATTCGTCAATCTTTTTGATTGTGCTGATGGCCGATTTTTTTATGCGTGCTTTTACTCAATTAAAGTACAGCCCTATTAGCTATGTAAGTTACCGCTTGTCGAATGCTCTTAATTTGAAGGAGAAACAAATTGCAAAAGCACCCAAAATTTTTGCTGCCCGATTGGGTTTCGTAATGACCATGGTAATTGTTGGTCTTTTTCTGGCACAGCTGACCACCGCTGCAATAATTGTGTCAGGATTACTGATGTTTTTTGCAAGCCTGGAATTTGCATTGGGTGTTTGTATGGGGTGTATCATTTATACCTACTTAGTACTACCTTTTTATAAATAATTCAACTTTATTACAGTTTTTCGAATGAAGGCTTCCGTCAGTTGACGGAGGCTTTTTTTATACCCTATATTTAACAGGTTGAATTCCTCTAACAAGTTCTGTAACTATTTTCGACTTTTGAAATTTAGTCTTCATATTAAATTTTTGTCGACATTCGGATTCTTTTTAAAGAAATTTGCTCATATACTTTTTAAATTTATTTAAAATTGTCCCGTAATTTTATAAAAAATAAAACAACACTTTCGATTATCAATCTTTAACGACAACAACCATCAATGGTAAAAACAAAAAATAAAGTCACTAATCCGGCAATGTGGGTTCCAACAGCCTATTTTGCAATGGGATTGCCTTTTATGGTGCTGGCACAGTCAACAGCTATCATGTATAAAAACATGGGGATCTCGGATTCAAAAATAGCATTTTGGACCTCGTTAATTATGCTTCCCTGGACCTTAAAACCACTATGGAGCCCGGTTTTAGAGATGTTCAAATCGAAGAAATTTTTTGTAGTTACCAGCCAGTTTGTTACAGCAATCACTTTTGCATTGATTGCTTTTGCCCTGCCAATTCCCAACTTTTTTGCATATACAATAGCATTATTGGCCGTTATTGGTTTTAGCGGCGCCACCAACGACATTGCCACCGACGGTGTTTACCTCAGCGTTCTTTCATCAAAAGACCAGGCAAGATACATTGGCTGGCAGGGAGCGTCGTACAATGTGGGAAAATTCCTGGCTTACGGAGGATTTGTTACCATTGCCGGAATTCTGGAAAAACAAATGGGCATCGTAAATGCCTGGGTAGCCGTAATGCTTGGAATTGGTGCCGTGATGGCTTTGGTAGGCCTTTATCACTCGCGAATGCTGCCGGGCGGAGAAGCATCAACATCAGAAGTACAAAGCCTGAAAGAAGGATTTGCCACACTTTGGGATGTGCTAAGAACATTTTTTCAGAAAAAACATATTTACTGGTACATCGCTTTTATCGTGTTGTATCGTTTTGCCGAAGGATTTGCCATAAAAATTGCACCGCTGTTTTTTAAAGCTGCCGTTGCCGACGGTGGATTGGGATTAACTACCACCGAAATTGGCGTTGTTTACGGAACTTTCGGAACCGGGGCTTTTGTTGCCGGATCGTTGCTCGCCGGTTATTTTATTGCACGCCGCGGGTTAAAACGAGCCTTGTTTATCCTGGTCAGCACCTTTAATATTCCGTTTTTGGTGTATGCCTTGCTGGCCCATTATCAACCATCGAGCCTTTACCTGGTGGGAGCCGCAGTAGTTTTCGAATATTTTGGCTACGGCTTTGGGTTTGTTGGACTGATGTTGTTTATGATGCAGCAGGTAGCTCCCGGAAAATACAAAATGGCACATTACGCTTTTGCCACCGGAATTATGAATCTTGGATTTATGGTACCGTCGATGTTGAGCGGCTATTTCAGCGACTGGCTGGGTTACAAATTGTTTTTTGCCTGGGTACTCGTAGCTACCATTCCGGCATTTATTGCTGCACGGTTCGTTCCTTTCGGACACCCTGATAACGTTGATGTAGAAACAAAAGAAATAGAGACAAATGACTAAAAAAGTAAACATACCTTTTGAAGAGCGCCCGCAAGGTTGCACCGATGTGATGTGGCGCTACTCGCAAAATCCGGTAATTGGCCGGTACGCAATTCCAACATCGAACAGTATTTTCAACAGCGCTGTTGTTCCTTTTGAAGATGGTTTTGCCGGTGTTTTTCGTTGCGACAACAAAGCCGTGCAGATGAATATTTTTGCCGGTTTTAGCAGAGACGGTATCAACTGGGAAATCAACCACGAACCGATTGAAATGGTTGCCGGAAATACAGATATGATCGAGTCGGATTACAAATACGATCCGCGTGTTACCTGGATTGAAGACCGCTACTGGGTAACCTGGTGTAACGGTTATCACGGACCAACCATCGGGATTGCTTACACTTTCGATTTTAAAACTTTCCATCAGTGCGAAAACGCCTTTTTGCCATTTAACCGAAATGGTGTGCTTTTCCCGGAAAAGATTAATGGAAAATATGCAATGTTGAGTCGCCCGAGCGACAATGGACATACACCTTTTGGTGATATTTACATCAGTTACAGCCCTGATATGAAATACTGGGGTGAACACCGTTGTGCTATGAAAGTTACTCCGTTTGAATTGAGTGCCTGGCAGTGTACAAAAATTGGTGCCGGATCGGTTCCGATTAAAACTGAAGAAGGCTGGCTGGAGTTCTACCACGGTGTGATTAACACCTGCAACGGTTTCCGTTACTCAATGGGTGCTGCAATTCTCGATCTGGAAGATCCGTCGAAAGTATTGTACCGCACGCAGCCTTATTTACTGGCTCCTGCCGCACCTTACGAACTGGCGGGCGATGTACCAAATGTTGTGTTCCCTTGCGCTGCCCTTAGCGACGGTGAAAAAATTGCCGTTTATTACGGTGCCGCCGACACGGTTGTAGGAATGGCATTTGCTTACCAACAAGAACTGATTGATTTTATCAAGAATAATTCAATCTAAAAAGAAGTTCACGCAAAAGCGCGAAGGTTTCGCGAAGCGCGCTGAGAAAAATATTGAAACATAGTGATGCTCTCACTTCAAGTGAGGGTATCACTATTTCAGAGGATCACCTCCAAAACGTTTTTCCTTTATAAAATACATATTTGTGGAATCGGGAATCGCGATCGGCATATTCCAATAATTACCTGAAGGTTTTACCACCGGCATATTATCACCAAAAGCAATAAATACTTCTGTTGTTGATTTTAGATATGAATTATCAATCGGGTTTTCAATGTTGTCATTAAACAAAGATTGAGGTAATTCGTCCTCCAATTTCAGTTGAGGTGAAATAGTTAAATAATCGGGCTGCTTCTGTTTCTGAAAATCATCAAACTCAATACGCGGAAGCGGTTTTATAGCGTACTCATTTTGACTGAATGAAGCAAAACCCAAACAACAAACAAACATCAATAAAACGATTGTCTTCATAGCATTAATTTTGTTTTAGCAAGTTAAAAAAGAGCACTTTAAATAGCTAGGCAATTAAGGTTTTTAACATTTGCTGCACCTCATCTTTTCTTCGCCTGGATATTAAAATACTGTCGCCATTAGAAAGTTCAAGCGTGCCTCCGTCGGTTTTCGAATAAGCTACCACATGTTTTAAGTTTACGAGATGGGATTTATGCGTTCGTACAAAAGAATATTCCTTTAAAAGATCTTCAAACTCAACCAGTGTTTTTGCTACGAGCAAATGCTTTTTTTCTTGCAAATAAATGTGCGTGTAATTGCTTTCACCTTTGCAGTGAACTATATTTTTTACCTCTACAAATTCAATTCGATCGTTGGTTGGAAGCCCAATTCGTGGATTATCAGGTTGCAAAATATTACGGTTCAATTCGCGAATTTGCCTGTTTTCTTCTTTTTTATAAATGCGCTGAACCACCTTTTCAACAGCCGCCTTTAGCTCGTTGTAATTTATGGGTTTAAGAATATAATCGGCAGCCGAAAAACGAATGGCTTTAATGGCATAATTGTCGTAGGCAGTTACAAAAATTACTTCGAAATTTATATCTGCAAAATGTTCCAGCAACTGAAAACCATTTTCTCCGGGCATTTCAATATCGAGAAAAACCAATTGCGGCTTTTCATCTTTTATAAGCTGAATGGCTGATGTAACAGAATTTGCTTCGCCTGCAACTACTACTTCCGGACAATGTGATTGAAGCAGACCCGCCAGATTTTCGCGGCCGTGTTTTTCATCGTCAACTATTATTGATTTTATATGCATTTTCAGATGGAGATTCTTGTGGCTTTATTTAACACTAAATTACACAAAGTAGAATCAAAGTCTCGCTTTGAACTTACTTTTCTTCCGGCAAAATAATTTCCACTTTCGTTCCTTCTTCCAAATCAGTGGTAGTGAGTTTATATTTCTCGCCTTGCTTTTGCTGAAGTATCTCGAGCCGTTCTTTCATCAGTTTTGTGCCTTTTCCGTTCTTTTTTTGCTGAATTTTTTTTGCCGCTTTTCGGCCAATTCCGTTGTCGGTAATTCTAATTACAACAAACGCTTCTTCCTTCGTAACGCCAATTTTTAAATGCTTCTCTCCTCTTTTATTCTGAAGGCCGTGAAGAACTGCATTCTCCACAAATGGCTGCAACAACATCGACGGTATTTGCGTGTTGTGTGCATCAATTTCATCATCAACAGCAATCTTAAAATCGAAATCAAAACGTAGTTTTTCCAAATTCAAATACTGTTGAATCATTTCCAGTTCTTCGGCCAGCGACACCTCCTCTTTCTCTGAATTATTCAACACTTTTCGAATCAATCCGGCAAAATCGCTTAAATACAAATGGGCCTCGCGGCCCTTGTTTTGCTGAACCAGGTTTTGCACCGAGTTCAACGAGTTAAAAAGAAAATGGGGATTCATTTGGCTCCGGATAGCCGTGAGTTCCAGCTCCCGGAGTCGCCTTTTTTGCTCCTCCTTTCGGAATTGCTGCCGAACCCGCCATTTCCATAATAATAAACCTATTACTAAAATAGTTAGGATGGTGAGTAATACTACTATTATAAATTGTAGTTGCGATTTATTCAGTTCTTTTTTTTTAGGCTGCAGACTTTGTTTTGCATAATTTTTTGCATCCAACGGATTATCAGCAAACGCAAAACGTACACCATCTTTATCGTAAATAACAAAGTACCCCGACTGTTTTTCAAAAATGTCTCTGAAATCGGTTTCCGAATTTTCTAAAAACAGTTGATGAGCAATCGGTTCGGCACGTGACATGTAATCTTGCCATTCTTTAAAAATACTGCCTTCCATAACCATCACAAAGTTGATATCAGGATTCTCTTCAGCCAGTTCGTCAAAGTAATAGCGTTCATTTCCCCAGCGCTGCGTGATATAGAATACAGTTGGTTTTTCACCCAGAAAATCTTTGAAATAAACATCTTCGCCTTCCGGATTTAGGAATTTATTCGACGGTACGTAATCAACATCTTCCCATGCCTTATTCTTTTCGTATAAAGTAGCTAAAGCAGTGGTTAGCTCTTTATCGTTACATAAACGCTGTATCAAATCGTAATAGTCGTTTATTTGCGCTTGTTTTATTTCATCATTCTTCGTTACCTCATTATCAGTATCAGCTTTTATACGCAACAGAACATCTGCAGCACAAGAGTAGTAAGCATGCCCGCCTAGTACAACTTTTGCCAGCTCAAGCACCAACGGGAAACGATAACGATATGAATAATTTAAGGCAATAATAAAGGGATCTAAAGCCACACTAGATAGTTCTTGCACCTCAATAGCTTTTGTCATTTGGGAAGTAACATACTGGTATGCTGCAAGGCGCGAAAATATTCCTGATTCATTGTAATATTTATGAAATGGATTATCGGACATAAATCTTTCAAAGGGTTCTTTATCCAGCGGCTCATTATCTGGGAAAAATAAAGTCCGTTGTCTTTCATCGATACTGGAATAGAACATTGCGCCGGTTAACAAATTCATCTTAACTTCGCGGATTATAAAGTCAAAAGCGGTTTCATCAACTTCATTCTTATAAGCGTTGAGAAATAGTTCATGATTGTTTAAAGCATCCTCGTAATCAGACCTGTCCATATTACTGCTTACCGTACCCCTAAACATACTTTCGAGATTGTACTTTTCATTGAAATTAAATTTCTGATGAAATGCTAATAGCATCTGAGCGGCTTTACTAAAATCTCCTTCAAATTCAACGTTTCCTAAAAACTGCTCGCCATTATCAATTAACTGCACCTCGCTTCCCGGTTCTGCATAAATCCAGAATATTGGTAATTCGCGCGACTGGTTGGTATTGCCAAACTGCAGCAATACAATTCCTGGATGATTTAATTCAGTTTCAATACTGAAAGAGTTGTTCCCATCTAAAAAAACGGATTTCTCTTTTAGTTCGTATCCAAACGGATCTTGCAAAACTGCAAGTGTAACTTTCTTGTATTTCGGATTATTTAAGTGCCCTGAAATAGTGAATCGGTTTTCTGAAATATTTTTCCGACGTAATAAACGAATATCTTCCTCGTGATAATGTCGTTGATCCGGATTTCTTCGATACCATGTGCTTTTTTGCACCGAATCTATTTTAATTCTATTGTAACTTTTCAGAAAATTTTCATTTTGGTTGTAAACGATATCCAAAGAATTTAAACCAGCTTTTGTATCCGAACGTTTTGCCAAAATAACTGTAAATTCATTTTCAATGGTTTCACTGGTTTTAAAGGTTTCTGCTTCTTTTATTTCTTGCTTATAATCCTGCGAAATGCTGTAAATAGAGTTCAGTCGTTTTGTAAGCTCCGGTAATCCCTTTTCATTAAATTCGGCAGTATAACGCGCAATGTCTTCTTCATCAAATTCCTTTCCTCTTAAAATTTCGCGCACTTTTAATAGCACATCAGGGCGATTGTACAGTTTTACCGCACTCGTGGTCTCATCAAACTCATACTGAAAATCAATACCACACAACAGTTCTTCATAAAAATTGCCAAAACGTTTTCCGAAATAAGTGCTTTCAAAATACGGATACATATAATCATTAACTCCTCTCGGATTATCCAATGGTCTCTCCGCTTTATTTTGAATAACTTTTACCTGAAGGAGTTCTTTATTTTCGGGCTGAACATTTGAAAATTGAATATGTAGCGTTTTTTGTTTTATCAGCTCTGTTAGCTTATATCCATCTTTTCCGGCAATATATTCCGAGTTGGTAAACTGATAGAAATATTCTTTACCAATTTCAGGTCGTAAAAGAATAGCTTCGTTTTGGGCGAAAGAGGAAAAACAAACAAGAAGGAGTAGCAGCGTTAAAGTTGGGATTGATTTCATAGCCATAAATTTAAAAATTATGTTATTCAAATTTGGCTGCAATTATTGAAAATTAAAAGGGCTACTTATTGAACGGTTAGTTTGGTTTATTTAACGGCAGGAAAAAAGATAAAAGATGATTGATGAAGGATTAATTTCACGCAAAGGTGCAGAGGTTTCGCAAAGTACGCTAAATGTTTTCTTCGCAATCTTCGCGCTTCTCCCAATCTTTGCGTGAACGAATTAAATCTATTCTCCTTTTATAGCTTTCAAAACCAAAGGTGTTAAATCCTCGCTGTTGGGCGAAATATAAGCTACGTTTCCGGCACTGACATCCAATACATAGGTAAAGTTTTGCGCCCCGGCAATGTCGCTTATTTCCTGGTTAATTTCTTTGTAAATAGGCTGAATGAGTTCCATGTTGCGGTTTTGCAACTGCTGTTGTGCGGTTTGGTTGTATGTCTGTATTTTTTGCGATTGCTCTAAAATTTCGTTTTGCCTGGTTTGCTTTACAAAATCGGAATAGGTATCGCTTTCGGCTTCAAACTTTTCAATGGCAGCTTCGTGCTCTGCAATCATCTCCTCGTAAATCTCCTGCATGTCTTTTGATTCCTGCGCAATAATAGTTTGAATGCTATCGATTAACGGATGTTTTTGTACCAACTCCTGAATATTTACATGACCTATTTTTAAGGTTTGCTGTGCATTTGCCGTTGCTGCTGCAAGCAGGATAACAAATAGTGGCAAAAGGAATTTTATTTTCATACTATTAAAATTGTTTGTTTTTAAAGGTATAGTATGGAACTCGCATGAATTTTAATTATACTCTTGGGTGTAATTTTTTTACATGCTCGTTTCATAATATTTGTTTTTCAGATTTTTCCCAAAGGTCATCGAAATATTGTGTCGATTCTCGTAAAAGACGTTAAACTTAATCTACTTAATCGTTAACAAAGTTAAAGGAGTGGTTTCAATTGCTAATTTATGTTTCTATTCGCGAAACTAGTGCATAAAAAAAGGGTGGAAATCCACCCTCAAAAATCTTTTATGTAGTAACTTTTAATTTGCTGGTCGTGCAAAAAGTGAATCGTCAAGAGGCTCGTCAACTTTAATTTCTTCCATAATCACCGACTGTTTTCCCATGGGCATTTCCACTTCTATTTTATTGGCGATTTTAATTCCTTTTACCTCTTTATATTCTAACATTCTGGTTACAATGTCCATCGTTTGGCCCATTGCTTCAACTTTCGACTCAACTTTTGTTACCATATAATCATCAGCACTGATGTAATAGGTTTGTACCATTCCTTCCTTATTGGTAAGTTTTAGTTTATACTCTTCTGCACCGTCAACATTTTCTTTACCCAGCATTTCAACCGTACTTCCTTTGGCAGCATAATTGTAAAGTGCGCCTTCCATATCGGCCTGCCCCATAGCTTGCTGCAGTTGCGCTCCATCAAGGTCTTGTACACCTGCTCCCATCATTGGGTTCTTCATCCATCCTTTTTCTCCATCAAAAGCACTAATGGTTTTTTGTCCCATCATTTCAACATCAACCCTAAATTTATTGGGTTTTTTTACCTTAATTTCCATCGGCATTTCCATGCCCATCATACTCATTTTTGCTTTGATGTCAAATGTTTTAACATCGCCAACTTTATTAAGGCCATTAGCCTTGTAATAATTGTCTAATACTTTCTCAAGCGATTGTGCTTGTGTGTTGATTAATGCAAAAAGCATTAAGGCGGCTAAGAAAAAAATACGTTTCATTCGTTCTTGATTTTAAATTTGTAAAGGTAATTGACATATAATAGCACCACTTTTTTAAGTTACGCGCTATGTTCTCGTTTCATTCTGATTTTGCTTATTAAAATAAGTGCAAAGAATTAGTATGACTAAAGTACAAATATTACACTCAGATTCAAACAGGCTGGTTAAAAATAAATTTCGGCAATGATATTGCTGTAATCAATTCCTTTTTCAATCAATAGATCACGAACTTCAACCACCATAAGCGCCTTTCCGCATAAATAATACCTTACATTGGGAAGTTCCGGCAAACTGCTGAGATAACTTGTTATTCGTCCCGGAAAAACATCGCACGATTGTTCCTGCGAGCAGCAACGTACATAGTTTTCTCCCATCGACCATTCCAGTTCATATTCGAAATAAAACTGGTTTAATTGCCTAACACCATGAATCAGCGTTTTATTTTCAGACAATCCGGCGCGATACATGGCATAAAACGGTGCAATTCCGGTTCCGGTAGCAATCCACCACGCCGGTTCGTTGGTACCCAAAAAACTTCCGTAAGGTTCCGATATGTATAAATTATCACCCGGAATCATTGCAGCCATTATTGGGGTTAAAAAACCGTCGTCTTTAATGTTGAACAGGATTCGGATTTCGTCTTCCTGGTTGCCACTGCAAATACTGTAAATACGCGGAGGGTGATCGGTATCAACCGCAATTTTCACAACTTGCCCGGGCAAAAAGTCATAATTCCGGCGAAAAGAAATTACATGTACACCCGGCGAAATCTCATCGTTATTTGTAACTACCTGCTTAAATAATTGTGGTTCTTTTTTTGTTTTTGCTGACATTTATATTCGAATAGAAAACTACAGCACCCTAACAAAACTACTCCCTAATTGTTCCTGAAAGTAAGGGTAACTACAAGGTTGTCGTCAACACCGGTAAGCATATTTTTTACACGGTAATACACATTCAGGTTGGTCGTACTTGCAATCTCGTCGGAATTTCCATTTAACACAAGTGCCGATACATGATGTGCTTTCAGTGTAATATTTTCAGGTGCATCAAATCCTACTCCAGGCTGAACCAGTTCCAATTCATAATCCACATCCGAGTTATTCGTAATGTTTACCACTTTGGTTTCTTTGTTCTTCAATTTTAGTGGCGCGTTGTTATATTCCAACGATTCGAAAAAAAGTGGCTCCAAAAACTGAGAACGGCCGGCAATGGTATTGTCGAAATAAACGGCTGTTCTTCTGTCGAACAGTGCTTCTTTTATTCCGCTGATTGTACGGTTTTTTGCAAAAACGAGAGTTAACGGACGGTGTCCGTCGTTTACATCCATTGGTCCGTGAACATCGGAATTCCCCAACATGGTTAGGTTCTTTTCGTTGGCCCAGTTCATCGCTTCGGGACAATACTCCCAGTTATAAACTTCAATTCCATGCAACATATCGTTCTCGAAAAAGTTAGAATGTTCTTCCCACCATAAAACCGAGTCGGGCTGCTGTGCGTCCCAGCACGGATGGTTCCACATAATAAATGCGCCCTGATCACGTGCTTCTTTTACCGCGTCCTGCACATCTTCCAATTCAAGTAAATTGGCATTTGTAATAAATAGTGCATTCAAGTGCCCGGGAGGCATGCTACGTGTAATTTCAGCACCTTTAATCAATAAAATTTCCGATTGGTCGGCCAGTGGTTTTGCCAAATCATACGAACGGTTATGATCGGCAACTACATCAATCGAATGTGGACGATACTCGATATGATCGGTAATGGAAATGGCATCCAAACCTTCTGCCCATGCCTCTTCAATACGAACAGTTGGCCAAACAGTCCCATCAGAAAATACCGTATGCATGTGTAAATCACATTTCAACGTTTTGTAACCTTCAATATTCGGAATATTAATTATCCGCCGCGCCTGGGCATTTAACAACTCGCTGCATAGAAACAGAACTACTATTATAAATCCTAATCTTTTCATCATGCTGGAAGATTTTTATTTAAACTTTGCTGATTTTAAATATCCCCGAAAGTAACCAACATTAAAATATTTTCATATTAATTTTTTATGAATTGTAAATGAATAGTTAAATTTAGGTGAATTATACAATTCTTTTTAATTTTTTTAAAAAGAAGCTTGTTTCATATATAAAATATTCTGATTTTTGCAGTCACAGTTATGGAAAAACTATTTAAAACCACAGGAAATCAAAGTCAGGCAGTTGAACAAAAAAAGATTGCCCAGAAAAAACAAATCCTACGTTCAATTTATTTCAATGGCCCGCTCTCGAATTCAGAACTTGCCAAGCAAATAAAATTAAGTACACCAAAAATAAACAGCCTGTTACTGGAGCTGATAGAAGACCAGCTGGTTACTGAGCTGGGACGTGGTGATTCAAGTGGTGGACGCCGCCCAAACATTTACGGTTTGGTTGAAAATGGTTTTTATGTAGTTGGTGTTACTATTAATGTTACCCGCACCATTATTTCAATTTTTAATAGTTGTAACCAGGAAGTTAGCGGGCCACATTATTTCCCGATTAAAATGTCGTCCGATATTAACATTTTCAAGCAGGTTAACGAAAAACTTGAAGAGGTTATAAAAGAAAGTAATATTTCGCCAGAAAAAGTTTTGGTTGCCGGAATTGAACTTCCGGGATTAATTAACCAAAAAGAGGGAATTAATCAGACGTATTTCCCTGAAGTGAAAAACCTTTTTGATGAACTGCAAAAAATATTCGGGATTCCGGTTTATATCAATCATGATGCAAAAGTACGCACCTTCGCCGAACAACACTTTGGCTTGGCAAAAGGCAAGAAAAACGTATTGATGCTACAGGCCGACTGGGGACTGGGACTGGGTATTATCGTGAACGGGAAACTGTATACCGGAAAATCAGGATATTCAGGCGAGTTTGGGCACTTGCCGCTGGCCGATAACGGCGTACTTTGTGTTTGCGGAAAACAAGGCTGTTTAGAAACCATTGTTTCGGCCAATGCCATTGCACGCCAGGCCCGCGAGGGAATTCAGAAAGGTAATTCTTCGCTGATAAAAGACCTGGTAAAAGACGATTTAGACAAAATAGATATTTCAACAGTTATTCAGGCAGCCAATTCAGGCGACCAGTTTGCCATTTCACTTTTCTCTGAAGTTGGAAAATGGCTGGGAAGAGGAATGGCTTATCTGATTCAGATATTTAACCCTGAATTGATTATTATTGGCGGACAGGTAGCTGTGGCCAGTCAATTTATTCTGGCGCCTATTCAACAAGCCATTCATACGTTTAGTAATCGCGACATTAGCAACGAAACCCAGATTCTGTTTTCGGAACTTGGAACCAAAGCAGGAACAATGGGGGCTGCAGCTTATGCGCTGGAAAGAATTTCAAAAAAATAGATTATGACAGTCAATTTTACAAAGGTTGAAGAAGCATTTTTCGAAGAAACAAAGTCAAAAAAGATTTCGACCAAAATTCCGTATATCACCACCGAGAGTTTCCCGAAACTGGGGCTGCTTTCAGCTTTAAGTTTTTTAGAGTGGGCAAGTAAAAATCCAAATGGAGTAGCCTGTTTGCCAACAGGAAAAACGGCACAATATTTTCTGGACTTTACGCACCTTTTGCTTGATAACTGGAACAACAAGAAAGGAAAAGACTTTTTGGAAAAATACGGTTTAGCCGATGTAAAAAAGCCTGATTTAAGCGAACTGACCTTCGTGCAAATGGGCGAGTTTTTCCCCATTAATCCGGAGCAACACAACAGCTTATTCAATTATGCCCAAAAACAATACATTGATGGTTTAGGCTTTAACAAAGAGAAAGCGCTGCTCATTAATTCAGAAGATATTAAACTGGCAGAGGGAAAACACTACTCCGATATCTTTCCCGATTATAAGATCGACCTTTCTTTGCGTTACCGCGAAGCCAAAACACACCAGGAACAATTACAACAAGAATCGATTTTTAAAATTGATAACTGGTGCACAGCCTACGAAAATAAAATTCGCGACAAAGGAGGAATTGGCTTCTTTCTCAGTGGCATTGGCCCCGATGGACTGATTGCGTTTAACACACGCGGATCAGACCATTTTTCATCCACCCGTTTAACCGAAACAAACTTTGAAACACAGGCAATAACAGCTGCCGATTTGGGCGGAATTGAGGTGTCGAAAAACCGTTTGGTAGTTACCATTGGTTTGGGTACGCTTACCTTCAATCCGGAAAACAAAGCAATTGTTTATGCTGCCGGCGAAGCAATTGCCGATACCATAAAAGCATCGCTGGAAAATGAGCCATGTGTAACTTATCCGGCAACAGCACTACATAAACTCAAAAATGCCCGTTTTTACCTTACTGAAGGTGCAGCGGTTACACTTGAAGACAGCATTGAGTGCTATTACACCTGCACACCCTGGAACCACCAAAAAACTGAACGAGCGGTAATTGAGCTCTGTAAAAAGATAAACAAATTTGGCAGTAAACTGGATTTGGAAGACCTGAAAGCCGATAAATACTGCAGTATGATTCCTGATTTGAATGAAAATACCGTTCAGTCGGTTATCGATTCAATTTTGGCAAAACTGCACAAAGGAATGAAAAAAGAAGTGGATCAGGTTTATTATCACACCGGCCCACACCACGACGATATAATGCTTGGCATTATGCCATCGACCAACCGCCAGTCGCGCGATGCCAGTAATGAACTGCATTTTTCGGTGGCTACTTCAGGATTTACTGCGGTTACAAATACCTTTTTGTACAACCTGCTGGTTGACACAAAAGACCTGATGAACCAGGGAAAAATTGAGATGATTAATTTCCCTGACTTTTTTAAAGACGGGTACAAATACAAGTGGGATAAAGACATTTACCACTACCTGGATAACATTGCAGCGCAAGATGAAGAAGAAAAGCGTCGTGGAGTTTGCCACCGTGTAGTTCGTGCGCTGGTTTCCATTTGGGGAATAAACAACGAAGAAGAACTTCGCGAAACCATTTTCGAGGTGCTTACCAGCCTGAAAAATACCTACGACGGCGGAAAAAATCCACCAAAAATTCAGAAGCTGAAAGGCATGATCCGCGAGTTTGAAGAAGAACTGGTTTGGGCACACTACGGAATTATGGTGAAGAATGTTCATCACCTGCGTTTGGGCTTCTATTCAGGCGAATCGAACTACGACAAAGATATTCTTCCAATATTGGAAGACTTTAGAAAATACAAGCCAACAGTTATTAGTTTGGCCATGGATCCGCAGGGAAGCGGACCGGATACGCACTACAAAGTGTTGATGGCAATTGCCAAAGCCGTTGAAGACTGGAGTAAAGAAGAAGACCTGAGCAACCTGCGAATTGTGGGTTATCGCAACGTGTGGTTTAAATACAACCCGTGGGATGTTGAAGTAATCGTTCCGGTTTCGCTGAACTCGCTGGCAACACTTGGTAAATCATTCTCGGAGTGTTACATCACACAGGTGAATGCATCGTTCCCGAGTTATCAGTTAGATGGAAAATTCAGTGACCTGACACAACGTGTTTGGTTCGATCAGCACAAACAAATTCAGTTGCTGTTGGGTAAGAACTTCTTCTACCAAAACGAATCCCCACTGCTTCGAGCCACACACGGTGTAATTTATCACCGCGAATTAACAGTTGAGCAATTCCTTGAAGAGGCACAGAAACTGGGAAAAGCAATGGAAAATATACTTTAAAAACCAGAATATAATGAAGCTAGTAATTCATAATAACTACGACGAACTAAGCCTTTGGGCTGCTAACCATATTGCCGAAAGAATTAGTGATTTTGCGCCATCGACAGAAAAACCATTTGTGCTGGGATTACCAACCGGATCAACGCCGCTGGGAACTTACAAAGCATTGATTGATTTGTACAAGCAAGGAAAAGTATCGTTTAAAAACGTGGTTACTTTTAACATGGACGAATACGTTGGCATTGCCGAAGATCATCCGGAAAGTTACCACAGTTTTATGTTCGAGAACTTTTTTAATCACATCAATATTCCAAAAGAGAACATCAATATACTTGACGGAAACGCCGCCGATCTGAATGCCGAATGCGAACGTTACGAAGCTAAAATTGAATCGTACGGAGGAATAGAATTGTTTATGGGCGGAATGGGCGCCGATGGTCATCTGGCATTTAACATCCCGGGATCGTCGATTCAATCGCGCACCCGCTTGGTTGATTTAAATTATGACACCATTGTTGCCAACTCACGCTTCTTTGATAACGACCTGAACCAGGTACCAAAACAGGCTTTAACTGTTGGTGTACAAACTGTTCTCGACTCGAAAGAAGTATTGGTTTTGGTAAACGGCTACAAAAAAGCACGCGCACTGCAAAATGTGGTAGAAAACGGCATTAACCACATGTGGACATTGTCGGCATTACAAATGCATCCTAACGGAATTATTGTTTGCGACGAAGATGCCACAATGGAACTAAAAGTAGGAACTGTAAAATATTTTAAAGAATCAGTTTAAACCAACTGAATCTCCACAAATTAAAACTGCCCGCCTGATGACTCAGAGCGGGCAGTTGTGTTAAATAATCCCGAATTGATTTGTGATTATCACACACCGAAAATACATTTTCTTTTCAATTGAACCAAACCGGAAACTTAAGATTCCAGCATTTTTTAAACATATTTTTTAATGATGGTTTTGTTTGAGGAATTGCCTGTATTTACTTACTTCCCATACTTTTCATTGGCTTAATTACCACTTCTTCAGCACACTGTGGGCAAATATAAATTTCACATCCGGTGCAGGCAAAACAATTACTACACGACCGTGGAACATCGAGATTTGAAAACTGGAAATTACAGTTCTTGCACACGTATATTTTTTCCTTTTTCTGCCCAAGCATCAGAATAGCGATTTCATCAAGCGAAGTACACCAAAAATTATTATTAGGGTAAAAATTATGGCAGCTCCCGACGGAATATTCAGGAAATAGGAAATAAATAGTCCTGAAATTGTTCCGATAAAGGCGAACAACGAAGAGAGTACCAGCAAACGTTTAAAGTCTTTCGTAAACAGATTGGCAGAAGCCTGTGGAATGGTGAGTAAGGATAAAATAAGAATTATTCCTACCACTCTGATATTTAAAACCACCGTAAGTGCAATAAGCACAATAATAAGGTAATTAAATAAATTTACCGGTAATCCTGCCGTACGTGCAAATTCTTCATCGAAAGCGATGTAAAGTATTTTCCTAAGGAATACGGAAAAGAAAACAACAACAACCACGTTGAGCAAAAACATCCACCAAAGCTCTGAAGTGGTTACGGTAAGTATATTCCCGAACAGATAACTCATCAGATTAGGTGTATACCCGGGAGTTAGAAAAACGAATATAATTCCCAATGCCATGCCCAACGACCACCAAATGGCGATGGAGGAATCTTCGCGAATTTCGGCCACTTTGGTAAAAAATTGAATACCCAAAGCCGACAAAACAGCAAAGAGTACTGCACCCAGTAATGGATTAAATCCAAGGAAAAAGGCCAATCCAATTCCGCCAAACGATGCATGAGTAATTCCGCCACTAATAAATACTATGCGCCGCGAAACAATGTAAGCACCAATTATTCCGCACGAAATACTGGCAAACACCGCAGCCAAAAAAGCTTTCTGAAAAAAATCGTATGAAAATAATTCGAGTATTGCGTTCATATTAGTGATGATGGTGCTTTAAAACGGTATGAGGAATTTCTCCATGCGAGATGATTTGTATTGGGCAATTATAGTTGGCCAGTTGCTCCTGCGAAATTACATTACTTGGATGATAATGCAAGTACTTATTCACACAGGCAATCGATTTTACACAGCTGGTAATGGTACCCACATCGTGCGAAACCAACAGAATGGCCAACTCTTCGTTCAACTTTTGAAGTTTTTCATACAGTTCTCCTTCAAAACGGTTATCTACAAAAGTATCCGGCTCGTCGAGAATTAGCAATTTGGGATCGCTTAGTAAGGCGCGGCATAAAAAAACCCGTTGCATTTGTCCGCCGGACAATTCGCCAATTGCCTTGTTCCGAATTCCTGCCACACCCATTTCCTCGAGAAGAGCTTCAGCTTTATCTTTTGCAATGCTTTTTGCATTTTGGCGGTTCTTCATTAGTGCACCTGATAGTACCACATCAAAAACTGTTATCGGGAATTTCCGGTCGATATGTCGAACCTGTGGCAAGTAACCAATTGGTTTTTTCCGACCACTCATTTCCTTCGAGAAATGAATAGAACCTGATTCCGGTTTTAGCAACCCTAAAATGGCTTTTAACAAAGTTGTTTTGCCTCCGCCATTTGGCCCGATTACTCCAATAAAATCCTTGTCGTAAATTTCAAGATCTATATCTTCCAGCACGGGCACTTTGTCGTAGCCCACCGAAAGCTTTTCTATTTTTATTAAAGGATCCATTAAAAATTGTCAATCAAAATTTGAGTCATTTGTCTCAGGTTTTCTTCCCATTCCGGATTTAGTGGCCATACCTGAATAATTTCGCCACCAATTTCGTCGGCAAAAACACGCGCATGTTCCCGGTCAAATTCACTCTGAATATAAATTACTTTTATTCCTTCTGACTTCGCCATATCAACTACCTTTCTCAGTTCTTGTGGCGTTGGTTCTTTTCCTCCGGTTTCCAGCGAATACTGCTCAAGGCCATATTCACGGGCATAATACGAAAGACTGGGGTGAAAAACTATGAATTTTTTACCGGCGTAATCCTTCAGTTGATTTTTAAGCTCAATATTTAGCTCATCGCATTCTTTAACAAAACGCATGTAATTGGCTTTGTACTCTGCTGCATTTTCGGGTTTTAATGCCGAAAGCTCGTCGAGAATTACTTTTGCCATTTGTTTTACCAAAACCGGAGACAACCAGGTATGCGGGTCAACACCATCAATATGAACATGGTCTCCATGCTGTTCTATTTTATCGGCAATCAAATCCAGTCTTTCCGAGATATTCACCACTTTCATGTTTGAATTAGCTTGTTCAATCTTATCAGACCATGAATGTTCGAAGCCAATATAACCGATACGAAACCAAATTGCAGAACGGGTGATATCTTTTAACTGCGAAGGTAAAAGTGTATAAGCTGCCGGGCTCGATCCGGGTGGAATAAGCAGGTTTACCTCAAAATCGTCGCCGGCTATTTTTTCCACAAAAGTTTTTTGCGGTAAAATGCTCACGGTAACTACATCAGCCACAGCTTGTTTTTTTGCGTTCTTTTGGTTTCCGCATGATGCAAACAAAGTTGCCAAAACCAATAAAAAGATTATTCTCTTCATCAATGTATTTTTTAGTGTCTCATTTTAACAATGTTCCACAAATTTAGTTTTCTGTTTCGGAATAAATAAATTGAATTTTGCTTAATGCTTTTTTTTCCTCGATTCTTTTGGTGGAACAGGATCATAACCGTGTGTTCCCCAGGGATGACATTTTGATAGACGCCTGGCAGTTAGCACAAAACCCTTAAACGGACCATGAATTTTTATGGCCTGCACTGCATACTCCGAGCACGTGGGCACATGCCTGCACGAGGCAGGTGTAAGCGGTGAAATTCCGTATTTATAGATGTATATCGGAATTAAAAGTATCCACCCAAAAAACTTAAGAATTGCTTTTCCAACTACTTTCATCGTATTAAGCAACAAATGTACAATTAAAAATGATTGATGTCTGGGCAGAATTCATTTCAGGTTTCGTCTTAAAAAACGTTAAAGCTTACTTGTATTCAAAATAAATAGCCATAAACCTTGTAACGTTTCGGTGTCAATTGCATAATATTTTTAATTTTGCTAAGATACTTATAGAGACAGACAATATCTAAATTAAATAAACATAATACACAATGAAGAAAGTTGCAATTGGGGTTGATATTGGCGGTACCAATACTGCTATTGGCGTAGTTGACGCCGAAGGAAATGTGATGGTAAAAGACAATATTTCTACACCCTCGCATGGCGATATCGACCAATACATTTCAGATTTGGCAGCGGCCATTAAAGAACTGATTAAATCAGTTAAGTTATTGAATGAAAACATAGAAGTTTTTGGTATTGGCATTGGCGCTCCAAACGGTAATTACTACAGCGGAACTATTGAATATGCTCCAAACCTGTCTTTTAAAGGCGTTGTTCGTTTAGTTGAGTTGCTTCGTGCACACTTCCCTGAAATGGAAGCGCTTGCATTAACAAACGATGCTAACGCGGCTGCCATTGGCGAAATGATTTACGGTGGTGCCAAAGACATGAAAAACTTTGTAATGTTTACTTTGGGAACCGGAGTTGGTAGTGGTATTGTTGTAAACGGCGACTTGGTTTACGGTAACGATGGTTTTGCCGGAGAATGTGGGCACACTACCCTTATTCCTGGCGGACGTTTATGCGGATGTACTGCACTGGGGCACTTAGAAGCTTATTGTTCGGCACCCGGCATGAAACGTACTGCTTTTGAATTGATGGTTCAGTACAATGCAACCGATAGTTTACTGGCCGATAAATCGTTTAACGAGCTGGATTCGAAAATGATTTACGACGCTGCCGAAAAAGGCGACAAAATTGCTTTGGAAGTGTTTGAAAAAACCGGAGCATGGTTAGGTCAAGGCCTGGCCGACACTGTTCACCACCTGAGCCCTGAAGCAGTATTCCTGTTTGGCGGACCAACTGCTGCCGGCGATTACATTTTTAAACCAACTAAAAAACACATGGAAAAACACTTGCTTCCTATCTTTAAAGAGAAGATCAAGATTCTTCCATCAGAACTTAAGCCCGGCGATGCGGCCATTGTTGGAGCCAGCGCATTAGCCTGGAAAGAATTAGAAAAATAAAATTTACCAACATACTTTTAAAAAACAGAAACTCATTGGGTTTCTGTTTTTTTATTGCTTCTACTGAACGAATTACTATAAGAATAATTTATCTTAGCAGTGATGAATCCGTTGTAAAACAAATGCCAAAAACTGCTATTACCAAATCAATCCTTCTTCGCATTCATAGCTGCATCTTTTGTGTCCTCATAATTCAAACAGCTGCCTTTTCGCATGAAATTACTAACGAATACAGCTACAAGCACTACACCGTACAAGATGGCTTAGCACAAATGCAGGTGATGACCATGTTCATCGATAGCAAAGGATATTTGTGGTGCACCACCAAAGCCGGGCTGAGTCGTTTTGACGGCTACCGTTTTAAAAACTACCCAAAAGCAATTCTGCCGGGTTTTGATTTAACCGTTTTGGGCGAAACGAATAACCAGCACTTATTACTATTTGGCACCAATTTATTTGCTGAACTGACAGGCGATAGCATTCGGAAACATAACTACCCGAACAGAGCAACGAGTTCTTCACTATTGCAACAGTCTAAGCATTTTAATCAGAAAGTACTACACACCCTCGCTCAAAATAACGAATTGCGACAGCAGGTTATGGATTATTCCAATCTTGATTCAATAAAGCTATACGATGTTAACCATAAATGGGGTTCTATAATTTTTCTTGAAGAGGGAGAGCAGAACAATATGTGGCAAGCAAGTGCCGACAGCATATACATTTCGGATGTTAAAACCGGCAAGTTGTTACGCGGTTTACACAACCCAAAAAACATTAATAACATTATTCAGCACGGAACTCACTTTGCAGGCTTTAATGACCAACACGAAGTTTTTCTGATTCATGGTGAAACAATTTCTCACCTTTTTACAATTACAGAACCAGCAAGATTCTTTAAAATAATTTCGACACCTGCCAACGATGCATTAATTGTAAAAACAGATCAAAACCTGTACCTGTTTAAAAACGAGTTAGTGCCCATCAAGCAAAACCTAACTCATATCCGCGACCTTGTTTACGATGTGGAAGACAACCTGTGGGTAGCTACCGAAGAAGGTTTGTTTAATTATTTCCAGTTGAATTTTCAGAATTTCAAATTTAATATGGGAAATAAAGACTGGGTTTGGTCGGTGTTGGAAGATGAAAAACAAAACTTCTGGTTTGCATCGTACCAAAACGGGCTTTGGAATTGGGATGGAACAAAAACTACCGATTACACAAGTAAAGTAAACCGTCAACTGCCGCAACACCTTAAGCGACGCCCTGTTCCGGATTATTACGCCTACTACATGGGAGCAAGCCGACGCGGATCAACTCTTTTTTTCCCAACCGAATGTAATGTGCTGAAATACGAAACGGGGAAATTCTCTCCGGTGAACGGTTTACCCGAGTTGCCTTTTCAAATGACCAAAGTTTACCCCGATGGGAAATTATACTGCAGCGGATATCCGGGTTTGTATATTGTTGATGAAAATAACGAGATTAAAAGTTGGACGCGCCAGAAACTGGGCGTTTCGAGTGTGTTAAATTTTGAATTTGATAAAAACAAAAACCTGGTGGTAATAGGGCAAAACGGATTGAGTGTGATTAAAGACGACAGTGTTATTCATTACAATAATCAATCTGTTCAGCATAGTTATTCGCTGGCTAAAGATCATCACGAAAATATATGGATTGCCGGAATTGAAAATGTAAATTTATTTACCGGCGATTCGGTAAAACAAATTGAATCGAGAGAAGAAGAAGCTTTTTATTCGATGTTGTTTGTAAAACCACATTACCTGTTTTTGGGTGGAATTAAAGGATTATACATTGCCGATTTGGAAAAGTACTACAACAGTGGCATTTTCGAAACCATTCTGTTTAACCAAAGTAATGGATTTACCGGAATTGAATGTGGGCAAAACGGCTTTCTCACCGATTCGGAAGGTCTGGTTTGGATTCCAACCAGCGACCTGGTAACCCGTTTTGATCCTCAACGCCTGATACATAAAAAAATAATGCCTCCGCGTATTTTCCTGAATATTAACTCTTCAACCGATAATATTAAATGGCAGCAAGAGGAACGAAATAAAGTAAAGGATTTTGAATACAATCGCAATAATTTGCAGTTTTTAATTGATGCGGTTTCATTCACCAACTCAGGCAATATAAGGTACTATTATCGATTAAAAGGCTTACAGGGAAATTGGTCGGCAGCAACCGACAATAACGAAATTAATTACTACAAACTACGCCCAGGCCGCTATGAGTTTGAAGTAAAAGCCGATGCAGGTGTTAGCCAGGCGACTTCAGACACATTGCTTTTTGCATTCACAATCAAACATCCGTTTTGGCAAAAATGGTGGTTTATTGCGGCTGAATTGGTAATTCTTTCGTTAGTCGTATTTCTATTGATTCAGTATTTTAGAAAACGTGAAAAGAAAAAGGCGGCCATAAAACAGCGACTCACGCAATTACGAAGTGAAGCCTTATCGGCACAACTCGATCCGCACTTTGTTATGAATTGCCTGAACAACATTAGCGGATTAGTAAACGCCGGACATAAAAAACAAGCGAACCAATACATTGTAAGTTTCTCGAAATTGCTGCGTGTAATTCTTCAAAGTGTAAAAAAAGAATCCATCAGTTTAAGTAATGAAATTGAAATTGTGAGCAAATACATGGAATTGGAGCAATATAGATGTAACCACTGTTTCTCGTTTAAGATTGTGTTGCCGAAAAATTATTCAACCGAACAAATACTTGTTCCGCCAATGATGCTTCAACCGCTTGTTGAGAATTCGATTAAACATGGTTTTGGTGGTTTAAAAATTAAACATGCTGAAATTGAAATAAACCTTGAAGTAAAAAATCAATATTTACACATTTCGGTGCTAGATAATGGCAAAGGACTAAAAGAACAATCGCATTCGTTCGGTACCGGATTAGGAACAAAAATAACACGCGAAAGAATTGAACTACTTCAGAAACGACGAAAAATACAGTTTGAGATCAGCGATCGAAATCCTGGGGCAGAAGTACGTTTCCGAATACCTTTGGTACTAAAGCCTGATAATTTTTAAAGATAAACCTGAAACTGATTGAAGTGCTAAACAAAAAAAACTATGAAAGCAGTAATTGTTGAAGATGAAAAACTTTCGGTACTGAATTTAAAAGAAATTCTACAGGAATATGCGCCTGACATTGAAATTGTTGACATCTGCTATTCCGGGCGCGAAGCGATTGAAAAACTCCCTCAGCTCACTTTCGATCTCGTTTTTCTCGACATTCAGTTTAACGATGATTTTGATGCTTTCGAAATGTTGAAAGCCTGGAAATGGGATAAACTACAGATTATTTTTGTTACATCGTATAACGATTTTGCTTTAAAAGCCTTTAAATTCAATGCCATCGATTATGTTACCAAACCCATCGACAAAGACGATTTGCTGCTGGCCATTGAAAAAGCAAAAAGTAAAATATTCCGCAAAGAAGAACTGGAACAATTACTGCAAACCATTAACGCACCGCACAATAAACAACTGGTTATAAAGGGCCAAAACGAAACTGTATTTTTACCGGCCTCGCGGGTTTTGTATTTAAAAGCGGAAAAAGAATATTCTGTAATCCATTACCTCGATGAACAAAAGCAGGTTAAAGAGTTGTTTACCTCTCGTCATCTTGGTTATTGGGAGAATGAATTTCACGAATTTCCGTTTCTGAGGATTCACAAGTCGTTCCTGGTAAACATGGAACACATTGTTTCGTTTGGCGGACGAAATTTAAAACTTAGCTCCGGAACGCGTTTGGAAGTTGCCCGCGACCGACGCAAGGAAATTGAGATGAAAATTCTAAGCTATAAAACCCAGGTTTAAATACAACACCCAAAAACGGGTTCTCCAAAGCACAAAATCTAAAATTATCTTATCCGGATTAATTCTGAATTAAACGGTTTGTAGCCAAATTATTGCGGATGGTTGGCTGTAACCAACGGTACATTGAATTGCACTGAAAGGCTATATGAAAGCTTCCAAAATCAAATTATTTTTATTCAAAATCATTCATTTCCACGAATTATGGAAATGAGATAAGTGTACCAAAAGTTTAACTAACATTCCACAATTGTGCGTGATTAAAAAAGAATTGTTTGCCTTGTAGCCTTGTTGAAAAACCAAGGTTTGCCTGATTTTATTGCGTCATTTCAAAACGCATTTACAAATCATTGGGCTGCGCAAATATCTTTTCAAATCTGCACCTGGGATTAAATTCAAAAATTAATGCAAATGAAAACGCTTTACTTTTTACCGTTCCTGTTTTTGGCCATTACCACATTTGCCCAAAAACAATTTGTTGTGCAAAACGGCACAGCGCAAACTTTCGAAACCCTTGTTGAAGCCGTTGATGCAGCTTCGGCTGGAGATACTATTTATTTACCCGGAGGAGGATTCAACTTTAATAGCCAAATAGTTGATAAACAACTCCATTGGCGAGGCGTGGGGCATTATCCCGATTCAACTTTAGCCACTGGTTTCACAAACGTAATTTGTGATGGATATCCATATGTTCTTCGATTTACAAAAAACGCTAGTGGAAGCACCTTTGAAGGTATTTATTTCCAGGGATCGCTGCAATTTGGAACAGTAAGCAACGAAGAAGTTACTGATATTTTGATAAAATACTGTAGAGTAACTGGAACTACAACTTTAAGATATGATACTAACATAGATAATGGATACCCTGATTTAAATTTTCATATGTTGCAATCGGTGGCTGGCACTATTCGTGGAAACAATGGACGTAATTGCCTAGTAGAAAACAACTTAATAATCGGCAATTGTGAAAATTTCCATTACAGTTTATTCAACCATAATACTTATTGTTATTCATCCTATTACTTATCAAATTCTTCTAACTGTAGATACACAAATAATGTATTTACCTATAATCCAGGCTTATCGGGGTCTTCAAATTGCGAGTTTCAAAATAATACATTTAATGGTGGGTTACCCTATAATCCGGAGTTATCTACTTTCACCGGAAGCGGAAACCTGACAGGAGTTAACAGGGATCAAGTTTTCAAAAGTATTACAGCAAATTTATGGACATTTAATTACCCCAACGATTATCATTTAAATGATATTACCGGAACAAATGAAAATGGTGATGACGTTTCTATCTTAGGAATAGCAACCGATGAAACTAATCCCGGCATTTATGGTGGTGCTCCAATAAAACAATACAAAGAAGGCGCAGTACCTTACAATCCACATGTTCGCACTGTTGACATTGCCAACGAAGCTGTTAACGGAGAGTTGGATGTTAAAATCACTGTAGCTGCGCAAGAGAAATAACCCTTTTACTGTTAAACGATTTCGTCAATCACAATGAATTAAAATGAATATCATGAAAAAATATATATTTCTCCCCTTGCTATTTGTCTCTGCACTTTGCTGGGGGCAGGCACAATTTGTAGTGCAAAACGGAAATAAAACAGAAGTTTATACCAACATAAACACCGCCATCGAAAACGCAGTAGACGGCGATACACTTTATATTCCCGGAGGTGGATTTTCGTTGAGTAGCGGAAACATATATAAATCGCTACATTGGGTAGGTGTTGGGCATTACCCCAGCGAAACAGGGGCAACTCATGCCTCGCGAATAACCACCGCAATTAACCTTTACGATGGCTGTTCTGGTAGTAGTTTCGAAGGGATATACTTCACCGGCAACTTCCAGATTGGAATTGATGCAGACGTTACAAATATTACCATAAAGCGCTGTCGTATAGGCGGCAGTATAACATTCAGATACAATAACAATCCAACCACTCCGAATTTAAAGACTACCGTAATAGAGTGTGTTATTAATGGTAGTCTTACTGCGAAAGGAGCAGAAGGCTGTTCAATTCAAAATTCAATTCTTTTTGGAACAATATCCTATTTTAAGCAATCTGAATTTAAACATAACGCCATTAATGCAAATGGTTCCTCCAGTCAGGTAATTCTGAATTGTGAATCATGTCTTTTCATAAACAATGCTTTTGGTTATGAAAATGCAACTAACGTTTATTGTACAGATTGTACCTTAACTAACAATGTACTTGCTGAAGCATTTCCCACAAATGGTTCAGTAACTGATGGAGGTGGTAATTTTGTTAGTGTAGGTTACGGATTGAGTGACGTTTATACCGATCTTAGTGGCAGTAACAGTGTAACAACATTTTCGTACGACAATGATTATTCCCTTAAAGATCCAACCTGGATTTCGAGTGACGGGACTACACCCATTGGGATTTACGGAACAGCAACTCCATATAAAACCATTCCTTACTATCCTCACATAAATGCGGCTACTGTAACCGATGAAGTAACCAATAATCAATTGGGTGTAGATATAGAAGTGCAGGCGCAAGAGCGCTAGTTCTTTAGATTAAAAAGACAATGAGAGTCTTACTTCTACAAGTCTTGAATCAATAAATATTAAAATCTAAAGAATGAAAAAATACATTTATATATTGCTTTGGCTGCTATCGCCCTTTTGCATGCAGGCACAAACTACTATTGTGCAGGCCGAATATTGGTTTGATGGGCAATACAGCACAGTACAAAGCAGCACTACAGGTGGAGCTATTTTAAATCATACCGATTTAATAAATGTTAGCGCATTAGTGGATGGCCTACATACCATAAGCTACCGTTTTAAAGACAACCGGGGAGTTTGGGGAGCACCATTGGTAAAGTTTTTTACCAAAGACAGTAATACACCGGGTATACACTTTATTACCGATTATCAATATTGGTTTGATGCCGATTATTTCAACATGCAAACCGGAACGGCAACTGGGGCAAGTTTTAATTTAACAACCGATGTTGATGTTACCGGATTAATAAACGGATTACATACCGTTACCTACCGTTTTAAAGATAGCCGTGGAATTTGGGGAGTACCCTTGGTGAAATTTTTTATAAAAGATAATGCCACAGGCATACACGAAATTGTAAAATACGAATACTGGTTTAACGACGATTATGCCGGAAAAACAGAACAACCTGTTACCTCTACTTCCGGCTTAAATATTGCCGAAAATTTGGATGTTTCAGCTTTGTCGATTGGTATACATACTTTGAGCTACCGTTTTCAGGACGATGCAGGAAAATGGTGTGCACCACGCACCTGGATGTTCCACAATGTTCCGAGCGAAGACGAGCCCGAAATACACGAAGTAATTGCCATGGAATACTGGTTTAATGGCAACTGTTCAGTAGTTGAGAGTTCTCCAGTTTCCTCAAACGGAACTTTTCAATTAGAGACCACACTTAACATTTCCAGCTTAGGATTTGGGTTGCACTATGTTAGTTATCGATTTCAGGATGAAGCCGGAAACTGGAGCTCTCCGGTATCAAAATTCTTTACGTATTCTCCGGAAGCCGAAACTCCCGAGATGCACGAAATTATCGCAATGGAATACTGGTACGATGGTGATTATTCAGACGTTGAAAAATCTACCGTATCTTCAAGTGAAACATTTCAGTTAGAAACCACACTTGATGTTTCGGACCTGGATAACGGCTTGCATTATATTAGCTATCGTTTTCAGGATGAAGCAGGAAGCTGGAGTTCAACAGTGTCGGGAATGTTTGTACACTATCCGGTAGACGAAACACCCGAATTGTGCGAAATTGTGGAGTACGAATATTGGTTTGATGGCGACAATTCAAATCCGGAAAGTGTTTCAGTGCCCAACCAGGAACTTTTGGTAATTAACGAAACACTCGACATAAAATCGTTGGGTGAAGGTTTGCATATAATTTCGCACCGTTTTAAAGACAAAAGCGGAAACTGGAGTCCGGCAGTAAGTAACTTTTTTACCTATCTAGAAGACGAAATTCTACCTGCCGACAATAAAGTTGTAGGCTACCGTTACTGGGCTGATGATAATATTGCCTCGGCAACCGAGGTAACGTTAGCAACTCCGGTAAAATCGTTGGTATTAGATGAATTAATCGATGTTGCCAACTTCCCCGGAGGAACACCGGTGGCTAGCTTTCAGTTTGTTGATGAACAAGGAAATTGGAGCAGTGCCGTTAGTAAAACCATTTCGAAAGCGGTTCAACCAAAGGTTGTTTTATCGGCTGATGATTCAACAGTTTGTTTAGGCACACCAACTCTTTTCGCTGCTGATATTACTGATGCCGATGTTATAGAATGGAAGTTTGGCGATGGAACAACTTCGTTGGAAATTATGCCCGAACACATTTATTCCGATGCCGGGACCTTCGAAGTTACTGCAATAGTTACACACACCGACAGTGCAAAATCGGCATACGATACGATTGTTGGAGGAATTACAGTTTATCCGTCGCATAACATTTGGTTGGGAGATGCTGATACAATTTTCTTCAGTTCGTTTGAAAGTGATAATTTAAATAATGCACCCGCTGACTGGATTCAAAAATACGAAGGAACTGGTACCGCAAATCAAATTGTTGTCAACAATCCGGTTAAAAACGGGATTAAAGCTTTCCAGATGGAAGGAGCCTCAGGCTGGGCTTCAGAATATTACCGAAGACCTGAAACTATGCCAACAGAAGTTACGCTTGAAGCTTGGGTAAATTGCGAAAAAATACTCTCCGGCATAACCGGAAGTATTGGAGTGGGCAATTTCAATGTTGGAACCTGGGGAACAAGAACATCGCGTTTACAGTTCTATAACGGAAAAATTTCTGCCACTTATTCCGGCGGCCCAACCTACGTAATTATGGATTATACACCCGGACAGTGGTATCACGTAAAGATGATTCATGATCTTGCCAATCGCTCGTACCAGGTTTATATCAATAATACACTAGTATCTGGCACCAGTGGAAGCGAAACAACTTCCGATTTTCCGATGCACCCAACAGTTGAAACAATTGACGTAATGCTTTGCGCCGGAAATAGCGGAACTACTAAGATGTTTTTTGATGATATCCTTCTCAGTAAAAAAGGCAATTTTGAAGTGTGTGAATCTGATTTGCCCTATCAACTTGGAATTCAGCAATTAACTTCTGAAGGATTTTATACTGAAACTTTTATAAATAGCTATGGATGCGACAGCGTAGTTTCTTTCAACCTTGTAATAAACCCATCAGACAGTATTTGGCTGGCCGATACCATTTGCGAAAGCGATTTACCATACGAATTTGGAGAACAAAGCCTTGAAACTGCAGGAGTTTATACCGAAAGTTTTCCTACTGCTTATGGTTGCGATAGCGTAGTTTCCTTAAACCTTGTAATTAATCCGTCGGATAGTATTTGGCTGGCCGACACCATTTGCGAGGGCGATTTACCGTATGCTTTTGGAGAACAAAGCCTCATTTCTGCCGGAGTTTATACCGAAGATTTTCCTACTGCTTTTGGTTGCGACAGTGTTGTTACGCTAACTCTTGTTGTTAACGACACCTCGCTAACAGAACTTGAAATGTCGGTTTGTGAAAACGATCTTCCGCTTATAATCGGGCTAGATACTTTTTATAACGAGGGCGTTTACACCAAACAGCTCAACAATACGATGGGTTGCGATAGTACCGTAATCCTGTCCCTGAATGTACTTGATACCTCGCTGGTTACTGCAGAACTCGAAATATGTGAAAATCTTTTACCCTTCACTTTTGGTACACAAAGTCTCAGTGCCGGCGGGGTTTATTCCGAAAGTTTTGTTAAGGACAATGGCTGCGACAGCACCGTAATTTTAACACTGATTGTAAAAGATACTTTTGCAGTTCTGGATACTGTAACGGTTTGCGAAAGCGAACTGCCATATAACTGGGAGGGCGATGATTTGTGGACGTCCGGACCGTATACTAAAACTCTTACGGCCGAAAGCGGATGCGACAGTATCGTTTCACTAACGTTTAACGTTTTAGACTCTTCTCTTGTTGAACAAGAAATTACAGTTTGTGAAAGTGAATTGCCTTTTACTTTTGGTTCGCAAATCCTCGATACTTGCGGGGTATTTACCGAAGTTTTTGATGCAGAGAACGGATGCGACAGTACGGTTATTCTTACACTGAATGTGCTGGATTCAACTATTCGGAATCAGGAAGTAACGATTTGTGCTGGCGACGTGCCTTATTCTTTTGGTGCACAAACGCTGTCGTCCAGCGGAATTTTTACAGAAGTATTTAATGGAAGTAATGGTTGCGACAGTACCGTAATTTTAAATTTAACGGTGAACGATACTTTCCGTTTAGCAGATACAGTTACCATTTGTGAGAATGATCTTCCTTACACTTTTGGAACTCAAACGCTGCTTGCCGACGGAATTTACACGGAACTATTTGCAACAACAGCCGGTTGCGACAGTACAGTAGTTCTTGTTTTTGCTGTTAACGATACTGCACAAAAAACCTTTTCCGATACAATTTGTGAAAACGATTTGCCATACGTTTTCGGAAGTCAGTCATTAACATCAAGTGGTGTATTTACCGAAAGTTTTGTTGCTGCCAACGGCTGCGACAGTATGGTAGCGCTCAGTTTAACGGTTCATGATAGTTATGTTACCCACATTTACGAAACAGTTAGTCCATCAGAACTTCCGTTTGTTTTTGGGTCGCAACAACTGACCAAAACGGGAACGTTCTCTAATACATATCCAACTATATTTGGTTGCGACAGCACAATTACCTTACACCTTGTGGTTGAAGATAATATTCGACCTACGGCAAAATGTAATTCTATTGAAGTGGAACTTGGTCAGGACGGTTTCTATTCACTGGATAATTTTGATCTGGAAGCTATTGCACAAGGATCAAACGATGATATCAGCGAATTTGAAGATCTCAGAATTACTGTTTCTCCAACAGAATTTACCTGCGAAAATATTGGTGTAAATACTGTTACCGTTAAAGTAAAAGATGCAGCAGGCAACCAGGCAACTTGCTCAACTACAATCACAGTCTTGGATCAAATCGCGAATCCGAGAATTAATGAAGTCGACGATCAGGTAATGGATGAAGACAGTTCCCTTGAACTGCTATTAACCGGAATATCGGGAGGAACGGCTTGCGAAACATGGAATGTCGATCTTTCGGCTTCAAGTTTGGGCACAGATTTAATCAGCGAGCTTGACATTGATCATCTGCCAAACGACAGTAGTGCATTACTGAATATTGTTCTCCAGGATAACCAATATGGTACCGATAGTATTTATATCTCAGTGCAAGATTCGCTGGGTAATTCTACCAGTATCGGTTTTCTTTTAACCGTAAATGCAGTAAACGATCGTCCTGAAATTATGCAGGAAATTGAGGATCAGATAATGACTGCTGGTGATTCGACATCCAATACCGTGAGCAAGATTCCGGGCGAATATTTTAGTGATTTAGACGACACAACGTTCGTCTTCAGCCTCGATGCCGAGAATGAGGCACTACCCGGCTGGATTGTAATTCAGGAAACCGTTGAGCAGTACATTTATACCTTTACTCCAAGCGAATCTGACACCGGATGTTTCAACTTTATACTAACAATTGAAGATGAAGCAGGAGGAGCAACATACGACACTTTCCGTGTTTGTATTGATCCGCTGGAAGTTGGTGTTTCTATTTTGGAAGCAAATGATTTCGGAATTAATCTTTACCCGAACCCAACCAGGGGCGAGGTAAGTATTGACTTGAAAAGTCCGCCTCCGGGTGAAATTGAACTACTGGTAACCAGTATTTCCGGAAGCGAAGTTCTTCGAAAAACTTATAAGAGCGGAGAACGGATTAATTTTAATTTATCAGAAAATATTAGTGGTACATACCTGGTAATTCTGCAAATGCATAATAAACGGGTTGTACGAAAACTGATACTTGATAAAAAATAAGGGAACAAAAAAGCGAACCGTTATGGTTCGCTTTTTTTAGGCTTTAAATCTTCTCACGGAATTGTATCTTTATCCAATGATCCGATTTGCCAACATATTAATTCTGTTCTGCATTTGTTTAAATGCTTTTGCCCAGGAAGATGAAGTTTTCATTTCAGATAAAATAGCACTGGAAGAAAGCAGGAACTTTTTGTTGAAATCAAACTTTATAGAAAGCCAAAATAATAATCTCACCGACTTTGTTTACCAACGTATGGAGTGGCAGGTTGATCCGGCCATCCGATTCATTTCCGGGAAAGTAACCACGTATTTTAAAAGTAAGACTGAATCTCTGGCTTCCGTTGAATTTGATCTTTCCGATTCATTGACGGTTGACTCTGTTTTGGTTGGAAACAATAGCGCCACATTCACCCATCAGAATAATAAAATTGGGATAGAACTGCCGCAGTCTCTCGCATTCAATCAGCTTGATTCCGTTTCGGTCTTTTACCATGGTGTTCCTCCTTCATCGGGATTTGGTTCTTTTGAAACCAGTAGTCACGGTGCTGAATTCACTCCTGTTTTGTGGACACTCTCAGAGCCTTACGGAGCAATGGAGTGGTGGCCCTGCAAACAGTCGCTGACCGATAAAATAGATTCGATTGATGTAATCGTTACCTCGCCGGAGCAATACAAAACGGCCAGCAACGGAATTTTAGTTTCGGAACAGGTGACCGATTCTTCCCGAACCATGCATTGGAAACACCGTTTCCCCATTGCCACCTATTTGGTTGCCATTGCCGTTACCAATTACGAAAGCTATTCTGATTACCTGGTTCAAGAAAATGGTGACTCCATTGAAATCCTGAATTACGTGTATCCTGAAGATCTTGAAAATGCCCAAAGCAAAACCCCGGTTACCGTTGAAATAATGCAGTTGTATGAAAACCTGGTGGGACCATATCCTTTTGCTGCAGAAAAATACGGCCACGCACAGTTTGGCTGGGGAGGCGGAATGGAACATCAAACCATGAGTTTTATGGGGAATTTTGGCTACGGACTGATTGCCCACGAGCTGGCCCATCAATGGTTTGGTGATTATATTACGACTAAATCGTGGCAGGATATCTGGCTAAACGAAGGTTTTGCCACTTATTTAACCGGGCTTTCGTACGAAAACATTGAAACCGATTGGTGGCCGGTTTGGAAACAAGTGTACTCCGACCAGGTAAAACAAGAACCTGATGGCGCAGTTTATGTTACCGATACGACATCTGTGTCGCGTATTTTCAGCAGCCGCTTATCGTATGCTAAAGGAGCTTATTTGCTGCACATGTTGCGTTGGGTAATTGGTGATGATGACTTTTTTCAGGGACTTAAAAACTATTTTGCCGATTCGGCAGTTGCCAATGGCTTTGCCAGCTCTGAAGATGTAATAAAACATTTTGAATTGGCAGCAGATACCAGTTTAACAGAATTTTTTAACGACTGGCTTTATGGAGAAGGTTATCCTGTTTACTCGGCCAATTTTAAAACCGCAGACGAAGGAAAAACAATGATAACATTGAGTCAAACCACAACTCACGAATCGGTTAATTTTTTCGAGATGCCTGTGCCTGTTCGTTTGTATAATTCCGGACGAACCGACTCGCTTGATGTTCGTTTGAATCATACCTCCAATCAACAAAATTTTATTGTTGAAACCGACTTTCACGTTGCTGAGCTGGTAATCGATCCGGACCTTTGGTTATTATCCGAAACCGATGCAATTGTTGGTGTTCCCAACATCCCAACTACACAATCGTTCCAAATCTTTCCCAATCCGGCCAATACCGGAATCACTTTGATTATTCCAACTGAGATTCAAATTAACAATATCCGGGTTTTTGATATGCAGGGAAATGAGGTAAAACGCATCTACACTCCAGAAACAACCATCAGTGTCGCCGATCTTCCTTCCGGGACTTACCTGCTACACGCCGAACATTCTTCCGGGGTTTTCAGCAGTAAGTTTATTAAGCATTAAAACTACCAATTGAACTTAATGGTTTGAATCAAATCCGGGTGCAAACTTAACGGCACCGGACTTACACCGGCAACACTCTCAACCAGTTGCTTTTCTTCGTCGGTATAGTTTTTTGCCGGAAAAGTAAATTCCACAACCACCTCGGCTACACGTCGCGGATCGGAAGCCATTATTTTTGTCACATCAACTTGTGTTCCTTCAATGTCGATACCGTTATCGCGCGCTTTAATTCCCATAATTGTCATAATACAACTTCCCAAAGCTGTTGCCAGCAGATCGGTTGGCGAGAAATACTCCCCTTTCCCGCGATTATCGGTTGGGGCATCGGTTATTACTTTGTTCCCCGATTGCAGGTGCTCATTTTCAGTACGCAATTCGCCCAAATAGATTGTTTTTATCGTAGTCATGTCAAATCATTTTATTTTGTTTAAAGATAAAGCATTTTCAACAATCCTGATTTTACAGCAATAGATTCAGCCGATTTTCATACATTCGTGTTACGAATATTAAATTTAGTAGTACTATGGCCGTTTCGAGGTTTGGCGTTTCGTTAGATGAAGAATTGCTTGAAGCACTCGACAAATACGTTGAGGAAAATGCTTTTGCGAATCGTTCGCGAGCCATTCGTCACCTAATAGAGAAGAATCTGGTGGAGGAAAAATGGAAATGCGATAACATTGTGGCCGGTGCAGTTATTATCGTTTTTAACCACGGGAAAAAGGATATACTTAGAAAGTCGGCTGAAATTCAATACAAACAGAAAGATTTTATTCTTTCCACTCAGGGCTTCCATTTAAACGACAAAAACTATATGGAAATTATTGCGGTGAAAGGTCCATCGCGAAAGCTTACAGAAATTTCAGATCAGCTTATCAGCATGAAAGGAATACAGCACGGAAAACTGGTAATGAGCAAAGCAGAATAATTTTTTTGACCAAATAGTAACACGATTAAATTAATACGTAACACAATAAATATAAATAATGCGAATATTTATCTTCAGTTTCTTCATCGTTCTCTTAGCACAAGGAATTGCTCAGGCACAAATGCACTTTGCAACCAACGACACCATAATAATCGACGAAGTTGTGGTTACCGGAACACAAGTTCAGGTGAATCGCAACAATGTACCCATGGCCGTTTCGGTTGTAAACCGAAGCCAGATCGAAGAAAGCGACGAGTCGGCACTTCTACCCATTTTAAATGGCCGGGTACCGGGATTGTTTGTTACCGAACGTGGCGTAACCGGTTTTGGTGTTGCTGCTGGATCTGCCGGTCAGATTTCTATCCGCGGAATTGGCGGAAGTCCTACTACAGGTGTTTTAATGCTTATCGACGGCCACCCGCAGTTCATGGGAATTATGGGGCATCCACTTCCCGATTCGTACGTAGCTTCAGATGTTGAACGCGTGGAGGTAATTCGCGGGCCCGCATCCATTCTTTACGGATCGAATGCGATGGGAGGTGTTATAAACATTATCACCAAGAAGCAAGATGCGGATGGATTTAATGGTAACGGACGGATAACTTACGGATCGTATAACACGCAGAAATACATGGGCTCAATTGGTTTTAAAAAGGATAAATTCAGCCTATTTCTGTCGGGCAATCACGACCAAACTGATGGTCACCGATCTCATTCTGATTTTAAAATAACTAACGGTTACCTTAAATTAGGCTACCAAATCAGCGACCATTTTGAAGCTGAAGCTGATTTTAGTGTGGCTGCTTTCGATGCTTCAGATCCGGGTCCAGATACACTTAATGCATCGCCCGGAGAAACGATAGATATTTTACGCGGTTACGGATCTTTCTCGCTGAGCAATAATTTTGAAAAAGCATCGGGTGCACTGAAGTTTTTCTACAACTTTGGTGAACACGAAATCACCGATGGTTTTCATTCGAACGACCACAATTACGGATTAAACCTTTATGAAACCTTCCGGCTTTTTAAAGGCAACAACCTTACCACCGGGCTCGACCTGATGAATTACGGAGGGAAAGCAGAAAATACCTTTGCAATGGGCGGACAAGGTTTGACATTTGCCGACACCACGATTACCGAACTTGGTGCCTATTTGTTTTCGCAACAAAATATTGGTGAAAAGCTAATCATTAATGCCGGTCTTCGTTACCACCATCACAGCGAATACGGTTCGGTATGGATTCCATCTATAGGATTTTCCAATTCATTCTCGCCATCAACAACCTGGAAAGGAACGATCTCTAAAGGCTTAAGAAGCCCTACAATGCGCGAACTGTTTATGTGGGGACCAAATCCTAATCTCGACCCGGAAACGATCTGGAATTACGAAACAGGTATTGTGCAAGCATTTTACGATCGTAAAATGCAGGTAGAACTTACGGCATTTTTAGTAAAAGGCGATAACCTGATTGTTAACACCGGCCAGCCAAACGGCTACCAAAATACCGGCGAGGTCTCGAATAAAGGAATTGAATTTTCGCTGGATGCGATGCCAACAAAGCAACTTGCGCTCAATGCAACCTACAGTTATACCAATATGAAGAATCCGGTTTATGCCACACCGGAACATCATCTTTTCTTAAATGCATCTTACCGTATTAAGAAACTTTTATTGGTAGCCAACATGCAGTATATTTCGGAATTAGACAACGATCCAACTGCCGTTACCAACCTTGAAAGTTACAGCTTGTTAAATGCGAAAGCCAGCTACAATCTGACAAGAAATTTAAAACTTTATGTAAGTGGTGAAAATTTGCTTAGTACAAATTATCAGGTAAATCGTTACTACACAATGCCTGAAATTACTGTATTCGGCGGATTGAATTTAATGTTCTAAAAAGAGAATTGGTTTTATTCCTGAATACCACGGCGGCCTCCAAGATCGTCGCGAAATGATGTGCGCACACAACGGAATCCGATGTATGATTTTGCGGTATCCTGGTACTCGAAAGACCGTGTTCCCGATTGAATGTAGTAGGCAATATCTTTCCAGGAGCCACCCCTAACTACTTTCCTTTTCATTACTGCAGGATCATCGGGCCTGGCGTTATACTGAATCTCCGGATTAAGATCATGAATGGCATTATATCCACCTTCGAAAAATGCTGTCGAAGTCCATTCTGCCACGTTACCAGCCATATCGTAAACACCAATTGCATTTGGATCGAATTGCCCCGCTTTCATCGTCGTAGTAGTCGTTGGGCTATCGGCTACATAATTACCTCGCAAGGGCTTAAAATTAGCTACAAAACAACCGTTTACATTACGGGTATAATAACTTCCCCACGGATACATATTATTGTGCATTCCTCCACGCGCTGCGATTTCCCATTCGCTTTCGGTTGGCAGGCGAAAATCATGTGCCGGTGTTTCGTTAAACCGGTCGACCATAGTAACTTTTAAGTTGGTACGCCAATTGCAAAAGGCTCTTGCCTGATCCCAGGTTACTCCTACAACCGGATAGTCATCGAATCCCACGTGCGAAAAGTATTTCATTGTAAAGGGCTCGTTGTAGGTGTAGGCAAAATCTCTGATCCAACAAAGTGTGTCAGGATAAACAGGAACCGATTCACGCATTAAAAATGAACTTCGGTTTTCAATCGGTACCAATTCTCCATCGGAATTCACAATATTTCCTTCGTATCTTTGCGTTTCGAAATTATACGCATTGCTTCGTTTAGCAGCTTGTTTATAGTCCACCCAATAATATTCGTAAACCAACTTACGGGCATCGATTTCACGTTTGTATCCAAAGCGTTCGTTTTCCGGGATATATAATTCATCCATCGCCATCTGGTACTCGGGATCATCCCACTCAATTCGCTCGTCCCAATCAATTTTTGGTTCTTCAAGCGGCGCACCGTATTTGTCTTCTGTAATCAGAAAATCAGTATATGTTTGCCCAAGCAGTTCGCGTGCCTTTTTATCGCGCACCCAATATACAAACTGCCGGTATTCGTTATTGGTGATTTCAGTATCATCGATCCAAAAAGCCTCGGTTGAAACGGTTCTTGAATGCGACTGATCATAAAGTTCATCATCGTTCGATCCGATATTATATGATCCCCGTTCAACGTAAACCATTCCAAATGGCGTTGGCTCAAACCACTTCTTGCTTGTTCCTTTACCTAAGGTAAGGTACTTATTGCTCTCGTTCTTGCATGAGGCAAAAAACAGCGTAAGTATAAACAAGTATGTGATGGTTTTTCTCATTAAAAAGTTATTCGATGCTACTTTTATAAACGCCCTATCAATTTTTAAATTGTTTCAAAAAAAAGCCTTATGGCAACATAAGGCTTCTTTTTATGCTATTTATCAAATTAGTATTCCCAAAGATCTTGTTCGTAATTGAAAATTTTGTCTTCAATTCTTTTTGATTCCAGCATCGCATCTTTTCCTACCAGGTACGAACTGATGTCACGATTGTTGTACATATTAGATTCTTTCACGATATAGCTGTTAAACATTCGTTTTATAAACATATCGTCGAAAGATTGCTGACGTGCTTCGTTGTATGGATTCTGAACCAGGTTCGTCGCCAACAACGGACGTGCTTCTGGATAATAAACCCAGAATACTTTTTGGCGCTGTACCTGTCCAGAAGTATCTCCATCACGCATGTATTCACGAATTGGGCATATACCAAGAATGCGTACATTTAAAGTAGAAGTTTGTTTATCAAAATACCATTGTTCTTTAATCATGTATTGTTTGATTTCGTTTGGACGAATTTCGCCCTGAACAGTAACAGAAGTCCGTTCGCCAGTATCAAAATCGATCTTCTCTTCCGTAGTTGCTTCTGCCCCAAATCTTGCCTTTACCTGTGAATAGCTCATTGGTATTTTGAAATCGTCATCAGCTTGTGCATCATATGGCGTAAGCTGTCCATTTTCAATTCCTTTTAACAATAAAGAAATCAGGTTCGTACGATCCGAAATTGGTATTGTCGGATAATACAAAGGAATATTCATTTTTTCGCGTAAGTCGATAACACGCCACAGCGTTTTCTGCCAGAAAACATCTGCTTCGCGAACCGATACCAATGGCATTGGCTTTTTCTCGTAAATATCGTTTTGTTTATATGCTCCGTTTACGATTTGGGCATCGGCACTTTTATGCATGCCGCCTAAAACAAAAACAAGCAATCCAATATAAACAACTATCTTCTTCATAATTTTCTATTTTATTTTGAATGATATCGGATCGAGATCCCGGACACTTCCATCATCTCCAACAGCCTTAATATCACCTATATAAACTATACTATTAATATTCACTCTGTCCAACGCAGCTTTTTGTTCGGCTGTAAATCGATTTGAATTCGATGGATATCGGTTTGTATAACCTCCCTGTGCGGTTGTTTCCATTGTAAATTGGGTAACTCTGTAACCAAACTCAAAATCGAAATCTACAAGTACTGCCATAATACCGTCCTGAATCTTCAATACCTCTTTACGTATATCGCCACCTGACTGTCCATTTATTTGTGCAACCGGATCGGGCACTCGTTTTACGCGCCAATCGGTTGTACCTATCAAACGTCGGCTTCCGTTAATTGTTGCGTAAACACTTACTTTGGTTTTACGGCCCAATTCATCAAGGTCAGTTGGTTCAATTACATAAGCATCGCCTTGTTTGGTAACTGTACCATTGGTCATTTGAACTTCCAGATCTTCATTCGGAATTGCACCTCCACCCACGTCAAAAGGATTTTCAAGTCCTTTGTAAAATACATTCATTTTAGTAGCCGACATGGTAACAGTTGGTTCTGAAACCTGGTACTCCTGCTCAAACGGATAGCTCTTAATAATTCCTCCAGGTGTTTTATACTTAATCAAACCACTCCATGTAAATCTACCTGACTGACTGGTATTCCCTATATATGTTGCTTTTCCATCCTGAACATCCACTTCACTTCCGTTGATCAAAATCACAGGTTGTTGAGTGGTATCTTCAGCAGCGAGGAAAACTTCAGCTTTGTATTCATCGCCCATCAAAACAATATTTGAATTGGCGATAACGCGGGCTCCCAAACGATTAAATTTGAATGAACCTTCATCAATTTCAGCATACAGATATTTTGCAACGTATGCTTCAGAGTTCTTTACATCAATTTGAATCTTTGAAAGCAAAGTCATTACCGCGATCAAAGGTTTGTCTTCAAAATGTTCAGATTCCCACGATTTGTAATTACCTTCTCCCCCTGATCCACGTTCAGGATCAGAAGTGTTTAATTCGCTTATGATGGTTTCCCGGAGTTCGCTGTCATCTTCATTTATTAACGAAGTAAGAAACGCACGATATTCTTCCACTTTTTGTTTCAGATCGCTGGCTCTTTTCTGAGTGATCATCAGTTCTGATGGCCCGTTCAGATCATCTTTTTTTACAACTTGTACAACAGATCCGTCCAGTTTTGTATGATAGAATCCCTCTTCCTCCATGGGATTGTCCTCATTCACGGGTTTCTCTCCGGAATAAGCGACTACCTCGTCTTTCATTGCTGAAACGTAGGTGATCATCTCGGCCGATTTATTTTTTAATTCGTCTGCCTTATCTTTCCATTCTTTAACCTTCACCGGATTTTCTATGAAAGCCTGATCAAACGAAGAATAAATCTGAGCGTTCTGCATGTCCACTGCCTTTAGCGTTTGCAGCAGACTACTGTCTACCACACGAAACGCTTCAAGTACCTCAGCTGCAACATTAAGTGCTAACATTGCTGTGAGTACAATGTACATCATGTTTATCATTTTTTGCCTCGGTGTTTCCGGACAATTCTTTGCACCCATACGCTTCGGACTTTACTTTTTATAACTCATTGCACCCAACATGTTACCATAAATTGTATTTAAGGCTTCAAGGTTTTTGTTGAGTGACTCAGCATTTTCTTTGTATTTTTTCAACTCGTCAACCGAAGATGTCAGAATGCTGTTCATTTCTGCCAGATCCTGATTAAATTTCTGATTGGCTTTGAACTGGTCCTGAGTATCTTTCAGCTGGTTTTCGAAACTGCTGTTGAGTGTATCTAAATTCTTATTAAGTCTTTCCAGGTTTCCGGAGTATTGTTTTGAACTGCTGCCGATGTTTTCCAATTCACCTGAAATTACTTCTGACGATTTTTGATAGGCCGCAGAAAGATTCTTACCTGTTTCGCTAAGTTGGTTTGCAGCAACTGAGTAAGAATCAATCAAAGTACCAACCGATTTGTCGATCGATTCGTTTGCCTTATTGTTAATTTCGGCAAATGAGTTCATCGATTCGGAGGCAGATCCCAGGTTTTTAACATACATATCAGTAGCAAGTGTTGCTGAAGAAATATCGCTTATTCCTTTTGCGGTATTACTAAGTTCTGATAATCCTTTACCAAGTCGGTCCATCAGTTCCGGAGTTAATTCAGAGCTGCCAAAAAGTGATTCTAAACCACCACTCTTTTCAGCTTTTAACTCTTTCATTTCCTCCAGTTCATAATCTTCATTTAGCTCCGGATACACCTTTTCCCACTCGGGAATTTCAACTGGTGGCTCAAATGCTGAGAGGAAAAAGATAAATGCCTCTGTAAGCAAACCTACTGTTAATAACTCGCTGGAGCCTTTCCAGTGTTCAAGTTTGAACAAGGCACCAACCATAACGACTGCTGCCCCCCATCCATAAACAAATCCCATGAATGTTTTCCAGCGCTTAGTTTTAAAAAGTTCTCCCAGATTCATATCGTTTGGTATAAAGTTTTGATATTAGTACTAAAATTCTTCGCCAAATGTAGAGCGAACACATCTGAAACCAATGTACGATTTGGTTGTATCCTGATATTCGAAGTTACGGGTAGAAACCTGCACAAACTGCGAAATATCTTTCCACGAACCACCTCTAATCACTTTACGCTTCATTACGGGAGGATCATCCTTTCGGGCATTGTATGTAAAAGTTGGGTTTAAATCACTAAAATAGTTGTAACCAGCTTCGTCATAAGCAGTGCTTGTCCACTCTGCAACGTTACCAGCCATATCATATAATCCGAATTCATTCGGATCGTAACTTCCTACTTTTATGGTTGCTATCGAACCATCTTCAACATAATTACCACGAAGCGGCTTAAAATTAGCCAGGAATACTCCCTTTTCGTCGCGGGTGTAATAACCTCCCCAAGGATACATTGAGAATTCTTTTCCTCCACGGGCGGCATATTCCCATTCCACTTCGGTTGGTAAACGATAGGTCATTAATGTTGGCTCGCCTCTTTCTTGCAAGTAATCTGATTGAATTTTTGTACGCCAGTTACAAAATGCGTTAACCTGTTTCCAGGTAACACCTACAACCGGGTACTCATCAAATCCGGGATGCCAGAAATAACGGGTTGCCAACGGTTCATTATATGAATAAGTAAAGTCTCTTATCCAACACAATGTATCAGGATAAACATGAACTTGATCGCGCATCATAAAAGATGAACGGTTTTCGATTGGTACCAGATCTCCATCAACATTGTACACATTTCCTTCGTAGCGTTGTGTTTCATAATTAAAACTATTGCTTCTTTTGGCTGCCTGATTCAGGTCTACCCACCAATATTCGTATACAAGTTTGCGGGTATCGATACTCTTTTTACCAAAGAAACGTTCGTTTTCAGGATAATACAAATCTTCCATGGCCATTTGCATATCAGGATCTTCCCAATCAATCTTTTCCTGCCAGTTTATTTTCGGTGGGTCAATGAGGTTTCCATCCCTGTCTTCAGTAATCATAAATTCAGGATATTGATCGCCTAACATCCGACGGGCCATCGATTCTTTAACATAGCTAACAAATTGACGGTATTCATTATTGGTGATTTCGGTATCGTCCATCCAAAATGGCTCTTGTGATACTGTTTTTGTTGGAACACCTGACCTACTTGCGTCCTCATCGCTTGGCCCGATATTAAAGCTACCTCTTCGAACGTAAACCATTCCAAGCGGTTGGGTTTCTTTAAATCGCTGCCTTCTTTGTACTCCTGTTAACTCTCCGTTTCCACCCGAACCACCACCAAAGCAGCCGGATAAACTAAGTGCAAGCAAGAATAAGGTTGCAATAGAAAGTATTTTTTTCATAATGTGTCTTTTATACTTTTCGAGCTCTGATTAGTCGTTAAAAATAAGTAGAAACAATGAAATAATAAAATCTAATATTCCTTTCTTATTTCTATCAAACTCTTCTATAATTTACAAAAATCTAATACTCTTGTACTTTTGATTTCGATTTTTCTCTAAATCAATGGAATAACTTATAAATATTTCATGCGACCCAAAACCACTTCTACTCATAGCAGATGTGGTAAAGTCGAACGAATATCCTATTCTCATTCCGTTAAACAGTTCCATTCCCAATAGCAGTGCTATTGCATCCTGGTGACGATACGAAAGACCGCCCCAAATTTTCTCGTTATAAACAATATTTGCGTTAATATCAAATTGTACAGCTGCCAAGTCAGTTTTAACCAAAAACGACGGCCACAATTCAAACAACGGATCAGGAAGCTTAATATTGTACCCTCCCATTAAATAATAATCTCGAACCAGAAAGTCAGTCGCAACATCATCATACATTACTGCTGCCTGATTCAGGTGGGTTACCGAAAGGCCAGCATAGTAATTGTTCGTATAAAGAAAAGCGCCAAATCCCACATCAAATCCTACCTGACTTACTTCTCCCTGAGGAATTGAAGGATCTGATTCTGGTTGTACAAGCATACCTGCATCTGGTACTTCCCATTCTCCGTTAAGACTAAAATTAAAAACACCGGGAGAAAGTCCTAACCCAAGCGTCCCCAGCGAAGTAGTTACTTTATGGGCTAAACTTAAGGTTACCCAGGTATTATCGTAGAAACCCAGCTTATCGCTCATTACACTTATTCCAACACCTTCAGACCTTCCAAATGCATTAACGGCGGCATCGGCACTAAATACAAGCACTTTGCTTTGCCCTGACCACTGATATCTGTTAATCATTAAACCGGTTATAGCTTCACCCGTCCCGGCAAATCCCGGATTCACACCCAATTTATAATACATGTTGTTGGTGTATTGTGGATCTAACTGACCGTAAGTAGCTATTGTAACCGACATTATTAAAAATAAAAAAGATATAGCCTTCTTCATACTTCTCTTTTCATAGGGCAATTTAGCCTTTTCTCTGCTGCGGCAAAGAAACAAAATTATGTTGTTTGTAACAATCAACTGTTAACAAGGTATGCAAAGAACGGTTATAAAGGGGTATTATTTTACTACTTCGTCGGTTTTTTGAACATATTTCAACCAAAACGCAGGAATTTCATTACTTCTTGCTGCTTCGTAATCTTTTTCTGAACAGGCAAAACAAATGGTTTGGCTGTTTATTGCCTGAACCTGAATCCACCATTGCCCAGTGAAATCGTTTTTATAAAAAACAAGAGGTGCTGAAAGCTCAGGAATCTCGACACTAAAAAGGGAAAAACCATCACCCTGCCCCGGTTTACGTTTGTCGCGAATTAGGTAGCCCTGCACAAAATACCAAACTAGCTGCGCTGCCAGGTTTACCGATAATTCTTCGGGTTTCACCCTTATATTTAATCCGAACAAGCCAAATACTTTCAAACGATTACTTGCGCCGGCATACTTCATTAGTTGGCAAGCCTCGTCAGCATATAAACCGTTCGGAAGATTCAGACTATTTGGAGCTTCCGAAGCCTTTAAAGCTGCCATATCGAAAGTTAAAAAATCGCTGTTCCGGAGAACTGGTTCGGCATCGCCAATATTATCCCGGAGTTTTCCCAAACGCAGGTGCGCACCAATTCCTTTGGTTTTCTCGAAATAAATATCGGGTACATAATGACTTTGATAGGCCAGCAAATTAAACTGAAAAAGATCGGGCATGGTTTTAAAAACCTGCGAAAGGTAGTTTGTAGAACTTAGCGACTCAACACCCTTTTTCACATCTAAAAAGGCATCGATAGCACTAAACGAGAAAAACGGATTGGATCGAAAAGCCTGACAAACACCATAACTGTAATCCTGACTTCCTCCTAAAACGATTGTTACAATATCCAACTCGCTCAAATAATCCACCACATCGCGCAGGGCAAGGTAGTTTCCTTTGTGACTGGTTGATGCTTTCAGGTTACCGAGATCAATAATATTCAATTTCCCCACTCCGGCTAAACCGTAAAGTGCTTTGCGCAATTTATCGGGTGTTGATGTTCGTTTAAAATCATCGTTTTCGCTGTTAAACGGAACGCCAACAATAGCCAGTTCAATGTTTTTCAAACGGCCTTCCTGCAATTTTAAGGTGTTCTTTTCAATGGTAGCACCTATCGAATATTTCCAGGCAAACGGTACATCGTCGATATACTGCGAAAAATCAACCGCATCGAAATAGGGAAACAAATTCATTTTTTTGCTTTTAAAAATAAAGGCAAATGATCAAATCACCTGCCTTTATTCTTTATTTTTTTCTACCACGTCGACTTTTTGGTTCGGGAGCCGACTCAATGATCTTCATACAATCCTCGAAAGTTAGCTCCTCGGCCTTAGTCGTTTTGGGTATTTTGTAATTCTTTTTTCCGTGCTTGATGTATGGCCCCCATCTGCCGTTAAGCACTTGAAGTTCTGCATCTTCATCAAACTTTTTAATGACAGCTTTACGATCTTTTTCGCGTTTTGCTTCGATCAGCTCAATTGCTCTGTCGAGTTGCACAGAGTACGGATCGTCTTCTTTACCAAGCGAAACAAATTTATTATCGTGGCGCACATACGGACCAAAACGACCGATGGCAACAGTTACCTTTTTGTCTTCGTACTCTCCCAGTTCGCGCGGCAATTTAAACAAGTCGAGTGCTTCTTCCAGCGTAATAGTTTCAATATGCTGACCAGTGCGCAAGCTTGAAAACTGTGGTTTTTCTGCTCCTTCTTCCTGCGAAGCCTCACCTAATTGTGCCAATGGTCCAAATCGGCCGATTTTCACCGACACCTCTTTTCCGGTTTTCGGATCAACACCCAAAATACGTTCTCCTTTCGAGCGTTCTGCATTTTCAAGGGCATGTTCTACTTTACCATGAAACGGTTGATAAAACTTATCAATCATTTCATTCCAAACCTTATTCCCGTCAGCAATATCATCAAATTCCTTTTCAACATTTGCGGTAAAATTGTAATCCATAATCTGATCGAAATTATCCATCAGAAAATCATTAACTACAATTCCTATATCGGTTGGAAACAGCTTATTTTTTTCAGCACCGGTAATCTCGGTCTTATCTTCTTCTTTAATTTTTCCGTCTTGCAGGGTAAGAACAGTATAATTGCGTTCCACACCCGGGCGTTCTTCTTTTACAACATAGTTGCGGTTTTGAACCGTTGTAATAGTTGGCGCGTAAGTTGACGGACGACCAATTCCCAGCTCTTCCAAACGTTTTACCAGCGACGCTTCTGTAAATCGTGGCGGGCGCTGCGAGAAACGTTGCGTTGAAACAACTGAGGTCATTTTGAGCGGATCGTTTACATGAACCGGCGGAATCAGCGTTTGCCCGTTTCCGTTTGCATTTTCATCGTCAGTCGACTCGATATAAACTTTCAGGAATCCATCAAAAACAATCACCTCGCCGGTTGCCTGAAATTTCTCTGATGCATTCGACACATCGATTGTTACGTTGGTACGCTCCAAAATGGCATCTGCCATTTGCGAAGCTATGGTTCGTTTCCAGATCAGTTCGTATAAACGTTGCTCCTGCGACGATCCGTCAACCGTTTGGTTTTCTATGTATGTTGGACGAATAGCCTCGTGTGCTTCCTGTGCTCCTTTTGCTTTGGTTTTAAATTTCCTGATCTTCACATAATTCTCGCCATGAAGTTCAGTAATCTTTTGTTTCGAAGTATTTATTGCCAAACCCGACAGGTTGACCGAGTCGGTACGCATGTATGTAATCTTACCACTTTCGTACAAGCGCTGTGCAACTGCCATGGTTTGCGACACCGAAAATCCTAGTTTTCGACTTGCTTCCTGCTGTAATGTTGATGTTGTAAATGGTTGCGCCGGTGATCTTTTCCCGGGTTTTTTCACCACATCGCTTACTTTAAACTCGGCAGTTTTACACTTTTCGAGGAAAGCGTTGGCCTCATCGCGGGTTTTAAAACGTTTTGAAAGTTCTGCTTTTAATTCGGTGGTATTTCCATTTTCATCGGGCACCAAAAAGTATCCGTTTACACGAAACCAGGTTTCCGATTTAAAATCGCGAATCTCGCGCTCGCGCTCAACAATTAGGCGAACTGCTACCGACTGCACACGACCGGCACTTAACGATGGTTTTACTTTTTTCCACAAAACCGGCGACACTTCAAAACCCACAATGCGGTCTAACACACGGCGGGCCTGCTGTGCATTTACCAGATGCTCGTCGATATCGCGTGGATTTTCAACGGCACGCGTAATGGCATCTTTGGTAATTTCGTGAAAAACTATACGTTTTATTTTATCGTCTTTTAGCTTCAGCACCTCTTTCAGGTGCCAGGCTATTGCTTCTCCCTCGCGGTCTTCATCGGAAGCGAGCCAAACCGTTTCGGCCTCCTTTGCTAACTTTTTCAGTTCTGTTACTATTTTCTTCTTATCGGAAGAAACTTTGTATCTGGGCTGATAATTGTTCTCAATATCAATCCCGAAGTCTTTCTTTTCCAGGTCTCTAACGTGTCCCATACTTGAGGTCACCACGTATCCTTCTCCAAGAAATCCTTCTATTGTTTTCGCCTTTGCAGGAGACTCGACTATAACCAGGTTTTTGTGCATATTCGTTCTAATCCGTTCTAAAAATTCTGCAAATTAAAGAAAATGATAAGCTAAGTTCAAAATTTAATGCGCTATTTTTTCATTTTCTATTTAATTGAAAATGACGATTTTATTTTTTAAAAAATAAAATATTATCCAATTTCGGGGCGTTATTTAGGTTGTTGCCATAGCAGAATGGTATATATTTGTTGCCACATTAAAATGAGCGAAATTCATGAGCGAGACAAAAAAAAGCTTTAAAAAATACATCATTATTTTCTGGTCGATCGTTGCACTGGGGATCGTTTCCGTTTTTCTTCTTTTCTTTCTGATAGCCAAGGGAAAGCTTGGATTTATGCCAAGTTTTGAAGAGCTGGAAAATCCGCAAAATATTCTGGCATCTGAAATCTATTTTGAAGACGGGCCCACCATTGATAAATATTTCAACCAGGAAAACCGAACCTACGTAAATTACGAAAATTTACCGCCACAATTAATTAATGCGTTGGTGGCAACTGAAGATGTACGTTTTTACGATCATTCGGGAATTGATTTTCGTGGGCTAATTCGCGTTGTTAAAGGAATTGTTACCAATGATACGAGTTCAGGAGGTGGAAGTACCCTAAGTCAGCAGCTGGCAAAAATGTTATTCCCGCGCGATGGATTTTCGAGTAGCATAGAGCTCGTTCTCCGAAAATTTAAGGAATGGGTTATTGCCGTAAAACTGGAGCGCAGTTACACCAAAGAGGAAATTATTTTGATGTATCTGAACAAATACGACTACCTGAACAACGCTGTGGGAATTCGTTCGGCAGCCGATGTATATTTTAATGTTCAGCCCGACTCATTACAACTCCACCAGGCAGCCATGTTGGTTGGAATGGCGAAAAACTCTTCGCTATTCAATCCGGTTCGTCGCCCCGATATGGTGTTGCAACGCCGCAACGTTGTGCTGGGACAGATGGAAAAATACGGTTACATTACTCCGGAAGAAGCGGATTCGGTAAAACAACTTCCGCTGGATTTAGAGTATAAAAAAGTAGATTATAAACTTGGTCCTGCTCCATATTTCCGCGAATACCTGCGTTTAACACTCACCGCCAAAAAACCCGAACGCGAAAATTATGCTTCGTGGCAGGAACAGAAATATATAGAAGACCTGGATGAATGGGAAAACAATCCCTTGTTTGGTTGGTGTAATAAAAACAAAAAACCCAACGGAGAACCTTACAATATTTATACGGATGGTTTAAAAATATATACCACCCTGGATTCGCGCATGCAGAAATATGCCATTGAAGCAGTTGAACAACACCTGCGTTACGACCTGCAACCTTTGTTCGACGGCAGCATGTCGGATCTTGACAATCCTCCGTTTGCCAACAATATGAGTAACGAAGAGGTTGAAGATTTGTTAGACCGCGAGATACGCAAAAGCGAACGGTACCGGGTAATGAATCTTAGAGGTAAAAGTTTCGATGAGATAAAGGAAACTTTTAACAAGCCGGTGGAAATGAACGTTTTTAAATGGAGCGGAGAAGTAGATACTTTGATGACTCCGATGGATTCAATAAAATATTACCTGAAATTCTTCCGCTCGTCGTTTATGGCTATGGATACTGAATCCGGGAAAGTAAAAGCTTATGTTGGCGGTCCCAACTACAAGCATTTTATGTACGACATGGTAAAAGGCGGAAAACGCCAGGTTGGTTCAACCGTTAAACCATTTTTGTACACGCTGGCCATGCAAAACGGACTTACTCCATGTACAAAAGTTCCATACGTAAGTCAACAGTTTATCCAGTGGGACGGCACTATTTACGAGCCAAAAGATTCGGATGTTGATCCGGAAATGGATGGACAAATGGTCACCTTAAAATGGGGGCTTGCCAACTCGAAAAACCGCATTTCGGCCTGGGTACTAAAACAGTACAATCCGCAGGCGGTAGTTGATGTAATGAAACACATGGGAATTTACAGCCCCATCGATCCGGTAAACTCGATGTTCCTTGGGGTATCGGATGTTACGCTTTATGAAATGGTTGGCGCGTTTAACACATTTACAAATTTGGGTGTATTTATAAAGCCCTATTTTGTTACAAAAATTGAAGACCGCCACGGCAACGTAATTGCACGTTTTGTTCCTGAGCGCCATGAGGCCATCGATGAACAAACCGCTTACCTGATGCTGAACTTATTGCAAGGAGTGATTGACGAAGGAACCGGAATTCGTTTACGGTTCTCAAATCTTGGAAGAGAACGCGTTACAGAAGATTATGGTAGTTTTACCATGCCCATTGCCGGGAAAACCGGAACCACACAAAACCACTCCGATGGCTGGTTTATCGGTACAACACCAAAGCTTACTGCTGGTGTTTGGACCGGTGCCGATTTACGAAGCATTCACTTTAAAACTATTGCAGCCGGACAAGGAGCCAATATGGCACTGCCAATATGGGGTTACTTTTATAAGAAGGTTTTAGCCGATGAATCAATCGGATACAAAGAAGACGAAATGGAATTCAAACGACCAGCCAACTTTAACATCAACCTCGATTGCGATGAACTGGAGAATAAGAATGCTAGTCCTGAAGAATTCAACGATTTCTTTTAACAAAGAATTTAGCCATGCCCTCACTCCAAGTATGACATGGCTAAATTCACTTTTGCTTCACTTTCGTTTCTACTCCTTTGGGACTCACATCACTAAGGTCTATCTTCTAAAAGTTATTATCTTGTCGCATAGTCAGATACCATTTCTGGTCAATTACTTCAAATCTAATTTCAAAGGTTAATCCGCAATCTTTACAATTTATTTGTTCGATAACCTTTCTTTTCGATTTCTTGAAAATAATGTCATACTCCGTAGAATCGATTTCGCTAACTGTATTTCTAATAAATCCCCAATTAGAAGAAGTCCATTCCATGGTAGTGTCGAAATCTTTGTATGAACCTTGAATTGGAAATTTCAACCGACTTTGCTGAAATAATGAATCTTGATGAAATCTTTCATAAAAATCATCAAAGTCTTCTGGCTCAATACTATTACAAGATGACAACAATACAAGAAACATTGCAAAAATAAGAATAGATTTCATTTGATATTGATTTTACTAACTATGTTTACTTACAGCAAATTCACTTTTGCCTTTATTCGCTTCTCACTTTTTTCAATACTCAGTAAAAATTCACTTTTCGGAGCATAATTAAAAATCAGTTGATCGCCCTCGGCACAACGTTCAAACAATTCTTTATCAACGTCGAACTTTGTATCATCAACAACAAACTCAAACTTTTCATTATAAGCTTTAGACATTCCGCTGCGCGGTGCGGAGGCATTATAAACATCTGTATTTGATTTGCTCATCAATGTTTTTATTACCTGAACTTTTTCATTGAATTGCAAATCAAGATAGTATTTATGACTTATCAGCAGATTTAGCAGCACTGAAACAACTAACGCTCCAATTGCGATTAAAACTGCCATTTTAATATTCAATCCATTAGGATCCGAGTCGATGGCTAACTCGTAAATCATCACTCCTATAATTGTTACAAAAACAAATACCAGCAATGATAAACTCATTCCCATTTTACATTGATTTCTCAAATTCTTTTTGTCGGTTTTTGTAAGGCCGCGGTGCATTTGTTCGTTTTTGGCTTTCATTGGTTGTGTAAGGTATTGATATTAGTAAAGATATAAAATAAATATACTTATAGTAACTGCTCTATTCTGCTGTTGAGCAACAATACACACCAAATACAGTTCATTAAGTTCATAAAAAAAGGCACCTCACAAAGAGATGCCTTTTGCTATATCTTTTCTGTTCAACCTTACGGATTTACAGTTTTATGACCTTCAACCAGTCCGCTACGTTCAAGCAGTGCATCAACAGTTGGCTCTTGCCCGCGGAAACGTTTGTAAAGGATCATCGGGTGCTCAGTTCCTCCTTTTTCCAAAATGTTTTTACGGAACGATGCAGCCACATCTTTATTGAACAAGCCTTTTTCTTTGAACACACTAAATGCATCGGCATCCAGCACTTCGGCCCATTTGTAACCGTAATATCCGGCCGCGTAACCACCGGCAAACAAGTGACCGAATTGTGTACTCATACATACGCCATCAATCTCGGGGAAGATCTGTGTTTTCTTCCACGCCTTTTCTTCAAAATCTTTCACGTCACCCGCGAAAGGTTTTTCAAGTGTGTGCCAGGCCATATCTAAATAACCAAAACTCAGCTGACGAATTGAAAGATATCCGGCCAGGTAATTTTGCGAATCAACAATTTTCTGAACCAACTCTGCAGGAATAGGCTCCCCCGTTTCGTAATGTTTTGCAAAACGATCGAGGAAGTCTTTTTCAACCGCCCAGTTTTCCATAATTTGAGATGGAAGCTCAACAAAGTCGCGGTAAACATTAGTTCCCGACAAACTTGCATAAGTTGATTTTGCCAGCATTCCGTGCAGTGCGTGGCCAAATTCGTGCATAAATGTTTCCACTTCGCTAAACGTTAGCAGCGCCGGTTTGCTTGAGGTCGGACGAGTAAAGTTCATTACAATGGTTACATGCGGACGTGAATCAACGCCATTATCCATGTACTGCCCTTTAAAATCGTTCATCCAGGCACCACCACGTTTTCCGGGGCGCGGGTGAAAATCGGTGTAAAACAGGGAAAGGAAAGTTCCGTCGGCGTCAAACACTTCGTAAGCAGTAACCTCGTCGTTATATACCGGAATTTCTTTGTTCTCCTTAAACGTTACGCCAAAAAGCTCGGTTGCCAATCCGAAAACGCCATCGATTACGCTGCTTAACTCGAAATAAGGTTTTAGCATTTCGTCGTTCAGATCGAATTTTTCAACCTTTAGTTTTTCGCTGTAATAGCTCCAGTCCCAAGGCATTAAATCGCCTTCGAACCCACTCTTGCGCGCATAAGCTTCAATCTCTGCTTTTTCTTCTTTTGCCACCTTATACGATGCTGCATACAAGTCGTTAAGCAAACCATAAACACCGTCGGCATTCATTGCCATTCGGCGCTCTAAAACGTAATCGGCATAGTTTTTATAACCCAAAAGTTTTGCCATTTCCAGGCGCAACTCAGCAATTCGTTTTACGTTTTTCTGGTTGTCGAATTCGTCGCCTTTAAACGATTTGGTATTGTACGCCATATAGAGCTCTTTTCGCAATTCGCGGTTATCGGCATATTTCATAACCGGCAGGTAGCTTGGCATCGAAATATCGAAAATCCAACCTTCTTTATCCTTTGCTTTTGCTTTACCGGCAGCTGCTTCCAATGCGCCTTCGGGCATACCGGCCAGCTTATTTTCGTCAGTAATGTTCAGCTCGTAATTGTTGGTTTCTTTCAATACGTTCTCACCAAAATCGAGACTTAATTTCGACAACTCGGTGCTGTACTCGCGGAATTTCTCCTTATCGGCATCCGACAAATTTGCTCCGCTACGCACAAAACCAATGTAGTTGTTCTCCAGAAGCGTTTGTTGCTCGGTAGTTAAATCCAGTTCTTCCTTTTTGTTGTAAACGGCTTTTATGCGCTCAAAAAGTACAGGATCTAACGAAATATCGTTCTGAAAAGCTGTAAGCATTGGCGATACTTCTTGTGCTATGCTCTGCAATTCGTCGTTGGTTTCCGAGCTCATCAGGTTAAAAAATATGCCCGATGTACGTGTTAACAAACGGCCAACCTCGTCTAATGCCACGATGGTGTTTTCGAAAGTTGGTGCCTCCGGATTATTTTTGATTTTATCCACATCGGCCTTGCCTTCTTTTATTCCCTCCTCGAAAGCCGGCATAAAATGCTCGTTTTTAATCTTATCGAAAGGTGCCGCATCATGCGGTGTATTAAAATCTCCGAGTAACGGATTTGTTTGTGCTGTTACCATTCCTAAATTCATTAAAAAAATTAGTGCTACTAAATAGATGCTCTTCATTTTATCACAATTAAATATTATTCTGAATAGTCTTCAGAAAGTTTAAAGGATTACAAAAAAAGAGCGGAAATTGTTTAAAAAGAATGATTTATTTCATTCGCCGGTGGATTGGAAATTATGACTTCCTGCGTTTCTTTTTCGTTTTCTTTTTCTCGACCGACCAACCAAACTTGCCAATCCGTTTTCCCATTCCGAAATAATGGCCGTGGCTGTATACCAAAGGATTTGCTTTCGAAAAACTGAAAGCCTGTTCTTCATTCATATACGTATCGTCGACGGAAACACTTACCACCTCGGAGATAAACATGTGGTGCGAGCCCAGTTCCACAATATCTTTTACGCGACACTCGATGTTTACCGGCGACTCATCGATTATTGGAGCTTTAACCATTTTTGCAGGCGCGGGCGTCAGGTTCATCTCTTTCCATTTGTTGTACTTGCGCCCCGAACGGCAGCCACACCAGTCGGTTGCTTTTGCCAGCTTTTCGGTAGTGAGGTTAATAACGAATTCGCCGGTTCGCTTAATTATATCGTATGAATGGCGCCCCGGACGAACCGAAATATAACACATTGGCGGATCGCTGTTTATGGTGCCGGTCCAGGCGATGGTTATAATGTTGTATTCTTCAGGATTTTCGCCACAACTTACCATTACCGCTGGTAAGGGATAAACAATTGTTCCGGGTTTCCAGTACGTTCGTGCCATTTTCTTTTATTTATCTAGTTCTACTCAAAGATAGGAAATACAAGGCTAAGCCAACAATAAAGCCGGCGCAACCTTTTTTATATTTAACACATCTATCTGAAAAACAAAAGTATGAAGAAACTACTTCTCTTATTTCTTTTGCTCTTCTTTTTCTCGTGTAATGATGATCCTGACAACCCTGACGTTCTTATTGAATATGGAACAGAATGCGGATGGGGAGTTGGCGAAATTATAAGCATTAGCGAAGATAAAATTGATTATAGCAAATCGTCCATAGGGGTCGAAAACCCGGACATAGAATCAAAGAGCAAATCGATCAGCGCCTCCGAATGGGACGAACTATTAAATCTATATGACTATGGTTTCTTCCGAACGTTGGATTACAACGCTATGAATGTTAGCTTTGATGGCTGCGATGAAATTATTCGAATAACCCAGCTTGATAACAAACACGAAATCCGTTATGATCCATCGACAGAAATTGAAGGACTGGAATCATTCCAGGAACGATTGAATGAGCTCCTTGTCGAAATGCGTGACTATTAATCGTTTACCTTTTCCAGCTTTCTTCAAATGTACTGAGTACATTGCTCCACCGAACATATTTCTTCAAATGTACAAAGTACATTGCTTCACCGACGCGTAGTTTTTCAAACGTACTGAGTACATTGCTCGCCCGAAAGGTTTTTCACCAAATGTACTAAGTACGTTCCTCCGCCTGAACCAAGTTCTCCAAATATACTGAGTACATTGCTTCACCGGACGGTTTTCCAACAAATGTAGTGAGTACGTTTCCAATTAAAACAAAAAAGGACCCGATCATTGATCGAATCCTTTTTCACTATATAGTATAAACATTAATCTTCCGGATCTTTCCAGTCGCCATTTTCGCGAATCAGTTGCTCCAGTTCTTCCACAGCATTTTCGTATGGAATGTGACGTTTAATCGGCTTTAACCCTTTATACAGGTTTACCTTGTTATTGCCGGCTCCCACAAAACCATAATCCACATCTCCCATCTCGCCGGGTCCGTTTACTACGCACCCCATAATACCAATTTTTAAATGGTCGAGATGTTTAAAATGTGCTTTTACAGCACGCGTGGTTTCCTGCAAATTGAACAAGGTTCGTCCACAACCCGGGCACGACACGAATTCGGTTTTTGTAACACGCATTCGGCTGGCCTGAAGTATGGCAAAACTCAAATCTTTCAGCTCGGTGAAAGTTATATTTTCGTTGTCGTTCGACAGACAAATTCCATCGCCATATCCGTCAATCAACAAACCTCCAAGGTCGGCCGAAGCAGTTATCTGAAGATCATCCAAACGACTTTCGTTGTATCGGCGGTAAAGCACAACAGGCACTTTCCAAATGTGCGTTTCAAGCGACATAAAGAACGCTCTCAACTCGGCCATCGGATTAGCATTGTAACTTTCAAGAATAAGCACCGTTTTCCGGGTCTGCTTCAATTTCATGATAATCTCGGGGTGCATATCCATAAAACGGTCGAACTCCGCTTTGTTGGTACGAATAAATTTCATTCGTCCCCAGCGTGTGCTTTCAAACAAGTATTCCTCGAGCGTAATTACCGGGTATTCTTCACCTTCGATATCAAGAATTTTATTGCCGGAAATAAAATAATCGGGAACCAGTTTTCCCCTGATCGGTATCATTTCGCGCAGGCTTCTGTCACCCAAATCGGCAATTACCACCGGAAGCTCCTGTCCACCCATATTCAGTACCGGACGGGTATCTCGTCGTTCGTACTCAAACGGATTGGTCTGAGCAATCATTGGTGCCGAAATTGGCTCGTGATTCTGGTAACGTTTAAAATGATTTACAAGCTTTAAAGCCACCGGAATTTCGTTTAACGGCGCTTCGGTTAACGAAATACGCACGGTATCGCCAATTCCATCGGCAAGAAGAGCTCCTACTCCCACAGCTGATTTTATTCGTCCGTCTTCGCCTTCGCCGGCTTCAGTTACCCCCAAATGAATGGGGAATTTCATGTCCTCGAGGCGCATTTTAAAGTTCAGCAAACGCACGGTGTAAACCATTACGCGTGTATTACTCGATTTGATCGAAACAACAACATTATTAAAATCCT